>CAZLSP010000025.1:0-59489 GCA_964562145.1 uncultured Anaerolinea sp. | reverse complement strand
GCGCCGGATCCGCGAGATCGCAGCCAAAGTGCTGCCCGGCGTACCGGTGTCGATTTCCTCGGAAGTGATGCCGGAAATGTACGAGTACGAGCGCACCGAAACCACGGTCGTCAATTCCTGTGCGACCGGTGGTATCGCGTTACATCGCCAACCTGCATCGCGAACTCGACGCCAAGATGCCCGTCATGCCCCTGCGGCTCATCTCACGAATGACGGCGAAAACTTCGCGGGTGCCAATGGGGTCGAGCTGGCTGGTGGGCTCGTCTAGCACCAGCACTTTGGGCTGCATCACCAGGATGGAGGTAAGCGCTACGCGCTGCTGCTGCCCGCCAGAAAGCGAATACGGTGAACGGTTGGCGAGGTGGGTAATGCCGGTCATCGCCATGGTTTCTTCCACGCGGACCTTCATCTCATCACGCGGGACGCCGAGATTTTCCAGCCCGAAGGCAATTTCTTCGTAAACGGTGTATTTTGCGCCCGAAATCTGGTTGAATGGGTTCTGGAAAGCCAACCCAACCGTCATCACCCACTCGCTGAGGGTGGCAGCCTGCACTTCAACACCCGCCACTTCAACCTTACCGGTCAGTTCGCCTTTAAAAAAGTGCGGCACAAAACCCGAAAGGGTGTAGCACAGGGTTGATTTTCCCGCGCCGTTCGGCCCGATCACGGCCACAAACTCGCCTTCATCCACCTTCAGGCTGATGTTTTTAAGCACCGGCACGTCGGTAAGTGGGTATTTGTAAGTAACGTTTTGCAGGTTTACGAGAGCCATAGTTTTGCCGCAAAGGTGAACAGGACGAGGACAACCAGCGTCCAGCGAAGGAAGCGGTCGGTGGAGGTATCTGGCAGTTCGCGCAAGAAGGTCTTGGTGCGGGTGGAGGTAAAGCCGCGCGCTTCAATGGCGATGGCGCGCTCTTCCACTTCTACCAGCGACCCAAATACCAACGGCCCCACCAGCGGAACCAGCGCCCCAATGCGCCGGGCAAATGTTCCCTGGGTATCGAGGCCGCGTGAACGCTGCGCTGCAATGATGGTCTGGGCCTTGGCCTGCATTTGCGGGATGATTTGCAGGGTGCTGACGATGACATATGCAAACTGGCCTGGCAGCCCACGGCGGGTCAGGTCGCCCATCAATTCACTGGGATGGGTGGTCAGGAGGAACAGGATGAAGGATGAAACCATCACAAAAATGCGCACAGCGGTGAGAAAACCCTGGGCCAGGGTTTCACTCGTCAGGCGCAAAAAGCCCCAGCGGAAGAGTTCTGTCTGCCCGCCCGGCAAGAAAAAGGATTGCATGACGAAAATAAAGCCAGTCACCGGCACCAACAGCCGCAGGGCTGTCCAAAAGTATTCACGCTGGACCCGGCCGACAAAGCTGAGCGGCAGGATGGCCACAAATACCAGCACAGCCGCCGTCCAATACCAGGGACTGGAAAAAGCAACCAGGATCAACGCAAAGGTTAGGGTTAATTTGGTCAGAGGGTTGAGCCGGTGCAACGGACTTTCACGATGGACGTAGAGGGAGAGACGCTCTTGCATAAATTTGATTTTAGCCGATTTTCGAGGACAAAATCTGCACAATCTGCGAAATCTCTCCAGCTTTCTCAAACAGCATCAACCTGCAGGGCAAACCACAGGACCTGTTCTGGTGCGTTTGCGGTACACTCAGGCATTCATTTCATCCAAACAGGGCTAACCTATGTTCGAACCGACCCCTTCCACCAATCGTGCTGCCCTTGCCAGCCTGCTGGCCGCTTTGCTGACAGTCTTCTCGTTTTGCATCGGCCTTGCGCCCATCCCCATGACCGCGGTGGTCTGTTACCCGGCGGCAGTGATCACCGGGCTGGCAGCCATCGTAAGCGGTACCCGCGCCCTGCGTCAGATGCGTTCCAGCGCTGAAAAAGGCCGTGGTTTCGCCCTGGCAGGCATTTGGGTCGGCGGGCTAACCTTGCTGGCAGTTGCCTGCGCCACCACGCTGACCCTGCTGCTGTTTTTCTACGGCGCTGAAACCCTGCAAACCCTGCTGCCCGCATTGAAGCCTTAGGCTCCATCCCTTGCCAAGCCCGCCGCTCTCGTGTATCCTTGCTGCGGGAGTGCATAAGTCCCGGTGGGCTTCCCGGTCTTCAAAACCGGTGTTGGGTCGCGTTGCGGTCCAGGGTGGGTTCGACCCCCATGCATTCCCGCTCTCTGCGCATCGAATTTCACGGTGTTTCCAGTTTTTCGTGAAATTCGATGCGCAATTACAGGTGAAAAATGACCCTCCCCGAACAAGAGATTCTTAACTCACTGGTGGCGCGTGTCTTTCGCATCGACGATGTAACCGCGGGCGACCATGATACCCCTTACACCTACCGCTATCGCGGCCAGCTCTTAATCGACTCCATCGAAGCCTACGACCAACTGGCCGGTTGGGTGCGCCCTTACGGGCTGACCCCCATGTTCCGCAAAGAAGACGGCGGCAGCCAGGTCATCTTCCTGGCCAAAAGCCTGCCCGAACCCAAAAAATCCAATATCAGCGTCAACATCATCCTGTTCATCCTGACTGTTTTTAGCGTTATGCTGATGGGTGCGCAGGGTGAAGGCGCGCCGCCACCCGACTTTTTAGGGCAGCTCCTTTACCTGGCACGCAACATTTTCTCAGGCTGGCCCTTTGCCCTCAGCCTGCTGTCCATCCTGCTCGCGCATGAATTCGGCCACTACCTGGCCGCGCGCTACCACAAAACCAACGCCACCCTGCCCTACTTCATCCCTATGCCACTCAGCATCCTCGGCACCATGGGCGCGGTTATCGTCTGGAAAGAACTTCCGCGCAACAAACGCGTTTTGTTCGATGTCGGCATCGCCGGGCCGCTCTCCGGGCTGGTGGTTGCCATCCCGGTCTTGCTCTACGGCCTGTCCGTTTCCCAACTCGGCCCGGTCCAACCGGCCCCCGGCGGGTTTATCGAAGGCAATTCCATTTTGTACCTGTTGGCCAAACTTGTCGTTTTTGGGCGGCTGCTGCCTGAACCGGCCACCTACGGCAGCCTTTCGCCGCTCGTATACTGGCTGCGCTACTTCTTCACCGGAACCCCGCTCCCCCTGGGTGGCACCGATGTTTTCATCTCCAACATAGCCCTGGCCGGGTGGGCCGGTTTGCTTGTCACCGCCCTCAACCTGCTGCCAGTCGGCCAACTCGATGGCGGGCACGTCATGTACGTCCTGTTTGGCAAAAAACTGCGCTACGCCTTCCCAGTCATCATCTTCATCCTGGCCGTGCTCGGGGTTTTCTGGTCTGGCTGGTGGCTGTGGATTGTGATGCTCTTTTTCTTTGGCCGCCAATCTGCCGAACCGCTTGACCAGATTACCGAACTCGACCCAGGCCGGCGCGCCCTGGCCTGGTTCATGATCATCATCTTCATCCTTGTTTTTATGCCCGTCCCCATGATTCCCCTCGGATAAAACGACCTCATGCGCCGACTCCTGCCCCTGTACCTGCTCGCTGCCCTGCTATTTGGCGCTTGCGTCCCCAATGTAACCCTGCTTACCCGAGAACCTGCCTCCACCCCAACCAGCGAGGCCACGCCTCGCCTGTATACCGCCACCCCGCCCCCCACGCCCACACCCATCCCCGGCATCGCCGAAGGGCCAGAAATCGCCAATGGCCTGCAAGTAAACTTCTGGCACGGCGCCGATGGGCAAACCGCCTCGTTACTGGCGCAGATGGCCACCGAATTTAACTTATCCAACCCCCAGGGCATCACTGTTCAAATCACAGCGCACACCAACCTGGCGCAACTCACCGAAGCGATAGATGCCGGCCAGGAACCCTTTGACCTGCTGCTAACCCTGCCCGAACAAAGCCAGCCCCGGCAAGAAATCCTGGTAGACCTGTCCCCCTACGCCAGCGACCCCGAAGTGGGCATCGACTCAGCCGATATCCCCCCCGCCTTCTGGCAGCAATCTAGCCTTGGCGACTTCCGTTATGGCGTCCCGGCCATCCGGTCAGCGCGCTTTTTGTTTTACAACCTCACCTGGGCCACCGAATTGGGCTTTAGCCAGCCGCCGCAAACCTGGGAAGCTTTCAGCGAACAGGCTTGCGCCGCCAACGCCTGGTGGAAAACCGACAACGACGAAACCAACGACGGATACGGCGGCCTGGCGCTGGATGTAGCCCCCAACTGGCAAACGCCCTACGGCTGGTTGCGCGCCCTGGGCGGCGACCTGCTAAGCGATGGCCAGCTCGTCTTTGAAACGGACGCCAACCTGGCGGCCTTTGAACAACTCGCCGAGCTGCGCAGTAAAGGCTGCGCCTGGCTGCCCGGAACCGTGTCCAACTTCGAGCACCTGGCCGCGCGCCGCGCGCTGTTCATCACCGGCAGCCTGGGAGATTTCATCGAGCAGAAAACCGCCCTGGCCCTGGCCGGGTCCGGTGACCAGTGGACGGTGCTGCCCTTCCCCGGCGACCCGGCTGTAGTCCCGGTATATGGCCTCGATTTTTCCATCCACAAAAGTGACAATGCCCGCCAGATGGCAGCCTGGTTGTTCACACGCTGGATGCTCGAACCCACCCAACAGGCCCGTTGGGCCAAAGATGCAGGCTTGCTGCCAGTGCGCAACGCCGCCCAGGCCCTGCTCAAAAGCGAATTTGCTGCCACCCCGCAATGGGGCGCCGCCGCCAGCCTGGTAAAAGATGCTGTCGTTTCCCCTCAAACCAGCGATTGGCGGCTGGGGAAGTCGGTCCTGGCCGATGGGTTCCTGGCCTATTTCCAAGTCTTTCCAACCTATACCCTGAAAAGTGTCCTGGCCGAGATGGACGCTACAATGGAAGAGTTGAACAAATAATTGAGCGGAGGAACCCATGGAATTCATGCAGTTAGGCCGCACCGGCCTTAAAGTCTCGCGCCTGTGCCTGGGCACAATGAACTTCGGTCCCCACACCACCGAAGCCGATTCGTTTGCCATCATGGACAAAGCGCTTGAGTTGGGCATCAATTTCTTCGACACAGCCAATGTTTACGGCTGGAAACTGGGCGAAGGCGTGACCGAAACCATTTTGGGGAACTGGTTTTCCCAGGGCGGCGGGCGGCGCGAGAAAACCATCCTGGCTACCAAAGTCTACGGCCGCATGGGAGATTGGCCCAACCAAAGCCGCCTTTCGGCGCGCCATATCCGCGAGGCGGTTGAAGGCTCGCTCAAACGCATGCAGACCGATTACATTGACCTGTACCAGTTCCATCATATTGACCGGCTGACCCCGTGGGAAGAAATCTGGCAGGCCTGCGAAACGCTGGTAGCCCAGGGCAAGGTGCTTTACATCGGCTCATCGAACTTTGCCGGATGGCACATTGCCAAGGCCAACGAGGCAGCCAGGGCGCGTCATTTTATGGGCCTGGTGTGTGAACAAAGCCTGTACAACCTGACCGACCGCATGATCGAGCTGGAAGTGATCCCGGCTTGCAAAGATTACGGCCTGGGGCTGATTCCCTGGTCGCCCCTGGCTGGCGGGTTGCTGGGCGGAGTGCTCGAAAAAATCGAAAAAGGCCGCCGCGCCTCTGAAAACCTGCAAAAAGAGATCGACAAGCAGCGCCCGCAACTGGAAAAATGGGAGGCCTTCTGCAAAACGCTGGGTGAAAACCCCGCCGATGTGGCCCTGGCCTGGCTGCTAAATAACCCGGTTGTGACCGCCCCCATTATTGGGCCGCGCACCCAGGAGCAGTTAACCGGTGCGCTGCGCGCGTTGGAAATTAAGCTCGACGAAGCGGCCCTGAAAACCCTGAACGAAATTTGGCCCGGCCCCGGCGGCGAAGCGCCCGAAGCTTACGCCTGGTAACGTTTTTTGACCGATAACCGCCACCCATTGTGGGTGGCGGTTTTGATTCCTGAGCTCTTGATGAACTCTCTTGACAAATCCAGCTTCTTATTTATAATAATTCTAAATAAAGAACTGTTCTAAATAAGAGTAAAAATGTCCAATCTCGAAATCTTGACCACCACCCTGCGTCATGCCGGAATGCGTATCACCCCCCAGCGGGTCGCCATCTGCAAATTGCTGGCCGAAAGTGAGGAACACCCCACTGCGGCGCGCATCTTTGAACAGGTTAAAGTCGATTATCCGTCCTTATCGCTGGCAACCGTCTACAACACGCTCGATACACTTGTCAGCCTGGGTGCGGTGAACGTGCTCGGCCACGCAGGCGATGATAACGTCCATTACGATGCCGATATCGAGCCACACGTCAACCTGGCGTGCATTTCCTGCCACAAAATCGTCGATATCCCCTCCGAACACGTCCACCATCTCGATAGTGAAATCACCGACGCATCGGGCTACAAATTGCTCGGCGCGCGTGTCCTGTATTACGGGCTTTGTCCCGAGTGCCAGCAAAAGACGGCTGGCAAGACTCGCTTTGTCAACTAACAAGGATTGATGATGAGCACCGAAGAATTAAAACTTGAACTTCCCAAAGAGGGAATGCGTTGCACCGATGCCCTGACCGATACTTTACGCGGCTACCAGGGGATTGAAAATGTCCAATTCGACCTGGAAAACGGCCAGTTGAAAGCCGTTTACGACCCTCGCATCCTGTCGAATGAGCGCGCCATCCAGGTTGTGCGCCAATCTGGTGAAGTCGCAGCCATGCGCGTGGCGCAATGCGCCGCCAAACGCGAACACGGCGTGCCAGCATGCGCCAATTGTGCCGGAGCCATGGGTAAAGCCCTCATGACCCAGTACCAGGCCGCCGCCGCATTGCCGACCGCCAACTTCCAAAACGGGGTCATCTCTGCCAGCCTGAACCAGCCCATGCTCAACGGTGAAATGGCTGAAGCCGAGGCCACCTTCCTGGGCAAGCAAGAAGATGAAGGAAAGAAAGCGCTCATTTCCCAGGAAAAACTCGAAGTCGCCTTCACCGTCATCAATGCCGCCACCGGCCTGGCCGCGTGGATTGGTGCGCAGGCCGGGCTAGACCCGCTGGCGGTAGGTATCTTGTATGCGCTGTCCTATGTTTCCGGTGGTTATTTTGGCGTGCTGGCCAGCATTGAAGGTCTGAAAGAAAAGACCCTTAATGTTGACCTGCTGATGCTGGTTGCGGCCATTGGCGCGGCCATTATCGGCTCACCGGCCGAAGGCGCCATGCTGCTGTTCCTGTTTTCGCTCTCGAATACCCTGCAATCCTATGCCATGGATCGCTCACGCAAGGCGATTGAAAAACTGCTCGACCTGCGCCCGGCAGTGGCAACCGTGCGGCGCGGCTCGCGGCTGGTGACCCTGCCCGTAGAGCAATTGACCCTAGGCGATGTGGTCGTAGTCCGCCCCGGCGAGCGCTTCCCTATCGATGGCGAAGTCATTTCCGGTGAGTCAGATGTCAACCAGGCCACCATCACGGGCGAGTCGATGCCTATTCATAAAAACCCCGGCGACAGCGTGTTTGCATCCACCATCAACGGCACCGGCTCGCTGGAGCTGCGCGTCACCCGCCTGGCCAAAGACACGACCCTGGCTCGCATCGTCCAGATGGTGGAAGATGCCCAGGCCACCAAGTCTAACACCCAGCGCGCGCTGGATGAATTTGAGCAAAAATACGCCATGTTCGTGTTGGGCGCTGCCGCACTGCTCATCGTCATTCCGTGGCTGGTGCTGGGGCAAGATTTCCAACCCACCTTTTACCGCGCCATGACCTGGCTGGTAGTGGCATCACCCTGCGCCCTGGTGATCTCGACCCCGGCCAGTGTGTTAAGCGCCATTGCCAACGCCGCCCGCAACGGTGTGCTTTTTAAGGGCGGTGTTCATCTTGAACAGACCGCCACACTCAAGGTGCTGGCCTTCGATAAAACCGGCACGCTGACCACCGGCCAACCGGCCCTGACGCAGGTTTACTCGGTCAATGGCGATGAAAATGGATTGCTGCGCCTGGCCGGGGGTGTGGAAGCCCGCTCCGAGCACCCGCTTGCCAAAGCGATTGTCTCTGCCGCCCATATCACTCACCCTGAACTGCCCACCGCCACCGAATTCCGTGCCATCCCCGGCCAGGGTGTGGAAGCCCGCGTAGAGGGCAACATGGTCTGGATGGGCAACGAGCGCATGTTTGATGAACGCGCCGTGGTCCTTTCGGCCAACCTGCTCTCGCGCGCCCGCCAGTTGGAAGAAGAAGGCCAGACCGCCATGTTCATCTATGATCAGAGCGCCCAAAAGTTTCTCGGGCTGGTGGCGGTCGCCGACACCCTGCGACCCGATGCGATTGAGATGATTACAGGCCTGAAAAAAGCCGGGATCGAACGAGTAGTGATGCTGACCGGCGATAACCCGCGTGTGGCCGCCAAGATTGCGGCCAAAGCCGGTGTCGATGAATACCATGCCGGATTGCTGCCTCAGGACAAGGTAATGGTGCTCAAATCGCTGCAAAAGAAGTACGGTCCGGTGGCCATGGTCGGCGATGGCGTTAACGACGCCCCCTCGCTGGCAACTGCCGATATCGGGATTGCCATGGGCGGCGGCGGGACAGATGTGGCTATTGAAACTGCCGATGTGGTCCTGATGTCAGACGACCTGCGCAAAATCCCCTTTGCCATTGGCCTGGCGCGACGCGCCAAACAGGTCGTCTGGCAAAACCTGACCTTCTCGCTGGCGGTGATCGTCATCCTGATTGCTTCGGCTTTTGGGGCCAACCTGCCGCTGCCCATCGGCGTCTTCGGCCACGAAGGCAGCACGGTGCTGGTGGTGCTCAACGGCCTACGCCTGCTGGGATACAAAGGTAAAGCCTGATCAAACAGGCCATCAAAAAAGCTCACCGTGATGGTGAGCTTTTTTTGTATCGCTGCGTTTTACGGTCGCCAGCTTGGATCAAAATCAGCATAAGGATTGAGGGTCAGGCGGCGCATTTTTCCGTTTACAAGGTTGAACAGGTAAATATCCTGGTTCTCATCGGCGGTTGTTTCGTAGGCAATCCACTCACCGTCATATGAGAAAGCGACATGCACGGCAGGCTGTGGAACTTCGGCAATTCGCACCGGCTTATCTGAACCCAATTCCAGGCGCATCAGCCACGGCAGCGCCGTCTGGGCGGCATTGGTCTCGCTAAACATGAGATAACTACCATCTGGCGACCAGGCCGCCAGGTAATCTGAAACCACACCCCCGGTGCGGAAAAGCTGGATTTTATCGCTCCCATCCGGGTTCATCGTCCAAATTTGTAGCAGCCCAAAACGCTGGGCGGTGTAAACAATCTTTTTCCCATCGGGTGACCAAACCGGGTAACGAGAGTGAACATTATTCTCAGGCAAGGTCAGTTGCTTGAGGGTCGAGTCAACCAAATCGAGCAGATAAATTTGGGGCGTGCCGTCACGCAGGGAGGTAAAAACAATCTTGGTCCCATCTGGAGACCAGGAAGGCTCAAAATCTCCATTGGCGCGGTCATAGGTCAGGGCCACCGTCCGGTCCAGCCCCAGGTCGTAGATATACAGGTTCGATTCTGGATATTGTGCGGCTTTGGCAAAGCACGGCGAAACATAAACAATCTGGGTGCCGTCCGGCGACCAATCGAAATTGCAGGCGCCGTTAATATCGGAGGTAACCTGACGCAAGTCGGTGCCGTCGGCGTTGGACAGGAAAACCTGCACCACATCCCCATCGCTGGCCGAGAAGCCAATCTCCCCGGTCCCGCCACCGATGGGGGTGGAAATGGGCGTGGCGGTGGCTAGTTGCGGAGTCGCGGTCGCGCCGCCCACTGGCTGAACCGGATTGGCCGGGGTAGCGCTGGGGGCTTCGAGCGTGGGCGAGGCTTTGGGTGTGGAGGTAAAAGTTGGGCGCGGAGTCTGCGTTGACGTGGCCGTCAGGGTTGCCGTCGCCGCCAGCGTTTCTGTGGCAAGCACTTCTGTTTCAGTCGCCGAAGGTTCCACGGTAAAGGTAGCGGTAGGCGGGCCAAACAATGTCAATGGAACCAGGTTGGCATTGGCCGGGTTAGCCATAATCACCGCGATGCTAATGATGGAGAGCAGGATCACCCAGCCCAGGACACGGAAAATCGAAAAGCCTTTCTTCTTTGGCGGCTCTTCGGGCTTTTCGGCCACATTTTCTTTCTCAGCGGTTTTTTTCTGGTTTTTATTCTTCGCCTTGGGTTCTTCGTCCAGGATGGTGATGGTATCGCTTTGGCCAACCAGCGCCTGGCGAAACTCCTGGGCAGTCTGATAGCGACTGGTTGGGGTGGTTTCTAGCGCTTTGTGTAAAACCCCTTCCAGGCGGGCTGAAATGGTCGGTTTATGTTTGCGCAGTGGGGTCAGTTCAACCCCATCCATGGCGCGCATCAGGCTGTCTTCAGGGACGACACCCGTAATGGCCGCATATAAGGTTGCGCCGAGAGAATACACGTCTGATCGGGCATCTGTTCGGGCAGAACCGTACTGCTCAGGCGGCGAATAGCCCGGGGTCATGGCGCGCGCGCCAGTGATGGTTTCTTCATTTTCCCAGCCCATTTTGGCCAGGCCAAAATCGACCAGGTAGACACCGCCATCGGGTGTTAGCTTGATGTTGCCAAGTTTGATGTCACGATGCAGGATAGGGGGTTTGCGACTGTGCAAATAAGCCAGCGCATCACACACAGACGAACCAATGCGGATGGCTTCTGTTTCAGAAATTGTGCCAGATTTTTCGAGACGCTGACGCAGGTCATCGCCTTCGATATAGTCCATAACCAGGTACTGGCCCTGGCCGTCAATCACAAAATGGTCGGTCACGCGCGGGAGATTAGAGTGTCGCAGGGACGCCAAAATAACCGCTTCCATGCGGAACTGCCGGGCATAGTCATCGGTTGTAAAAAGATTTTCTTTTACAGCGACTTCCACACCCAGGCTTTCATCGGTGGCGCGATAAACAGCCCCCATGCCGCCGCGACCGAGAATTTCCGAAATACGATATCGATTATGAAGAAGGTTTCCCTGCCCTAGTGTCATATGTTTATGCCATTGTAAAGAGATTATATCAAATCAAACACAAAATACCTCCCTACCGGGAGGAAGGTTTCGAGATTGCAATTTATTTATCATTTGTTGGGCGCCAGACAGGATCGAAATCGTACCCCGGATCGGTTGTCAGGCGAATTCGATTGGCCCCGGTGACCGTGGAAATGTAAATGTCGTGATTCAACAGGTCATCCGGCCAGCTTTCAAAGACCATCCAGTAGCCATCGGGCGAGAAACTAATATCTACCACCGGCAGTGGCTCGATCGGCAAGCGCACAGCTTGCTTGGCAAGACGCTCCTCGTAGCGGATGCTCATCAGCCAGGCAGGCGCTGTACCTTCACGGTTGGTCTCGTTGAAAAGGATAAACTGCCCGTCACGTGTCCACACAGGCAGGTAATCATTGGCGTTATCCCCGGTTTGGGCCAGTTGGTCATTGGGCTTGCTCAGGTTGGCATCGCTATCGGTAGTGACCCAGATCTGGTTTACACCGGTGCGTTTGAGCACATAGGCCACCTGAAAACCAGACGGGTTCCAGGCAGGCATGCGCGCATAAATGGCCCCACCAGAAACGCCTTGGGCACGCGTCAGGCGCGTTACCTGGTTGGTCTCCAGGTTAATCATATAAATTTCCATGTAGCCATCGCGCAGGGAGGTAAAGGCAATCCGCTTCCCATCCGGCGACCAGGCTGGTTCGAAATCCGCGCCCAGGCCCGGCGGAATGGAAGTCCGGTTCTCGCCGGTGACATCGATCAGGTACAGGCTGGAGCCCAGGTATACATCCTGCTTTTGCCGGCAGGGTGAAATGTAAACCAAACGCAGACCATCAGGAGACCAGTCTGGCTGGCAGGCGCCGTCCTGTTCGTTGGTAATCTGGCGCAAGCCAGTCCCATCGACATTGATCACATAGACTTGCGGAACACCGGTGCGTGTGGAAACGAAAGCAATCTGCCCGTTGCCACCCCCTACCGGGGTGATGGTTGGCGACGGCACAGACGTGGCGGTTGGCTCTGGGGTAAACGTAGCCGTGGCCTCAGGCGAAGGCTCAGGAGTTACAGGCTCAGGCGTGGGAGAAGGCTCGGGCACGTAGGTGGCCGCCATATCGGGCGGAAGCATGGCCGAGACTCCCTGTCGAAAGAGCGGGTTATTGCTCCACAGGAACCAACCGGCAATGACCACAAAGAACATCCCCATCCAGACGCCGGTGGCGGCATAACGCCGATTGCGTCGCCGCAACCGGGCAGTAATCGACCCGACCACTTCATCGAGCAGTTGGGCCGGTTTCGATTTGGCAGGCTCTGGTTTCTTCAATTCACCGTTATTAGCGCCGTTGGCCTGGGACTCGGGCGGAGGAGGAACGCTGAAATTGACATCTAACTCGCTAAAGCGCTGGGTCTTGGAACTGGAGTTTAGCAGGCTGCGCCGAAATTCATCGGCGTTCTGGTAGCGGTCATCCGGGTAAGCCTCCATGGCCTTTTCGATGGCAGCCGCCAGGCGGCGCGAGACCTTGGGGCTATGCTTACGAATGGGGGTGAGCTGGACGTTATCCATCACACGCGCCAGGCCATCTTCGGGGATGACACTGGTGAGCGCAGCATATAATGTAGCACCAAGCGAGTAAATATCTGAGCGAGGATCGGTTCGGGCTGTGCCGTACTGCTCCGGGGGAGAATATCCGGGAGTCATGGCACGGGCGCCGGTAGTGGTGGTCTGGCTGCCCTGTACCAGCTTGGCAAGGCCAAAATCCACCAGGTATACGCGCCCGTCGGGGGTAATCTTAATATTCCCAGGCTTAATATCACGGTGCAAGACCGGGGGTTTGCGTGTATGGAGGTAAGTAAGCGCATCACAGACAGCAGCCCCCACCAGGATGGCATCTTCTTCGGGGATGGTGGTGATGCGCTCCATGCGCTGGCGCAGGTCTTCGCCCTCGATGTAGTCCATTACGAGGTACTGGCCCTGGTTTTCGACAACAAAATGATCGGTCACCCGCGGCAAATTCTGGTGTCGCAGGCTGGCCAGGATAACCGCTTCGAGCCGGAACTGACGCGCATATTCGTCGGTTGTAAACAGGTTTTCCTTGACGGCAACTTCAACGCCCAGGTTCTCGTCCAAGGCGCGATAAACAGACCCCATGCCACCCTGGCCCAGGATATCAACAATGCGATAACGTCCGTTTAAAAGCGTGCCCTGCTCTAACGTCATTTCGGGAAAACCAATACCAGCAGAAATAATAACTAAGCTTTTTGATTATATCAAAGGATAAAACCGTTCCCTTGTTAAGTTCATTGCCTTTTGTAATTTACTTAACAAATATGCAAAGTCTAGCCGGGTTTGGCACTATGCGCCAGTTTGATGCGCATAAAAGCCCATGGAGCACCGGCAGAAATCCAAAACCCGATCAGGGTATAACGAAAATAACGCAAAATATACGACAAAAGCGCCTCTTCACGCGGGAAAACTGTTCCCAGACCATACCACAATACCAGCACACCCAAAACGCCAACCAAAAATCGCAACAGACGCTGCCCAATCGTTCCACTGGCATCATAGCCGCCCCGCGCGTTGATCCAGGCCAGGCCAGCCAGCAGGCCAAACAAAGCACCCGCAGACGTAAGCGTTCCATTCAGGGTGATTGGCGCAGGGAGTTCATCGACCCCGGCAGCCTGGGCATTGGCGATCCATTCGGTAGGCAGGTTCCAGGTACGCAATGAACCAAAGGCCAGGGCTCCAAAGACTAGCAACAAGGCCGACACCAGAAAAGCAAAAACCACCTGCTGGCCGGTCGATTTCCCGGCAAACCAGGCCGCCACCGGGTCCCAAAAACGCACAAAGGCCCACAAAATCAACAATCCAAACAACCAGCCCAGCAAAACATCGTGTGGGAAGTGAACTGCCAGATATAGACGAGACAAACCAATCATCAAAATCAGGAAAGCTGCCAGCCACCAGGCCCAACGCTGTTTGAGCTCGGCAGCAATCATGCCCCACAGGCCAGCCGCAATCTGGGCATGACCCGAAGGCACGCCAAAGGAGGTCTCCGCTGCCATCGCTTTGACAGCTGTGCTGTACCAGTACGGCCGCGGGCCATGCATAGCCAATTTGAGCACATCATTCACGCCGCCGGTAAACAGCAAGATTACCCCCACACGGATCCCTGCTTTTGCATCCACACACCAATAGATGATTGGCAAGGCCAAAAGGAGAAACTCTTCAGAACCTAAAAATGTAAAAAATAGCATCGGGCCCTTAAACCCGTCGCCCAACCCTTGTATCCATAAAATGATTGAAATTCCGGCCTGCCAGATGGATTCCATGTTGCCTCCGAGGTGTATTCGAGAAGTTGTGCGTTGTAAACCCTACGCAAGAATGGTTTATGCTGTGCTTTTTCCCCAACCCGGGTAGGCCCTAAAACCTGACCAAAGGGTGGCTAAATCACCGGGGTATGAATTGACGGGAGAGATACTAATATTGTACACTCATTAGATGAAAACATCCTCTTCCTCTTATCATCGTTGGGATTGGCTGAATGCGCTGTTGCTGATTGCCCTGGTTTACACCGTTGCGGCGCGACTTTCGCTGACAGACTGGACCCAGGATCTTGGCACAGTGGAAGTGGTTTCGCTGCTGGGAACGGCGCTCGGCCTCGCGCTGGGGATCAGCAACTTTGGCCGCCGGGCTATGCGCTGGCTCATCGCCGGGTACACTTTCTTCATCGTTGGCTCCCAGTTGGCGCGCCTGATTGTCAGTGAAGAAACCGCCATCGGACGAATCGCCAGCCTGCTGGGGCGCATTGGCGCTTCAACGCTTGCGTTATTTAGCGGCCAAAAAGTTGAAGACTGGCTGTTTTTTGTTGTGCTGATGAGCCTGCTATTTTGGGGAATCGGCATCTACACCGGCTACCGGCTGATGCGCAACCCGGCTATCCTGCCGGTCATCCTCCCTTCTGCCATCCCCCTGCTGATTATTCAATATTATGATGGATATATTATCCAACGCATCTGGGCTGTAGCGCTTTACTTTTTCTTGGCGCTGATTCTGATCGGGCGCATGAACCTGCTCAAAGACCGCGAGCGTTGGCAAGAAAAACGTGTCTTTGCAGGAAGCGAGCCCGAATTTGACATTGTTAAAGGCCTCGCCACCCTGACCGCAGTGATCATCTTGGCTGCCTGGGTCTCGCCCACCCCCGCAGCGGCTTTTCCTGCTGCGGTGCGAGCCTGGAAATCGCTTAACGAACCCTTTGAAGACACCCGCCAGCGTTTGAATGACGCCCTGGCGGCCCTGAGCGGCTCCGGTGCCACCGCCGCCGGGGAATTGTACGGCAACATTATGGGCCTGGGCCAAACCGCCGGGCAAGGGGTGGCTGAACTATTCACGGTCAAGGCCTCCAAATCCTTCCTGGTACGGCAATACTGGCGCGTGCGCGTTTACGATACTTACCTGGATAGTCGCTGGGTGACCTCCACCAGCGAAAACCTGCCTTTTGACCCGGCCAATGGGGCTTTTGTAGACCCCACGGTGGACCCTGAGCAGACCGTTGAATTCACTTTCAACTGGCGCTCAAGCCGCTCTGGCCTGCTGGTCACCCCCGGTAACCCGGTATGGACCAGTCGCACCGGCGCTTACCAGGTAAGCCAGATCAGCCTGGGCGCACAGGATATGCTGAGTTGGAGCGTAGCGCCCGCCATCGAACCGGGGGACCAATATCGGGCGCGCTCCGTCATCCAGAATCCAACCATCAAAGACTTGCGCAATGCCGGGGAGGAATACCCCGACTGGGTGCGGGAGCGTTACCTCCAATTGCCTCCCAACCTGTCTGGAGATGTTCGCCGCCTGGCTCGCGACCTGGTAGCCGACAAGACAAACAATTACGACCGTGCAATGGCGATCACCGATTATTTGCGCGATAATATCGAATACAGCCTGACCATTCCAAAAGCGCCTCCGGGGGTGGACCCGGTAGATTGGTTCCTGTTCTCGTGGAAAAGCGGTTTTTGCAATTATTACGCCACCGCAGAAGTGTTGATGCTGCGCGCATCCGGCATTCCGGCAAGGATGGTGGTGGGTTACGCGCAAGGAACACGCAAAAGTGATGGCAGCTACGCCATCAGCGGGAAGGATGCCCACGCCTGGCCCGAGGTCTACTTCCCGGGGATTGGTTGGGTAGAGTTCGAACCAACTGTCAGCCAGAACCCGCTCCTCCGCCCCAGTGGTGAAGTTTCACCGCTTGAAGCCGATGATGCCTTCCCGTCGATCCAGGAACGCCTGAGCCGCGCAATTGGCTCGGAAGAAGACCTGACGCTGCCCGGTGAGAATGACCCTCGCCCCAACCTGCCCGCCGCGACAACCTTATCGCGCATCCAACTAACGTGGCTGTGGGTTATAATTTCCATAATGGCAGTGGCTGGCGCCGGGGTTGGCCTGTGGCGATTGGAAAGAAAAGAAACCTTTGCCCGCCGGGTCCCGCGAGCCCTTCGAACTTTTTACATCCGCAATCGTTTGACAACCCCGGCCTGGGTCGATACATGGGTGCGCTGGAGCGAAGTGACCGCCATCGAACGCGCTTTCCACGTCATCAACCAGTCCCTGCGCTGGATGGGCAACCCGCAGCCTGAATACAGCACCCCGGTCGAACGCACCCAGCTGCTCAAAAGACTCGTTCCAGCGGCGGCAGAGCACATCGACCTTTTGTCGGCGGCCCACGAACAAACCCTTTACACTCCCCGGCCCGCCGACCCGGCCAAAGCAATCCGGGCAGGTTGGACCATTCGCTACCTTACCCTCCGCGCAATCCTTCATCGGTGGCTTTATGGAGAATGAACATGACGACCAACAGCACGCCTGTCAGTGTGGATCAACAGATTAAGGCCCTCAGCCTGGCTGCGGGGCAAATTCGCTCGGCGGTGCTTCCCATGCGCGCCAGCCTGCCCCATAACACACTGGAAGAACTCTCCCAACTCGAAAGCCGCCTGTATCGCCTGGCCCAGGAAGTCGCCGCTTTTACAGAAGAGCGCAAAAACCTGTTGGCCCTGACCCAAATCAGCCAGGTGATTAACTCGTCGCTCGAGCTGGACGAAGTGCTGCGCATCGTCATGGATAATATCGTGCGCCTGACCGAAGCCGAACGTGGCTTTTTGATGTTGCGTGAAGAGAACGGTCAGATGGCTACCCGTATTGCCCGCAACTGGGAGCAAGAATCGCTCAACCAGAGCGAATACGCCGTCAGCCGGACTGTCATCCAGCGCGTTATCGACACCGGTGAGGCGATCTTGACCACCAATGCCCAGGAAGACCCGCGCTTTGGCGGCCAGGAAAGTATCATTGCCTTCAACCTGCGCTCAATTCTGTGCGTTCCCCTCAAAGTAAAAACCGACCTGATCGGCGTCATCTATGCCGATAACCGCATTCGCACCGGTATCTTCACCGAATCGGAGCGTGACTTGCTGGGCGCCTTCGCCAATCAATCGGCGATTGCCATCGACAATGCGCGCCTGTTTGCTTCGTTGCGCCGCACACTGGCCGAAGTCACCGAGCTAAAAAATATGATGGACAACATTTTCGCGTCCATTGCCAGCGGCGTGATCACCGCCGACATTGAGGACCAGGTCACCCTGTGCAATCGTGCGGCCGAGAGCATCCTTGGGCAAACCGCCCTGCAGGTGGTTGGCCGCAAAATTGACGAGGTACTACCCTCCATCGCCTCTACCATTGGGCCGCAGGTGCTGGCCGTACGCAGCCACGACGAAGCGATTACCGACATTGAGATCAGCCACAGCCTGCCCCAGCGCGGCCCGGTAGACTGGCGCTTGAACCTATCGCCGCTCAAAGATGCCGACCAGACCACCCAGGGGGTGGCCATCGTGCTCGACGACCTGACCGAGCGCCGCCGCCTGGAAGCACAGCGCAAACTCTTCGAGCGCATGGTCTCCCCGGCTGTCATCGACCAGCTTGACCCCAACTCACTCTCGCTGGGCGGTAAGCGGGTCGATATCACTATCCTGTTTGCCGACATTCGCGGGTTCACCAGCTACAGCGAAACCCAATCGCCCGAGCAACTGGTTTCGGTGCTCAACCGTTACCTGGCGGCCGGGGCCGAAGCGGTACTCGATGAAGCCGGGACGGTGGATAAATTCCTGGGCGACGCTGTCATGGCCTGGTACAACGCCCCCATCCCGCAAACCGACCACACCCTGCGGGCTGTGCGCACCGCCCTGCGACTGCGTGAACGCATCCGCCAATTGCACGCGGTCTTACCGCCCGAAGCACACCTGGCCTTTGGGGTCGGCATCCACTACGGCGACGCCGTACTGGGCCTGATTGGCACAGAAAAGCGCCTAGAATACACCGCCATTGGGGATAGCGTCAACACCACCAAACGCCTGCAAGAGAACGCCGGGCGCAACCAAATCGTCATCAGCGAACCGGCCTACCAACGGGTAAAAGACTACATCCAGGTAGCCCACATGGAGCCGATGACCGTCAAGGGCAAACGCGAACCCATCCCGGTTTATGAAATTTTGGGATTAAAGGAATAACAATCCAGTTTTTACATCGAATCAAAAGCGGGATGTTTTATCAGTGATAAAACATCCCGCTTTTTGCGTCACATGCGATAACAAGCCTGCCTAGCGCACCGCCCACACACGCTGAACAAACCCAAACAACTGCGCAATGCCATCTTCCACAGGCGCAGTCTCAATATACTCGTGGAGGGTATGCGCCCCGCCGCCGCGCGATAACCCCAGCACCAACGCCGGGTAACCACGACTGAGCGGCACATTGGCATCTGTAGAGCCAACCGTTAGCCCCGGGTCAATTCCTTGCTGGCGCAACACCGATTGGGCCAATTTAATCAGCGGATGCGAGGGGCTGATGCTGCCAGTGGGACGCTGCCCGATGATTTTCATTTCTACCCGAACGCCTCGCTGTTCCACTGTTTCGAGCAGCGCTTCCACCTTGCGCGCCAGGTTGGTCAGTTCGGCTTCACTCTCTGAACGCAGGTCCAGTTCCATCCAGGCCTCGGCGGCGATGGTATTGATGCTGGTTCCGCCGCTGATACGCCCAATGTTAAGCGTGGTGCGGGGGATTTTAGGGGTATGCAGGACGGTGATCTGGGAAACCAGGTCGCTTAAGACATGAATGGCGGATGGACGCCCATAATCAATCCACGAGTGGCCGCCTTCAGTATGGATGGTAATCTTATAGCGCCGCACCCCGGTCCCTTGGTGGTAGATGTGACCAAGGGCCATACCTTCCAGCACCAGGTAGGCTTTGGGGGCGCCGCCAAAACGGTCACAGACGGCTTTCATGCCCTTCAGGTCACCCAGGCCTTCTTCGCAAGTGTTGGCAACCAGCCATAAGTCACCGGGCAGGGCCAGGTTACGCTCACGGATGGTCCACAACAGGCTGAACAAACCCGCCACCCCCAGCGAATTGTCGCCAATACCGGGGCCAAAAATGCGTCCGCCCTCGCGCCGCGCAGCCAGATCGGTTTCAGCGGGAAAAACGGTGTCGAGATGGGCAGACACAACCAGCGGGGCATCGCTCCCCGCCCCGGGCAGGCGACCATAGACATTGCCCGTGGGGTCAAGCTGGAGGTCGGTCAAGCCCTCCGCGGCGAACTTTTCGAGGATGAATTGGGCGCGCGGCATTTCTTCAAAGGTGGGTGCCGCAATTTGCTGGATCTGGACGGCTAGGTCGAGGGTGTTTTCAAAAATTGTCATGCCTGTCTCACAAGGGTTGAAAGGGAATGGAGCCGGGCCTGCGCCAGGCCGGGCATCGAATCGAGCAGGTAAAAAGCCCCGCTGCCTTCAATGGCAAAGGAGGAGGAAATATTGCCTTGCAACGCAGCCTGGAGCGGGTCGAGGGTGGCGGCATACCCGGCCAGGAAACCGCCGCAATAGGCGTCCCCGGCGCCGGTAGGGTCGACATACCGCGACGGATAGGCCGGAATCTCCCATTTTTTATTGCTGATACGGTCATAAACAACCTGGCCGCGCCCCCCGCACTTGATGGCAATAATGTCGCAGCCAAAACCGGCCAGGATTTCAGCCATTTCCCACAGGTCATTGGTGCGCCCCCAAAACAGGGCCCGGACTTCATCTTCGGATGGCATAAAAGCGGTGATGCCCTGCAACAGTGAACGCAAATCGTTGAGGTAATTGGCGTTCATGTAGCCGGTGCCAGGGTCGATGGTGACGTAGGTTGCGCCGCGCTGCCTGAAGGCGGTGGCAAGCTGCTGGTGGGTTAGCAGGTCAAGCGGGGCCAGGTGAACCGCCTTGGCGGTATAGTATTCGGTGGGAATTTCGGACAGGCGGGGAGAATCGATATTGGCGCGCGCGCGGCTATTCTGTTCGTTTTGGGGAGCCTGGTACCCGAGCAGACCCTTTGGAAAGGGCAACCCCAGCCGCGCAAAATGCGCCACCGGGTTGGTGCGCTGATAGCTCTGCGGGTCTGTATAAACCATAAAGGTGCGCAAATCCATGGGGCCAGGGACAATTTTGACGCCTTGCGGATTGATTTTTTTTTGCTGGAAGGTACGCAGCCACTCCTGCGGATAATCTTCGCCCACCCGCGCCAGCAGCGACACCGAATCATTCCACAGGCGCGCCCCGGCCGCCGCGTAAAGGAGATTTCCGCCGGGTGCATCCAACAGCGGGCGGCCCTGCGGCGGTATCAAATACTGGCGGCGGAGCTGCCCGGCAAGGACAAGTGGCTGTTCCATGAGTTATCGAAAAACGCGGCCCGCAGCCTGGGCCTGGCTGGAATCTAACGGCAGGAGCATGGTAAAAATGCTGCCCTTGCCCTCGGCGCTTTCGGCCCAAATACGGCCGCCGTGCATTTCCACCATCATTTTGGCAACCGATAGCCCCAACCCCATGCCGCCATGCGTGCGTGTAAGATGCGACTCGACCTGGTAGAAACGCTCAAAAATATGCGGGAGGTCTTTGGCCGGGATGCCAATGCCATCATCGATCACCGCAACTTTAATATAGCCAGGCACCTGCTCCGCGACCACAAAAACATGGCCGTGATCATTGGTATAGGTAATGGCATTTTTAACCAGGTTGGTAATGGCAATTCCAATCTTTTCGCCATCGCCTTCCACCATCAGGTCTTTGTCATCCATATCCACACTCAGGATAATCTTTTTAGCATCGGCTTCGCCGCGGAAGGAGGCCACAATATCGATAATCAGCCGCCGAATGGAAACCGTTCGCCGCCTGACAACCGCCATCCCGTTTTGGAAATTATCCACACTGGACATGTTTTCGATGATTTCCTTCAGCCGCATGGCACTCTTGATAATGGTATCCAACTGCGGGCGATGGTCTTCCTCGATGAGTTCACGCAAAAAGGTAGAGTGGCCTAAAATCAGCCCAAGCGGGGTGCGCAGCTCGTGGGAGGTAATGGCCACAAAATCATTTTTCATTTTATCGAGGCGCAAAGCCTCGTCCTGGGTTTTTTCGAGCAGCGATTGCAGGCGCGCATTTTGCACGGCCAGACCAGCGTGCGCCGCCAGGGTTTCTAGAACTGTGCTATCATCGCCGGTATAATGAGTACTGCCCGCTTTGTTGACCACCTCGAGCACCCCCAGGGCCTCGCCGCGGAACAAGATGGGGCAGGCTAAAATTGACCGGGTTTGGAACCCGCTAATTTTGTCGGCGGTTTTAAAGTGACGCGGCGCAATCCCCACATCCTGGAAGGCAATTGTCTGCTTCTGCCGAAAAGCCATCCCGGCAACACTGCCTTCCAGCGGCACAGTGATTGTCTTCAGCATTTTCGCCTCGGGGTGGGTGGCCAGGAAACGCAGACTCTTGCCATCCAGGTCCAGCTCCAACACCGAAGCCGCTTCAGAACCTGTCAGTTCGGCGGCGGCGGCCAACAAAGATTGCAGAACCGAAGGCAAATCGGCCGCTGAACTGAGTTCGCGACCAACATCGATGAGGCGCTGCAAGTGTTGGGACTGTGCCACCATGACAAAAATAACCCGATAGGTTTAGAGAGCAGACAACATTAAGATTATACTTCATACCCGACCAAGTCCAACTTCCTCTGCCAAATTTGCATGGCAGGAGATAAAAACCACCAAACTGCAAGGAGAAACTAGCGTATGAGCAAGAACAAAGTCCGAGTAGCGATTATCGGTGTGGGCAACTGCGCCTCGTCGCTTGTGCAGGGCGTCGAATTCTACAAAAACACTCCCGATGACTCCACCGTTCCCGGCATTATGCACGTGAACCTGGGCGGCTACCACATCCGTGACGTCGAATTCACCCTCGGCATTGACATCAACGTCACCAAAGTCGGCAAAGACCTGAGTGAAGCCATTTTCGCCGACCCCAACAACACCTACAAGTTCAGCGATGTGCCGCACCTGAATGCGCCCGTCGTGCGCGGCATGACCCACGATGGCCTGGGCAAATACCTGACCAACGTCATCACCAAGGCCCCTGGCCCCACCGCCGATATCGTCAAGCTGCTCAAAGAGACCAAAACCGACGTGGTCGTCTCGTACCTGCCAGTCGGCTCCGAAATGGCCACCAAATGGTATGTCGAACAGGTCATCGAAGCCGGTTGCGCCTTTGTCAACGCCATCCCGGTCTTCATTGCCTCCAGCGAATACTGGGGCAAGCGTTTCAAGGATGCCGGCCTGCCGATCCTGGGCGACGACATCAAGAGCCAGGTAGGCGCCACCATCCTGCACCGCGTCATCACCAGCCTGTTCGTCGACCGCGGTGTGCAGATCGACCGCACCTACCAGCTCAACTTCGGCGGCAACACCGACTTCCTCAACATGCTCGAGCGCGACCGCCTGGAGAGCAAGAAAATCTCCAAGACCAACGCCGTCACCAGCATGATTCCCTACGACCTCGGCGCCGACAACGTCCACGTTGGCCCCTCGGACCATGTGCCGTGGTTGACAGACCGCAAGTGGTGCTACATCCGCATGGAAGGCACCACCTTCGGCAACGTGCCGCTCAACGTCGAAGCCAAACTCGAAGTGTGGGACAGCCCCAACTCGGCCGGTGTCATCATCGACGCCGTGCGCTGCGCCAAACTGGCCCTCGACCGTGGCCTGAGCGGCCCCATCACCGGCCCGTCGTCTTACTTCTTCAAGACGCCGCCCACCCAGTTCCGTGACGACATTTGCCGCCAGAAAACCGAAGACTTCATCAGCGGCAAAAGCAACGAATAGTTTCACCACATGATTTAACTTGGGGAATGTCCGCACCCGCGGGCATTCCCTGTTTTAATCGGGTAAAATCGGCCCCATGACCTTACATGCGCGGATTCTGACCACCCTGATCCTGTTTACCGTACTCCTGGCCGCCTGCACTTCTGCGGCCAACACCCCCCAGCCCACCCTCGACATTAACGCCGCCAGCACCCAGGCGGTTGCCACCATCTTTGCCCAGGCATCGCAAACAGCCCAGGCCCAGCCCACCGCAACCGACACCCCCCAGCCAACCGCCACCGCCCTGCGCACCCCGCCTGCGCTCCCGGCCGGGTTCACCACCGACCGTTTGAACGCGCTCGACACCCCCCACACTTACATCCAGGACTCTTGCCAGTACCTGCGCGCCAAATGGGACCCGAACAATGCCGCGCCCGGCACCGTGGTCATGGTCATCATGTTTCACTCCATTGTCAAAGGCGAGGTCAGCGCCGACAATTATGACGCCATCAGCATGGCCGATTACAAACGCCTGATGAATGACCTGAAAGATATGGGCTTCGAAGCCATCACCATGCAGCAGGCAGCCGATTTCCTCTACAACAATGCCAAAATCCCGCAACGCTCGGCCCTATTAATTGTTGACGACCGCAAATATCGCGAATACTTCGACACCACCTTTGCCCAGTACTATCAGGATTGGGGCTGGAAGGTGGTCAACGCCTGGATCAACGCCGACGACTCAATCGGTCAGATTACCCTGCCCGAAAATATCGCCATCGAACAGGAAGGCTGGGTGGACCACCAGTCGCACGGCTACATCCACAACATCCCCATGTCCGACCAGTCCACCGATGAATATCTGAAGGGTGAGTTGCAAGGTTCCATGGAAAAGATGGCCGCCAGCTTTGGTAAACCGCCGATTGCCATCATCTGGCCGGGTGGCGGGTTTGGCGTACGCCCGGCCCAGGCCGCCCGCCAGTATGGCTACAAACTCGGCTTCACCATCAACCCGCGCGGTCCGCTGATGTTTAACTGGGTGCCACTGGCCGACGCAGGTGACCCGGCCCGCCCTTCCTTTATCCCCGAAGGGCCGATTGGCGACCCGCTGATGACCCTGCCGCGCTACTGGGACACGGACGCCCGCTCGCACCTCGACACCGTGCGCCAGATTGGCGCCGAAGCTGCCGTTCACGCCGAGCAGGTGCGCGCCACCGAGATCGAATACTACGATATCGTTTGCGCGCCCACTTACGGGCCTATGCCGGTGGTTGGGCCGTGACAGATTACAAATTAAAAATCGCGCCTTACGTTTCGCTCGCCATTCACCTTTACTCTCGCTTTTCCAAATTTTTCCAACCCATGAACCCATCCTGCATCTTTTGCAAAATCGCCGCCGGGGAAGCCAAAGCCACCATCGTCTACCAGGACGAGCAAGTGACCGCCTTCCGCGACATCCACCCCGTTGCACCCACGCATGTGCTGATTGTGCCCAATAAACACATCGAATCAATCAACCACGCCAGCACGGAGGATGAATTGGCGCTGGGCCGCCTGTTCGTAGCGGCACGCAAAATTGCCGAAATGGAAGGCATCCACGAAGGCGGATACCGCACCATCGTCAACACTGGCATTAACGGCGGGCAGACCGTCTTCCACCTGCACATGCACCTTATCGGCGGGCAGCGCATGCGCTATCCGATGGGTTAAGACACTGACTTATATGGAAATTTCAGACCGTCAACAACGCTGGAGACAGCAAAAAGCTATCACCCCCGAAAAACTCGCCCTGGCCCGCGTGGTGCTAGACGATGTGATTAATGGTGAAAATGTCATGAACGCGCTGCGCGACCATCCGCTGCCAGGGGGGCAGGTGCTCTCCAAGGCGGCGCTGGTGGCCGCTTATAACGAGATGACGGCGCAAGGGGAGTTGAATCCGGATAAAAACCTGCTCGAACGGATTCGCATGAAGCCGGTGCGCACCCTCTCGGGCGTCACCACCGTCACCGTTCTCACCAAACCTTATCCTTGTCCCGGCAAATGCATCTTCTGCCCCACCGATGTGCGCATGCCCAAAAGCTACCTGCCCGATGAACCGGGCGCAATGCGCGCGCTGGAACATGCCTTTGATCCGTATACCCAGGTGCGCTCGCGCATCGAAGCGCTTGAAAACCTGGGACACCCCACCGACAAAATTGAGTTGCTCATCCTGGGCGGCACCTGGAGCGCCTACCGGCGTGATTACCAGGAATGGTTTATCAAACGCTGTTTTGACGCCATGAACGAACAGGATGTCGCCGAGCTCAGCGCAGCCCAGGCGCTTAACGAAACCGCGCCGCATCGTAATGTTGGCCTGGTCATCGAAACCCGCCCCGACGAAATCACCCCCAAAGAACTGGCCTGGCTGCGCTACCTGGGCGTCACCAAAGTGCAAATGGGCGCGCAAAGTCTCGACGACCGCATCTTAGAGATGAACAAACGCGGCCACAGTGTGGAACAAACCCGCCAGGCAGTTGCGCTGCTGCGCGCGGCCGGGTTCAAAATCGTCCTGCACTGGATGCCCAACCTGCACGGCGCGACCCCTGAGAGTGACCGCCTCGATTTTGCCCGCCTGTGGGATGGTTACTGCCCCGACGAAATTAAAATTTACCCCAACCAGCTGCTTGCCAATGCCGAGCTGTACGAGGTCTGGCAACGCGGCGAATACCAGCCCTACAGCACCGAGCAACTCATCGACCTGATCGCCGACATCAAGCCCACGGTGCCGCGCTACTGCCGCATCAACCGCGTCATCCGCGACATTCCATCCACCAACGTGGTGGAAGGCAACAAACGCACCTCGTTGCGCCAGGATGTGCAAGAAGAGATGAAACGGCGTGGGACACGCTGCTCCTGCATCCGTTGCCGTGAAGTGCGCGGAACCCAGGTAGACCTTTCTACGCTGAAGCTGGAAGACCTGACCTATCGGGCCGGTGCTGCCGAGGAACACTTCCTCGCCTACACCACATCGTCGGGCGAGACCCCCAGCGATGACCGGCTGGCCGGTTTTGTGCGCCTGTCGCTGCCCACGGCCGCATCCCCGGCAACCGCCCTGACCGATTTGGATGGCGCGGCCTTAATTCGCGAAGTCCACGTGTACGGTCAATCCCTGCCCGTCGGCGCAGAACAGGGCGGGGCCGCCCAGCATGTGGGCCTGGGCACACGGCTATTGCAGGAGGCCGAGCGTATTGCGCTTTCACGCGGCTTCAAGCGCATGGCGGTCATTGCGGCCATTGGCACGCGCAAATATTACCTCGACCGCGGCTTTGAGCGCGGGGAATTGTATTTGGTGAAAACCCTTGGCTAAACCGTTATGCTCTACTTTCCACTTTCTACCCCAACCTGAGAAAGTAGGAGGTAGGCGGCCCTTATGAACGATTTACTGCTCCTTTTCTGGACCTTTCTCAAAGTCAACTTGCTTAGCACCTCCGGCCCGGCTTCGGTGGGCCTGCTGCATAGCGAGGCCGTTGGGCGTTTTGTTACTGAAAGCCAGTTTGTGCAGGCTGTTGCCTTTTCGGCGGTCCTGCCGGGCAGCGACGCCATCCAGCTAGCCATGTACATCGGCTATGCCGCGGGCGGAATTCCCGGCGGGCTGGTGGCGCTATTGGGCTCCATCTTGCCGCCCACGGTGCTCATCCTGGGCGTGGTGGTCATGCTGCAACGCCTGCGCCGTGAAGCCTGGGTCGGTCGCTTTGTAGAGGGTCTCACCCCGGCCATTTCGGTGCTGATGCTGTTCACCGCCTGGAAAATCTTCCAAAAAGGCGGTGAAACCGGCCTGATTGGGTGGGGCATTGGCCTGGTCAGTATGGTTGCCATGTTCCTCGATGCCCCCGCCCGCATCGTCCTCCTGATTGCCGGTCTGCTGGGAGTCTTCCTGCTACGATGAAAGAGACCAGCTTTTCTACCTGGACGCGCCTGTTCTGGATGTTCCTCAAGATTAACATCCTGTCTCCTTCTGGCCCGGCTTCCATCGGTCTTTTGTTCGACGAGGCGGTGGGCACACTGATGAGTGAAGAGCGCTTTGTCGAAGCTGTTGGCCTGTCTAACGTCTTGCCCGGCAGCGAAGCGCTTAAATTAGCCATGTTCGTCGGGCACGCCGCAGCAGGCATCCCCGGTGTGCTGGCGGCCCTCTTGGGCGCCATCCTGCCGCCGACGGTGATGATGTTGATCGTCGCGGCCGTACTGCAATATTTCCAGCACGAAGAATGGTTGCAAAGTTTTGTAGGCGGCATGAGCCCGGCAGTGGCGGGGCTGATGGTGGTGGTGGCATGGGAACTCTTCCGCGCCGGAACCAACCGCAAAATTGGGCTGCGCACCCTGCTCATTGCCGCCCTGGCGGCCATCGCCCTGTGGTTTGAAATCCCCTCGCCCCTGGTGCTGCTGGGAGCAGGGATAATGGGAGTGATTTTATTCCGATGAAACCGCGCATTTTGTTGTTTACCAATGGCAAAGAAAGTACCTGGCCGTCAATTGAATACGCAGCCTGGATGGCTGGCAGTATGCACACGCATCTCACCCTGGTAGGAATCAACGAAAGCGGCGCGGAAGACGAAACCGTGGAAGAGATTTTTGGCCGCTCTGTAGCCTTGTTCCAGGAAAAGGGAATCGACTACTCCCTGCAACTGGAAAGCGGCAACGCCGAAGAAATTATCCCTCGCAAGGCCAACCAGTCTGACGCCGGAATGATCCTGCTCGGGCCGTTGGGCCGCTCTTCGCTGCGGCGGCTGGTCGTGGGGCGCTCCTTCAGGCGGCTGATGGCCGAGGTGAGCAAACCTATCCTGTATATCCCGGCGGCGCGTTTCCCAATCAGCAAAATGCTCATCTGCCTGGGCGGGTTAGGGTACGGCCTGACAGCCGAACATCTCGGTGTGCAGGTCGCCAGCATGACCGGGGCCTCGGTCACTTTGCTAACAGTGGTCCCCACAACCGACCTGGATTACCCCGAAGCGCGCAAGATCCGCGAAAATTGGAAAAAACTGGCCGAGACCGACACCCTGCCAGGGCGCACCCTGCGAAAAGCCATCGAGGTAGCCATTAAGTCAGAAGTGCCGGTGCGCGTGACCACCCGCCACGGCAACGTCGTGGAGGAGATTCTGGATGAAATTCGCACCGGTGGCTACGATATGGTCTGCATGGGGTCGCCCTTCAGCGCCCACAGCCTGCGCCAGCTGGTTTCACCCAACATCACCGCCGACATCGCCGAGGAAGTGGACTGCCCCATTTTGACAGCCCGTTTTGTCGATGGGAAATAGAACGCAGTTTGAATCATCAGAGCCGCCCAGTAGGGCGGCTCTTTGTATTTTCCGATCAAACTGCTTTTATGAATTCTTGTCCCAATCGGCGATGGCAGCGCGGATGGCGGCCTGAATCTCAGGGTCGGGGATGGCATCGACCCCGGGGTAACGCTGCCGCCCAACGAACACAACCACTTCACCGATCGAACCTTCTTCCAAGCGAATGCCCTTTTCGCCCAGGGGGGTTCCGGCCAGCTTTTTCTGCAAATAATCATCGATCATGGCGACGATGGACGTGCCTTTCATCTCTTCGGGCGACTTAACTTCGTTGTTCAACAGGCTGCGCACGCCGCGCATAATATCGATACGAGGCGGCTGCCCTTCGGCGCCAGCCGGGGGCTGGGTTTTGGCACCGGCAACGGCAGGCACAGCCGGGCCAGCTGGAACTGTTCGGGGGGCCGCCACAGGGGCCGGAGCCGGAGCGGCTACCGGGGCCGGGGCTTTTCCATCGATCCAGGGGCGAATCTGCACAATGACGTTCACCAGCCGCTGGCGCTGTTCGGGTGTCATGCTGGCGGCTTCGACCGGGCTGCCATCCAGCTCCAGGTTCCAGCGAAAAGACCGGTCCAGGGTAACCTTCAACACTGCCGGGTCGGCAGGGGGGAGCGGTTCCGGCTGGGGAGCGGGAGGTGCCGCCGGGGTCTTTTTGCGGCTTTCCCACAGGCCAACCAGGTAGCCCGCAAACAGGGAAATGGCAATCGCAAATCCCAAAATGACAACAAGAGCGCCGGGAGTTATGTTCATTGCTTCACCTGACAGGTCGGACAAAAATGTGTTCCGCGCTGGCCGACCACCGTTCGTTCGATGGGTGTGCCGCAGGTGGGGCAGGGTTGACCTGCGCGGTCATAAACACGAAAATGGTTCTGGAAAGTGCCGCCACGATAAGCCCAATCGATGCTGGCTCCATTATGCTCAATTCCGGCCAGTAATACGGTTCGGATTGCATGATAAAGTTTCGTGGCTTCATCAAAAGAGATTGTATCTGAAAGCCGCAAGGGATGCAGCCCCGACAAATGTAATGCCTCGTCGGTGTAGATGTTGCCCAACCCGGCCAGGAAGGCTTGATCGAGCAGCAGCGGCTTCATCTGGCGGCGGCGCTCGAGCAAGCGGTTATGCAGAATTTGCGGGGTGAAGGCCGGGTCAAAAGGTTCCGGGCCAATATGGCCGGTGACATCCTCGGGATGCGGCGTGAGCCACACCCGCCCGAATTTGCGCGGATCGTTAAAAACCAGCTTGCGCCCGTCTGACAGGGTCAGCAGCAGCCGGTCATGTTTTTCGGCTGCGTAATCAGTCTCTTTCACCCACAGGTCGCCGCTCATGCGCAGGTGGACAAACAGGTGCAGGTTGGGGAGTTGAAGGTCGAGATATTTGGCCCGCCGCCCAATATCGGTAATTTCCTGCCCGGCGATCAGTTCGGCAAACTTCTTCGGCGAGGGCGTTGCCAGGGTGCGATTCCACAACAACTCAGCCGAAAGAATCCTGCGCCCGGTCAGTTGCGGACGCAGGGCACGCACAATGGTCTCGACTTCGGGCAGTTCGGGCATGATTACTCGTTGAACATTTCACCAACACTGCGGCCCTGGTGCGCGCGCAGGATCACTTCGCCAATCAACGGCGCCACCGAAAGCACCGTCAGCCGGTCTTTGAGCAGCACGGTTTTCTCGGGCGGGATCGGGACGGTATCGGTCGTGATGAACTCTTTCACCGGCAGGGTCGCCAAACGGTCCACCGCATTGGATGAAAAGATGGGGTGCACACACACCACGTAGACATCGCGCGCGCCCTTTTCTTTCACCAGGTTTACCGCCTGGCTAATCGAGCCGCCGGTGTCAATCTCATCGTCCACCAGGATCACATCACGGTTTTCCACATCGCCAATCACCGTCAGGGCCTGGGCTTTGGCATCGTTCGCCACGCGGCGCTTTTCAATAAACGCAATCGGCGCGCCCATATCGGCCGCGATATTGCGGCCTTTTTTGGCAAAACCCAAATCTACAGTCACCACCACCGGGTCATTCATCTTCGGGCGCAGCGACTTCAAATAATCAGAAACCAGGTAAAAACCAGTCAACACATCACCAGGGACCGAGAAAAAGCCCTGCACCTGCCCGGCGTGCGGGTCGAGCAAAATATAGCGGTCAGCCCCGGCAATTTCAATCATATCCGCCATCAGGCGCGCCGTAATTGGCACACGCGGCTGGTCTTTCTTATCCGAGCGGCCATAAGCCAGGTACGGGATTACCGCCGTAATCCGCGCCGCCGAATCCAGCTTTAGTGTTTGGAGCAAAATCAGCAGTTCCATCAGGTTGCGATGCACCGGCGCCGAGGTGGTTTGAATGACGTACACATCCTGTCCGCGCACACTGGAATGTAGTTTAACGAACAGGTTTTCATTGGGGAATTGAATGATGTCGCGCCCGCACAGCGGCTCTTTTACATAATCCGCCACTTTTTGGGCCAGGTCAGGCGAACCGGTCCCGGCGTACAGCTTGATTCCCCCGTACACTTTCATATCATGATGATGACGATTAGGCATAATTCCTCTATCTGTTTAACAAAAGGTTCACCGCCTCGTGCGGTGAATTTTTCCTGTTTTGAATTGAATCGAGCAATTGCTCGAGGCTTTTTTCGGGAAGACTGGCCATAAACCGGGCGACAAGCGTTTCTTGCAACAATAACTCAAACTCGACCCGCAGCCTGGCACGCTCACGATCGGCCCAGCCCCCGCCCTGGCGCAAATGCTCCACATGCTGCCGAATTGCCTCGCCAAGCTCGGGCAGCCCCTTCCCATCCGTCGCCACCGTGCGGCAAACAGACGGAATCCACATTCCCTCTTGGGCATCGGGTGCAACGTCGGGGGTTTCCAGCAGCTGCCCATGATGACGGAAAACTTTCTTCACCGGGTGAGCCAACTCCAGCATGGTTTTCAAGGCCCGCTCAGTCGATTCGACACCCGGCCGGTCTGCCTTGTTGATGACCAGGATATCAGCAATTTCCAAAATCCCGGCTTTAATGGCCTGAATGTCATCGCCCAGGCCGGGAGCCTCCACCACCAGGGTGGTATGCGCCAGCCGGGCAATATCGACCTCGCTCTGGCCCGCTCCCACCGTTTCAATCAAAATGACATCGAACCCGGCGGCGTCAAAAACCTGTGTTACAGCCGCAGTGGCAGCGGCCAGCCCGCCTAACGACCCACGCGAGGCCATAGAGCGGATAAATACGCCGGGGTCCCCCGACAAGTCACGCATACGCACGCGGTCACCCAGCACCGCCCCACCCGTAAACGGGCTGGAAGGGTCAACGGCCACAATCGCCACGCGTTTTCCCAGCTTGCGGAAATACAACGCAAGCTGGTTCACCAGCGACGATTTACCCGTCCCCGGCGCGCCAGTGATACCAATCAGGTGCGCGCGCCCGGTATGCGCAAAAAGCACATTGAGGGCCTCGCGGCCCTCAGGCGTTTCATTTTCGACACGGGAAAGCAAACGAGCCAGCGACAAACGGTCGCCAGAGAGGACGGCCTGGGCCAGGGTCATAAAGATTCTTATGCCGCCACACCCGCCATCGCATCGCGGATATCGGTGATAATCTGTTCGGTCGGCGCGCCAGGGCCATACACTCCGCTGACACCGGCTTCTTTTAATTTCGGCACGTCTTCATCAGGGATGATCCCGCCAATAAAGACCTTCACCTGCCCCTGGCCGTTGGCCTTAAGCAGTTCAACAATGCGCGGGACCAGCGCCATATGCGCCCCCGAAAGGATTGAAAGGCCCACTACATCCACATCTTCTTGCAAGGCCGCTTCGGCAATCATTTCGGGCGTCTGGCGCAGGCCGGTGTAAATCACTTCCATACCGGCATCGCGCAAGGCGCGGGCCACTACTTTTGCACCCCGGTCATGTCCATCTAAACCGGGTTTGGCTACTAAAACACGAATTTTTCTTTCAGTCATGATTCCTCCGTGAGGAAATTTACGCAACTGATTATACTATGCAACTTTTTCACAATCCCTTTGCAACCACATGACACCCGGCCAGGCTACTTGTGCCGCTCGCGGAAGAAAAAGATCATATCCACATCGCCCGGTGACAAACCGAAATCTGTCAGCATGGCGGCCGCTTCAGCGCGGTGCTGTGTGCCGTGATTAACCACATGCGCCAGGATATTCCAGGCCAGGTTGGCAAACGGTTCATCGTGCGTAGTTCTATAATTAATCGCCGATTGGACAAATTCATCCGTCAGGCCAGCCGCAAAGGCGCGCATGGCCTTTTCATCTTCCAGCCAGGCAACATACAAAGCTTGCGGGGTTTCAAAATCCGCTTCTCGGGGCAATGAATCGGCAGCGGGATGTTCACCCTGCAACCTGCGCCGCCAGAGGGTCTCGGCAAAGAGTGTATGAACCAGCGTCCCGCGCAGGCTGCCATAACTGGAACTGTTTTTTGCCACAAACTGCTCAGGGGTCGCTTTCAGCATCGCCCGCCAAATACGGGCATTGGCCCAATAGTTGTACTCGATCAGGGAGCGAAGATCATCTGCTTTCATAGATTAAATGTGGGGAGACATACGGGTAATCAGCTTGTCTTTGGGTTGGTAACCACTAACACGTTCGGCCACTTTACCCTGCTTGAAAAGCATCAGGGTTGGGATGCCGAGAATACCGTAACGGGTCAGGATGTTTGGATTCTGGTCCGCATCACACTTGACCACTTTCACCTTGCCATCCCATTCACCGGCAAGCTGCTTAACGATTGGGTCGACCATTTTGCACGGCCCGCACCAAACAGCAGTAAAGTCTACCAGCACGGGTAGAGAAGCATCCAATACTTCTTGCTGGAAATCCTGTTCATTTACAGATTGCAATTCAGCCATTTCGACCTCCTGAGAAATATCTTATCATGCCTTCGCCGAACCATGAGATGAAGTATGGGCAGTTTTTTTGTTTACCTATAAAACACCCTCCCGTTCAAAAGGTCGTGTGTTCATATGTTCCTCTTATTGACGCACCTATATGCGCATGTTATGATTAATTCCGTCCATTTAGCACTCTCTGTGATTGAGTGCCAGCATCTCTCCTTTACCGGTTGAAAAAACGCGGGAATCATGACAGACCTGACTGAACGCCAGCGAACTATCCTGATGCTGATTGTGCGCGATTACATCGAATCTGCGCAGCCGGTAGGCTCGCGGCGGCTGGTCGAGCGTTATCATCTCGACTTAAGCTCTGCCACCATCCGCAATGAAATGCTGGCCCTGACCGAAATGGGGTACCTGCGCCAGCCGCATACTTCCGCCGGGCGCATCCCGTCCGAAGACGGCTACCGCTATTTCGTCAGCCACATGATGCACCAGGACGAACTACCTGAACCCATCCAACACACCATCAGCCACCAGTTTCACCAGGCGCGCCCAGAAATTGATCAGTGGATGACCCTGGCCGCCTCGGTGCTCGCGCATCAATCGCAGGCTGTTTCAGTCATCACCGCCCCGCACGCCGAAAAAGCGCGCTTCAAACACGTTGAACTCATCTCCACCCAGGGGCGGCAAGTGCTGATGGTGCTGGTTATGGTCGGCGGCGAGGTTAACCAGCAAATCTTAACCCTGGCCGAACCGGTTTCACAAGAACGTCTCTCGGCGGTTGCCAACCGCATCAACCTGGTTTACCAGGGCCGCACCGGCGACGAGATTAACGCCACCCCGGCACGCAGCGATGCCCTTGAAGCTGATATCGCTGCCCTCATCAATCAAGATATGCGCCGCGCCGATGAACGCGTCTCGGGAGACCTGTACTATGACGGTCTTACCAACGTCCTCTCTGAGCCGGAATTCAATGCCAGCGACGAAGCCCGCCGCGCCCTGCGCCTTTTTGAAGAGCGCAGCCTGCTGCAAGACCTACTCTCACGCACCATGCCACAGACCCGCGTCGGCGGCGTGCATGTATTAATCGGCGGCGAAGGCACCTGGGAAGAACTGCGCCAGTGTTCAATGGTCATGGCCCGCTATGGCATTCCTGGCGTCATCACCGGCACGTTGGGCGTTCTTGGCCCCATGCGCATGTCTTATAGTCGAACCATTCCGACCGTGCGTTATGTCGCCGGTCTGTTAAGCGACTTGGTTAACGATACTTTTGCAGGAGAACAGACGGATGACCAAACGGAAAGATGAACCAACCCCACAGGCCGATTCTGAACATCAGGAGAATCCGAATGGGACCCACCCCACTGAAACCCCTTTCGCCGTTTCGATGGAGGAATTTTCAGCCCTAAAGGCCCAACTCGCTGAGGCCGAATCGAAAAAACAGGAATATCTCGATGCCCTGTTGCGCGAACGCGCCGATTTCACCAACTATCGTCGCCGCGCCGAATTGGAAGGCAAACAAATGGGCCAGTGGACCACCGGCGAGACTGTCAAAAAGCTGCTGCCAGTCCTCGACGACCTTGAGCGCGCCCTCAGCAACCGCCCGGCCGATAACATTTGGGCGAACGGCGTAGAGCTTGTCCTGCGTAAATTCCAGTCGATTCTCGAAAAAGAGAACATTACCCGCATCGAAGCCGAAGGTAAACCCTTCGACCCCAACCTGCACGAAGCCATCATGCAAGAACCCAGCGACCTGTACGAATCAGGCACAGTGACGGCTGTCTTGCAACAAGGCTATATGCACGGTGAACGCGTGCTCAGACCCGCGCTGGTAAAAGTAGCCCAATAACTTTGGCGGTTCCCCGCGCGGGACCCGGCAGCCGGAGCCTTCATGTCGAAAATCATTGGCATCGATCTCGGCACGACCAACTCGGTCGTTGCAGTCATGATGGGAAATGAACCAGTTGTAATCCCTTCTTCCGAGGGAGAACGGCTGATTCCCTCTGTGGTGGCGATCAACAAAAATGGCGAGCGGCTGGTCGGGCGCACGGCCCGCAACCAGGCCATTGTCAACCCGCGCAACACCGTCTCATCGGTGAAGCGTTTTATGGGCCGCAAGTTCGATGACTCAATGGTGCAGCGCACCCTTTCACGCATCCCGTATACCGTCACCGCCGCCGAAAACGGCGATGTCCGCGTGGTTATGGCCGAAAAAGAATATGCCCCGCCCGAAATCTCGGCCATGCTGCTTAGCAAACTCAAAACAGACGCCGAAGCCTACCTGGGCCAGCCGGTCACCAAAGCCGTCATCACCGTCCCGGCTTATTTCAACGATGCGCAGCGCAACGCCACCAAAGATGCCGGGAAGATTGCCGGGCTGGAAGTGGTGCGGATTGTCAACGAACCAACAGCCTCCTCCCTGGCCTATGGCCTTGATAAAAAGAAAAACGAGCGCATCGTCGTCTACGACCTGGGAGGCGGAACATTCGACATCTCCATCCTGGAGGTGGGTGATGGCGTCTTCGAAGTCAAAGCCACCAGTGGAGACACCTTCCTGGGCGGCGATGATTTCGACCAGCGCATTATGGATTACCTGATTGACGAATTCCGCCGCGCCAACCAGCTCGACTTGCGCCACGACCAGCAAGCCTTGCAACGCCTGAAAGAAGCCGCCGAGCGGGCCAAAATTGAACTTTCGGTAGCGCTACGCACCGACATCAACCTGCCCTACATCATGGCCGATGCCAGCGGCCCCAAACACCTGTCGCTTTCACTGACCCGCGCCAAGCTGGAGCATCTTACCAACGACCTGGTGGAACGTACCCTTGCCCCGGTGCGCCAGGCGCTCAAAGACTCGGGGCTCACCCCGGCACAGATTCACGAAGTGGTGTTGGTGGGCGGCATGACACGCATGCCCGCCATCCGTGAAGCCGTGCGCAACTTCTTTTCTAAAGAACCGCATGCCGGGGTCAACCCCGATGAAGTAGTGGCTATCGGCGCAGCCATTCAGGCGGCAGTGCTGGGCGGCGAGGTCAAAGATGTCCTGCTGCTGGATGTCACCCCGCTGACCCTTTCGATCGAAACCCTGGGAGATGTCTGCACCCCCATCATCCCGCGCAACACCACCATTCCCGCCCGCAAGACCCAGGTTTTCTCCACTGCCACCGACAACCAGACAATGGTAGAGATTCACATCTTGCAGGGCGAGCGCACCATGGTCATGGATAACAAATCGCTCGGGCGCTTTATTCTCGATGGCATCCCGCCCGCCCCGCGTGGCATTCCACAGGTGGAAGTAACCTTCGATATCGACGCCAACGGGATTCTCAAAGTCTCTGCACTGGATAAGTCCTCGGGACGCTTGCAACACATCACCATCACCGCATCCACCGGCCTTAACGCCTCCGAATTGGAGGAGATGCGCCGCGAAGCTGAAAGCAACGCCTTTGAAGACCGCCACAAACGCGAGAGCGCTGACGTGCGCAACGCTGCAGTAGATGCCCAATATCATGCCGAACGAGCCCTGTTCGAATACACCGGCAAAGTTTCCATGGAAGTCCAGGAACAGGCCGAACAAGCCCTGGCGGCACTCAAAGCTGCCTTGCAAACCCAAAATTTGGAAACAATCCGCGCAGCGACGGCCTCGCTGCACCAGGCCATTTACTGGATGAATAAACTCGGCTTTGGAAGCACTGTCCCCTTGCCAGAAGACCTGCCCAAGGTCCCACCCCGCACCCCGGATGAACTATGACAACGAATCGTGACTATTATGAAATTCTTGGCATTCCGCGCACTGCCACAGCGGAAGAGATTAAAGCAGCTTTCCGCAAACTGGCGCGCCAGTACCATCCGGATGTGAGCAAAGAAACGGATGCCGAGGAAAAATTTAAAGAAATTAATGAAGCCTACGGTGTGCTTTCAGATACCGACAAGCGCGCCCGCTATGACCGCTTTGGTCGCGCCGGATTGGGCGATATGGGCGGCTCGCAAGATTACAGCGTACACTTCGAGGACATTTTCGAAGAGTTGTTTGGGTTCGGCATGGGCGGGGGTCGCGGCGGACGGCGCAATGCGCCCCGGCGCGGGCGTGACTTGCAGATGGCTGTTACGCTCAATTTTGAAGATGCCATTTTCGGCACGGAAAAAGAAATCCAGTTCGAGCGGGACGAGTCCTGCTCCACCTGTAGCGGCTCGGGGGCCGAACCCGGCTCCAGTGTCAAAACCTGCACCACCTGCGGCGGGCGCGGCGAAGTGCGCCAGGTGCGCCAAACCTTCATCGTCCAGATGGTCGAAACCGTCACCTGCCCCAACTGCCAGGGCAGCGGGCAGATTATAGAAAAAACCTGCCACACCTGCCAGGGACGCCGCATCGAACGCAAACAGATCAAAAAGCGCGTCACCATCCCCGCCGGTGTCGACAATGGCATGCAAATTCGCCTGCCGGGTGAGGGACAGCCCGGCTCCAACGGCGGCCCAGCCGGGAACCTGTTCCTGGTTATCGATGTCAAACCACACGAATATTTCAGGCGCAAAGGCGAGGACATCCTGCTCGACCTGAATATCAACGTCGCCCAGGCCGTGCTTGGCTCAGAGATTGAAGTGCCCACGGTGGATGGCAAAGAAAACCTGACCATTCCCCCCGGAACCCAACCGGGCAAAGTCTTCACTCTGCGCGCCAGGGGCGTTCCGCGCATTCGCCAAACCGGGCGCGGTGACCAGAAAGTAATTGTCAATGTTGATATTCCAACCAAGCTCTCGCCCGAGCAGCGCGAGCTGTTTGAGAAGCTGGCCCTGACTCTGGGAACCACCCCCCGGCCACAGGAAAAAGGCTTTTTCGACAAACTGAATGAGTTCTTTGGCGGATAAAATAAAAGGAAGTGGGAAGCCCAAACTTTCCACTTCCTACTTTTGTATTCAGGAATTTTTCAAAGGAATTTATGACCAACTGGCTTGAAGTTTCAATGATTGTCAACGGTGAATTGGCCGAAGCAGTGGCGGATGTGTTTGGGCGTTTTGCCCCCAACGGGGTGATGACCGAGCAATCGGTTGATTTTCTCAATGATGAAGATGAAGGCACGCCAGTGGGCGATATCACGGTGCGAGCTTACCTGCCCGTCGATGAGAATATCGACGAAACGCGCCGCAAGCTAGAAGAAAGCCTGTACTACCTCGGGCTTATTCAGCCGCTGCCCGCGCCAACCTTCAACGCCATCGGCGACCAAAACTGGATGGAAGCCTGGAAAGCGCGTTACCAGCCGATTTTGATTGGCAAACGCATGGTCATTGTCCCAGCCTGGATGAAATCACCCGACCCGCAGCGTATCTCCATCCAGATCGACCCTGGCATGGCCTTTGGCACCGGCACACACCCCACCACCCAGCTCTGCCTGGAACTTTTGGAGAAGGTAGATGATGGCCTTTTAAGCGGGGAAGGTGCTCTCCCGGCGGTACGCGGCCTGCCTGCCGTCATCGATGTGGGCTGCGGTTCAGGCATTCTGTCGGTGGCAGCGCTCAAGCTGGGCGCAAAATTTGCCCTGGGCGTCGATATTGACGAGGCGGCCATCAAAAATAGCCGCGAAAATGCCGAAAATAACGGTATCGACAGCGAGGCGTTCTTGCTGGGAGTGGGGTCGGTGAGCGAGGTGCGGGCAGGGCAGTTCCCCATTGCAACGGCTCCGCTTGTGTTGGCCAACATCCTGGCCCCGGTACTCATTCGCCTGTTTGATGCGGGGATGGCTGACCTGGTCGCGCCGGGCGGGGGCATTATCCTCTCGGGGATTCTCGAACACCAGGCCGGGGATGTAATCGCCGCAGCCCAACGAGTTGGACTGCGGCTGGTAGAACAACGTCAGATTGCCGACTGGGTGGCGCTGTTGTGCGCCCGGTGAGTTTATTTCCCAAACGGTTTGTATAAAACCAGCAAACCCATGCGCCCGAGGCGCAAAATAGCCCCGCTATGCAGGGGGTAGGCCTTATTGGGAACCAGGCGTAGTTTGTCGAGCCAGGTTCCGTTGGTGCTATCCAGGTCGATGATCTCGTAGGCATCATCGGTTTCACGAACCAGGGCATGGCGGCGCGAAACACCCTGCTCGAAGGCGCCAAAGGGCACCAGGTCTACAATCGGCCCGAGGACGCCATCTGTCCGGCGACCAAGGATAAACTCAGGGTCATCCATCACCGTGATCGGGACCGTGTTTTCCAGGTAAATACCGATCCCGGCATTGGGAACCAGCGAAATGGTGGCCGGATCTGGCTCGATGCTGTCATCCTGCAAGCGGTTGGTGGTGGGTGCTTCTTCCAACTCACCCAAGATGGCTCCGCATTTTTCACAGACAATTGCGCCCGGCGTGTTTATCGCTTTACATACGGGGCAAATTTCTTCAAATGTATTTTCAGTCATGACACACCTGCAATTTGACCGGTCTAAAAGAAGAGTTGCTCACTTCCGTTAATATTACAACACAATTGCCCGGTTCGGCAAACCAACCCAGGCTGATGTACAAAAGTGTAATGAAAGCGTTACGCACAGGCCAGCCTCGTCAGAGGGGTTTGGGAACCACCCGGGTTAATTTAATTTCCATTCATCAAAAATCATGCTATGATACGAGGCAGGATGGACGCTTCGCGCAAACGCCTGCTGCTTTACCTGCTCCTGAATGTGGTCATCTCGATCTGCGCCACATCGACGGTGTTGTTTGTATATGATCGTTATTTCCGCTCCCCGGGAGTGCCTTCCCCGCTGGCTGGATCGGCCGCCTCGGTTGAAAACGGCCAGGCCAGCCTGGAAGTGGTGACGGTCATTGGCGCGGGGCTGCCTTCCAACGAAACGGTTGTCATCCGCAACACGGGCCAGGCCGAGGCCAGCCTAAAAGACTGGAAAATCCAGGATGAGCAATCGAATATCTATACCTTTTCGAACCTCACCCTGCCTCCCGGCGGCGCTGTCCAGCTTCACACTGCCCCCGGCAGCGACTCTCTCATCGACCTGTACTGGGGCCTGACCGCTTCAGCCTGGGCCACAGGTGAAACCGTCTCGCTGCTCGACCCGGCCGGAACGGTCAAATCGGTTTACAAAGTACCTTAGCCTTCACTTCCCGGCACTCCAAAGCCCATAAACGATTGATCCTGTTTTCATTGGTAATTAACCTATGACCCAAGCCCTGTACCGAAAATGGCGACCGCTCGCCTGGGACGAAGTTGTCTCTCAGGAACACGTCATCCAGACGCTAAAAAATGCTGTCACGGGTGAACGTGTGGCTCATGCGTACCTGTTCAGTGGCCCACGCGGCACCGGCAAAACCACTGCCGCGCGCCTGCTCGCCAAGGCTGTCAACTGCCTGGCCGAGGACAAATCCAAACGCCCCTGCAACGAGTGTGCCCACTGCGTCGCTGTCAACGAAAACCGTTTTATGGATTTGATCGAAATCGACGCCGCCTCCAACACCTCGGTCGAAGACGTGCGCGACCTGCGCGACAAAATCAACTTTGCGCCGAGCCAGGGTCGTTACAAAGTCTACATCATCGACGAAGTTCACATGCTCTCCACGGCGGCCTTCAATGCCTTGCTCAAAACCCTCGAGGAACCGCCGCCGCACGCCATTTTCATCCTCGCCACCACCGAAAACCACAAAATCCCGGCCACGGTACTCTCACGCTGCCAGCGCCACGAATTCAGGCGCTTCCCGCTCGGTGAAATCGTCCGGCGGCTCGAAGACATCTGCAAAACCGAGAACATCCCCGCCGATCCTGACGCCCTGACCTTGATTGCGCGCCAATCATCGGGCGGAATGCGCGACGCCATCTCCCTGCTCGACCAGCTGGCCTCCACCGGCGGCAAAATTACGCTCGAAACCGCCCAAACGGTGCTTGGAACCGCCACCAACCAGTCGGTCATTGGGCTGGTGCAGGCGGTCGTTGAAAAAGAACCCGGCCAGGGGCTCAACGAAATCCACCGCGCGCTAGACGGCGGCGCCGACGCGCGCGCCCTGGCCCGCCAGGTGGTTGAATACCTGCGCAACCTGATGCTGATTCAGATGGGCAACGGCGACCAGGTCGAAACCACCGCCGACGCCCGCGCCCAGATGATGGCCCATTCCAAAGCGCTCTCCACCGCCGAAGTGCTGCGCATGATGCGCGCCTTCAACGCCGCGGCATCTGACCCACGCGGAAGCTGGGCCCCATCGCTTGGCATCGAGCTGGCTTTTGCCGAAATGCTCGAACTCCCGGCGCAAGCCGAAGTTGTCTCGGCCCCCCGTGCGGCCTCCAAAACCGCCAGCGCCCCGGCCGCCCAGGCCGAATCCAGCCGCAGCGCGCCGCCCGTCAGCCAGAATCCCGTTAAAACAACGGAATCAAAAGCTGTGGGGAGTCAGATCGCCTTTGAAGCCGTGGTCAAAGCCTGGAAACAGGCCTCCCACATCGTCAAAACCAAAGACACCAATGTCGCGGCCCTGCTCAACTCGGGCAAACCGCTCGAAATCCGCGACGGCATCCTGCTGGTGGCTTTTGCCAGCGACATCTTGCAAGAAAAATTTAACCGCCCCGAAAGCCTCGACCTGACCCGCCAGGCCTTGCGCGAGGCCCTGGGCGCCGACCTGCCCGTGCAAGGGGTTGTCACCGGTGGCAAAAACGCCCTGCCCCCCAACGTCAAACCCGACGGCATGGTCGCGGCCGCCATCCAAAACGGCGGGGAGATTGTAGATATTCAGTGAAACGTGACGAGTGATGAGTGATGACAACCTATCTTTTCACCTGGAATCCGGAACGTTGGAGTTGGACATATTTACAAGCGAGCATTGCCCAGGTGAAACAGCATGGTTATTGCAAAGAACGTTGGAGCTGTGGTATTACCAAGCGGATTAAGCTTGAAGATCGGGCATTTTTAATAAAGCTGGGAAAAGAACCTCGTGGATTGGTTGCATCAGGCTGGATTGCGAGCACGGTTTATGAAAGCCCGCATTGGAACACAAGTCAACGCGAAGCAGGTCTTTTGGCAAACTTCGTTGATATTCATTGGGACACAATTCTTGATCCGGACGTAGACATTTTTCCACGCCAATGGCTTGATACCGGCATCTATGCTCGAATGCACTGGAATTCCCAATCGTCTGGAGTAACTATTCCGTCTGAAGTTGCATTTCAACTTGAACAAGATTGGGCAAAATTCCTAAATCGCCCGGTTTTTGTTTTCGAAACCGAACTTGATGAGACAAATTATGAAAAAGTGTTTTTGGAGGGCGCAACCCACCAAATAAAAGTCAATGCATATGAGCGGAGCGCAGAAGCAAGAACGATTTGCCTTAATTATCATGGTTTGAATTGCTCAGTTTGCGGTTTCAATTTTGAGAAATTCTATGGTGAAGTTGGTTCTGGTTTTATTCATGTGCACCATCTAAAACCTTTGTCGGAAATACGGAACGGATATCAACTAAATCCAATCAAAGATTTACGGCCTGTTTGCCCCAATTGTCATGCAATGCTTCATCAGCGTAAACCAGCTTATAGTATTGATGAATTGAAAGCAAAATTAGCCGAAAAGAATTAAAATCCATATCACGTTTCACTTATCACTCTTCACGTTTCAGGAGATTTACTCATGGCCAAAGGATTCAACAAAATGCCCGCGATGGGCGGCAACCCCATGATGGCGCAGTTACAAAAGCTGCAAAAGCAAATGGCGGAAACCCAAGACAAACTGGCGCTAGAAACTGTTACCGCTACAGCTGGCGGCGGCGCAATCAAAGTGACCATGACCGGCGACCAGAAATGCCAGAGCGTGGAAATCGACCCCGAATTCTTGAAAGACGCCGATGCCGAAATGCTGCAAGATATGGTGCTGACCGCCGTCAACATGGCACTCGATAAGTCCCGCGATCTCCAGCAGCAGATGATGGGCCCGCTGGCCGGTGGTTTACCCTTTTAATTAATGGTAGGGGCGAAGCAAAGCTTTGCCCCTACGAAAAATATGCTTTTACCCGAACCCATCCAAAACCTGATCACCGCTTTCGAGCGATTGCCCGGCATTGGGCCCAAGTCGGCCTCGCGGCTGGCGTTTTTCCTGTTGCGCGCCCCCGAAGACATCTCGCAGCAACTGGCCGAGGCGCTGACCGCCCTCAAGCAGAATACCGCCTTCTGCCCCGAATGCTACAACATCATGCTCGCCGGGCGTGAACGCTGTGAAATCTGTGAGAGCCGCGCACGTGACGAGACGCTCATCTGCGTGGTCGAAGAACCGCTGGATGTGCTGGCCCTGGAGCGGATTGGCGCATACAAAGGCAAATACCACGTCTTGCATGGTGTGCTCTCGCCCATCGAGGGCATTGGCCCGGATGATTTGAAGATCAAACCCCTGCTGGCAAGGGTAGCCCAGGGTCAAGCAAAAGAGATTATCCTGGCAACCAACCCCAGCATGGAAGGCGATGCCACAGCCTTATACCTGCGCCAGCAGTTGGCCCCCTACCCGGTGCATGTCACCCGCCTGGCGCGCGGCCTGCCCGTCGGCGGCGACCTGGAATATGCAGACCAAAACACCCTGCTACGCGCCCTCTCGGGGCGACAAGAGATGAGTTAAAAAGGGCGGGTACAACCCGCTCTTTTCTTTGCGGGCCGCATCCGCCCAAAGTGGGTCAGCAACTGGATATGATAGAATAACCAACGCGCCTTCTATGGAAAAAATTGCTATCGTCCATGAGTGGTTTATTACCTTTGCCGGGTCTGAAAGGGTTATCGAACAACTCTTACAGCTCTACCCGCATGCTGACCTTTTTAGCCTGATGGATTTCTTGCCCCAGGCCGAACGGGGCTTTTTGGGTGGACGGTCGGTAAATACATCTTTCCTGCAAACGGCTCCATTTATTAACCGCAAAAACTATCGCCAGGCGCTGCCGCTCATGCCGCTGGCCGTTGAACAGCTTGACCTTTCAGCCTATGATGTGATTCTCTCCAACTGCCACGCTGTTTCAAAAGGTGTAATCACCGCGCCAGGCCAGTTGCACATCAGCTACATCCACAGCCCCATTCGCTACGCCTGGGATATGCAAAATTCTTATCTCGAAACCAGCGGATTGAAAAGCATCAAAGGGATGCTGGCGCGCATGTTGCTTCATTACATCCGCCTGTGGGACTCATCCGCCGCAAACCGACCCGATAAGCTGCTGGCAAATTCCAAATTTATTGCCCGGCGGGTGGAAAAAATCTACCGGCGAGCGGCGACCGTGCTATATCCGCCGGTTGATACCGAGGCTTTTACCCCACGCTTCGAGCGTGAAGACTTTTACCTGGCCGCCTCGCGGTTGGTTCCATACAAACGCATCGACCTGATCGTTGATGCTTTCCGCCAAATGCCCACCAAGCGCCTGGTTGTGATCGGCGATGGCACCGAAACTCACTGGCTTAATAACCTGCCCGCCAACATCACCTGGCTGGGCTACCAACCCAACGAGAGCCTAAAAGACCACATGCAGCGCTGCCGCGCCTTCATCTTCGCCGCCAAAGAAGATTTCGGCATCATCCCGCTCGAGGCCCAGGCGTGCGGCGCGCCGGTCATCGCTTTTGGCGAGGGCGGCGTTCACGAAACGGTACAAGGGCCACAGAGCGAGAAGCCCAGCGGGGTCTTCTTCTACACCCAAAGCGCCGAAGCCATCCGCGAGGCAGTGAGAGAGTTCGAACGTCTCAGCCCACAAATCCGCCCCGAGGCCTGCCGCGCCAATGCAGAACGATTTTCAAACCAGCGCTTTCGCAACGAGGTGCAGCAAATCATCTCCAGCGCCTGGGAACAGTTCCAATCTGCCGCCTGACTCATGACACGCACCGTTTTTATCAATGGCCGCTTCCTCGAACAGCCGCTGACCGGCGTCCAGCGTTATGCGCTGGAAATTATGCGCCATTTCGACACGCTGCTCGATGACCCGGCCCGCAACCTGGAAATGACCTGCCTGGTTCCACCCGGTACAACACAAAATCCCGGCTGGAAGAATATCAAAATCCGCCCGGTGGGGGTCAACAAGGCCAACCTGTGGGAACAGGTGGATTTACCGCTGGCCTGCCAGGGAGAATTGCTCTTTTCGCCATCCAATATTGGGCCGTGGATATACAGCAACCAGGCCATCACCTTCCACGATGCCGCTGTGTTTGCGGTACCCGAGGCTTATTCTTTCACCTTCCGCGCCAAGTATCGATTTATCTTTCACGTCCTGGCTCGCCGCGCGCGCCTGCGCTTCACCGACTCGGTGTATTCACAAGACCAGTTAGCCCAACACCTCGGCGTAGACCGCCAGCGGTTTAACGTCATTCTGCTTGGCGGCGACCATATGGAACGCATCCCCGCGGACGAAAGCATTTTGCAGCGCAACAACCTGGCCCCAAACAGCTACCTGCTGCTGGTCGCCAGCCAGAGCCCGCATAAAAATTTATCACGAGCGGTGGAAGCCATCCAAAAAGCGGGCCAGGGGATACAATTCGTGATGGTTGGAGGTCGTTTCAAGAATGTTTTTCAGGGGAATGGCCTGGATTCCCTGCCGGGCAACATTCTCCACTTCGGATACGTCCACGACAGCGAGTTGAAGGCCCTCTACAAAAATGCATTGGGCTTTATCCTGCCCTCCATTTATGAGGGTTTTGGGCTGCCCGTGCTTGAAGCCCAATCTTGCGGCTGCCCGGTGCTCAGTTCCACAGCCGCATCCTTGCCCGAAGTAGGCGGCAACGCCGTCTTGTATTTTGACCCGTTCAACATCGACGACATGGCCGAAAAAATCCGCTCTTTCCTGAGCGATTCCGCGCTGCGCGAAGGTTTGCGCCGCGCCGGTTATGAAAACGTCAACCACTTTCGCTGGGCCGATACTGCTCGCCAAATCCTGGACCTGTTATCTGGCCTACTCACGCCTACCGCATGAAACCTGTCATCCTGTTCAAAGACGAAGAATACTATTCCAGCAAACGCCCGGCCTATTTTGGGGTCTATCGCAGGCGTATTATGGCCGGGTTTATGATCCTGAGCGATTTCCTGTGCCTGGTCACATCGCTCACACTGGCGATCTTCTTGTGGCGCATGGTGCGTACCGACTTCCTGCTGGATGTTTATCAATCACTCATCCTGCCTGCAACCGGCCTTTTTATGGCCATTTACCTGCTCTCCGGGCTGTATCCGGGCATTGGCCTTGGGCCTGTAGAAGAGTTACGCCACTTAACCATCAGTTCATCGCTGGGCATGCTCGGGCTGATAGGCCTGAGCTTCTACAGTGGCAGCCCGGTCTCGTGGTCACGTGCCATCCTGGGGTTGGCATGGGTTTTCATTCTCTTCAGTACGCCCATCGCGCGCAAAATTTTCCGAAGACTGGCCTCCCGGCTGAAGCTATGGGGCACCCCTGTAGTGGTCATCGGCGAAACAGACGAAGCGCGCAGCATTTATACAAAGTTACGCAAAAACCCTCTCGCCGGGTTATGGCCTGTTTTATGTGTCAAAGTCAGTTCGCTCGACGATGTGTTTGATCATCCGCTTGAGCAAACAAAAAAATACCCCTGGGCCGGGAAAACGCTTTTCAAAGATATCGATATTGCCATCATCACCCCACAGAAATCGCCGTTAGGGGCTGTAAAACACGTTCTGCTCGATAAAAACCATAGCTTCAAGCGCATTATCGTTATGTTTGATGAACAGCACGTTGGATCGGTATGGTTCACACCCGTCCACCTGGTGGAATATCTTGGGCTGGAGGTAACCCACAACCTGATTAACCCCACCCAGCAGGTCATCAAACGCATCATCGACCTGGGGCTGATTCTCATCTCCTTGCCTTTTCTCATCATCCTGTTCTTGCTCCTCGCCATCGCCATTAAGCTCGACAGTCCTGGCCCTGTCTTTTATACCCAACGCCGTGTTGGGTATAACGGTAAAGAGTTAATGGTCTGGAAATTCCGCACAATGGTCGTGAATGCTGAACAGGTCTTAAATGAGCATCTCGAAAAGCATCCTGCACTGCGCGCTGAGTGGCTTGAACGGTTTAAACTAAAGGAAGACCCGCGTATTACACGCCTGGGGAATATCCTTAGACGCTCCAGCCTCGACGAACTGCCTCAATTGTGGAATGTTCTCCGCAACGAGATGAGTCTCATTGGCCCACGCCCAATTGTGGAAGAAGAAATCGCACTATATGGCGAAGAGTTTGAGATCTACAAACAAGTATTGCCAGGCATGACCGGGATGTGGCAAATATCAGGCCGTAACGACCTGACTTACCAGGAACGCGTCAACCTGGATGTGTATTACATCCAAAACTGGTCTATCTGGCTCGATGCGCATATTTTGATGCACACTACGCTGGTCCCATTCCAGGGGCGGGGAGCCTACTAAGTTGTCAACTTTCCCTGGACGCACCTGGCCAAGGGTCAGCATCATCACCCCTTCTTTTAATCAGGCAGTCTACCTTGAACAGACCATCCAGTCTGTCCTGTCCCAGGATTACCCCAATCTGGAATACATTATCATCGATGGCGGCAGTAATGATGGTAGCGTTGACATCATCCGCCGCTATGCCAACAAGCTGGCCTACTGGGTCAGCCGAAAAGACAACGGTCAGGCCGAGGCCATCAACGAAGGTTTTGAACGAGCCACCGGCCAATACATAGCCTGGCTCAACTCTGATGACCTGTACCTGCCGGGCTGTATCCACAAAGCAATAGAAGTATTTGAAGCCAACCCAGAAGCAGGGTTGGTCTATGGGCAAGTCGAGGTCATCAATGAAACCGGAACAAGAATTGGCGCATTCCGGCCTTTTACTTACCATTTTGATGATTTACTGGCGCTAAGAATTATCATCCCCCAACAAGCGGCCTTTTTCCGTGCCGATCTCTTACGCCAAATTGGTTTTTTGCGCACCGACCTGCACTATGCACTTGACCATGAGCTCTTTATCCGGCTTGGGGCCAATGCCCCCGTAGCCAGTTTTCACGATGTGGTCGCGCAATACCGCATCTCAGAGATTAACAAAGGTGCCACACAGCGCTCCGGGTGGGCATCCGAATTCGTAAAGATTCTGGATGATCATTTTGCCCGCCCCGGCATATCCACCAAAAATAAAAAAACTGCCTACGCTGGAGCCTTCTATCGTGGTGCCTGTAACCTGCTCGACGATGAGAATTTTTCCCAAGCGCGGGCATGGTTCATCAAAGCAATGGAAGCAGATTCGAGCCTCTTACGCAGTCCAGGCTATTGGCGTAATTACCTGCGCACGTTTTTGGGTCAACAGGGTAATCAGTTCTATCTGCAAATGAAAATTTGGTTGGCAAAAATCGGTCTAATCAATGTAGAATACGATTGGTGGACAGCCTTAAAGCTATCCCGCAAAACCAATGAATAACTTTGCTCGAAGCTCGAACTCATCGCAGACATCAAGAGTCAGAATAGCCTTCGCAGTATTACTGCTGATAGGTTTTTTTGAGTTTATGGCAACAGCGGGTTTCTTCCTTACCCCCACCCAAACCCCAGAAAATGTTTTCCTATTCGGCTTGTCAATAACTCGATTAGTTACACTTGGGTTTACGATACTGCCAGCCTTGTTTTTGTTATTTACAGCGATCCAAAAATTCCTTGGGAAAAATTGGTTCAGATTCAGCCTCATCGCTGAAACCCTGCCATCACCCATTAAACTTTGGGGCATAATTATTTTGGGATTGGGCAGCTTGACCCTATGGCTGATGCCGACGACAAATCTTGGATACTTGGCCGGGTATCTTTTGCGTTTAAAACCACTATTCTTGGTATTGGGGGTATTCTCGCTTCAACTTATCACTTTTTGGTCTTTGTCATCTAAAAAATATACCTGGGATTTTTCCACACAAATACCTTTTTTGCTCTTTTTCATAGGCTTTCTGGGCCTGGCAGTCTTTATTCAGATTACAAGATTAGGAATTACACCTGAAAACTCACGTTGGAATATTGCTGGCACACCACTGACTAGTTTTCAATTCGTCGCCACAATTTTCTTGAGTGTTGCCGTTCTAGGGCTCATAACCATTGCCACAAAACATTCAAAAATTAAAGTCTCAACACTCATTGATGTTTTGCTCTGCCTGACACTTTATCTTTGGGCATCCACTGCCTGGTCTACGACTGAACTACCGGGGAATTATTTTGTTGCCAACCCAAAATCATCCTTTGGCAATATATTTCCAGCATCAGATGCCGCTGTGCACGATGTTGGGGCGCTTTCAATACTTAATGGGTGGGGAATCTCATTCGGTGACTACACCGATAAACCCCTTTACATGATATTTTTATCCATTTTACATTTGCTGAGTCCAACAGACTACACCTCGCTAACAAGAATTCATGCTTCAATACTTGCAATAAGCATTCCCATCCTTTATTTATTTGGAAAATCCATCCAAAGTCGTTTGGCAGGTTTACTCGTTGCGATATTTATCATCCTGCGGCAACAGAACGCAATTTCACTAGCCGGAATATTTATCTTTGGCGCAAATCCACGTGTATTTCTAACCGAAGTACCCACCATGCTAGGATTAATTATTGCAACATGGCTACTTTTTTATTGGATGAGTCCCAAGGGTGCCCATACATGGGTTGCCATGGCACTAGGTAGCCTGATAGGAGCCTTATCACTCATAAGGCTTAATCCATTGCTATTATTCCTGGCCATTCCACCTTACATTTTATTAGTCTTCAAAGACAAAATGGTCGTTTGGATAAGGCATACTGCTATTTTTGTGCTGGGTTTTTCAATACTTGTTGGTCCTTGGCTAGTGACCGGGGTGAATGCAAACGGACAACCTTACCTGATCTATAAATTCTTTGACATTATTGATGCACGCTATAACCCAACAAGTATATTAAATCAGCCCGAACAACATATATCAACAACCCTTAAGCGGGCGAAATTCGCTTATCACCAAACGCCCCCCACAAATAAGGTCATAGAAATCCAAGAGTTTCCCGGATTTGTTATTAATCATTTTCTACACAATCTGGTTTCAAGTTTCTTAACTTTGCCCGACTCAATCTCTTACCCTGAACAAAATTTGGAGATCCTATCCCAGCGCTCTTACTGGAAGGATGGCCGGGTGCAAATTGCCAACAGCCAAATCCCCTTTGCCCTGGGAAATCTGGCAATTTTATCAATAGGAATCGCCTGGAGCTGGAAAAAATGGCGCTGGCGTGGGTTTGCCCCCGCTTGGATTTTTATAGTTTATTCACTTTCATTGGCTCTGGCACGAACCTCAGGAGCAAGGTACCTGGTCGCCAATGATTGGATTGTGTATCTGTACTATGGCGTTGGGATTGCCATCATCTTGCAAATGATTTCAGAAGAGCTTTCTAAGTTTATACATGCGCAAACAGACGACACTGATATTAAAGACACCCTTCCCAAAAGTCCGCAATGGAAGTTGCCTGCAGTTTTTGCCTTATCCTTGCTTTTAGCTTCTGCAATTCCAATCGCATCTTATTCAATACCCGAACGGGTAAATTTTTGCGATCCCGTCAATATTACGAATTCCAGCCTGCAGAACAGCCTAACCTATTACAAGGGCGAGGTGCTTTATCCCATAAAGGATAAAGGAACGTTGATTTTTACCCTGTTGACCTGCAAAGGTCCGATTGAAGTTCAGGCCATTGGATACAATGGCCGCCTCACCCACGGCCAAACAGTCATTGCAGGCTGGGACTCAACGCACACCCCTCCAGGGGTTTTAGTCAGGGCCATCTTTACAGATAACCCTGATCCCGTTTTGTTATGGGACGACATCCCTTAGACCTGGTTTTCCACGGAGAATAACAAATGGAAACTCGACCCTTTGGCCGCAGCGGTCATATGAGCACGGTGGCAATTTTTGGCGCGGCAGCATTCTGGGAAATTTCTCAGCCAGATGCCGACCGGGTGATGGAGCAAGTCATTGAAGCAGGCATCAACCACATCGACGTGGCCCCTTCGTATGGGCAGGGGGAAGAACGCCTGGGTCCCTGGATGAAGCGTGAGCGAGATCGATTTTTCCTGGGCTGTAAAACCATGGAACGCAGCAAAGATGGTGTGTGGAAAGAACTGCGCCAATCGCTTCAACGCCTGCAAACCGAGACTTTTGATTTATACCAGTTTCATGCCGTAACCACCCTGGATGAATTGGATGCCATTTTCGCCAAGGGTGGCGCGCTGGAAGCAGTTTTAGAAGCCCGTCAGCAAGGACTCTTTAAATATATCGGCATCACCGGTCACGGCGTAGATTCACCGGCAATCTATCTCGAAGCGCTGCGCCGTTTCGACTTCGACAGTATCCTGTTCCCTCTCAATTTTGTGCAGATGGCAAATCCGGTCTACCGGAAAAATACCGAAGAATTGCTGCGTGTCTGCCGCGAAAGAAATGTCGGGACCATGATCATTAAGACCATCACCAAAGGCCCCTGGGGTGAAAAGGCGCATACAGCCAACACATGGTACGAGCCCTTCGCCGATCCAGAAACGATCCAGCGCGCGGTCAACTTTGCGCTGTCGTATGACGTGACAGGGTTGTGCACAGCCGGTGATACACGCATCCTGCCGTTGGTCTTACAGGCCTGTAAAAACTTTTCGCGCCTGTCAGACACTGAACGCGAGGCAATGATACAATCGGGACAGGCTTTTCAACCATTATTTGCATAAGGAGAAAATTGTGGACCCACGCGTTGCCAAGCTCGCTAATGTTCTTGTACACTACTCCCTGGAGTTGAAACCCGGCCAGCAAATGGTGTTACGCACCAACCCACTCGCCGACGAACTCAACCTGGCCGTCTACACCGAAGCGGTCAAGGCTGGCGCGCACGTCTTTGTCATGAATGCCATTCCGGGCGCGCAGGAGGCTTTTTTCAAAAACGCTGCGGATGAGCAGCTCGACTTTGTTTCTCCGATTGCAAAGCTGGTTTACGATAGCTTCGATGCTATGCTGGTGATTGGCGCTGAATTTAACACGCGCGCCCTCTCTGGCGTTGACCCCAAACGGATTTCGCGCAATCGCAAGGCGATGGCGCCCATCAGCAAAACGATGATGGAACGCTCTGCGCGCGGCGAGCTAAACTGGGTGTTGACCGAGTTCCCCACCCACGCCTCGGCCCAGGAAGCCGATATGAGCCTCGACGACTACACTGAATTCGTTTACGGGGCCGGAATGCTCAACGAAGCCGACCCAGTCTCGTTTTGGAAAGCCGAAGGCGAAAAACAGCGCAAGCTGATCGGTTGGCTGGCTGGCCGCGACCACGCCGTGCTTAAAGGCTCCAATGTAGACCTGACCCTGTCGGTTAAGGAACGCACGTTCATCGAATGCTCGGGGCGGGTCAACTTCCCCGATGGCGAGATTTTTACCGGCCCGGTCGAGGATTCGGTTAACGGGTGGATTCGCTTCAAGTACCCGGCTATCTATGCCGGGCAGGAAGTGACTGACATCGAGTTGTGGTTTGAAAACGGCAAAGTGGTCAAAGAAAAGGCCAGCAAGAACCAGGAACTGTTGACCGCCCTGCTAGAAACCGATCCCGGCGCGCGTTACCTGGGTGAATGGGGCATCGGCACCAATTACGGTATCCAAAAATTCACCAAAAACATGCTGTTCGATGAAAAAATTGGCGGCACTATTCACCTGGCAGTCGGCGCGAGCTACCCCGAAAGCGGCGGTAAAAACGAATCCGGCGTCCATTGGGATATGCTGTGCGATATGGCAGATGCTGAGATCACCCTGGATGGGGATCTGTTCTACAAGAACGGCAAACCAGTCATATAAGCTTGCTTACGAACAAAAAACGGCGGGAAAATCCGCCGTTTTTTTGTTTTGTGCAACCCTGCACCAACCTGCTGCGTATACCTTGGCAGACCTTGTGCAATTGTTGCACGTGATAGACCATTTCAGGAGAATTGTTATGCAAAATAAACTTGTTCGTACCCTTTTTAGCGCCGTGTTGCTGGCGGCCCTGGCCCTTAGCATCGCCACCCCGGCGCTGGCCTTCGATGGCCGCGGTGGAGACACCATTACCATTGGCAAAGATGAAATAGTCAATGACGACCTGTATGTTGGCGCTGAAACCGTCACCCTTGACGGCACCGTTAAGGGCGACTTCGTGGCCGCCGGTTCTATCGTCACCATCAACGGGACGGTGGAAGGCGACCTGATTGCCGCAGGCCAGGCCGTCATCCTCAACGGAACTGTCACGGATGATGTTCGCATCGCTGGTGGCGCGCTACTGATTGGCGAAAATGCGGTGATTGGCGGCGACCTGGTTGCCGCGGGCGCTAGCATCGAAATCCGCGCGGGCAGCACCATTGGCACTGATGTTATCGGCATGGGCGGCCAGGCGTTGGTTGCGGCTGATGTCACCCGTAACGTACAATTCACCGGCGGCGGGCTGGAACTGCGCGGTCAAATTGGCGGCGACGTGAATGCAATTGTGGGCGATGCCGAAGAAACCGGCCCCGGCCCAATGGTATACATGCCCAACTCACCCATCGCACTCCCCAATGTTAAGCCAGGCCTCACCATCAGCCCGGAAGCTAAAATTGGCGGAAAACTGGAATACACCAGCACCAAAGAGCTGAACATCCCTGCCGAAGTGGTTGTTGGCCCTGTAACCCGCATTGAACCTAAAGTAGAGCCGGAAATGGTCGTAAAAGAACCCACCCCGGCCGAACGCGTGATGACCGGAGTCTTTGACACCCTGCGCAACATGGTCAGCCTGATCTTGATTGGCCTGCTATTGGTCTGGCTCTTCCCCGGCTTCCTGGCTGCCAATGTATCCAAAGTACGCAGCGCGGCCTTACCGGCCTTTGGCTGGGGCCTGGTGAGCTGGGCGGCTTTCTTCTTCGCCATCCTGCTGCTAATCGTCGCCATGGTGATTGGCGCCATCTTCTTCGGCGTGCTTACCCTGGGCAGCCTGAGTGGAACCATCGTCTTCTTCGGCCTGCTGGCCATGTTCGTCCTGATCTTTGGCTTCGTGCTGGCTTCCTCCTTTGTAGCGCAGATTGTCGTCAGCGCACTGGGCGGCAAACTCATCCTGGAGAAGCTCAGCCCCTCGCTGGCCGACCACAAATTCTGGCCGATGCTGCTGGGTGTGGTACTCTTCGCCCTGCTGGGAGCCATCCCCGTCCTGGGCGGGCTCATCCAGATTGTTGTTGGCCTGCTTGGCCTGGGCGCGCTATGGATGTACGGCCGCGACCTGTTCAATCGGCCCAAAATGACCGACCAGCCTGTTGGCTAATCATTTTCACCCCCAACATTCCCCGTCTAAAAAGACGGGGAATGTTTTATTTTGGAGATTAATTCTCCGAATTTATGACAAATATCAGTATTCAGCGCGTCAGGGCGCGGGTATAATGTTGCGCATGATGACTCCAGCCGAAATTGAACGAAAACTAGACCGTATTCTCTTAAAGGTAACCAAACCGGGGCGCTACGTTGGCGGCGAATTGAACATCACCGTCAAAGACTGGGACGTAATTCCTACGCGCGTGGCATTCGTCTTCCCCGATATTTATGATATCGGTGTCTCAAATGTTGGCCTTAAAATCCTGTACGACCAGGTGAACCAGCGGCCAGACGCCCTGGCGGAACGCGCCTACGTACCCTGGACCGACATGGAAGCGGTGATGCGCGCAAACGGGATCCCGCTATATTCGCTGGAAACCTACCACCCGCTGGCTGCCTTCGATTTAATCGGCTTTTCCCTGCCCTACGAAACGCTCTACACCAACGCCCTCAATGCGCTCGATCTCGCCGGCATCCCCCTGCGCTCCGCAGACCGCGACATGCGCCACCCGCTCATTATCGCCGGTGGACATTCAGCCATGAACCCCGAGCCGATGAGCCCCTTTATCGACGCTTTTGCGATTGGCGAAGGGGAAGAAGTCATTCATGACATCATTAATGTGGTGAAAAAGTGGAAAGTGGAAAGTAAAGCGGACGCACTTTCCACTTTCCAGCGCGAAGAAATGCTTCGGGGCCTGGCACAGATTCCCGGTGTCTACGTTCCCCGCTTCTACCAGGTAGACTACCTCGAGGACGGAACCGTGGCCCAGGTGAATCCGACCCTGGCCGAGGTCCCGAAAACCATCACAAAACGGATGGTGGCCAAATTGCCCCCGCCACCGCTCAAATTCATCGTTCCCAATATTGAAACCGTTCACAACCGCGCCACCGTTGAAATTATGCGGGGCTGCACGCGTGGCTGCCGTTTTTGCCATGCCGGGATGATCGTGCGCCCGGTGCGTGAGCGCTCGGTCGATGAAGTGGTAGCCGCTGCCGAGGAAGCCATTCGCAGCACCGGTTTTGAAGAACTGGCGCTGATGTCGTTATCTTCGTCCGATTACACTCACATCGTCGAACTGGTGACCAAGATTGGCGAAAAATTTGGTGATAAACACCTCAACGTTGGCCTGCCGTCGCTGCGCATCGAGTCAGTTTCTATTGACCTGATGGAATTGCTCAAAGACCGCCGTTCGGGCGGCTTTACACTGGCTCCCGAGGCCGCTACCGAACGGATGCGGCGTATTATCAATAAATTCATTCCCGATGAAGACATCATCAACACCACCCGCGAAATCTACCGGCGTGGCTGGGTAACCATCAAGCTATATTTTATGATCGGGCATCCCAGCGAAACATTGGAAGATGTTCAGGCGATTGCCGACCTGTGCAAACGGGTATTGGCTGAAGGCCGCAAAGTGCTCGGCTGGAAGGCCAAGCTTAACGTGGGCGTAAGCACCTTTGTCCCCAAATCGCAGACCCCCTTCCAGTGGGTGCCGTGCGATACCGTTGAGCAGATCAAAGCCAAACAAGACATCCTGCGCGATACCCTGCGCGATAAAAACATCAAACTCACCTGGACCCAGGCCGAGGATACCTTCCTGGAGGCCTTCCTTTCGCGTGGCGACCGGCGGCTGGCCGAGGTGATCTACACCGCCTGGAAAAACGGCGCCAAATTCGATGCCTGGAACGAGAACTATCGCTACGATGTGTGGATGGCCGCTTTTGCCGAGCACGGTCTCAACCCGGATTTTTACACCCATCGCCAGCGCCGGGTCGATGAAGTTTTCCCCTGGGATCACATCACCGCCGCCGTCAAAAAATCTTTCCTCTTCCAGGATTATCGCCAAAGCCTGGAAGGCATCACCCGCATCGACTGTCGCCAGCACTGCTTCGCTTGCGGTATCCTGCCCACTTTCACCTCCGTGCGCCGCGAAAACCCCGGCGACTACTGGAAATGCCCCGAGGTCAAGACCCCGGCTCGCAAACTGGACCTGGAACTACCTGTCGTCGGAGATTAAATGCGCAAACGGCAATTCGTCAAAAGATTGCTTGCCAAACGAGACGAATGGGAAGCGCTCATCAATCATGCCGGGTTTGCGCGCCTGTGCAGCACCCCCGGCGTAACAGGCTCTTGGTCGATCAAAGACTTGATTGCGCACGTGATGGCCTATGAACAGCACACCGCAGACCGTATCGGTGAGATTCTGCATGGTGAAACCTACATCCCGGCCCGGTCACAAAGTGAACTGAATGCCTTCCTGGCGCGGTTTGGCTACCCCGACTTCGGCTCGCCCCTGCTGGATGATGATGGTCCCAACGCCTGGGTCGTAGAGCGTTATCGCAGCATCTCATTGGAAGAAGTTGTTGCCCAAGAATCCAACGCCTTCCACGCGCTCGTTACCGGCTTCGAGGCGCTTTCAGAGACACAAATCGCCAGCCACAATCTCTACGAAGAAGTTGCCAGCAGCACCTACGAACACTACCACGAACACGTCCGGCAAATTAAACGCTGGCTCACGCGAGTACGACCCTGATGTTTAAAAACTTTTCCATTTCCGATATCATCGTAGGCCTGCCCGCCGGGCTGCTCATTTTTATGAGCACCCTGTTGTTCAGCACCTTATTGCGCCAGCGTGGGTGGAGTTCAACCGGGCTCGAGCTCCTGCTCCTGGCCGCCGATGCTTTCATCGTAGGCTGGTTGGTGCAGTTGACCCGTAAAACGAAAGCCCGCACCACTGCCCTTGCCAGTGGCGCCATTGGCGGACTGGTCCTGCTTTACATCAGCTTTGCCTCCCCTGAAAACGCCGCCCTCAACCCCTGGTTATTCGGACTGCCTGGCCTGGTTATCTCTATCGCCGGATGCCTACTGGCTGTCCGGAGCTAAACCCCACTGGAAATTTTCATGAGACTTCGTATCACCTTCACCAAACAAGGCGCACTGCGCTATATCGGCCACCTTGACCTGCACAAAATTTGGGAGCGCACCGCCCGACGCGCCGAGCTACCCCTCGCTTATAGCCAGGGATTTCACCCACATCCCCAAATCCAGCTGGCATCTGCCCTGCCGCTCGGATTCTCCAGCCACTGTGAGCTGGTCGATATGCGCCTAAAAGAAACCCTGCCGCTCGACGGGCTGGTTGCGCGCATCCAGGCAGCGGTCCCATCGGGGCTGCAAATTATGCAAGTAGAAGAGGTAGATGAACGTGCCCCGGCGCTGCAGACCCAGGTAATTGCATCAGAATTTGAAGTGACCCTGCTCGAAGCGGTGGATGTGCTCGAACTCACCCAGCGTGTTGCCGCCCTGCTCAGCTCCGAATCGATCCTGCGCGAGCGGCGTGGAAAACCTTACGACCTGCGCCCCCTGATCGAGTCGATCAGCCTGACTCCCGGCGACCCAACCCGCCTGACCCTGATCCTGGCCGCCCGCGAAGGTGCCACCGGCCGCCCCGAAGAAGTGCTGGATGCGCTCGCCCTCCCGCTCGAAAACACCCGCGTCGAGCGCACACGGCTGATTTTTAAAGAATAGAAACAATGCACCCAAATCAACAACATTACACACCCCGGATTTAATATTCGGGGTGTGTAATTTAACAAAACAGACCTTATATTGTATGTAGTGTCAACGATAAACGTGACAGGATGTCTGCATGGGAAATGATAATACTGACATATCGAGAAAACAAGGTTCGGTAGGGGCGAGTAAGATCCTGACAGATCGGCTGTATCACTTCGCTGCGCCGATACTCCGGCAACTTATGGAAAGGCTGGATCGGCGGCTGGTCAAGACGTTTTTGATCTGTTGGCTGTCATCACCATCTTACGTCATCGAAACCAGGGGTTATTGTTGACGGAGTTGGTTGGGCAGTTGTTGGACATGGATCAAGCATCGGCAGGTGCGAAGCGGATTTCGAACCTGTTGCACGCCAAAGATTGGGGGGGTGAAATTATTGAACGATTGGATGTGGGCGCAAGGGGATCAGAAGATTGAAGAATGCTTGGCATCCCCAGGAGGATACCTGCGCCATTTGGGATGAAAGCAGAACGACTTTGTGCAGTTCGTTCCGTGAAAGCACATCGCCTGAGGCGGATCAAGCCGGGGTACTACAATCCCCCAAGGGCAAGCCGATCTTTGTGCCGGGGTTTCACTGGTTTGAAGTGGTTATAACCGGTTTCAAAGGGGTTGCTTGCCCAGCACACTTCCATTGGTGGACAATGCGTGGCGAAACTGCCAGCAAGATGCGGGATAAGAAAGGCAGAGTATTGAAACAACGGGTCAAACGCTGGGGTAGCCAGGTCATCCACGTTTGGGATCGGGGTTTTGCCGGTGAATCGTGGCTTTTACAAGCTTGGAAACGCGTGTGCGTTTTATTTTGCGCTGGAAGAAAGGCAACTATCTGCTCGATGAACATGGAGAGCGCCACAAAGCTTCGGAAATTAGCCGCAAGAAACGCTCCATTGACCACCGCCTGATCTATGACTGCAAACGCCACTGCCAACGAAAGACAGGCATTGTTTTCTTTCAGGTCAAACTGCCAATCATCCCCGACCACACTTTTTGGATGGTGGTTTCACGACCGGGTATCGGATGCCCGCCCTGGTTCCTGCTTACCAACCAACCCATCCTTTCTGTCCAGGATGCCTGGCGCATTGTCCTGGGATATAACCGCAGATGGCAGATCGAAACCAGTTTCCGTCTCGATAAATCCGAACTCGCCATTGAAAGTATCCGCATCCTGGATTGGCAAGCCCGCCAAAAACTGATGCTCATCGTTGCCTTGGTCCATTCTTTCCTGTTATCTCTCCTCGCCCCAACTCTCGATTTCCTGCGCAACTGGTTGCTGGATGCCTGGTGTCATCGAACAGGAAAGCGGAGCCGTGCTGCCCCAACTCCGCTTTCAGACCGATTTCTCTCCCTAGATTAATTTAGGGG
>CAZLSP010000024.1:10987-61047 GCA_964562145.1 uncultured Anaerolinea sp. | reverse complement strand
TGGGTGTCGGTCGGTTGGGGCGTGGGGGTTGGGCCACAGGCAGCAAAAATGAAAAGGGCAATCAGAATGAAGAGAGCGGAACGGGCGGGGACGGAAGATGTTGGCATAAGTTAATCGCAAGGCGCTGAAGTGTTCCTATTGTACCTTGTCCGTCTGTGTGAAAAATGGCGATTCGATAACCAATCGGTCCTGGTTGCGGGTCAGGGTTGCAGGGTGAGCAGTAACAGGGCGTCGAAGAGATGGAAGGTTCCGCTCATACGCCAGGTTTCGTAGTTGGCGCGTTCTTCTTCGGTGGTGTCGGCTTTGTAATAGGCCATGCCGTTAAAGACCGTCTCGGGTGGGCCCCAACGGGTTTCAAAGTGCAGGTGCGGGCCGCCGGTAAAACCAGTCAGACCGGTTTGGGCCAGGGGCTGGCCGCATTCGACCGGTTGGCCGATCGCGAGGGGCTGCAGGTTTTGCAGGTGGGCGTATAGTGTGTAGAGTGAACTGCCCGGGGCGATGTTTTGTTGTGTTATGAGCGCCGGGGGCAGGCGCTCGAAGGGGGTTTCGATAATGACGGCGTCACCGTAGGGTGGGCGGTTGGCGATAACGGCGGCAACTTTCCCCTCCAGGGCAGATAAGACCGGGGTGCCGGTGAACAGTTCGCCGTTGCGGGTGTAGTAGCCCAGGTCGACCCCGTGATGGGCATCGTCTTTGTACTGGCCGTTGTCGAGGACACGCGGCATGATAAAGGGCTGGGTGATGATTTCGGTGATGGTTTCGAGCGGCTGGACCGCCAGTGGGGAGCAGACGAGGCTGGGGCGCGGGGTGGCGGTGGGTGCGGGTGCAGGCGTCGCTGTTTGCGTAGGGGCGGGGGTGGTCGTGGCGGTTGCCTCTACGGTTACGGTAGCTGTTGCCAGCGGGGTCGGTTGCGGCGCAGGGCTGTTGGAGCAGGAGGCGGCCAGCGGCAGGACCAGGGCGGTTAAAACGGAAAGCGCAACACGGGTGTGCTGCGCAATTTTCCTGCCATGGGGTTGCAGCCCGGCCGGGCGGTTAGATTTCGAAGTGTATCTCACGGGTGTCTGCTTCGGGACCATCGGGGTAGTACATGCGCGCGTTCAGGCTGAATTTGCCGCTCTGCTGCGGGCCACGGATGTGCATTGTGAAGACGTTTTTGCGGCTCATGGGTTCGATGACGCTGGCCGAGGCGATTTCCTCGCCATTGGCGCCGTTGAGTGTGACTTCGATGTAGGGGCGCTGCTGGAAAGCGGTCACTTCGACGTAGACGCGGGTGCGCAGCGGGCCATCATCGAGCACGGGTTCGACGCGCAGCTCGGTGAAGCGCATTTCGGCGGGCGGCAGCGGGACAACGCCCTGTTCGGCCGGGTTAAGTTCGGGGAAGAAGAATTCCATGTTATCGCTCATGCGGTGATTATACCCAGCTTTTGGCAGGCAGAAAAAAAGACCGCCTTGCGGCGGCCTTTGGGTGTGCCTATTGGGTTATCCGTTGCGGCGCTGGAAGTCTTGCATGAATTTCACCAGCTCTTCAACCGCTTCCACTTCAACCGCGTTGTAGATGGAGGCGCGCATGCCGCCGACCGAGCGGTGGCCCTTAAGCCCGATCATGTTGTTCTTTTTGGCTTCGGCCGCAAACTGGTCTTCGAGCGCTTCGTTGGGCAGGCGGAAGGTGACGTTCATGAACGAGCGGCCTTCACCCTGGGCGTGGGCGCGGTAGAACCCGCCGCTGCTGTCGATGGCGGTGTAGATCAGGCTGGCTTTCTTTTGGTTGCGCTCGGCAATGGCCGTCAGGCCACCCAGGCGTTTGATCCACTTCATCACCAGACCAACCATGTAGATGGAGAAGCAGGGCGGGGTGTTGTAGAGCGAGTTATCGGCGGCGATGACTTTGTAGTCGAGCATGACGGGCAGGTTGGCAGGGACGCGTTCGAGCAGGTCTTCGCGCAGGATGCCGATGACCACACCGGCCGGGCCAACGTTCTTTTGGGCGCCAGCGTACATGTAGGCATATTTGCTGATGTCTACCGGGTGGCTCATAAAGTCAGACGAGGCATCGCAGATGAGCGGTACACCGGCCGGGGGGACGGGTTCTTTGAAGAATTCTACGCCGTGGATGGTTTCGTTGGAGGTGTAATACAGGTAAGCGGCCTTGGGGTCGAGTTCGAGCATGCTTTCGGGCAGGCGGTCGAAGTTGGTGGCCTTGGTGGTGGCGACGACGCGGGTGGTGCCGAGTTTCTGGGCTTCATCGACGGCTTTTTTGCTCCAGGTGCCGGTGACGATGTAATCTGCCGAGGCCCCGGCGGGGCGCAGGTTCATGGGCACCATTGAGAATTGCAGGCTGGCGCCGCCCTGCATGAACAGGATTTTGTAGTTGGCGGGGATGCCGAGCAGCTCGCGCATATCGGCCTGGGTTTCGCCAATCATCGCTTCGAATTCCTTTGAGCGGTGGCTCATTTCGATGATGGACATGCCCGTGCCTTTGTAATCGAGCAGGTCGGCCTGGGCTTGCTGCATTACTTCCAGCGGCAAACCGGCGGGTCCGGCATTGAAGTTGAGGGCGCGTTTGATTTCGGTAGTCATGACTTTCTCCTTGAAATAAAAGATGAATAGCTTGTGTAGACAAATATTATACAGCCTTGGGCGTTATTACTGCGTACCATTTGTCACAATTGTTGGAGCAAAAAAGCATCCGCCTTTATTACTCATCATACAAAAAGGTGGCTTCCTGGTAATAACGCACGTTTTTCTTTTTGATGCGTTCCTGAACCCATTTGGTGAGGTAAGCCTGTTTGTATTCGATTGGCTTGCCGCTCGACAGCTCGTGCAGCGGATAATTCAGGTGCAGGGCGCGCGGTGAGACGGTAAAGCGGGTAATGCCGGTGGGCAGCAGGTAGCCCTGCCCGGCCAGCTCCAGAACCATTTTGACATCGAAGTGCGGATAAATGATCAATGCGGTCAGGTCTGTGTGGACATCTTTGAAGAATTCCACATTGATTTCCATGGTGCGGTCGAGGAAAGACTTGTCTTTGTAGCTGTCGACAATTCCGTGCAGGTATGCGGCCAGGCGCAGGCCTTCTTTGGTGGTACAACTCAAAAAGGTGCGGCCATCGGCCAGTTGAATCTCTACCGGCAGGCATTCCAGCTCTTCGCGTTTGGTCGAGCCACGTTCGACGGGCATCAATTTCAGGCCCGAAACCTCGCGGATGCTGGCGATCAGGTCGCGCACGGGCATATTCCAGACGACATGATTCCAGGTTTCCAGGTGTACATCGGCATCATTGGAGCTGACAACCTGGGCCACAATGTGCGGGAATTCCATTTCTTGCAGGGCGGTGACGCGATTCGCGCCATCCAGGACCATATAGCGGCCCGAACCGTCGCCAAGCGGCATGACAATCGGCGGGTTGCGGATGATGCCCTGGGCGCGCAGTTTATCTACCAGGGGCAGGGTGCGCTGGCGGTCGTGGTCTTCGTGCAGAATCAAAAGGTGCAGGGGAATGATTTGCAGGTTGGGCAATTGGGGGGTCATTGACAATCCTTGGATAGAAGGTGGTTTGACAATACCATTTGCGTCATGCGTGTGTCAAGTATCAGGTGTCAGCGATTTAGGTGATTAAAAGCGCCGGGTTTAGGCCTGTTGTTCGGCCAGGTACTGGCGAATAAGCGCCACCCGCTCGTGGCGGCCGCGCGCCAGGTTGGGGGCCAACTGCAACTCAATCGGCGGAACCAGGATCGGGTAGCCATGCCAGGTTACGGTTTCAAGGCGGGCCTGGGCGGTGAGCCCAAAATCAACCGGCCCCTGGGCATCGACCCATTCTTCTGGCTCAAAGGCCACATCGATGCGATAGTGGTAATTAATCACCCCAAAACCTTTTACCACCCAGCCGCTTACATGATGAAACGGCTCCACAATATAGGGCGTCACCAGGCTGCGAATGGCCTCGATCTCGGTTTTGTAGGTCATCACATCAATATCGTGCGGTTTTAGCGCCAGCCCGCGCACATAGAGCGCGGCGCTGCCTGTCAGCCACCAGTGCACTTCGCGCTGACCGAACTCGCGGCACAGCCATTCCAGCGCCGTATCCAGCCCGGCCAGGGTGCGATTTTCCTGGTGCAGTTCATCGCACAGGTAGGCATTGTAGTTTTGCTCCATTTGCGCCAGGTCGTGTGGGAACATCAACCTGTCTTTGGGGTACAGGCGCGTGTAACGGCCTTCGTGGGCCGTATAGAGCAGGGCCTGCAGGTTTTCATCTGTGGCGTCCTCGCGCGCAACCACGGTGTATTCAATCTGCCCGGCAGTTTCTGCGATGCGTGCTTTCATGCCTGTTTCTCCAGTCTGGCAAGGGCTTGTACCAGGTCGGACGGGTAAGGCGCGCTAAAAGTGAGGCGTTCGGTGCTTACCGGGTGGGTCAGGGTCAGTGAAAGGGCGTGCAGTGCGGGCCGGTCGAGCAAATCGGTGGGCGGGGCGCTGTACAGCAGGTCGCCGACCAGGGGATGGCCCAACGCATAGGCATGGACCCTGATCTGGTGCGTGCGCCCCGTAGCAGGCGTGGACTCTAACAACCCGTAGCCTGCGAACCGTTTAATGACCTTAAAGTGGGTTTCCGCGGGTTTCCCTCGCCCATGATCGACCATTGTACGGTGGCTGTGCCCGACATTGACGCGCAGCGGGTGGCGGGCGGTGTGTTCGTCCCAGCGTGGGCTGCCGTTGCACAGGGCGTGATACACCTTTTGTGCCAGGTGTTTTTCGAACTGCATGCTCAGGGCGCGGTGTGCCTCGGCTGTGCGCGCCAGGGCCAGCACCCCGCTGGTGACTTTATCGAGGCGGTGAACCACCCACAGGCGGCCAAACTGCTGCTCGAGCAGCCTGACAAGATACGGGGCGTCCGGTTCCCAGCCATCGGGCAAGACGGGCAACCCGGCCGGTTTATTGACAATCAGCAGCGCTAGATCTGCATAAAGAATTTCCATAGGCCCATTTTATCCTTTTTCCTCCCGTTTTCGGTTTAGAAATCTGCCCGCAACCCTTGACATTAACGTTACGTCAGGGTTTATCATAGCGACATGTTCACGGTCAAACAACTTTCCAACCTGGCGGGGGTCACCCCGCGCACCCTGCACCACTACGACCAGATTGGGCTGCTCAAGCCGTCCCGAGTGGGCGAGAACGGCTATCGCTACTATGGGGAGGAGTCCTTGCTGTGTTTACAGCAGATTTTGTTTTACCGGGAGCTGGGGCTGCCGCTCGAGGATATCAAAAGAATCATGGGACGCCGTGATTTTGATGTGCTGGCGGCGCTGGAAAGTCATAAAGCCGAAATCCAGAAGCGTATTACACGGCTGGAACGGTTGACCGAAACAGTCAACAACACTATTTTGTATTTGAAAGGACACCAAGAGATGAGCAATAAGCAGATTTTTTCCGGCTTTAGCGAAGAGCAGCAAGAAAAGTATGCCGTCGAAGCCGAGCAAATGTACGACGCTGAAACCGTGCGCGCCTCGAATCGCAAGTGGAAGGCTTACTCCGCCGCGCAGAAACAGCAAATCCTGGATGAGGGCGGTCAGGTCTACACCGACATGATTGCCGTCATGCCCAAAGGCCCCGAATCGGCTGAAGCGCAGGCCATTGTGGAACGCTGGCGCAAGCACATGGATTACTTTTGGACTCCCGGCCTCGACCAGTTGGTGGGCCTGGCCAGCATGTATGTGGACGATCCGCGTTTCAGGGCCAATTTCGACCAGATGCACCCAGACCTGGCCAATTTTATGAGCGCAGCCGTAACAGCCTATGTAGCGGCGCGCAAGTAAAAAAGATATTTTTGTATGTCAAAAACAGCCGCTGCATTGTGCAGCGGCTGTTTTTATTTGGCAGGGTTGGCTTCAACCCAGCGGTTTCGCCCGGCTTCTTTGGCCTCGTACAGGCTTTTATCGGCCTGGGTGAGCAAATTGTCGAGGCTGTCACGGCGCTGCCATTGGGCGACGCCAATGCTGATGGTGAGGGCGATGCGGATGTTGGAAATTTTGAACAGCGAGCCGTTAATCGCCTCCAGCAGCCGGTCAGCCATCAGGTGGGCTTCTTGAACACTGGATACCGGCAGCAGCAGCACAAACTCTTCGCCACCGTAGCGGCAGATCAGGTCCTGGGGACGCAGGTGATGCTTGAGCCGGTGCGCCGCCTCGCGCAAAACCGCATCGCCGACACTGTGCCCGTGGGTATCGTTGACCTCTTTAAAGTGGTCTATGTCGATCATCAGCGCGGCCAATTCGCTCAATTGTTTATCGGCGGTGTGGATCATTTTATCGGCTTCCAGGTAAAAGTGGCGGCGGTTATACAGGCCGGTCAGCGGGTCAGAGATGGCCAATCGTTCCAACTCTTCCTCAGCCTGTCGGCGCTCGGTGATATCGCGGATGGCGGCGATATGAACCTCCTCGCCGTTCCATTGGATGAAACGAGCGGTGATATCGACCGGGAAGATGAGCCCGTCTTTGGTGTGATGCCAGCGTAATGGAATCTTGACCACCTGGTTAACCGGGGCGTTGTCCAGGGTGGCGGCGCGGGTCGCTTCGGGTTCAGCCGAAAGGTCGGTATTTTTCATCCTCAATAACTCTTCGCGGCTGTAGCCATACAGCGTAGTCGCTGCGCTGTTGACCTCCAGGATGCGGCCGTCGTGGTTGCGGATGATGAAGAGTGCGTCTGATTCCAGCTCGAACAGGTTGCGATAACGGCTTTCGTTTTCTATGGCCGCTTGTTCGGCCAGTTTGCGGGCGGTAACATCTTCTTTGACGGCCACATAATGGCTGAACGCGCCCGTTTCAGATTTGATTGGGGCAATGACGGTGTATTCCCAGTAAATTTGGCCGTTTTTCTTGCGGTTGCATAGCTCGCCTCGCCAGGCGTTGCCGCTGAGCAGGGTTTCCCACAAGGCCACATACGTCTCTGGCGGCGTGAGATTCGACTTCAAGATGCGTGGGTTTTGGCCGCGCACCTCCTCAAAGGTGTAACCGGTTGAGCGGGTGAAGGCCGGGTTGACATACTCAATATTGGCTTCCAGGTCGGTAATGACGATGGTGCTGGGGCTTTGTTCCACTGCAATGGAGAGCTTGCGTAACTGTACGTTGGCCGTTTGCAGGTCAGACGTGCGTTCGCTAACGTGTTTTTCCAGGTTTTTTACCAGGCTGTCGAGTTCGCGCCCCATTTCATTAAACGATTGGGTCAGGTAGCCGATTTCGTCGTTGGCGCCAATGGGGATTTCTGCTGCCGTGCCGGTATTGAGTGCCTGTACGCCTTGCAGCAGGGCATCCAGCGGGCGGGCAATGGTGTAACGCAAAATAAGCGGCAAGCCAACCAGGAAGAGCAGGCTGCTTAATAGGATCATTTTTGCCAGCGGCAGCAAGAACTGGTGCTGGTAGACTCGAAAAGCGCGGTACTCATCCTGAATGGCCCCCTCAGGGCCGATGCTTTGGGGCAGTCCATTGAACTGAATCTCAGCCTGGGGCGCTTGTCCCGGTTTGATGCCAATCACCCAGGCGACCGAATCGGGGCGGTCGTCGGCATTAAACCGCATCTGTGACGGCAGGCCGTTATAGGTAATGTCGAAACTGCCGTCAGGGCGCAAAACAACCTGGAAGGTGTAATAACAATCGGGGCGGTAAAAAGACGGCAAATGGGCATAGGTCACGGTCAACTTGTGGGGTTCACGCAGCAGGTAGACGCCGCCAGCGTCCCCGGCATCCGGGTTCAGGTCGAGCAGCAGGGCGAAGATGGCTGGAATCCCTGAGAGCTGGAACTCCAGGTCACGCAGGTCCAGCTCCGCGCCAAAGCCAATCGCGCCGTCGTGAAGCACCCAGATATCTGTGTAGGAGCGGCCAAAAAACGGGAACTCGAACCCGGTGACATGTTCGGCCGGGTGTTGGGTAAACGAATCGGTCAAGGCCAGCTTTTGTCCAAAATTGGGGTTAAAGTAGTACAGCGCCTCAACAACCTGGTACCCGCCTTGTTCGGTTGGCGTGAAGCGCAAGGTGCGATGATCCTTCAGGGCCGGGACATATTGGGCGGCGTAGACCGGGGTCACGACCCAGCCAATCATGCCTAGCACGGCCAGCGCCAGGGTAATGACCATGCCAGAGATTTTTGCAATAAGAGAAGTCTTTTCTGGCTGCGACATCAGGTAGTTCAGGGCGAACAGGAAAATCGTTGCCAGGATGCCGATGGATACGTTGATCTGGTAAAACGGCGCGGAAACGTAGGAGGTGCTTCGCAGCAGGTTGAGCAACGCCAACCAGGATGGGATGATGAAGATTAGCGCAAACTGGCGGCTGGCGGGCAGCCCGCGTTTTTGCAGCGCGCTGCGGGTAAAGACGAACACAACCCATAAAAAACCGGCAATTGGGAACAGGTCCCACATTTTTGCCCTGTATTCCACCTGGCCAAGCGTCAACAGGTAAAAGCGCCAGATGGCAAAGGCGGCTTCGACCAGGGAGTAGGCCACACTGGCTAGCAGGACGATGCGGCGTTCCAGTTCGTATGCGGGATGCAAATTGGGGAAATGATAGGCAAACTGGATTAACGCGACCAGCATAATGCCCAGGGTTAAATTTTCAAGGTAGACCAGAGGCAGCCGCGCGCTGGGCAAGAGCGAGGCATCCAGGAACAGGAGCAAGGAAAAGACCGTCACACAGCCAAAGAAAATAAACAGCAGGCGATCCTGTTCGGATGGCTTTTGCTGTTTGAATAGGGTGAAACGTCTGCCCAGGTATAAAGAGATGATCAGTGAAAGCAGGAATTGATTTAGCGAACTGATGGCCGATGGCGTAAAAAGCAACTCTGGCATAAGAAGACCTTGCCTGGTTATGGTGGCCCCTTTAGGCGTCAATAAAGGAATTATCTCACATTCTGTAAGTTGGTCTTATGTTACCGTTTTCCGTTGCGGTGAGAATTCGCTGTAGCGTTGGGTTTGCATCACCTGGCGCAGTCGTTCCACCGTGTCCCAGACATCCACGTAGCGGGTATAAAGCGGCGCAAACCCAAAGCGAATGTTATCGGGTTCGCGAAAGTCGGGGATGACGTTCATGGCTTCGATCAGGGCGCGGTTGATGCGGTAGCCCTCGGGATGGCGCAGGCTGATGTGGCTGCCGCGTTCCCCGGCGTGGCGCGGCGACCCCAGCCTGAAGCCGTCACCGGCCAGTTGTTCATCGCAAAGCCACAGGAAGTATTCCGTCATGGCAACCGATTTCTGGCGGATGGCTGGCATTCCGGCCTCGAGCAGCAGGTCGAGCGCGCTTTCGATGGCGAGAAGGGATAGCAGCGGCGGTGTGCCGGCCAGGAAGCGGGCAATGCCGGGAGCGGGGGAGTAGTTCAGGTCGAAGTTGAAAGGCGCATTTTGCCCGAACCAGCCCCAGATTGGCGAAACTGCTTGGGCTTGTATGCGCTGGTTGACGTAGAGAAAGGCTGGCGCGCCGGGGCCGCCGTTAAGATACTTGTAACTGCAGCCAACGGCAAAATCGACCTGGCAGGCATCCAGTTCGATGGGCAAAGCGCCCACCGAATGACTCAGGTCCCATAAAACCAGCGCCCCTTTTTGATGGGCGCGGCGGGTGATTTCGGCCATGTCGTAGCAATAGCCGCTCTTGAACACCACCTGCGACAGGCTGACCAGGGCGGTCTCTTCGTCGATGGCGGCATATAGCGCGTCGAGGTCGGGAGTGATGTCGCCGTCTTGTGAGCCAATGCGTATCACTTGGCGCGGCGGGCTGGCTTGCGCCGCCAGGCCCTGCAAAATATACAGGTCAGATGGAAAATTCAGGCTGTCGGTGATGATTTTTCTGCGCGTAGGCAGCATGTTCAGTGCCGCAGAAGCCAGTTTATACAGGTTTACAGAAGTCGAGTCGCTTATGGCGACCTGGCCGGGTGCGGCACCCACCAGTTGACCAATTTTATCTCCCACCCGCAAGGGGGCTTCGTACCAGCCCTTGTTCCAACCGCGAATCAGGTCGTGACCCCATTCGGTTTCAACCACTTCGCGCAGGCGGGCGGCGGTTTTTAACGGTAAACGTCCCAGCGAGTTGCCATCCATATAAAGGAGGTCCGGCTGCGGGTGGGAAAATTCCGCGCGGAAATGGGCCAGGGGGTCGGCAGTGTCGAGGTTCTGGGCAAATTCGCGGGTGGGGGCAAAGTCCATTTTATTCAAAGGCTGAAACCCGGTATTCGATTTCCACACGCACCTCGATGAGTTTGCTGTGCTGGATGTCCATCCCCAGGTCGGGCTGGGGAATCATGCCGACTGAGCGAGCGGTCTTGGCCTGGGCCGCGACCATGGCTTGCGGTGCGACGGATTCGTAATCGTAGGTGCTTTCGGTCAGGTTGTAAACGCCCAGCAATTTGACACCCAGGGCGGCGGCGATTTTATTTGCTTTGGCGGTGGCCTTGGTGATGGCTTTTTGCAGGGCCGCCTCGTGAGCCGCTTCATCGGGGTATTTCCATTCAACGCGCTCGAAGGTGGCGTTTTTCTGGCTGGTGAGGATGCCCAGCAGGTCGGCGAATTGCTCCAGTTTTTCGCAGCGGATGCGCAGCCGGTAGGTGGCGCTGGATGAACGCAGGAAACTGCCGCTGGCGGCTTCGGCAAAGACCGACTGCAGGTGGATGGCTTCGGCAGGCAGGCCGTAGCGGGTGAGTTCTTCTACCATCTGGCTGACTTCTTTGGCCTTCTTAAGCGCAGCGTCGCCGCTGATGAGCGAGGAGCCTTTGACACTGACAAACAGGTCGGCAAAGCTGGCCCGGATTTCTTCACGTTGGGCTGCGGCGATGTGAATGGTATCGGGTTTGGTGTCCATGGGTTTCCTTCCTGGCGGGTTTAACCGGGTAGAGTGGGCAACATGGGATGATTGTATCGCAAAAAAATCCCGGCGCTCTTTTTAAGCATCCGGGATGAGCGAGATTTATTTCACGCCAGCAGCCAATGGGTCAGGTAGGCGCAAAGCGGCAGGTTAATTGTCTCTGAAATACCGCCTGCCAGGGCCTCTTTCCACGAGTAGTTGGGACCAATTGCCTGGCCGACCTCGCCGATGATGAACATCAGCCACCATATCAGCGCATAGAGAAGCCACTGGCTGCTAAACGTCTCGCGCGCAAGATAGAAGAGCAGCACGAAGGCAATCGCTGTTCCAATTTTTGAGACAAAGACACTCGCCAAAAAACGGGCCGGGGAGGCGCCCTGGGGTGGTTTCAGGTCCATTTTGGCAGAAGCCAGGCCATACACCAGAAACGGCACGACGTAAAGAATCAGCAACACCAGACAAATGCACACAAGGATGGTTGTCAAGGGAAGCCACCTTTCTGCAGCCGGGGTCTTCAGGCTTTGGCCGCCAGTTTGCTCATGGCGTATTCGGCCAGGGCTGTAATCGTCAGGCTGGGATTAACCCCCGGGTTGGCGGGCATGATGGAACCATCGATGATGTACAAACCGGGATAATTGTGGACCTGGAAATTTTCATCCACAACCCCAGTGTTGGCATCTGCGCCAATGGGCGCGCCGCCCAGGATGTGGGCTGTGGTGGGCAGGTTGAGCAGGTTTTCACCCGCCGAGCCCATTGCCACCCCATCAATGCGCCGGGCAAACTCACGCGCCAGTTCATGCGACCCGGCCACCTGGGCGTTAATCTCATACCCCGGCTCGGTCTGCGCCACGAGTCCGCGCCCAAACAGGGTGTAAATCGAGCGCCCAATGCGCAGGCGCATCCGGTTATCGGCATGCTGCATGACCAACAGGATGGTGACGTTGTGCGCCCAGCCTGGCAGCACCATCGAGCGCAGGTAATCAAGCGGGTGGCGCAAAATCCAGGCCAGCGAGTCGAACATGCGACGCAGCACACCGGCATTCAGGTCGATCAGCGGGGCCGAGATCAGGCGCATTAACGAGGAACCGTCCGGGTAGCGGGTTGGCTCCACGCGGGTAATCTCATCGGCGTTAAAAATAGACGAAATGGCTACGCCCTGCGAATAGTTAATATCGCTTTTGCGTGCCACAGCGCCCAACAGCGCCTCCGAATTGGTCCGTACCATATCGCCCAGGCGCGGCGACAGCCCGGGGAGCGATTTCGTGACATCACGCAGGTTGAGCAGCAACTTCATGGTGCCCATCACCCCGGCAGAAAAGATGACATTTTTGGCGCGGATGGCCTTTTTCCGCTTAATGAGGCGGGTGCTAGACTGGTAGGTGACCTCGTACCTGGCCGCGCCGGAGCCTTGTTCGCCGTTTAAGGGGCGCACATCCACCACTTCAACCTCTGCCAGGACCTGCGCCCCGTGTTTTTCGGCAAAATAGAGATAGTTTTTGGGAAGGGTATTTTTGGCATTGTGGCGGCATCCGACCATACAGCCGCCGCAATGCCGGCAGCCAGAGCGCTCGGGGCCTTCCCCCTCGAAATACGGGTCTGGGACGGTTTTTTCGGGTTCGCCAAAATATGCGCCCACATCTGTCGCGCGAAAGGTATCTTCCATGCCGCGCTCCGCGGCTATTTCTCTCAGCAGGTGATCCGCTTTCCATAGTTTGGGGTTGCGGGCCACCCCCAGCATTTTTCGGGCGGTGGCATAGTGCGGAGCCAGGACCTGGCCCCATTGAATTGGCTGGTTCCAGGCCGGGGTGGCAAACGTCGCTTCGGTCGGTACCTCCAGCACATTGGCATAGCCCAGGCTGCCGCCGCCCACTCCGGCCCCATGCAATACCATCAACCCTTTTAGTACGCTAATCTGCAAAATCCCGTGAGCGCGAATGGCGGGCATCCAAATATATTTCCAAAATTGCCAATTGGTTTTGGCAAAATCCTTGTCTTCAAAGCGCTTGCCTTTTTCGAGCACCAGTACCGAAAAGCCACGCTCGGCCAGCCGCATGGCCGAAACCGAACCCCCAAAACCACTGCCGATGATGACGTAGTCGAAAACCTGTTCAGGCATGATGTGCTCTCCTTTGGGCGCGTTTTAATAATTATACTTCTCGCACCCATAATAAAACACCGCCCTGTCGAAAAAGACAGGGCGGTGGGGTGGGCCGGGTTACTCTACTGTAACGCTTTTGGCCAGGTTGCGCGGCTGGTCAACATCCAGCCCGCGCGTGGTTGCAATGTGATAGGCCAGCAGTTGTAGCGGGAGCACGGTTACGATGGGGGAGAGCATCCAGGGCGCTTCGGGCACCCACAGGACGTGGTCAGCCATCCCCGAAACCAGCTCGTCACCATCGGTAGAGATGGCAATCACTGTTCCGCCGCGCGCCTTGGCCTGCTGGATCTGGCTGATCATCTTTTCGTGCCAGGGGTCTTTGGGCGCAATGCACACGACCGGCATATTTTCGTCGATCAGGGCAATCGGGCCATGTTTCATTTCACCGGCCGGGTAGCCTTCGGCATGAACGTAGGAGATTTCCTTGAGTTTAAGCGCGCCTTCGTAGGCAATGGGCATGTTAATGCCGCGTCCCAGGTACAGGCAGTCGCGAATATCTTTGAGCGAGTGAGCCACCTTTTCAACCTGGGCCTCGCGGTCCAGTGTGCGGCTCACCAGGTCGGGAACCAGGCGCAGGTCAGCCACCAACTGGCGGCGGGTCTTATCATCAATCACGCCGCGCATATCGGCCAGCAAGATGGCCAGCATATACTGGTCCACCAGCGGAGCGGTGAAAGCCTTGGTTGAAGCCACGCCAATCTCTGGCCCGGTTTGCATCGAGATTGCGCCGTTGGCAACACGCATGGCTTGTGAGCCGATGGCGTTAACGATGCTCCACAAAATGGCACCTTTTTTGCGGCCCTCTTCCATCGCAGCCAAAGTATCGGCAGTTTCACCTGACTGTGAAATCGCCAGTACCACCGTATTCTCGTCCACAATCGGGTCGCTGTAGCGAAACTCGGAGCCAATCACCACTTCCACGGGGATGCGGGCAATCTTCTCAATCAGCACTTTGCCCACCATCCCGGCATAGGCTGCGGTTCCGCAGGCTGTAATGTAGATTTTCTGGATGCGTTTGGCAATCTCAGGCGTCAGGTTTAGCTCTGGCAGGCGAATTCGCCCATTGCCAAAGTCTACGCGCCCGGCCAGTGTATCGGTTAGCGCGCGCACTTGTTCGTGAATTTCCTTCTGCATGAAGTGGCGATACTCACCTTTTTCGGCCGCAACCGGGTCCCATGAAACGGTATGCAGCTGCGGGGCGATGGGAGCGCCCTCCAGGGTTTGAAGTTGGACGCCGTCGCGGGTGACGATTGCCATCTGATGTGATTCCAGGAAAATCACCCGACGGGTGTGTTCCAAGATAGCGGGGATGTCAGAAGCGAGGAAGTTTTCCCCTTCGCCCAGGCCAATGACCACACCGCCAGCGTTGCCAATGCGTGCGCAGACGATTTTGTCTGGTTCGTCGGCATTGATGAGCAGGATTACATTTGCGCCCTGTACCTGCTTAAAGGTGGCGCGCGCTGCTTCAACAAAATCCAGCCCGACAGATTGGTGCCGCTCGACCAGGTGCACAATGGTTTCGGTGTCGGTCTCCGAGTTGAAAACTGCGCCCTCGGCGGTCATTTCATCCTTGAGTTCCAGAAAGTTTTCAACAATCCCATTGTGGACAACGACCACGCGTCCGGTCATGCCCAGGTGCGGGTGGGCATTGCGCGCGCTGGGTGCGCCGTGGGTAGCCCAGCGGGTGTGTCCAATGCCAGGCGCGCCGCTAATGGGCTGTTGGACAACCAGGTCTGCCAGGTTTGAGAGCTTCCCGGCGTCACGCCGGACTTCAAGCTGCCCGTTTTGGATAACGGCCACGCCCGCCGAGTCGTATCCACGATACTCGAGGCGCTTCAGGCCATTGAGAATAATCGGCGTCGCATCACGCGGGCCGACATAGCCAACGATTCCACACATATGAGTTTTCTCCAGGTTTAATGGGTAGCGTGAAGTTAAATTCACGCTACGGCGGTTGAAATAGCCATTTGTGCCACTTTCCGCGCTTTTGCCTGAACCCGTTACCGGTCAGTTTTGGGCGCTGGAATTTTCTACTGGAGGGAAAGAATGCGGGGCGTGGTTTCCCCGGAGGGCTTCCGCTGAACTGTCGATTTTCCTGCCCGAATTTTGTTGCCCGGGCAGTTGGCCCCATCTTGCGATGGGGAACCCTCATCCTCGTCAGCCTGTTAACCATGTAGCAGGCTCATGCGCTGCTTTCCCTTACTAAAGTTGTCGATACACCTCCTTGTGTTGGTTTCGCCGCATTATACACCGCTTTTTGACAAGAAAAGAGCAGGAGGATGTCCTCCTGCTCTTCGTTCCTTACTTGTTTGCCGTCATCAACAGTCGAAGCAGATCTTTGTACGAGTGGGTGTGATGGTCGGCGACTGAGTGGGTGTCGGCGTGCGAGTCGGCGGCAATACCGTATTTGTGGGTGTTTGTGTAGCCGTACGAGTGACAGTCGGTGTCAGCGTTTTGGTGGCTGTAGCCGTCGTGGTGCGGGTTGCCGTCGGGGTTCGGGTAATTGTTGGCGTCGGCGTCTTTGTAATCGTCGGCGTAATGGTACGGGTCGGTGTGTGAGTGACAGTTGGCGTGTTGGTACGAGTTGGCGTGATGGTAGGCGTGCGGGTCACGGTGGGCGTGAGGGTTTTGGTCGGTGTCGCTGTCACTGTCGGCGTCATGGTCCGGGTAGGAGTATTGGTCCTGGTCGGTGTGACGGTCGGGGTCGGGGTAATGGTTGGGGTTTGTGTAATGGTCGGAGTCAGGGTCCGGGTTGGGGTGACGGTGACGGTTGGGGTACGCGTAATCGTCGGGGTCCTGGTGATGGTTGGCGTAAGGGTGCGGGTTGGCGTACCTGTGACAGTTGGGGTGAGTGTCGTCGTAGCCGTTGCTGTGCGAGTGGGAGTCGCAAGCGAAGATACGTCTGCATAGCATCCGTTGGAGAGCCAAATCTTTAAGCCGAATGATTCGGGGGACAGGCTGCCCGGCCAACTCGGTTCTACATTGATGAAATCGAAATAGATTTGGGCTGTGCCAGAAAAAGTCGTTGAGTTGTTTGTGTAGGTTGCGTAGCCGGTTGTGTTGTTGGTGTTAGAAATGGTTGCGCTTCCCATGCGATATCTATCAACACCTTGGCCGGTTACAGTAGTAATGGCTTTAAAGTTGTTCCAGTCAAACTCCGTTCGGTCGATGAAGGCGTCAACTCCTGAATCATTAATAACACCAAAGTTAACGATTGGCTTGGTCTGGTTTCCGGTTGACAAAATTGGGCCTGTGATCGACACAAGGCTACAATCAGGAGTAGCTGTAACCGTAGGCGTGCGGGTGGCCGTAGTGGTGGTTGTAATGGTTGGCGTTGCTGTTCTTGTTGCTGTAGCCGTAGCCGTTGATGTGATTGTGGGTGATGCTGTTGCTGTGGCAGTGGCGGTATCCGTCGCTGTTGCTGTGCTGGTCGCTGTCGCAGTGACCGTAGGCGTAATGCTTGCTGTTGAAGATGGTAACGCGATAGGGGGAGGCACGTTAATAACACGTGAGACACGGAAGCGTTCTACGATTGCTTCACGGGCAGATGCGAGGTGGAACATGGGCCAGGTGTAATTGATAAAGGGAGTCAGGAAAGGATGGTTGAAATCTACGGCAACCACCACGCGATCCCCTGGACCCCCTGCATCTTCTGTCGAAACATTGTTCAATTTGCAGTCTGCATAAGCAGTTTGGAGGAAACTGCCTTGTGTAGAAGGAAAGAAAACATAGTCGGGTACATTGTCCGCTGGGTCGCTAAGATCGCGACTGGAACAAACCGTAACGTCAATGTAGGCGCGTTGTGTGTAAGACGTCGACGCAGAGTCGAAGAATACCAACAGGCGATTTTGATTGGCTACGTCGTGAATGGTTTCCAGGCGGGCCTCATCCACTTCGGCATTTTTCCCGTCGCCACCGCAAGCCTCTGAGCCAACATCTGGCCCATCCACGCAATGGACCGCATCGTATTGACCTGTAGACGCAAAACGTGCAGCTTGGCGAGCCATATTTTGAATGGAGAGCCAGGCTGCAAATAACAGGGAGAAATCGATAATCCCGAAAATAATCATCAGGAAAATAGGAACCGTCAGGGCAAATTCAAGCGTTGCCTGCGATTTTTTGTGCCGGTAAAGGAATTTCCCGACGGGAGGTGAATTAGTAGGTGTGGACATAGGCATTCATCCCTGCGTGGTGGTTATTGGGTAATACGGGTAGCGATTTTATTGGCAATCTGTAAAAAGATATTGGCAAGTTCTGCACCATCTGGTGCGAAATAGTAAACACCAAAGCCCTCTTCAGCAGCATATTGTAACAAAGTTTCGCCTGGGGGGGCAGAAAGGTCGCTATATTGTGCGCGTGCTGGGCCTAAGCCAATTGAAAAGATCAGGGCACCATTTCCCGCTACTATATCAATAATATCACGGGCAGCATCATCAGGATCGTACAGATTGGATGAACTATCATGGCGCACGCTTGAATCTTTATCACGGCAGGATGGCGTCGTGTAATATGGACAGATGGGAGCACCAAAGTCATCATAGGCAGCATTGGCAGCGCCATCAGAGAGTAATACCATAACCCATAGAGCCTCATCGCGTCGATTTGCCGGATCGGTCAAAACCGCACCCGCATATTGCACACCGTCTTCAATATTGGTCGAGCCGCAATACGCTGATGTTGGCGTCAAACCATAGAAGAGTGGGCAATCCAGACCCACAAAGGCTCCCGCGATATCTTGCAGGCGACAGGTGCCATTGGGTGAGCCAGGAGGCGGCTCGGATGGCAGGTTGGAACTGTCGTAAGGACAAAGTTCGGGCTGGATAACGATTACGCTATTTGCTTTGTCTATATCAGTATTGACATAACCTGTGCCGGGTTTAATATAGCTTCCATCATAGGCACGATAATACTGCAAAGCATAATAAATTTCGTCGACGGTTTCACCCGCTTGACCGTTACGGCTGAAATAACGCGGGTCGGCATCGGTGCCATAGTTGATGGCTCTTGCATATTGGTCAAAAGTGACGATTGCTACCCGGTCAAAAGGAAAATATAGTTGTTGCACAAATAATTTAGCGGCTTCACGAACCTGTTGGAACGGTTGACAGTCTCCGGAAAAACCGTCGGCCCCGCCTTTAAGGTCGGACTCGTTACAAACCTTGGGGTCCGACATTTCGCCGCTTTGCTCAAAAGTCATTGATTCGGATGCATCCAAGGTCAGAACCACATCGACAGATGCAGCTTCTGAGATGGCTTCTGCACTAATCGGGATGCTGTGCAGCCCGACGACGGAAAGAAAATACAGCGGAACATCTGCAGATGCGCGTACGCGCACGACTTTGCGCGGGGGATCCGTGCAAACTTCAGTATCGGCAGCTGGCTGGGGTGGAACCAGGGTGTAATTGCAAGCATCTACCTGGATGTCACGAATATTTTGTACCTGGTTGAGAGAGAGAATCTGGTTTGCGGCAGCAGTCAGGCCGGGAATGGTATAACCTTTTTTGAATTCGCCAGTGGCGGCCAGGGCAGCGGCATCGACCGATCGGCGCAGGCGTGAATAACTGATGAACATATAGCCTAAATCAATCGACAGGCCCACAATGGCGATCAAGCCAATAAAGACCAGCGCCATGATCACTAAGATTTGGCCCTTTTCTTTTTTCGGCAATAATTTTTGGAGTTTGCTCATACTTTTCCTGTGTGACTTATGGAATTGGAGTGGGCGTAGGTTCGGCAGCCGAAAGCGGCATTATTGCGTAAGCGTAAACAGGCATAGGATCGGGAAAAGGAAAGAACAATGGAAGTTTAAGGATTTGTTCATAATGGTAGAAAACTTCTACAAGAACAATCCCGGTTGCAGGTGCGGATGGATCAAGCAGGCTTTGAATTTGCGCAGTTGTTTTTTGAGATGTTTTTGCGGTGCCTTCACCCGTGTAAGCGTTTTTACTCCAGCCGTCGGCATCTGGAAACCGGACGGCGTTCCCGCTTTCATCAATGCCCCAAAATGAGATAACTACATCATCCCCGTTTGCCGGGTTAAGAATAAGCGGGGTAATCGAACCTTGTGAGATTTTGTTGCCGCTGCCGTCTTCTTGTCCTTCCAGAATAATGTCGATATTGAGGAAGAAATCGAGACGGACACAGAAAGGAGTGGGGCAGTCAGCAGTTGCTTCTCGAATAAAGGGATCATCATTGCTGCCAAAGCGAGCTGCTTCACGGACGCCATCAGCCAGGTTGATGTATTCGTTTAGTAAATTGGCAACTTCAACCATGCCTACCAGCAAAGTAAGGATGACGATCAAAATGACCGACAACTCTACAAAGCTTTGGCCAGCTTGCTTTCTGTTTAGCCTGGGTAAAAACCGCATCTTTTCTCCTGACTGCTTAACACATAGCGGTGGTCACTTACATGACCACTAGTTTCAGTTTAAGGTATAAAAAGGCCCGAACAATCCTACTTTAGTACTATGGTACTATTGTCCTAACAAAATTGTTAGCGTTTTTGGGAAGAATAATAGCCAAATGGCTCCCAAAACGAGATACGGGCCGTAGGCCGTGAAAACGGTCATTGATTCATAGCGCTTGGCAGCGATCAGCACCATGATGATTATGAAGCTGAATATGCCCCCGGCCAGCACGCCAAATAACAAACCGTACAGGATAAAGGGCCAGCCCAGCATCAGGCCAAGCACGGTGGAGAGGGTGACGTCGCCGAAGCCGAGCGCTTCTTCACCATCGTCTGCGCCTAATTTGCGGGCACGGTAGCGGGCGAACAGGATGCCGACCCCGTAGAAGGCCAGCATCACCCCCAGGCCTACGGCTCCACCGATCAGGGTGGAAGCCAGACCGTGTAACAGGATCCCACTTAAAAGCCCGAGGGCAGCCCCGAAGAGGGTGACCATGTGCAGGATCAGGTGATGTTCAAAGTCGATGACCACTACAATCCCGAAATAGGTCATTAATACCAGGCCGAGGAATGGACCCATGTTGGCTGGTGGGAACATCCCGAGCAGCAGGCCCGATAAAATTCCGGCCATGAGAACAATGTAGGTACGCCAGGAGCGCGGCTTTTTACAAGTTGCGCAACCACCTAGCAAGAAGTAATTGCCCCACGAAAACGGCGTATCACAATGGGTACAATGTGGCTGACCGAATTTTCGCTGGGTGGGCAAGACATCGCCGATATAGTTGACAATCCAGCCCGCGAATAGTCCGAGGATACCAAAAATTAGTGCGTTCATAATTTCAAAATTATACCAATTGTTCAGACCATTCCAGTGCGATAACTCCAATTCTTCTTGGCGAAAGCGCTTTCTTGACTTACAATCCCGTTACAAGAGGAGACTCTCATGGAAAAATTCATCATCGAAGGTGGTGTCCCCCTGAAAGGCGAGGTGACACCCTCTGGCAATAAGAACGCTGCCTTACCTTTGTTGGCAGCCTGTTTGTTGTGCGAAGAGCCTGTTATTTTGCACAACGTCCCGCAGATTCGGGATGTGCAGGACATGCGTAAGATGTTGGAGAGTTTGGGTGTTCAGGTCGATGACCTGGGAAATCGTTCCTGGCGGATGACTGCCCGTGATGTGCGTCCGGCTGACCTGGACCCAGACTTGAGTCGTCGTATCCGCGCCTCGATTTTGTTGGCCGGACCGATGACGGCACGCTTTGGTGGAGTTAAGTTGCCGCCTCCTGGCGGGGATGTGATTGGCCGTCGTAGGGTAGATACGCACATCCTGGCTTTGCGCGCGATGGGCGCGGAAGTGCATTATGACCGCTCTTTTGACTTTAAAGCGGGGCGCTTGCGAGGGGCCGATATTTTGCTCGATGAAGCTTCGGTGACCGGTACCGAAAATGCGATTATGGCGGCGGTGCTGGCAAAAGGAACTGTGATTCTGCGTAATGCGGCTTCTGAGCCGCATGTGCAGGAGTTATGCAAGTTGTTGAATGTGCTTGGGGCCAAAATTGACGGGATTGGTTCGAACACACTTCATATAGAAGGGGTTGACCGTTTACACGGCGGGGAGTTTACGATTGGCTCCGACTATCTCGAAGTGGTTAGTTTTGTCGGTGCTGCGGTAATGACGCGCGGGACGGTGCGGATTCGCAATGCCGGCAGTGAGTACCTGGGTATGATCCGCATGGTGTTTAACCGCCTTGGAGTCGATTGGGTGGAAGACGGGCAAGATATTGTTGTCCCGTCAGAGCAGCGTCTCGAAGTTGAACCCGATTTGGGTAATGCTATCCCTGAGATTAAGACCAACATCTGGCCAGCTTTTCCAACCGATTTGATGAGTATCGCCATTGCGGTGGCGACGCTGGCGCGCGGGAGTGTTCTTTTTCACGATTGGATGTACCCGAGTCGGATGTATTTCACTGATAAACTGGTTAGTATGGGGGCGCAAATTGTTTTATGCGATCCGCATCGTTGTATTGTGACCGGACCGGCGAAGCTGTTTGGCGAAAAAGTGGAAAGTCCGGATATTCGCGCCGGGATGACTTTGGTGCTTGCGGCCCTGGCGGCGCGCGGAAAATCCACCATTCGCAATGTAGGCCAGATTGACCGGGGTTACGAAGATGTGGATGGCAAGCTCCGCTCGCTCGGGGCGCAAATTGAAAGACAAAAAGAGCAGTAATAAAAAGGAGCGGATTTTAGTCCGCTCCTTTTTATTATGGCCCAACGATGACAATCTTGTTCAGGAAAACTCGCATGGTGGTTTTGTCTTTATTGGCAATGCCAAACGTGCCGGTATAAAGTTTTTTGGTGCCAATTTGGACCGTGTAGTTATAACTCCCCCACGGGATGTCGAACAGGAACACTTTGGTTACCAGGTAAGAATAGTAAACGGGTTTTTCACCTGGTTTGGTCGTGCCCTGGATTGTCACGACGATACTTTCTTCCCCAGAACTGTTTTCAATGCGGAACAGGCCAGTCGGTAGCCCGCTAACATCGTACGGCGCCAGGGTACCCTGGAATACGGTTGGCGAGGCCAGAGGGGTCAAGGTTGCCGTTGGAGCTGCTGGGGTTTCAGTAGGTGGAATTGGCGTGAAGGTTGCTGATGGTTCTGGGGTATTGGTTGGAATTGGGGTTGCCGTAGGTTGAGCGGTGAGTGTGGACGCTACGATCGTAGAAGCTTGAACGCTGATTGTAGCGGCAGCATCGGCGGTAGGTTCAGGGGGCGCGGTGGGGGTGCAAGCTCCCAGCAGGGCGGCAAGAATCAAGGTGAGTAAGATTTTTTTCATAGGTCCATTCCAAAAAAAATTTCCGCTTTTGTCTTTCCTGGTTGGAAAGGCAAAAGCGGAAAGAAGTATACCCGAAAAAGGGTTGAAACTAATTGGCGCTGGCGACTTCAAGGAACTGCGTAAGTGCTTCACGCAACATCCGTTCGGGCAGGGCGCCAACCTGGCGGTGGACGATCTTGCCGCCCGAAATGAACAGCATGGTGGGGATGCCCTGAACGCCATATTTCATGGCCCATTCAGGATTGTCATCGGTGTTTACCTTGGCGACAATGACCTTACCGGCATATTCTTTGGCAAGTTTGTCCAGGATTGGGGCGACCATCTTGCAAGGGCCACACCATGGGGCCCAAAAGTCAACAATCACCGGGGTAGTGGACTGTAAAACGGTCTTGTCAAAGGCCGCATCGGTCACATGGAGGGGGGTATCGATCATTTTTGAGTTCCTTTCAATAATTTATGCTTTCAAATTAGATGCGGTGGTCCCGCAAAAGGTTGCATCTTTTTTGGCATCAGGCATTTTCGCCGGGTTTCAGGATCTTATAAGTGGAATGAATTGGACCGGCCTTGACAAGTGTGCCGCCGACGGAGCAATACTTTTCTTCAGAGAGCTGGATGGCCTGCTCTACATCTTTGGCAACCAGGTTCTCACCCCACAACAGGTATTCCACCTGGAATTCGGTGTAGTGATAGGGGTACTCGGTCAAGCGTTGGTTGCCGCGCACAATAACTTTAAAGTCGGTTGGCACCTGGCGCTTCTTCTTCATAATATCTACAATGTCCATCATCGTACAACCTGCCAGGCCGACCAATAAAATTTCCATTGGCCCAATACCAGGATTGCCGTTTTTATCTTTGCCCATCAACACCGTAGCCCCGGCTTTGTTAAGGGCGATATAGCCATTTTCGCCGTCCCAGGTGGTGCTGATTTCTTTCCATGCGTTCGTCGGTTTGTCGTCAGTCATGAGGTTGTCTCCAAATCGCCGAGAGTATAACATGGATTTGAACGTGATATAATCCCGGCGCTATGGCAGACTTTTTCAATAAATGGCGTGAAGGATTGGCGCGTACCAGCAAAGCGGCCTTTGGCCGGTTGGCTGGCATGCTGGGCGCAACCGAGATTGATTCGGATACCTGGGATGACCTGGAAGCTTTGTTGGTACAGGCCGACCTGGGGATCGAAACAACCCAATCGGTGTTGACTGCTTTGAAGGCGGTTGTAAAACGCGATGGGCTGACTCGCGCCTCAGAATTGCAATCCGTTCTCAAGGCGGAACTGCGCTCACGGCTGGTAACCCCGCCTGGGGTCGCTCTGACCGCTAAACCGGCGGTAATCTTGCTGGTGGGTGTCAACGGCTCGGGCAAGACGACAACTGCCGCCAAGCTGGGGCAGCGCTTTATGAAGGAAGGCAAGTCGATCCTTTTTGGGGCGGCTGATACCTTCCGTGCCGCAGCCGTGGACCAGCTTCAGGTATGGGGAGAGCGGCTCAAGGTGGAAGTGGTATCTGGCGCGCCTGAGTCAGACCCCGGTGCGGTGGCATACAACGCCGTTCAGGCGGGAGTCGCGCGCGGCGTAGATATCATCTTGATTGATACTGCGGGTCGTTTGCATACGCGGTTTAACCTGATGGAAGAACTAAAGAAGGTTTACCGGGTGGTTGGCAAAGCTCGTGAAGGCGCGCCGCACGAGGTCTGGCTGGTATTGGATGCGACAACTGGGCAGAATGCACTCTCGCAAGCCAAGGCTTTCAAGCAATCGGTCAAAGTGACTGGTGTGATTCTTTCAAAACTGGACTCTTCGGCGCGCGGTGGGATGGCCTTTGCCATTCAGCGTGAATTGGGCCTGCCAATTTTGTTTGCAGGCTTGGGCGAGAAACCTGAAGACCTGACGCCTTTTGATCCGGATGCGTTTATCGATGGAATTTTAGGGTAGGGCGGGACAACCCGCCCTTTTCTCAATTTGGAGGCAGCATGCAAGACCTTATCGACCGTTTACAGCAAGCCGGGGAATTAACAGCTCAGCTTTTGGAGCGTCTTTGACTTACCTTCAAAAGAGAGCGAACTTTCTGAACTTGAAAAACAAATCGCTGCGCCAGATTTTTGGAACGACCCCCAGGCGGCGCAAAAAATAAGCAAAACCGCCGCATCATTGCGCACCGAAGTGGATGAGTGGCGGGTTTTTGAGCGCCGGTTGCAAGAAACGCGCGAGCTGCTGGCGCTTGAAGATGATTCACTGCGTGCTGAGCTCGAAGCGGAAGTGACTGCTATTGAAAAAGAGCTGGACAAACGTTCTTTTGCGGCCATGCTTTCGGGCAAATATGACGAAGGTGATGCCATCCTGGCGATTCATGCCGGGGCGGGCGGCACCGACAGCCAGGATTGGGCCGAGATGCTCCAGCGGATGTATTTGCGCTGGGCCGAAGAAAAAGGCTACAAGACCGAAATCCTCGACCTGACCGAAGGCGAAGAAGCCGGGGTCAAGTCGGTTACCATTTCCGTGAGCGGCCGCTACGCTTATGGCTATTTACGCTCCGAGAAGGGGGTGCATCGCCTGGTGCGCCTATCACCCTTTGACGCTGCCCACCGCAGGCACACCTCTTTTGCCTTGGTAGAAGTATTGCCGCAGGTGGCCATGGATAGCCAGGATGTGCAGATTAACCCGGCGGAAATTGAGATTGAAGTCTACCGCTCGTCCGGCGCGGGGGGGCAGAACGTACAAAAAAACTCCACCGCGGTGCGTATCCGCCACATCCCAACCGGGATTATCGTCACCTGCCAGAATGAGCGTTCCCAGACCCAGAATCGCGAGTCAGCCCTGAGTGTATTGCGCGCGCGCCTGTTGCAATTGCAGCAGGCCAAGCAAGATGCCGAAGTGGCAGTCCTGCGCGGCGACTACACCAAAGCAGAATGGGGCAGCCAGATTCGCTCGTACGTGCTGCATCCGTACCAGCTGGTGAAAGATCATCGCACCGACCACGAGGTTGGTAATTCGCAGGCTGTCCTGGATGGCGCGCTGGATGGTTTCATGGAAGCCTGGTTGCGGCAGGGCGGATAGCCCATAGAGGCGGAATGATGAAACCCTGGAAGACCCTTGCCCGTGAGTTGGTGCTCGATTTTAGCCGTTTCCTTAAGGTGGAACGCCATACGGTTGAACTTCCCGATGGGCGCGTGATTGAAAACTGGCCGTGGGTCATCATTCCCGATTTTGTAGATGTGTTGCCCGTGATGGAAGATGGGCGAGTTTTGTGCATGCGTCAGTACAAATACGGCATTGGGGAAGTTTCCTTGTCTACCATGGGAGGCATGATCGACCCTGGAGAAGACCCTGAGCAGGCCGCCCGGCGCGAAATGTATGAAGAAATGGGTTGTGAAGCGCGGGAAATGGTTTTCCTGGGAAAATATTATGTCGATGCCAACCGGCGCGCCGGAACAGCCTATCTTTATATGGCGGTAGATGCCCGCCAGGTGGCCGAACCAAATTCCGGTGATTTGGAAGAGCAGGAACTGGTCTTTCTCAGCCGCGCCGAATTGCGTCATGCTTACCTGGCCGGAGATTTCAAAATGCTTTCCTGGTCGGCCACCGTTGGGCTGGCCCTGGCACGCCTCGAAAGCGAATCCCCCTAATAACCTGTTGACAGACACGGAGCGTTCCTATAAAGTAGAAGAAACCCTGAGGAGACGCGCCATGTCGAAGAACAAAATATTTACCAATTTGTGGGCGAGGTCTATATTCCTCGCCCTTGTTATTTCCCTGCTGGTTCTTCAGCCCGTTTTTGCCGATGTGGCCCCGCCGGAACCGCCCCCAGGGGTGATCATTTCTCCGGGCCAGGTGCAAACCCAGGTGCGGATGGTTTCGGAGCTGGTCACTTTAACCATTCTCGAAAAACCATCCCAGGCAAAAGGCGAAGCCCAAACCGAAGCCACCTTCCTGATGCGGAACTTGGGCGCAGCGGACGAGCAAATGGACGTGCGTTTCCCCCTGGTTTTTGGCGAATCAGCCTATTATCGTGAGCAGTTCCCCGAAATCGAGAACATTCGTGTTACCGTGGATGGCAAAAGTGTGGCCACCACCCGCCAGATGCTGGACACCGAATTTGGTGCCAATCTCCCCTGGGCGGTTTTCCCGGTCAAATTCCCGGCTGGCAAGGATGTCATCCTGGCGGTGTCATATACCTCCCTCGGTTTTGGGTACGACCCTTTTGTGGCCTTTCGTTACATCCTGAATACTGGCGCAGGTTGGAATGGGACCATCGGCTCCGGTGACATTGTGGTGCGCCTGCCATACCAGGCTAGTCTCGAGAATGTGCTTGTCGATGAAACGACCAGTTTTTCGCTGACCAGCGGTACGCCCACATTCTCGGGCAATGAGGCGCGCTGGCATTTTGAAGACCTTGAGCCCACTTTTGAGAACGATTTTGAAGTGTCCCTGGTTGTCCCGGCCTACTGGCGCAAGGTACTTAATGAGCGTGACCTGACTGCCAAAGCTCCCAACGATGGTGAAGCGTGGGGCCGCCTGGGCAAAGCCCTCAAGGAGGTCATCCGCTACCCGCGTGGCTACCTGCGCAGTGACCCGATTGGTCAGGAGTTATATCGCGAAGCGGTGCGCGCCTATGAAAAATCCATCACGCTGCTGCCCGAAGATTCGCTCTGGCATTATGGGTATGCCGACCTGTTGTGGGGCCATTACCTGTACGATGTGTACTATGCTGGTACGCAAGATACGCCTGAGTTGGTGCGAATTTTCGAGTTGCTCCATCGCAGCCTTGAAATTGACCCCAACAACCAGCTAGCCCGTGATCTGATAGTTTCGATAAGCTATGATTTTTCGTGGGCGGTGGTCCAAAAGGATGGCCGCTACGATTTCTTGATTCTGACGACCACGCCCACGACCGCCCCGCAAGTGCCAACCGTTACCCCTGTCGCGGATGTTACCTCCACGCCGTTACCGATCCTGCCAACCCCGACCCTCATTGCCGCTCCCGAGAATACGGCCCCGGTTCCCACTGCCGCCCCCCAACCGACCCCGGTTCCGGTTGCCGGGAACCCGCTTTGCGGAGGCAGCGCGCTTCTTTTATTGGGATTGTTGTGGGCCTTTACTCGTCGGAAATAAGCAACACGGCGCAGGAAACCTGCGCCGCGTTTTTGATTCATCAGGGTGTCGCTGTGGGGGTTAACGTTGGTGGTTCGGGAGTATTGGTTACGGTTGGGAAAGATGTCTCTGAAGCTGTAGGAGTAGGGCCGGTGGTTGGACCGGTGGTGTTGGTGGGAGCCACGGTGCTGGTTGGCCCTGGAACAACAATATTCACACTGAAGACCGCTCCAAAAGCCTCGCCTTTGTCATTGTACAGCCGCCAATAGCCGGTATAGGTGCCGGGGGTGGTAGGGGCAGTAAAATTCAGCGAAAAATCGGTTGTCGCATTGGGGGCTACATTCCGCCGAATTTTGGTCGTATCGCTGCCAAACAACTCCCCGCCGGTAAAGGTGAATTTGTAATCGCCGTTCCAGGCACAGGTTCCGGTATTCTTGATGCGCCAGGTTTTGGTGAAAGATTTTCCGGGGTCAATCTTGGTTCCATCGGGAATAGTCACATCGCTGACCAGCGTCGAGTTGTTACAGCCCACTGCGCCAAAAGTGGCTGTAGGGCTGGGTCCGGCGGTGATGGTGGCAACCACAATTGCCTGGGTTGGCACAAAGATCTGAGGGGCCGTGGTGAGGGTGGCGGTCACGGCCGGGGTTTGTGTGGCGGTGCCCGTAGCGGTTGCTTCGGGGCTGGGGGTGGCCGAGGGTTGTGCCGCGGCCGTCCCGGTCAGGTTGACAGCCACGGTCATTGCCGCAGCCGTGTAAACAGCCTCAATACTCATTTCTGTGGGAGTAGGGCTGGCTTGTGTGTTGCCGCAGGCTGCAAGCAGCAAAGTTGCAAGTGCAAAGATGGTCATTAATGGTTTGGTTATTTTAACGGTCATGCTTCCTCCGAAGGCGTGTGTATACCATAGCCCTAAAAAAAGCGCAAATCTCGCCCCTCGCTTTGCTTGACAGTCCGCCAACGCTCCACTATAATCTGTCCGCTTAAACGGGAACAAGATCCAGAAATGGATGCAATCATATTAAGGAGTAAAGCATGCCCCCTCATCCAAAGCGTAAACATTCCAAGGGCCGCCGCGATCGCCGCCGCGCCCACGACGCCTTGCAGGCCGTGAATCTCACCACCTGCCCCAATTGCGGTGAAAAGCGCCTGCCCCACACCGTTTGTCCCAACTGTGGGCAGTACAAGGGCCGCGAAGTCGTCGAAGTCAAGAAAGACTGATTCCTTCGAACTCACTGGCGCGCCGTGACCAACACGGCGCGTTTGTGTTTTAACCCGCGAGGTGAAACATGACACTAGATTTTTCGAAGACTGCTTTTGTATTTCCAGGCCAGGGTTCGCAGGCTGTGGGCATGGGCCGCGACCTGGCGGCTGCTTTCCCCGTTGCCCGCCAGGCTTTTGAAGAAGCCGATGACATTCTTGGTCTTTCCTTTTCCAAAATAATGTGGGAAGGGCCAGATTCTGACCTGAACGATACCCTGAACACCCAGCCTGCGTTATTTATCCACGCCCTGGCTGCTTTTCGCTCGCTTGACCCGTCTGCGCGCCCCGTTTTTATGGCCGGACACTCTCTCGGGCAGCTAACCGCCCTCGCTGCTGCCGGGGCCATATCTTTTGCCGATGGCCTGCGCCTGGTGCGCAAACGCGGCGAGCTGATGAAACAAGCGGGTGAGCGTAACCCTGGCGGTATGGCGGCCATCCTGGGGGTGGATATTCCTACCCTCGATAAAGTCTGCGCCGAGGCCAGCACAGATGTAGAGATTGTACAGGTTGCCAATGACAATTGCCCTGGGCAGGTGGTTATTTCGGGGCACAAACCAGCCCTCGAGCGTGCCATGGCCGGGGCCAAGGCTGCCGGGGCCAAACGCGCCCTGCCGCTGGCTGTGAGTATTGCGGCTCATTCTCCGTTGATGGCAACCATCCAGGCTGAGTGGGATACAGCGGTTGGTGCCGCTGCTTTTGGCGATGCCCTTGTTCCGGTTGTTGGGAATGTGGCCGCTGCCCCGCTTTCTGCGGCCGGAGCTTTGCGCGCCGATGTTATGGCGCAGATGCAAAACCGGGTGCGCTGGACCGAGTCGGTGCGCTGGTTGGCCTCGCAGGGTGTCACCACCTTTGTTGAGGTGGGAACCGGCAGCGTGTTGGGCGGGCTGGTCAAACGCATTGTCGAAGGCGTCACGACCCTCCCGTTGGGGAATCCACAGGATTTTGAAGCCCTGAAATAAATCGAACGCCCCTTCCGGTAAGTGGAAGGGGCGTTATACCTTCATCATGTTTTACTCTTTCTCTGCGGCTTGCAGGTGACGGTTTGCCTGGTCGAGTAAGCCCAGGACGGTAAAATATTCAGCGGCGCGGCGCAGGTAGGGGCGCGCTTCGGCAAATTTCCCTTTTTCGTACAGCAACCAGCCATAGTTTCCGGTTTGAGCGGCGACAGAATAACGGTCGCCTATTTGCATGTACATGGCGATGGCGCGTGCCAGGGCTTGCTCGGCTTCTTGGGGTTTATCCTGGCGCAGGGCGATGGCCCCGAGGGCTGATATGGCATTGGCTTCACCGAGACAGGCTTCGGCGTGGTGGTAGATGGCCTCGGCGCGCATAAAGAATTTTGCGGCGGTATCACAGGCTTCTTTTTGGAAGAACATTTCTCCCAGGCCATAGAACGAATTGGCCTCGCCCATGCGGTTGCGCAGGGAACGGTAAATGCTCAACGCTTCGAGATAGTTTTTCTCGCTTTCATCATAGTCATTGGCGCGGCGTTGCAGGTCGCCGAGGCTTTCCATGCAGCTGGCTTCACCCAGCCGATAGCCGATGGTGCGGTAAGTGGCAAGCGCTTCATCGTAACGCGATTGGGCAACGTTCAGGTTGCCCTGTAAACGAGCCACGTGCCCCAAACCTTGCAGGCAATTGGCCTGCCCAAGCGGGTGGGGGATGGCTTTGTAAATTTCGAGCGCCTCGCTGTAGCGAATTTGCGCCCGGCGGTATTCGCCCATGTGCAGCATCATCTCGGCCATGCTCTCGACGCAGTTGGCCTCGCCTTTTGCATTTTTTCCCTCGCGGTACAGCGGCATGCTGGTGTGATACAGGTTCTCGGCGCTTTCGTAATCGCCTGCCAGGCGGGCCACATCGCCCAGGCTGCGAAGGCAATTGGCCTGGCCCTCGCGATGTTTTCGCTTTTCGTAGATTTCCAACGCTTCGCTGTACCGTTGGCGCGCTGCCCGCATCTCGGTCAGCTGGATGTGGACATCGCCCAGGCGTTGCAGGTTGGCGGCTTCGTTGATGTCATCTTCCAGCTGGTGATAATTTTCAATGGCGCGCAGGAAGTATCCGGCGGCGCTATCGTAATCATTGATCCAGTAGTACACATCTCCCAGGCAGGCGTACGCCGCGGCCTCCCGCACCAGGTCTTTCAGGTTGTGATAGAGGCGCGCAGCCTGTTTTAAGTACGAGACCGCCAGTTGTCGGTCTGAAAAGCCGGGCAGCGAAGCATACATTTCGCCAGTTTCAAACAGGATGTTTGCCAGCTGCGGCTGGTTGGCGACCGGTTCTTGAGCCAACTGCTTACGGTGCATTTCCATTTCTTCGAGCCCTTTTTCGGAGCTGTGCTGGGAGATTGGCGGCTGGTAGGCTACCCCCATGGAAGGCGATTCGGCCCGGGCGGCGGCCAACCCGCTTGATTGGAAATGGAACGAGGCGCTGTACCAGTCGAAGAAGTCTGGGGCAGACATATCCAGTTTGTCCATGGCCATATCGGTCATAAACAGGGTCACTGGCACAGGCAGGGTAGAACGCAGGTTGTCGCGCTCGGCATTGAGCGCCGCTGCAAAAGGTGGACGCCCGCCACGCAGATCGGTCGATTCGAGCAGGTGTTCCATGCCGGTAATCATCAGGGCGGCGCGTTGCGGCTTTTGCAGTAAATTGCGGCCTTCCGGGTGAAGTTGGAGGGCTTTTCGCAGGCTTTCGGGATGACGATTGGATAGGTCGAGATGCACCAGGCGGACGCCTTCTTTTTCCAGCCCATCGCGCAGGCGGGAGATGACCTCGTTGCGCAGGCGCGGATCGTTTACTCGCACCAGGCCGAGGGAAAACTGGCCCTGGTGGTAGAGCGAGAAGCGCATCAGGCGCTCATATTCATCGATATTGGAAAAGGTAGTGTCGGTCACAGTTGCTCGCGTGGAGTGTGGATGGAGAATCAAATTCGTAAGACGCTGCCGCGTTCTTTGCGGGCGTTGTCAAGCGAAGCTTTGAACTCAGACGAGTCCCACAGTAGGGGGTGGACACCGATCCAGCGTTCGGCTTCATATTCCAGTGCCGCACGACGATAGAGCAGGAAGCGCCCATCTTCATCGGGATTGATGGTCGTTTCAAGGTGGGTACTGGCGAGCAGGTCATAATGGCGCAGGGTCAGCTTGCGGGCCATCTCGCCGCGCACCAGGCTGGCAGCGCGGTTGACGGCGCGTTCGTCAATCAGCGTGGTGGACTCAAGCAAGGCTTCTTTGAGCAGGCGCAGCAGGTCGCGCGGGCAGCCGCCAGAAAGGTGCGCCAGGCGCACGGCAATCGACGGGTCAGCAAACAGGCTTTTATCCACCCGCAGGTAGATGGCACTTAACAGGGCGGCGATGCTTTTTTCCTGGATCGAGTAGTGGTTCCCGCGCGGATAAACCGGCAGCATGGGCAAAGTTTCGGGCTCATAGCGGTCTTCAACCGTTTCGCCGGGCGGGTTGTAAAGCAAGGAGATGGGCAGGACAAAAATGGAGTGGGCATCAACGCCATTAAGCAGGTCGGCGTTGGTAAGTACGGCCTGGCTAATCATTTCGGGCGGGTAGCGGTCGAGGTTGTCTAGGATGAAGATGATACCGCGCGGGTAGGCCTTCTCGGAGATTTTGCGCGATTCGGTCAGCAGCAGGTTGAGATTTTGACGCAACTGGTCGGGGTATTTTTCGACAGCCTGCTTGATGTCATCACGCTGTTTGCCGGTGGTCTTGCGCAACAGGCTGAGCCCTGAGAGCAGTTTCCCCAGCGGGGTGTTGGCGCCCAGGCCAACCTCGCCTGAGAATTCGATCACCCGCTCCACTTCACGCTGTTCGACGTGCGTGACTTCCTGGAACCAGTCGGTGACAATTTTGACCGATTTCTCTGGCAGGGGTTTGAGTTTTTTGTCGCTGTCGAAGGTTTCGTCGAGCAGGCGCAACATGAGCAGGAACAGGTCGCCAAAGCCAATTTCATTAGGATCGGCTTGTTCGTTGACAACGGCGTAGAGGGGCAGGTAGCCCTCTTCGCGGGCGCGGTCCATGACGCGCGCCAGTTCGGTCGATTTCCCGCAGCCGCGATGCCCGGCCAGGGCAATATGACTGAATTTTCGTTCAGCCTCCGCGCCGCGCAGGCGGCGGGCAATGCGGTCGTGCAGGTTGGTTCCACGCGCCGGGTCAAAATCGCACCAGCGCGGGTCCCCTGGGTTGAGGGGCTCGTCGGGATTGCAACGGCCAATGGCTTCAATGATGAGGTTGTTCATAGGACCTTCCTTTTTCTCCTTCTAGTGATATAGGATGCAAGAAGCGTGCCACAACAACCCAGGGGAGAGACTTCCACCTTACAGCGGGCTTACAGGCAATCAAAAGCCCCGGCCAAATTCGCTTGGCCGGGGCTAAACAGGGTGTTATTAAGCTTAACGTGGGGCGAAAACGCTGAACCCGCGCGGGGGAGCATAAAATTGGCCGCGGCCATCGGAGGCTGTGCGTTGCTCCCCGGGGCGGCTGAGGTCACTTTTGCTCCACCACGCCACCGGGCAGAAAGCGGTATTGGCCCATCGCGTGGAAACCCAGGCGCCGTTCCAGGCATCGCCGCGATTATTGAGTACGTAGATCAAACCGGGCTTGTCGGCATAGCCTGTGCGCTGCATGATGTACAGGTTGTCATCGAGATGCAGGATTTCGGTGTTCCCGGCGGCGAAGGTTTCGTGTGCTTTTACCAGCGCGGCAATGCCGTTGGCGGTTTCTTCGAGCCCGAGGTTATAGTTCACATAATCGCGCCAAAAGACACATGGATAGCCCTCGTGGGTCAGGATATAGCTGTAAGCGAGCAGTTTGTCGTTGAGGATGGGGCGGCCTTCATCGCGCAGGTCGTGATTTTCGACGAAAGTAACCGCATTAAAAGGTTGCGCACTGAGGACTGTTTCAGCGCTGGCCAGGTTGCGCAGGCTGAATCCGTAGTAATCGCACAAAGCCTTGAGTGTTTCGCGCAGGGGGAAATCGAAGGCATCGACCGGGTTGGAATTGGAGAAGTTGGTCAGGTCAACCCAATGCTCAATGGCGCGAGCGCTATCCCAGAATTCGGCCACCCCGTAGGGTTTGTATGGCTGGCCGTTGCGCATGTAGCGATATTCCTGGATGGCGGTCACTACGCTGGCCCCGTAGCCTTTGACATAGTCATAGCGAAACCCATCAAACCCGATTTCTTCTATCAGCCAGCGGGCCAGTTTCAGCACCTCGTCATATACATACGGGTTGCGCATCGACAGGTCGGGCATGTCGCCGAAAGAGCCTTCGTCCCAGGATTCGTACATGGAGGGGTGGAAACATTCCCAGTTGCGCAAAAATTTCCCGCTGCGAGGGCGGAAAAAGGTCCAGCGTTCCTGGCCGGTGATGGGGTTGGTTTCGGGGGCATCGGCGCCAGAATTGTGGTTGATGACCATGTCGGCCAGGACGGTCATCTTGTGGTTGTGGGCGCTTTCGATCAGGCTCAATAGGTCCGTTTTTGTCCCAAACCAGGTGGGGATGCTGCCTTTTTGGTCGAATTCACCCAGGTCGTAATAGTCATAGGGGTCATAACCCATTGAAGGGCCAAATATGTTGGCAGCTTTGTGGGCCGGGGGCAGCCACAGGCTGGTAAACCCGGTTTTTGCCAACGCAGGGATTTTCCCGGTCACGTAAGGCCACCAATGATAGGCCTTGTGGTTTTCACGGGGGCAATCCCAGTAAAAGGCTTGCATCATGACACCCATTTTGTTCTCTCCTGCAATTAATTGGAACGATTGTAACGGAAAAAACAAGCGCCCAAGGTGGGTGCAGAAAAGAGTACCCATTTGGGTCATTTTATGACATTTGACATGATTTTTTGCCCTGTGGCACCGTGTATAATGAAAATATGACAGTGATGTCTGACAACTCGTTTGTCAGCGCCCTTTGGCGGTGGTCGTACTATACCTGGTCAGCGTGAGAATGCTGGCCAGGTATGTTTTTAACCCGTCCTGTAGTAGCGGCGAAGGGTTGCCCCTACAAAAATAATCAAAGGAGAATCGATGAGACTCAGTAAATTGGCTTCCGAAATTGCCGAGTCGCCTACCCTGGCTTTGAACGAAGAAGCGCGTTTGCTGCGTGAGCGAGGCGAACCCGTCATTCACCTGGGGATTGGCGAACCAAAGAACAAAACGCCGATGAATGCCATCCTGGCTTCGGCGGCGAAATTGACCAGCGGCGAGGTGAAATATACGCCCGCCGATGGCACCCCGGCGCTGAAAAAGGCCATTATCCGCTATACCGAAGAAAACTATGACCGGCTGGTTTCCCCGGAAAATGTGATTGCCACCAACGGAGCCAAGCAATCGTTGTTCAATATCCTGTATTCGATTTTGAACCCGCAGGATGAAGTGATTGTGCTGGCCCCGTATTGGGTCTCTTACCCTGAGATCATCAAAATGTGCTACGGCGTGCCGGTGATCGTTACTCCTGAAGATGGGACTTTTACCCCCAACTTCAAGGAGATCGAGCGTGCCGTGACCTCCTACACGCGCGCAATCATTGTCAACAGCCCCAACAATCCATCCGGGGTGGTTTACCCGCCCGAGCTGATTGAAAAACTGGTCGATTTTTGCGAGCGCAAGGGAATTTTCCTGATCTGCGACGACATTTATCACAAACTGGTTTTTGACCGTAAAGAAGCCGCGCCCGCCTATCGGTTTACCCACAGGGATATTGAAGATAGTCACATTATCGTTGTCAACGGGGTGGCCAAAGTCTATGGCATGACCGGTTTCCGGGTTGGATGGGTGGTTGCGCCGAAACAGTTGGTGCGGGTGATGACCAATGTCACGGCGCAGACCACCTCAGGGGTGTCTGGGGTGAGCCAGGCCGCAGCGGAGGGAGCGTTGAATGGCCTGCAAAACGTCGTCGAGGCCATCCGGCTCCAAATCCAAAACAACCGCGAAATTTTGTTGCAGGAGATGAAAACCTTCAACGGCGCGCGCCTGATCAAACCGGATGGGACTTTTTATGCCCTGCCCGACCTGCGCGCCTTCAATGGCAATTCGGTGGAACTTTCCAAGTTCCTGCTTAAGAAGGCGCTGGTTGTGACCGTGCCAGGTAAGGAATTTGGCATGGAAGGACATATTCGCCTGTCGATTTCGGGCACGGTCAAGGATGTGACTGAGGGCATTGCGCGCATTAAATGGGCGCTCGACCCAACCAGCCCGAACGAGATTTATATTGGCGATAAAAAGATGATCCGTGATTGGTTGTAGGAGGCGCGACGATGAATAATTTACTCAATATCAAAACCCCCGCCGAAGGGATTGCCCAGACTCGCAAGGCGGATTACAACCTGTCCAATCATGGCGTGGGCAACCTGCGGCTGGCTTATTGGAACCTGTCGAGCGAAGCGCTCTACGAGGAAGCCATTTTTCGCAGCGAGGGTGCAACGGCGGTTGGCGGGCCATTTGTGGCCAATACTGGCAAGCACACTGCTCGCTCGGCAAACGATAAATTTGTGGTGCGCGAAACCGACTCGGAAGGCAATGTTTGGTGGGGTGTTTATAACCGCCCGTTTGAGCCGGGAAAATTTGACGAATTGTACGGGCGTATGCTCGGGTTTTTGCAGGGCCGGGATGTTTTTGTGCAGGATGTTTACGGCGGCGCAGATGAAAATTATCGCCTGCCGGTGCGCATTGTTACCGAGCTGGCCTGGCACAGCATGTTTGTGCGCAATATGTTCATCCTGCCGCAGTCGCTGGAAGAATACAAGCGCTTCGTGCCGGAATTTACAATTATCGCCATGCCGTCCTTCAAGGGTACGCCCGCAGTCGATAACACCGCCAGCGAAACTTTCATCTGCCTGTCGTTTGAGAAAAAACTGGCCATTATCGGCAACACGGCTTACGCAGGCGAGATCAAGAAATCCGTTTTTACGATTTTGAACTACCTGCTGCCGCTGCAAGGTGTGCTTTCGATGCACTGTTCTGCGAATGTAAGCCCGGACAACCCGGATGATGTGGCGCTGTTCTTTGGCCTGAGCGGCACCGGCAAGACGACCCTCTCCGCCGACCCGACCCGCCGCTTAATCGGCGATGATGAGCATGGCTGGAGCGATGAGGGTGTCTTCAACTTTGAGGGCGGCTGCTACGCCAAGGTGATTGGACTCTCTGAAAGCGCCGAACCTGAAATCTACGCCACCACCAAACGCTACGGGACCATCCTTGAGAACGTACCCTTCGACCCGGTGACGCGCTACATCGACCTGGATGATGACACCCTGACCGAGAACACGCGCGCCTCGTACCCGCTCGAGTTCATTGCCAATGCCGTGCCAGAGAAAAAGGCCGGGCACCCGAAAAATGTCATCCTGTTGACCTGCGATGCCAGCGGCGTGATGCCGCCCATTGCGCGGCTGACCCCGGACCAGGCGCTGTACCAGTTTATCAGCGGGTATACCTCCAAAATCGCGGGAACCGAAGTGGGCCTGGGCAAAGAACCGGAAATCACCTTCTCGGCTTGTTTCGGCGGCCCGTTCATGGTGCACCATCCCTATAAATATGCCGAACTGCTCAAGCGCAAAATTGAGCGTTACGGTGTGACTTGTTGGCTCGTGAATACCGGTTGGGTGGGCGGGCCGTATGGGGTTGGCAAACGCATCAGCATCCGGCATACGCGCAACCTGCTGAATGCGGCGTTGACCGGCAAACTGGCAAACGTCGAATACTATCGCGACCCGGTCTTTGGTTTTGAAGTGCCCAAGACTTGCCCGGATGTGCCCGAATCTGTTTTGCAGCCCTGGTCGAGCTGGCCGAGCCGCGCCGAGTACGACAAGCGTTACAAGGACCTGGCGATGCGCTTTCAGCAAAATTTTGCCAAATTTATGGACGGCACACCCCAGGAAGTGATCGACGCCGGGCCGAAGGTATAAGTTTTGCCGCTCTAAAACTCAAAAAGGGCTGTCCAAAGCAATTTTTGGACAGCCCTTTGATTAATTTAGCGCCTATCTTGTTATTTGTTGCCCAACAGGACTTCCACGGCTTTGGCCAGGGCTGGGTCGGTGGCCTCGGTAAAAAGGTCCCAGCGGGTGGGCACAATGTAATCGGGGATGATGCCGGTGCGTTCCCAGATGCCGCTGGCCTCTCCGACCGGTTCGAAGTTGGCAATTGCCACCCAGGCGCGTGAGCCGTCGTCAAAGCTAAAGGCGCGCAGCACTTCGACATTGCCGAGGGTATTCTGCCCAATGATGACGGCCCGGCCCGAGGTGCGCAGGACACCGCTGAAGATTTCGCCAAACGAAACTGTATCCACATCCACCAGGATCGCCAGCGGCAAGTCCTGCGAGCCGTTGATGTCTTCGGGGCGAATACGGAAAGGTTCACGGTCGGTGCGGCTGACGTAGTAACCGTTGGTCCCTGAAGTGAAAAAGCCCAGGATCGGCTCGACCACGGTATTGATTCCGCCGCCGTTCATGCGATTGTCAATCACCAGGCCATCCAGCGGCCCATCGGAGGTCATTTTTTGCAGCGCCTCGCGGAACTGCTCGTCGATGGTTTCATCGTAAAACGAGGGCAGGAAAACGTAACCAATGCGGGTGGTTGGCACAATGCAATAATCAATCGGCAGCGGGCCTGAGATGGCGGCGCGCGTCATGGTTACGTCACGGGGTTCCTCCCCCGGCCTGACCATCGTCACGGTGACTTCGGTGCCCTCCGGGCCCAGGGTGCGGCTCAACCCGTTCTCGTCGCGCAGCGGGCCGCCATCCACCGCCACCAGTTTGTCGTGGGCGCGCAGCCCGGCCTTCTCGGCCGGGGAGCCGGGAAAGACCGAGGTGATGACACCCTCCTCGATGTTGCCAAACGACATGACCATGGCGCCAATCCCCACAAAGTTCTGCTGTCCCGAAAGCTGTTGTTCGTCTTCTTCAACCTGTTTGGGGCTCATATAGCCAGAGTGCTCGTCACCCAGTTCAAAAATCATCTGGCTCATGGCAATGTAGAAATCATCGTCCGTCAGGCCTTTTTTGATGAGGGTCTCGTAGCGGTCGCCGATTTCCTTCCAGTTTTTGCCGTTGAAATCGGTATACACATAATTATCGTTCACTGCTTTCCACAGGTCGCGATAAACGCCCAACTGCTGGTTGGTGACGCTCGTATCGACACTGCTGTTGGGCGGAGGCGTAAACGCAGGCATTTCAAACGGGGTAGGCGTAGCCAGCACTTCGGCCGGCATCTGAGCGACCTGTGAAACGCCCGGCACGTAATAGCATAAACGCACCCCGGCACTGTTGAACTGTGCGCCGGGGGTTGCCGTTGGCGTGGGAAGGGGGGTATGGGTTGCAGTCGGCGGGATGGGTGTGGCCGTAGGTTGCGGCGTGGGCGTGGCAAAAACGGAGGTAACCGTTTTGCAGGCCAGGCTGGCGGCGGCCAACATCACAACAGCCAGGAAAAGCGCAATCTTGTTTCTTCGCATGGATCCTCCAGGGTACCGTCAAAAGAGATTGCGCAAGTTTAGCACAGAAGGGTTGGCCCCTACATCACCCTTAAGTGCGTTTCTTCATAGAACAGCCAGCGTCCCAGCACTTCTTCGGTGAAGACGAGCAGGGAAATGGGGAGCGGCAGCCACATCTCAACGTTTTGCGGGGCAACGGGCAGCATCCCTACGGATAGCAGCGCCAGGATGACGCACCCCAGCCGCAGCCGCTGGACCGTTTCGTGGGCTGCCTCTGGCCCTGAGAGTGCCAGCCAGGCCTCGGCCGCCAGCGCAGCCCACAGCGGCAGCCAGGCCCAATCCCAGCCCACCCTTACGGCGATTCCCACCCAACCCAGCGAGGCCGCGCTGAGGAAGAAAGCGGCATTTGTGCGCCAGGTATTCCAGGCGGGCACCGCTTTAAGGCGGTAGACCTGTGCCATGGCATGCACCAACCCCAGGCCAGTCAACGCAGCCAGTAACAGGAAGAAATCTGAATGCAAGAACCAGCGTTCCAGGCTCCAGGCCAGCCAGCTGGCCCCAAACAACCCAAACGCCAGGATTTCACGGCTCAACCAGGACTTTTTGAGATGATTCAGCGCCCGCCAGGCATTAAGCGGCGTTCCCAGGTGGAGAAGCGAGGCAGCGGCCGCCACAAACAGCAAAAAACCAATTAACTGGGGCTGTAATTTGGGCGTGGGGACAAGTAAGGAAAAGAAACACATCCCCGCGGCCATTTGCCCGCAGAGCGTAAAAAGGATTAAGGGCAGTTCTTTAAGCTCTTTGGTGGCCCAGGGCGTCAGGGGTTTGCGCGGCTGGCCCGGAGAGTCAATTTCCTCGCGGTTTGAAAGTGTTTTGTGCAAATCGTTTGTCATTGCCGCATGGGGTTTAAGGGCGATGTGTGGCTGGGTGCGTGAAAAAACCGGCAGCGGAAAGGGGTGTTCAAGGCCGGGCGTTTCCCACAGTTTTAGATGCCCTGCGCTGACGCTTGAGGCCTGGTTGCTGATGACGGTGTAATCCAACACTCGCATGGGGCAGGCTGCCACACACGCCGGGGCCAGCCCGGCATCGAGGTTGTCGTAACAGAAATTGCACTTGGTCATCTGTTTGAGCTCCGGGTTATAGCGCGGTGCGGAATAGGGGCAGGCCCAGGCGCAGTAGCCGCAGCCCATGCACCGGGTCTCGTCGATGTAGACAATCCCATCCGGGCGGACCACATACGCATCGGTCGGGCAGACCCCGGCACACTTGGGATGCACGCAATGGTTGCAGGCAATCGACAAGTTGTAAGTGAAAACATCCGTCGTCCAGGCTTCGCCCTCTTTTTGCCAGGACCCTCCAGAAATTTCATAGACCCGCCGCCATAGCACACCGGTTGGCAGGTTATTCTTGTCTTTGCAGGCCACCTGGCAGGCTTTACAGCCTGAGCAGGCACTGGCGTCAAAAGTGAAAACGTAGGTCATAGTTCGTCAGCGAATTGGGGGGCTGGTTCAAGAACAGGCCTGAACCGTATCTTTGAATGCCTGTTCCAGCCCGCCGCGCGAGTACCCGAGCGCTTTTTGGGCCGGGGTGGGGTCGAAATAGGTCTCGGCGGATTGAACGTGCGAATACTGGAGCGGGTCGAGGCCGCTTTCGAGGCCTTTGAGCTGGTGGCTGACCTGGACGAAAAACAGGGCAGCTTGCAGGGCGAGGGTTGGCAGGGTGAACACTTTAACTTCCCGCCCCAGCCCACGCCCAAAGCCCTGGAACATCTGCTCCCAGGTCAGGTTTTCATCACCGACCAGGTAGGCCTGGCCGCCTTCACCTTGTTCCGCCGCGCCGACAATGGCCTCCGCCACGCTTTTGACGCTGACACAGTTTGTGCCGCCGGTGCAAAAAAAGACTTGCCCGCCGCGCGCCATTTCTACCAGCGGTTTCCACAGCGGGACCCGCCCGGCCATGCTTCCAAAAATATAGGGCAATTCGAGCACCATGACCTTAAAGTCGTCGGAGGAAAGCTCAAAACAGGTTTTTTCTTGTTGCTCGCGGCTGCGAATATAAGGATGTTTTTCGGCCAGTTTCAGGTGCGGCCAGGCGCGGTTAAAGTGGGCAAAATAAGACCCAAGCACTACGGCGCGCCGGATACCGGCCTGTTTTGCCAGTTTAAGGACGCGCCCGGTGACTTCGACATTGTGATGATAAAAGAAAGGATAAGCTGGTTTTTTAGGCGTGACTTTGTCGTCGGCCCCGGCAGCGTAGATGAGCACCTCTTGCCCGGAAAAGTGGTCCAGCAACTGCTGGTCTGAGGCGGTTTCGAGGTTGAGCGTGACAAACGATACCCTTTGCTGGTATTCGGTGTCGAGCGGCAGGGGGGGCAGCCCAAGCGCCGTGACCCGGTGATTGCGCCGCAGGAATTCTAGCCCGGCGTGGTAGCCTAGGAAGCCGGTGCCGCCAATTAGGATCACTTTCATTTTGCGCTCCTGTATTTTTCAATTTGAACCATAATGGTGTGCTGCGCCGTGCCGAAAGCAAACGGCGTCCATTTTTCGGAGGTCAGGACGTTGATGCAGCCGCCGAAATCGGTGGGGGCGGATTGCGATCCGCCCTTGCTTTCACTGGGGGCCCACCACGCGCCCTGGGGGATGTCCACCACGCCGGGCAGGATGCGCGGGGTGACGCGGGCGGGGAGCACCAGTTCGCCGCGCTCGTTCCAGGCACGGACCAGGTCGCCGTCGCGGATGCTCCTTTCAGTCGCGTCGAGCGGGTTGATGAAGACGCGCTGGGGGAAGGCTTCGCCCAACCAGTCGTTGTTGTCGTGGGTGGAGTGGACGCGGTGCAGGGTGTGGTGGCCGATGGCCTGCAACGGATAATCCATCGGGGGCGTAGGGGCGGATCGCGATCCACCCCTACTACCCGCGGGTGAAAACGGGCTTTCCCATTCCTGGATGTATTTGGGGATCGGCGGGATTTCTGCGGGGTTGTGGCGATTGTAGAGTTGTGCCGAGAAGATTTCGATTTTGCCGCTGGGGGTGGGCAACGGATGCAGCAACGGATTTTCGCGGAAATCGGAAAAGGCGATGGCGGGTTTCGTGACGGAGTTGCTCCACGCGCCGAGGTTTTGGTCGATAAATTCGTCGAGGCTGGGTAAATCAGGGAAACGGGTTTCTCTCCAGACTGATAAACAATACTCCACCCAGGCTTTTTCGTCGCGGCCTTCGGTGTAGGCGTCAGCAAAGCCGAGGCGGGCGGCGATGTCGGAGCAAATCTGGTAGTCGGATTTGCATTCGCCGGGCGGCTCAACCAGTTTGGGCTGGAGGATGACTTCGTCGGAGTATTTCCAGCCGTCTTCCACGCCCCAGGTTTCGAATTGGGTGCAGGCGGGGAGAATGATGTCGGCAAAGCGGGCGGTGGGGGTCAGGAAGTTGTCCTGGACGACGAGGAATTCGACTTTGCTTTCATCGCGCAGGATTTCGGCGGAGCGGTTTACGTTGGCGTGCTGGTTAATCAGGCAGTTGGTGGCAACAGCGTAGATTAACTTGATGTCGTTGTCGAGGCCCGGGACGCCGGTGACACCGTCAGCCTGGGTCATCTCTTTTCCGCGGAGAACGGCTTCGGTCCAGAGAAAGACGGGGATGGCCGCTTTAACGGGATTCTCTCCAGTTGGGAAAACAGTCCACAACCCGCCGCCATCCGGGGCCTGGAGTCCCAAACCGCTGGCCCAGCCGCCCGAAATCCCAAAATTGCCGGTGATGGCGGCGAGGACACACCCGGCGCGGACAACCTGTTCGCCATAGGCGCGGCGCTGCATGCCGTAGCCCTGGTAGAGCACGGCGGGGGTGAGCGTGGCGTATTCGCGGGCGAGACGGGCGATGGTGGCGGCGGGGACGGTGGTGATAGCGGCGGCCCAATCGGGGGTTTTGGGTAAACCGTCGCGTATGCCGAGCAGGTAGTCGGTGTAAGTTTCGTCGGTTTCGTGGCCGGGGGGCATGGTGGAGGCGTCCCAGCCGAGGCAGTGCTGGTGGATGAAGGGGAGGTCGAGTAGGCCTTCGGTGAGCATGACGTAGGCCATGGCGGTCATCATGGCGGCGTCGGTGCCGGGGCGGATGGGAATCCACTCGTCGGCCAGGGCGGCGGCGGAGAGCGAGTGGCGCGGATCGATGCAGACGACTTTCGCGCCGTTTTGGCGGGCGAGTTTGATAAAGTAGTCGGAGTTGGTGCCGTCGCGCATTTCGGCGGGATTCCAGCCCCACATCAGGATGTAGCGGCTGTTGAGCCAGTCCTGGCGCTGGTTGCCGGTGACGAGCGTACCCCAGACGGTGGGCGTGGCGGCGTTGATGGCGGCCCACGAGTAGGAGTTGTAGATGCCAAGGCAGCCGCCGTAGTGGTTCATCAGGCGGCGGGCGGTGTGCGAGCCGTTGAGTTGGTTGTAGGAGCCGGTGCCGTAGGGGACAAACAGGGCGCTGTTGCCATAGGTGGCTTTGACGCGCTCAAATTGCGCGGCGATGGTGTCGAGGGCTTCGTCCCAGGTGATGCGTTTAAATTCACCGTTGCCCCGTTTTCCGGTTCTCCGGAGCGGATAAAGCAGGCGGTCGGGGTGGTATTGGCGGCGCAGGTAGGCGCGTCCGCGCGGGCAGGCGCGTAGTTGCGGGGATGCGAGGGTATCGGGGCGGTCGTCGGTGTCGAGGCGGGTGATTTTACCGTCCTGGATGTGGGCTATGAGGAGACAGCGTCCGCCGCAGTTGTGGGCGGGGCATCCGGTTCTTACAGTGGTCAGTGAGCAGTTATCAGTGGTCAGTTGGCTCATGGGTTAAGTGTACGATGGTTTAGGGCGGGATGGGTAGTGATGGAGGTCACGGGTTTTGGGGTAGTATTTGGAGCAATTAGTTTGTATAATAATTCCATAGGAGTAACAGTGGCATCACTCAGGAAATATTTTCGATTGATGAAAGAATACCCTCAATTGTTTGCTAATCCAAATGAGGCTGGTGTTGTTAGAATTATTAAGGATCCTGAGAAAATCAAAGTGTTACAAGCTGAAAAGAAACAGGAATACCGTGTCGCGGGGAAAAAACCAGAATGGATAGATATCGGTGTTCTTTCAGAAGACCCATGGTTTTGGGTATTAAGAGACCTGGTCGAATTTCCAGATGGAAGAATTGGTGGGTATTTAAGGGTATTGAACAGGAAAAGCCTCGAAGGTGGAGTTAATGTAGTGATGTTTCCGGTTTTGGAAGGTAAGGTAGTTTTGCTAAAGCGTTTTAGTCATGACAATAGGGATTGGATTTGGGAAATTCCACACGGATTCGGTGAACCCGAACTATCTGCAGATGAATGCGCCCGAACAGAACTGGAACAAGAAACCGGATTGATTACCAAAAACCTGACGCAGATTGGTTATATGGAAAACCTTGATGGCGCAACAGCTTTTTATTATGCTGAAATGGTAATGGGAGAACTCAAGCCTGATATGGGGGAAGCTATTGCAAAGTGTGAACTCATTTCTCTGTCAGAATTCGAAAAATGGTTATTTACAGGAATGATAACGGATTGGTTTGCTACAATTTCGTACTTAATGTGCAAGAGAAAAAGTATTTTTTGAGCGCTATACTGCTCTATGTGCATTCAATCATTGCCTAATCAATCTTGTAGGTGAATTCAAAATGGTGTGAAATGTCCCACAATCTTGTTGCTGTGATTCCGGCAAATGGGAAAAGTGTCAGATTATCTCGGCTGCCTTTTGCGAAAGAACTTTTTCCTATTGGATTTGGGGAAACTCGCTCTAACGGAGTTTCAAAAACATATCCCAAACCTGTTGGAGACTATATCCTTGAAAGCCTAAGAGTAGCTGGGGTTAGGAGAGTTTTTATCGTTATTGGATATGGCAGAGAAGCGACTATGGAATATTTTGGCAATGGTAGTAATTATGATTTAGATATAGCATATTTGTTTCAAGATAACTATCAGGGAATGCCATATGCTCTGGATTTAGCAAAACCATGGTTGCGAGCTGACGAAACTGTATTATTTGGAATGCCAGACACAATTATTTCCCCAGTAAATATTTTTTGCGAATTAGTACGGCATCACAGCGATAACTTATGTGATCTAACTTTAGGTGCTTTTTCTACAGAAAAACCACAAAAGTTTTGTATGGTTGATTTTGACAAATCAAGAGTAATTAGTGTGATTGACAAACCGGAACGTACATATTTAAAGTATATGTGGGGGGTTGCATGCTGGTCTGAAAATTTTATTGAGTCTATGCACAAATTTCTTTCATCACATAAGAAGGAGAAAGAAGAGGTTTTGTTTAGTGATGTTATTCAAGATGCAATTCTTAGTGGACTAAAAGTTGAAATAAAAATTTTTGACGATGGTAATTATCTTGATATTGGAACTTTGGAAGACTTAAAAAGTGCAATAATAAACTATTCCCAGAAACCATAATTGTCTTCGTATTATTTTGTTTTATATAGAGAGGAAATGGCATGGACACAAATTATCGATTTGTAAGTCTTTTAGACAGTGCCAAAACAGCCCATTTTTCCAGTAAAGCGATAGAGAAGGATAATTGGTGGATACCCGACGATAATAAAACATGGCTAATGCATTTAACTTCAGCGGCAGCAATTTCGATCAAACAAATATTATGGGGCGAAATTATATGCATACCAAGAAATCAATACTTAGACTCCCCGGCTTGGTTAAATATTGCTGATTATTTGACAAAGTCGAAAACACCTTGTTTTTCGATTAGCATCTATGATTCGCGTTTAGAGTTAACCCCAAACGGTTTTTTACTAGATTGTGCAAATCAATTCAAAAATATAGCTGGTACATCTATGTTTGCAATGTCTGGATGGCCTGGATTTTCTCCCCAAGAACGATCAGTGATTTATCAAAATATTATTTCTCATCAAAACTTTAAAAAAATGTTTCAGAATATAAAAGTCGATTCGAAAAATAAGGAGTTTTTTGAGTACCAAAGAGATGTGCTGCAAAATGTTTTTGATTATCTTTCTCAAAATTACCTATTACTGCCAGATTTGCTTATTCGCTCTAATTCACCAAAATCATCTATGTGGCAAAAACTGGAGATGAATTTTAAAAACCCAAAGATAATTGATGGCTTGGAAGAACAACATGGGAGAGAATTTGCCAAGGATTACAAAAAAGCTTTTCAGATAATGAAAAATTCTGCAAAAGGACTCTACAAATATCGGACAAAAGAACAGAATAAGTGGTTAAACCAGAGATCAAATTTATATCAGTGCATATTTGAATATGACCATGAGCTAAGAGAATTGTTACTTATTGATATAGATAAAAGCTATAACGAAACAATTGGCGAGTCTGTTGCAAATGGAAGGATGGTTTTCTCTGACAGAGCAGATTCATTCTTACCTTATCGAACAAGAGAAAAACATATAGAGTTGCTCGACAATTCAAATTTACAAAGCGGGTTGAGTGAGAAATACGCCATCATTCCTGAAAAAGTGGAATCTGACACAAATCTACTTCAGACAATTATTACGAAAATAAATGAGAATGATATTCAAGAACAGATAAAAAGCATTAGGGATATTAGAAATCATAAAGAATTACCAATGAATTATGTTCAGGAAAAGGAGTTAGCACATCTCAATTTTCTCTGTGAAAATTTTTCAAACATTGTGGTGAAAGAAAGTGTCAAAAGTAGAATAGTTGAATATTCATATAATGGGTTGTCGTTTGGCGTCAAAGTAGTTGCTAATCATATATTGGGACAATATTTAAGCGATTCTCCTATACCTTTCAATCCTTGGTTCGCAAGTGTTATTGAACAATATGCTGGAGATGTTCTTGAAAAAGCAGGGATCAAAGTACTTCCTGTAAAAGAAAAAATAGGTAGGTTCTTTGTTCAAAAAGACAAAGAAATTATTAATGGGCGTATCAGGGATTGGTTATCATTTCCTTTGTTATGATTTGATGTATGTTTATTATTTTTTTAATGTAGCATAAGGATAAATACAATGAATGTACCATTGATTAAAAGCATTATTAAAAATAATGATACTTTTCCATTTTCTTGGCAATTTGGAAATTCAGATACCAATGTAATCGTAGAGCATAAAAAACTTAATGTTAAATTACTCAGATATTTAATCTCAACATCTGCTGGAGATGTACTATATGATGGGCTTTCGATTCGGGAGTCACCTAATAATACAGTAATAGTGATTAGAAACCAGGCTGGTGAAATTGGATTTGTATGGGAGTGGCGTCCAATTCCGGCTAAGTGGTTTTGGGCATGCGTTAGGGGATTCAGCGATCCCGAAGATGAAGATAATCTTGCTACAGCAAAAAGAGAAATGATTGAAGAAATTGGTCATTGTCAAGTCAGAAGCAGTAAGAAAATCGGGGTTTTGTATCAAAATACGACTTACTTTGAGAATCCTGTTGGATTGGTATTGCTTGATGTTGATGTTATGAACCAAAAGGTAAGTGCGGAAGAAGGTATTGTGGATTTTAAGTTTTTTAAAAAAGCAGAAATTCTGGAAATGATAAGAAACGATAATATTGAAGATACCTTTACCCTCAGCGCCTTAATGAGGTTTTTTGCATTTGATGGTGTGGAAAACACGAAACGGTAAGGTGGCTTTTTGCGGACTCTGTTACGGTATCGCGGATGGGAACAGGCAAGAAAACGCCCTGCGGGTCACAAGTCCGCGGGGCGGATTCATGCTTGACATCGACCCTCGGCGTGGCTAAAATAAGAGAAACATTGTCCAGATTTTAAGAAAAGGAGGCACAGAAATATATGGTAACCACTCTCGCACCCAAAAATTCTGTTTTAAGCGCGCCTCCTGTTGTTGGATTGTAGCAACTTCACGTTGCACTGGTTTCAATTCCCAAACCGCAGGCGCGAACCCGGCCTGCGGTTTTTGATTCTGGTCAAGCGCGCAGGATTTCACAGCCTGCGATGTTTTTTTGCAGGAGGCTCACACAGGAAACTCACAAATGAAAATTGCTCTCGATGATTTTGATGCCAATGATGAAACGCAACATTTCGTCAAATTCAAAAGCAAAAAACGCAAGTTAGCGGGCAAACAATCGGTGACGCAGTTGTTTATCCGCCCGGCAGCCGACGAGGCCGAAAATCAATTTACCCATCCCGACCTGAAAACACTCTCCAAAATGGGATTCCTGGATGAGTTGCTGGCCGGGATCAAAACCGGCAAAGAAGCCTCGGTCTTCCTCGGCAAAAACTCACAGGGCTTCGTGGCGGTCAAAATGTACACCGACCTGCGCGTGCGCTCGTTTAAACGGGATGCCATGTACCGCGAGGGTCGCTATATCGGCGACAACCGCATCCAGAAAGCGATCGAACAGGGCAGCCAGGCGGGCCTGGATGCCCACCAGGTCCTGTGGGTGCAAGAAGAATTCAGGCAGATGAATTTCCTGGCCGGGCAAGGGGTCAACGTTCCCCGCGCCATCGCCGTCAGCGGGATTGTGATCCTGATGGAGTTTATCGGCGACGAAACCGGGCAGCCCGCCGCGCGCATCTCTGACCTGAAAATGGAAAAACCCGCAGCCGAGGAGGCCTTCCGCCAGGCGGTGGAAAACCTGCAACGCATCGTCCGTTCCGGCCGGGTGCATGGCGATTACTCCACCTATAACCTGTTGTGGCACAACGGCCGGGCCGTGGTGATCGATTTCCCCCAGGTGGTTGAGCTAAAGCACAACCCCAACGCAAACGCGCTCCTGGCCCGGGATGTGCACTCCTTATGCACGTCCTTCTTGCGGCAAGGCGTGCATGCCGATGAAAACGCCGTGCTGCGAGCGGTCCGGGCCGGGTAAAAGGATGCCGGCCAGGGCCAGCGCAATTGCGTGAGCATGAAAACGCCCCACGGACACAAGTCCGCGGGGCGTTTGATTGGCCTAGAGCATCTTTTCGTACACCATGAATTCGCGCAGCACTTCGGGGACAATCCAGGCGTATTCGTCGCGCAGCGAACCCGTTAAGCGTGAGATGGTTGTGTGCCAGGCCAGCGTTTTGACAATTGCCGCCACCGGTTTCGAGAGCCGGTAGGCGCTCTGCAGGGTCGCGCGCGGGGCGAATTCCTGCCACGGGAGCAGGTAACGTTCCAGCAGGGCCGCCATTTCGGGGGTGAAGGAGTAATCGTCCAGTTGCAGGGCGATCTCGATGCTGACAAAAAAGGTCCGCAGCGAAACAAAGGGATGAGTCAGGCTGGCATCGCCCCAATCGAAAAAGGTGATTTTCCCGTTCCTGAGCAGCACATTGCCGTCATGAAAATCGCCATGATCGAGCGATTCGGGCAGCCCAACGGCCGCCAGGTCGCTGCAAATCTGCGCGAAGCGCGGCGTCAGCGCCTGCAACTGCTGGAACTCGGCGCCGGTCAGTCCCTTTTCCTGGTCGATCATCAGGCTGGGTTCATCGGCTAGGATCTGCGCATAAAAGCCTGGCAGGCTTGCCAGCCGCCGGTCGGGGATGCCCAGCGCCAGGATTTCAGGGATGTGCCTGGTCAGCTCGATTTGCAGATCTGCGTAGCGGGTGATGACCGGTTCCCAGGGCCGGATATCCTGCCTGGGGCGGATCGAGGCGCGTAACTGCTCGCCGCCATCGCGCATCAGCATCCAGCCGCGTGCCGTATCCACAGCCAGCAGGGCGGGCATGCAATCCGGCTGCCAGCCTGCCAGGCGCTGCGTCAGGGCCGATTCGTAGAGCGTCTCTGGCGCGGTGGCTTTGAAATACAACCAGCCCGCGTCGGTCGGAATTTTCATGACCGTTGACCAGGCATAAGCGTGCGGTTGCTCAATCGGAGCGGTGACCTGGATGGATTGTCGCCCGGCCTCGGCGCGAATCCAATCGTGGGCTTGCTTTTGCCAGTCCGGGTCATGCCAGCGAAGTTTGGTCGGTTCTGCCATGCTTATTTCCTCGGGAGTGAATCGATGAAAAGTTTGTGATGGGGCTGGTCGCAAATCCGCGGGGCATTTTTATTAGCCTGCCAGGGCGCTCCCGGCCAGCCAGCCGGTGGTCCAGGCCGATTGGAAGTTGAACCCGCCC
>CAZLSP010000024.1:0-10887 GCA_964562145.1 uncultured Anaerolinea sp. | reverse complement strand
GGCGCTCCCGGCCAGCCAGCCGGTGGTCCAGGCCGATTGGAAGTTGAACCCGCCCGTTACCCCGTCAATATCCAGCACTTCCCCGGCAAAAAATAACCCTGGCACACGGCGGCTTTGCATCGTTTTAAAGTCGACCTCGTCCAGGTGCACCCCGCCGCAGGTCACAAACTCATCTTTAAACTGGCCCTTGCCGGTCATCTCAAATTGCCCGCTGGTCAGTTCTTGGGCTAGCTGGCGCAGTTCGGTCTTCGACACATCGCCCCAGTTTTTATCTTGCAGGCTGGCGCGCGCCAGTTGCTTCCATAACCGGATGGGCAGCTGGTCGAAGGCCGGTTCGTTGAGCGCTTTTTTGCGCGCGTTTTCGGGCAGGGTTTTGTGACGCTGCAAGAGTTCCAGTGCCTTATCCAGCGTGGTGTCGCCAAGCCAGTTAATTTGCAGGCTGGCGCGATACTGCTTCTCAAACAACAGGCGCGCGCCCCAGGCCGAAAGCTTGAGCACTGCCGGGCCGCTGAGTCCCCAATGGGTAATCAGCAATGGGCCGCGCTGGGTGAGTGTTTCCAGCCGAATGGTTGCATTTTCTACCGCAATGCCCGCCAATCCCTCCAGGCGCGCATCGGGAATGTTGAAGGTGAACAACGATGGGGCGTGGGCTGTGATGGAATGTCCCAGAGCCTTGAGCATCTCCTGGGCCAGGAGGTTGCTGCCGCTCGCCATCAGCACTTGACGGGTGGTGAGCTGGCGGGTCCCGGCCGGGTCTTGTACCGTTAAGGCGAAACCGCCCTCGGGCCGCTGGGCCAGGTCCCTCAGGCTGGTTCCTGTCTGCAAGCTGACCCCGGCGCGGCTGGCGCTTTCGCGCAGGCAATCGGCAATCGTTTTCGACGAGTTGGTGACCGGGAACATGCGCCCATCGGCCTCGGCTTTAAGCTGGACGCCGCGCGCCTCGAACCATTTAACCGTATCGGCCGCCTGGAAGCGCGAAAATGCGCCGCGCAAGGCTGCCCCGCCGCGCGGGTAGTACGTTACCAGCTGCGCCGGGTCAAAACAGGCATGGGTCACATTACAACGGCCGCCGCCCGAGATGAGCACCTTGCCCAGCGTTTGCTGCGCCTTTTCGAGCACCAGCACGCGCAGGGCGTTGTTCAACTCCGTGCAACGGATGGCGGCAAAAAAGCCCGCCGGGCCGCCGCCGACGATGATGACATCCCAATCGGTTTGTGTGTGTGTAGGCATTGCGCCCGATTATACTGCCCGCTCGGGTGTGGCGCAAAAAAAAATGCCCTGCGCATGCGCAAGGCGTTCGGTCGATGTTGGGTGTGGTTAGCTGTTAAGAGAAAGTTCCAGGCGACGAGCCAGCGGCACAAAATTTTCGTCGAGAATGGCGTCGAGGTCGGGGTTTTCCTGACGGAACAGGCTGTTCCAGACATCGCCCACCGCACCAAGCAGTTTCTGCTCGACCACCCCCCACAGCGGCACCGAGGGGTACGAACGGCCACGGGAAAGCGTTTTATAAAGCGCCTGGTAGAGAGGGTCCGTTGAAAGGGGCGGCTGTTGCCAGCTTTTGTGCAGGGTGGGTAACAGTCCGACAATCTTGCCATATTGCAACTGGATGTCGGGCGTGTTGATAAATTCCAAAAAGTCCAGCGCCTGTTTTTCGTGGCGGGTATGGGCATAAATCACCATCACCGTTCCGCCCACAAAGGACGGCCCGGGGATGAGGGTGGCTTTGACGCGCCCGGTGGGGACGTTGCGCGCAGCCAGGTCCACCGGCAGCCAGGGGCCGCCAATCATCGCACAAATCTTTCGTTCGGCAAACAGGCGTCCAACGTCGTTGCCGTTAATGGCCGGGGTCGTCCTGTCCATATAGCGATGCAGGTCAAAGTAGGCGCGCATGCCCAGGCGGGCGGCCGGTTCGGTGAACAAGACCTTGCGCCCGTTTTTAGAGACGAAATCGCCTCCTGCCTGCCAGACCCAACTGGCCAGCGCTTGCAATGAATTGGCGTCGGATGCGGTTGTGATGGTGGTCCACGGGTTGGGGAGGATGGTCTGTAAGGCTTCGAAAGTGCGCGGGAATTCGTCGAAGCTGGCAAAAGCCTGCTGAGGGTCTAGCCCGGCGCTTTCGAGCATATCTTCCCAGTACCACAGCACACGCACATCGGTTCGCACCGGGATGCCCCAGATCTGGTCGCTTTCACCGATGGTAACGGTTGACCAGCTGGAGGGCAGGAAGGCTTCCGGGCCGCCCAGGCGGGCAATCTCCTGAGGGGTAAAGGGTCGCAGGCAGTGCATGGCGACCAATCCATCCAGCCAGGTCGAGCCGGTTTCAGCGAAATCTGAGCCGCGTTTGTAAATTCCCACGTTGGTCGTTTCACGCCAGAGTGAACCCCAGCTGACAAAGTTACCCTGCACCTCGCAGCCATATTTTTGCTTAAAAAGCTCAAGCAGATGTTCCATCGTGGACATCTGGCTGGGTTCGTGCATAACGGTCAAAAAGTCGAGCTGTGGCATGGCAGGTTTCCCAACAAACGAAGACACATTTTACTTGATTGTCGCAGCTTTCAGGTCGTCGGCGGCTTGCAATCGGATAACAGGCCCTTTAGGCCACCTGGTAGCCAAAGTGGTAACGGTCGAGCAGGGCTTGCAAGATGCGGGCCTGTTCTGGGCCAACCTCGCTGAATTCGAAGCCCAGGTTGAAGCTGCGCGGAGAATTATCGGGTATGCAGCGCACCACGCGCGCGGGGAGCGTCACCTGTGTGGCTGAGATGCCTGGCAGGTCGCCTGGGAAGTTGATCTCCAGCGTCAGTTGGGTGCCTGTTTCGAGTGCTTTTTCGCCAATTACCATGGCGCCCTGCAGGTTCAGGTCGCGCACGTAGCCCAACAGGGTCCGTTTTTCTGAGAGATAGACTGGGGTAAAGGCGGTCAGTTTTTTGCGCGGTTGTTTGCGGCGGTCTTGCATGGCACCCTCCTGACTACTGGCCGGTTTGCCAGAGCGTGTAATTGTTCTTAATCTGCTCGATGTGGCCGGGGATGTGCGCTGCGTAGATGTTGAGCCACTTCTCAAACGTATAAGGCTCTGAATATTCGGGATGTTTGACCGTGTTCGCAAAAACCGCTTCGGGCAGGGTTTTTAACCATTTGTAGGTGGTCAGGCGCGCATATTTGGTGACTTGCAGGGCGTCATCGGGGTCGTGGTCGTGATAATTGAGGGCCACGGCCCAGGTGTCCTGGTCGTAGCCCATCAGCATGCCGCCCGGTTCGGCGGCCAGTTTGCGGGCGCGCAGGGCCGAATTGCCCTCGCTATCGGCGAGGTGGATGATGATTTCGTGAATGCTCCACTCGGTTGGGGTGGGTTTGAACTTCCAGGCCTCGCGTGGGATGGCATTGAGCGTTTCCATCAGCAGGTCAAACCCGGCGCCATATTGTTCAATTTTGCGGTTGCGTTCTTCGGTATTCATAGCCTCTCCTTATTCCACTTCTACGGCCATCGCCACGGCTTCGCCGCCGCCCAGGCACAAAGAAACCAGGCCGCGTTTGAGTCCGCGGTCTTTGAGCGCAAAAATTAGGGTGGCCAACACGCGCGCGCCGCTTGCGCCAATGGGGTGCCCAAGCGAGATGCCGCCGCCATTGACATTGACTTTGCTCCAATCCCAACCCTGGGCCGCCAGTTCGTAGCCGTTGGCCAGCACCTGCGCGGCAAAGGCCTCGTTGAGTTCAATCAGGTCCACGTCGGCCAGGGTCCACCCGGCCTTAGACAGCACGCGCGGGATGGCCTTGGCCGGGGCTGCAAATAACCACTTCGACTCGAGTGCGGCCTGCCCGTAAGCCACGATCCGCGCCAGGGGGGTGAGGCCGTGCGCTTCGGCGTAGGCGCGGCTGGAGATGACGGTGGCGGCCGCACCATCGTTGAGCGTGGATGCGTTCCCGGCGGTAACGCGCCCATCCGGCCGGAAGGCAGGCTTCAGCCGCGTCAGGCCTTCGATGGAGGCGTCGCGGCGAGGGCCTTCGTCCACTTCGAATTGTGTGACCTCGCCTTTGCGGCCTTTTAATTCCACCGGGACAATCTCTGCCCTGAACTTGCCACCGTCCATTGCAGCAATGGCCTTCTGGTGGCTTTCGAGCGCAAAGCGATCCATGGCTTCGCGGGTAACTTCGTATTCTTCGGCAATAAAGTCGGCGGAGTTGCCCATGCCCCAGTCTTCGAAAGGATCCCACAGCCCATCATGGAGCAGGGCGTCGGTCATTTGGGTATGACCATAGCGCAGTTCGTTATTGCGTCCGTTTACCAGGTAGGGCGCGCGTGACATACTTTCCATGCCACCGGCAACAAAAAGCTGCCCGTCGCCCGCGCGAATGGCTTGCGCGGCAGACATGGCAGCCTTGAGCCCGGAGCCGCACACCTTATTGAGGGTGGTGGCGGACACGCTGGCGGGAAGCCCGGCAAAGATGGCGGCCTGGCGCGCGGGAGCCTGGCCCTCCCCGGCCTGGACCACATTGCCCATTAAAACTTCGTCAATTTGGGCGGGGTCGGGGAGTTGGGCGCGTTCCACCGCCGCTTTTACAGCGATGGCGCCCAGCCGGGTGGCCGGGATGGCGCTCAGCGCACCCTGGAATTTTCCAATAGGCGTGCGCACGGCAGAAAGGATGACTGCTTCGGTCTCTTTGGACATGGCTGCTCCTTTTGGATCTTGCTTTGGCTAAACCGGGCTGGCCCTGGCAGCAGCCACCCCGGTTAATTATACGTTTGCCCGGCAGTTTATGGGAGAATTGCCCTGGAACAGCAACCGCCCCGAAGGCCAGGGCGGTTGGGTCGTTTTTTAATCTTGCCCAAATTTGCACCGATTGTAAAACGCAATTATTTCTTGCCTGTGTTCAGACAACCCGAGGGATGTGATTAAGTCGTCCAGGGTGTTGAAGGTGTCAAATTTAATGGGGATTTTGCTGGGCAACATTTTCAGCGTTTCGCCAATCAGGAAGATGCCTTTGCTGTTGGTGAGTGCGGCCACCGGTTCAGGGGCAAGCCCCTTTTGGGATAACTGGTTGTTAAATTCTATCGCGCGGCGCATGTCTTGCAATTCAAAATCGGCCTCTGCTGAGAGGATATCAATAATGGTGACCATCCCCCAGGTGCGCAGTGCATCTTTGGAGGCCTTTTCTGCTGCGTTGAAATACTCATCCCCTGTCACGAGTCCTTCGCCGATCATGAGGATAATATTGAGCGCTGGATGGATGTGATAATGGAATGGCATTTTACCCAAGCACTTTCGGATGGATTAATTTGCACACGCTAGGAAATAAACAGCGCTATTATAGGGTAAAAAGCCGCAGAGATAAACTCTTTTATAGACATCAAACGCGCAGATGCTGTAAAATTCGGGTTATGACACAACCCACCCTGTATGATTTGATGGGCGGCGAGACTGGTGTGCGCCGCCTGGTAGACCGCTTTTACGACCTGATGGACGCAGCGCCGGAGGCCTCTGCTATTCGCAGTTTGCATGCTGCCAGCCTGAAACAATCGCGCGAAAAGCTGTTCATGTTTCTCTCTGGCTGGTCGGGCGGACCCTCTTTGTACATTGAGCGTTTCGGGCATCCGCGCCTGCGCCAGCGGCATTTCCCGTTTTCGATTGGCGAATTGGAACGCGACCAGTGGCTGTGGTGTATGGGCCAGGCCCTTGATGAGAGCGGGATGCCTGTGGAGGTGGTGGCGCATCTTAAAGCGCGCTTTGCCGAAGTTGCCGATTTTATGCGCAACCGTAAGGAGTAAAATATCAAAAAGACCGGCGGCTGCCGGTCTTTTTATTTAAGGGTGCTTGTAAACATAAACCTGGTTACGCCCGTTTTGTTTGGCCTGGTACATCGCCTGGTCGGCGCGCTGGATTAGTTTATCGAGCGTATCATCTTCCTTGAAGAATTCGCTCAAACCCAGGCTGATGGTGACTTGCACCGGTCCATGCGCCAGTTTCAGGATGTTGGATGAAATCGCCTCGCGGATGCGTTCTCCAACCACTTGCGCCTGGTCGGCCGGGGTGTGTGGCAGCAAGATGACAAACTCCTCGCCGCCATAGCGCCCGAGCACATCGACCTCGCGCAACTGGTTTTTAGTTATCTGGGCAATATTCTTGAGCATCTGATCGCCAATCTGGTGCCCATAAGTGTCGTTAAAGTGTTTGAAATTGTCGATATCGAACAAGATGACCGAGAGGGGGTGCTGGTAGCGTGTGGCCGAATTGGTTTGTGCGGTGGCGAGTTCAAAGAAGTAGCGCCGGTTGAAGACGCCGGTCAGGCCATCGGTGCGCGCAAAGACGCGCTCACGCGCCACAGCTTGCACCAGTTCCTGGTTCGCCAGGGTGAGCGCATCCTGGGCGCGGCGTAGTTCATCGTCGGCAATTTTGCGGGTGGTGATGTCACGTGAAATGCTGCCCAGCCTCCAGCCGTGGTTGGTGGGGATTGTGAACACCCGTTGTTGGATGTAGCGCGTGCTGCCATCCCGTTTTCGCACCGGGGTTTCAAGGTCTCGATTGAGAAAGGATGCCCGCCCGGTGGTTAAAGCCCGCTCGATGCGCGGGCGGATGCTCTTGATGTAGCTTTCCGGGTTTTTGACATCCATATTCAGCAGGGCCTGGAATTCCCAGATATATTTCCCCAGCATATGGTCACGCGAAAAACCGCTGGTTTTTTCAATCGCGGCGTTGAATTCGACAATGCGACCTTCTTCGTCGGTTAAGACAATCCCATCAGAAGAGTTGGTAATCATTTGATGATGGATGGCTTCGCTCTCTTGCAGGGCTTTTTCGGCCTGTTTCCGTTCGGAAAGATCGGTGATGACGGCGATTGCCCCCGCAAACTGGCCTTTTTTCCAGCGCGGCACCGCTGTGATTAACACATCCAGGAGGCTGCCATCGGCGCGGATCAGGCGTGATTCATAGGTGGATGTTTTTCCGGCTTTACGGTCGGCCTTGGCCTGTTCCAGGATATTCAGGTCGTCAATGTAGGTCACATCGTTGGGGGTTTTGTCCAGCAGGTCTTCCGTCATATGCCCGGTCATTTTTGCGTAGGCCGGGTTTAGGTATTCGAAGCGACCCTCCGGGTCGGTCACTGAAAGTCCCTGCCCCATCGTGTTCATAACCGACAGGGCAAAGTCACGTTCATTTTGCAGGGCTTCTTTGGCCTGTTCGCGTTCGGTGACATCGTGGATGATTGCGAACAAGATTGGCTGGCTGCCCATCTCAATCGGCGAGGAGTGGATTTCTACAATGCGATTTTCCCCGCTGGCCAGCCGGTGGGGAAAGACAAATATGTTCTGCTGTGCCAGGTCGGCGGCATGGTTGCCGCGTGAAGGCCCTTCAAAGGGGGAGAGCGTGAGTTGAGAGAGGTTCATGGTGCGCAACTGCTCTACTGGGTAACCATAAAAACGCCCGGCGGAGGGGTTGGCATCCAGGATGTCGCCGCTCTCAGGTTCGATGAGCAGCATGACAGCCGCGTGGTTGTTAAACAGGTTGCGGAAGCGTTCTTCGCTTTCGCGCAGGGCGGTTTCAGTGGCTTTGCGTCGGGTAATATCTCGCGCCGATGCATAGATGTATTGTTTATTGCCCAGCGTGATGCCAACCGAATTGAGTTCCACCTGGTACACGGTGCCGTCTTTGCGACGGTGCCGCGCTTCAAAGATGGATGGCTCCCCCATCAGCCGCTTGAGCTGGTTTTTGATTTCGTCCTGCGACCAGGTGGCATCCCAGTCGTATACCGTCAGTTGGTGCATTTCTTCGCGGGTATAGCCCAGCATGAGCATAAATGAATCGCTAAACTCAACCAGCCGCCCATCTTCATCCAGGATGTGAATACCGTCGCTGGCGGCCTGCAAGATGGCCCGATTGCGTTGCGCCAGGGCTGAGAGCGCCTGCTCAATCGCAATTTTTTCGGTGATATCGCGTGCGGTGGCGTAGGTCAGGTTGTTTTGAATAGAAGAAGTCCACTCCAGCCAGCGATACGAGCCGTTTTTTGCGCGATACCGGTTGACAAACCCGGCCAGCGAACGTTGGGCCTTGAGCAGGTTGGCTGCCTGGGCCGTGGCGATCCGGTCATTGGGGTGGACAAAATCGATGTAAGCCGCCCCATTCAATTCTTCCTGGGTGTAACCTAAAATAGCCTGGCATTGTGGGTTGGTGTACTGGAACAGTCCCTGCTCATTGATAATACAAAACAGGTCGAGGGTAATGGCCTGGTACTGCTCAAACTCCGCACTTTTTTTTCGCAGCAACTCTTCGGTGGCCAGGCGCTGGAGTATTTCCAATTTTGCGGCTGTGTTCTGCTCGCTCATCCAGCCTACGGTAAAGCCCAGGGCCGTAGCGCCCAGGATGGGGGCCGGCACTTCCGGCCCGAGCAGATTCATCAGGTTGGGGTATTGAAGCACTGCCAGTAACAGGATATTCACCGGGTAGGTGGCGAAACCTATCAAAAGCCCGCTCCAGCGTCCCAGCAGCCAGGCTGAGATGAGCAGCGGGAACACTGTTAGGGCAAAGACATAGGTCTGGAAACTAAAGTAGATTGCCAGCGTCAGCACAAAATAAACTATCCAGCTAAAAATAGCCAGCTGGATGCGTTGTGTGCGAGAAAGGGAACTCAGGACAAGCATAGGACTATGCGGTCGGTTCTAATAGAAGTTTATATTGGATTGCAGGGATTTTACGCGCCCTAAAAAATTTTTGCACTTTTTTTATTTTCTAACCATTTCACGGCTTCCCTGGCACTCAACGGGTGCAATGGCGTCTGGGCTACAAACTCTCGAACGGCTTTTTCATCGACCCGGCTGTACTGGCGCAGCGCCCAGCCGATGGCTTTGTTGATGAAAAATTCCTTCGACCCCAGGTTCTCGTAAATCAGGGCCTTCATTAATTCAAAGTCAGTTGTGTTTTTATAGTGCAGTTGGAAGAGGAGCGTGACCCGCCTGAGCCAGAAATTATCCGATTTTCGCCATATGGCCAGTTTTTCGGCCCTTACCGCCGGGTGGCGCTTAAAGTGAACTCCTACATTGCTCGAGATTGTATCGACCGTGTCCCACCACGATTTTGTGACCAACATAAATTCCAGCGTCTCGATAAACTCTGGCGGCAGCTTTTTCTCCCACTTTCCCACAAGTCCAATTGCCAGGTATTGGAATTCACGCTGCGGCAGCGCCCACAGGTCACGCACGATGCTCTCCAGCTCGGCCAACGGCGGCAGGCCTTCAAGTTTCAAAAAGCTGCGCAGCAATTGCTGGCTTTGGGGAGTTTTGATGCCCAGGTATTCAAACTGGTTGCGCATATAGGCTGCCATCGGCTCGGCTTGTTGTGGGTCTGCCTGGCTTTCATAAAGCGTTTTCAGCTTTTCAACAGTTGGGTGCATACGTGACTCCCTTTTTACTCGGGCGGTGGGTCGTTTGGAACGCTAAACAACGCCTGCCACTGGCCGTTTCCTAAATCTTTTAATCCTGAGTTGATCGTCATAATACTAATCCAGGTGCGGCCCGGTTTGAGCGGGAAAGGCTGTTTGTCATTGCCTGTAAAATGAATCGGGCGCAGCAGGCCGGTCGCTTGTTCCCATTCACGGTTGGCGGTGCTCCAGCGAATCTTGTATACCTGCCCGTCGCGGAACAGGAAAGCCCAGCCTTCCAATCCATAGCGTAAGTCTACATCATATTGCAAATGTCGGTAGATTTTGTAATCAGCCAGTAAGATAATGATATTCTCAAATTCCAACTGCCGTCCGGTCAGGCGCTCAAGGTCAGGGTGGAAAATGCCTTTCCCGTCGGCATCATCGGTTTGTCGCCGGTATGCGCCCGAAAGCGGGTTGTATTCCCACAGGCTCTGGGTGTAAGCATGAAAAAACGTCCAGAGCGAGGTCGCCAGTTGTCCATCGGGCGGAGGCAGCGGGTCGAAGCGGTTGCCCGAATAATTGACCGGCTGGCCGTCGATGCGGCTGCGTTCGGCCAGTTCGCGCATGCGGCTGATATCGAGCAGGGCTGTGTTGGGGCTGGTTTCGGGGTTTTCGCCAAAAACCAGCTCGCAAATTTCCAGTTGTGGCAAGATATCCGACCCGGCGCTGGCGAATACCAGGCAGCTGGCCGGAAACATCTTGCGGAAATCTTCATACGTCAGGCGTCCCGAGCGGATGGGGCCGACGTAAGTGCGCCCTGGAGCAATATCGTTGGGATGCGGGGAGGGGGAGGCGGCGAGCGGCGTTTTCAACACCAGGCCCAGGTCCCAGCTGTTGCCGGTTTCGCCGTTATAGAAAGTTTGTGTCTGCCCGCTGATTGGGTCGGCGTCACTATCCTGGTCGTCGTTGCCCAGGTTGGGCGTGGTGACCGAAAAAGCAGCCGGGATTTTGAATTTTAGCGCGTAGCCATTATTGTCTAATGCCGGGGGCAGCGACAGGCCAAAATACCCATTCGAGTCGCTGCTGGTCGCGGCCAGCGGGTTCCCGGCTGAATCCAGCAGTTCTACGCAGACCCCGCCGACTCCCACTTCCCAGGCATTTTGCTGTCCGTCGGCGTTTTCGTCGAGCCAGGCGCGGTTTCCCACCCAGGGCCCGGTACCCGGCTGGAAAATTTGGGTATTTACGGCGCAATCGCCTGCCAGGTTGGGAATACGGCGCGGATAGTCGCCATAAAACACACCCATAAAACGGGTGGTGCCGGTGCCAATGAACAGCTCAAACACCCAGGGCGCAAAACCGGTTCCGGCCTGTGGGCGGGCGGTGACGGGCATGTTGCTAATGGAGACCAACACAGCGGGCAGTTCGAGCAGGCTGGGGTCGAGCACAGGCAGGCCGGTTAGCGGGTTGACGCCAGGGGCAAAGTCCTGGGCTTCCGGGCCGGAGGGCGCAACGGTCAGCCGGGGTTGGGCTGTGGGGGTGGGG
>CAZLSP010000023.1:0-61600 GCA_964562145.1 uncultured Anaerolinea sp. | reverse complement strand
TGTGTGTAACTCTGTTGCGATTTGTTCGCTGGTACGTAGATTGCTTCCAGCATCGCTCCAGCCAAACCCGGCCCGGTCGTACGAACAGGCGCAGGCGAACTTTGCGACTTCACGTTGAACCAAAAGCCAATCCAGAGACCAGCTTGCGCCTCCAGATTCAAAGACAACAGCGGGGCTTCCTGCGCCGGTGGAATAGATATGTAACCGATGATTGCCTATATTTACTAATTCACCGGGGGCAGGGTGTTCTTTCGGTTTCGCCATCATCATTTCCTTTTCAACGGTAAGCATCACCAGCGGTTTGCGGAATTTGAAGAATCTGGTTGGCCGCAAAAATTCCGGAGATGGCAGTCGGCTCTAACCCTAGACCGTTATGATCGCCAGCGACGTAAAGATGCTCAATTTGTTGTTCCAGGTAGGCCGTCCCCTGAGTATACATGGCTTTTTCCCAGTGCATGGTGGCGAGCAGGTCGAACTGCTCACAGACCTGGTGCAAATCCACTTCTTTTTCACGAGAATAAATGAGATAAGAACCATCGTGTTGTTTGACGGTCATCATGATGGCGGATGAGTCAGGGAGCATGTTTGAACTGTATGGACGAAATTCTGTCTTTAATCGTGCCCTGACATGAAAAACATGCAGTTGGCTGGCTGTGCGGATTTCTTTGATCCCCAAAAGTTGCTGGGTGACGGCGGCTGGTGTGGCAACGACGACTTTTTCCGCCTGGTACACCTGCCCAGTTTTCCCCATCACGGTGTGCTTCCCCTGTTGGCTCTCAATGCTGATGATGCTGTCATAGATGAGATGTTCTCCCAACTTTTGCGTTACTCCCTCCGGCTCAAAGGTGAACTCGTAGATTGGAACGACCATTCCCTGGCCGACGGTCAGGAAGTCCAAGGCGCTCAGGTTTTCCATGCTCGTGCCTGTGCAGGCATAGGCAAACTTGGACAGGTATTCTGTCGCTGCTCGCTCAAATTTCTTGGCCCGGGCAAATTGCATGGCAGGCATGGAAAATATCTCTGTCATGTAAGGGTCTGTTTTTAGCGCCGTTTTTTGTGGCATAACCAGGCAGCGCTGCTTGTAAGGCTCATAGTGCTGTGAAAACTCCCACATTACCCGATAAAAGTGCAGCAATTCTGGCAAAAGGCCAAGGGTATGGCTGCTGAGTACGGCATAATGTTCGTTGGCGTTTAGATGAAAACATGCGTCAAATGGATTGAGCCAGGCTCGGGTGGTCAAAAGCTGGCGGGCGTTGAAATAGTTTCTCATCACAAAGTACGCGCCAAAGTTGACCTTTGCCTCCGGGCTGTACATCACACGCCCACCTATGTTCTCTGTTATCAACAGGAAATCTTGCTGCGCTTGCAGAAGGCGCATGGCGCAAGATAACCCGGCCATTCCACCGCCGATGATAATGGTTTTGCTTTGCATGGTTTCTCCTACAGACGCTTGCATAACATTCTACTGTTTTGAAATCTGCTCGTCCCGAGCGATGTGATTTTGTGTTATCGTTTTATAGTCTATCCTATATTCGAGGTTCAGGGTCAAAGTCTGCCGAACGATCAGGGTGGATTAGTTCTGGGCTGAAAATTGCGCTGGTATCGAATCAAAAAGATGGGCACGCTTCTGGCGTGCCCATCTTTTTACTTGAATAGCCAGGCAATTTCCATTTGGGGGTTATCGCCGGGGCCGCTGTGCCAGATCTCACGCGGCGACTCTGCGATTTGATGCCCATTGGCCTGGATCCAATCGGCGGCGGCATCATATGCGCCCAGGATGGTCGGAAAGTCGGTCTCGGGGCCAACCGTCATCACGCAGGCGGCTTGTCCGCCCGATAGCTGCTTGACAAGGATTTTGCCGCTGCTTTGGGCAGCACCCTTTACCGGCAGGCAAATCTCCAATGGGCCGTCTTCTTGTTCGTTGACCGCGCCATGGAAAATGCCAAAGGGCGCGGACGTGGCTTCAATCTTCTGCTCGGCCACGAGGCTTTGAAATGCTTCAAGGGATTTCAGGATGGTTTCATCCAGCTTGCTGGCTTTAATGTGATGGGTTATGCTTAGTACCTGCTGGGTCGGAATGGATTTGATGCTGACTTCGAAACTCATAGGGGTCTGCTCCTGTCTTATTTGGTGGATAAATTGAGCGACCTGTCTTCGAATCTGTTCGGCTTGTTGTTCGCGCATCTCTGCATATTCGCTCGCCAGCGCTTCAGCTTGCGTCGGTGAGTTCGCCAATGCCGCCAGCACCTGCCGAATGGTGGCCAGGGGCATATCCATCTCACGCATGTTCCGGATCATGCGGGCACTTTTGAGCTGATTTTCGCTATAGTAACGGTAGCCTGTTTGCGGATCCACCCAACTGGGTTGTAGCAGGTTCAGTTGGTCATACAGCCGCAAGGCTTTAAGCGAAAGACGGGTTAGGCTGGCAAAAGCGCCGATGGAGAACAGTTCTTCAGATTGGGTCATTTCGACAGTATACAGTCTTCCCAAAGGGGAGAGTCAAGGGGGAAATGGGCAAAAAAACATTAAAACAAAAACGAGAGCCAATGGAAAGACTCTCGTTTTATGTAATTACTCTGTTACATCCCTGCACGGGGTGACGATTTTTAGACGATGTGCCTTGATCTTGCTGCCTTACCCGACTAGTTTCGTCAGGTCTTCAGCTGCGCGGCGCATTTCAAGGAACACCAGCCCAAGCTTGCCTTCCTGGCGGGCTAGCGCAGTCAACACAGCCTCATCCCCGACAGCGATAAGCACAATAAAACCCTTATCGCCCTTGATGTAGACTTGTTCTAGCTGGCCGCGGCCCAGTTCTTGCGCAATGCGTTCACCCAGAGACAACATGGCGGCAGACATTGCCGAAACACGGTCTTCTTCGGCGCCCTGTTGTAACGCGGAGGCCATAATCAAGCCATCGACAGAGACGACAGCGGAAGCTTCAATATCTGGGGCAGAAGCTTGCATCGAGCGCAAGCGTTCTACCATTTGCTGGCTACGATTTTTACTCATGAGGCGTTTCTCCAGGCGAAAAGTCTGTCAGAGTTTACCATAGAATTATAAGGCAAACACCGTTTTTTTGCATCCTATTTAAAATGCAATTTCAGCGTTAGCGCGCGATCTGGTAGTTGGGCGCTTCTTTGGTGATGATTACGTCGTGCGGGTGGCTTTCGATAAGCCCAGCCCCGGTAATCTTGACCAGTTGAGTTTGGGTGCGCAGGTCGTTGAGCGATTTTGCGCCTGCGTAGCCCATGCCTGAGCGCAAGCCACCTACCAGCTGGTAGATGAAGTCGCGCAGGGTGCCTTTGTAGGGCACACGACCTTCGATCCCTTCGGGGACCAATTTGCCTGCGCCGCTCTGGCCCGAAGCGTACCGGTCGCGCCCGTAACCCTGCATGGCGCCCATCGAGCCCATACCGCGATATTCCTTAAACCGGCGGCCTTCGAAGATGACCACATCGCCGGGGGATTCTTCAAGCCCGGCCAGTAGCGAGCCGAGCATCACGGTATCGGCCCCGGCAACGATAGCCTTAACAATATCACCAGAGTATTTGATGCCCCCATCCGCAATGATTGGGGTGCCGGTTTTGCGCGCTTCCCTTGCGCAGACGTGGATGGCCGTCAACTGCGGCATCCCGGCCCCGGCGACGACGCGCGTGGTGCAGATGGAACCAGCCCCAACCCCAACTTTGATGGCATCGGCCCCGGCTTCAATCAGGGCGCGTGTTCCCTCTGCCGTGACCACATTCCCGGCCATGATGGAGAGATGGGGGAAAGCCTTGCGAATACGCTCGATAGCGGTGACAACCCCTTTTGAATGACCGTGGGCAGTGTCGATGGCAACGAGATCCAGCCCGGCATCGTACAGCTTGCCTACCCGGGTTTCCAGGTCTGCGCCAACCCCAACCGCGGCCCCAACGCGCAAACGGCCCCGTTCATCGAGGGCCGCGTGCGGATGTTCGATTTCAGTCAAGATGTCTTTGACGGTGAGCAGGCCTTTCAGGCGGCCGGCATCATCGACCAGCAAAAGCTTTTCGATGCGGTGGCGCTGGAGCAGGGTTTTGGCTTCGGCGTTGGAAATGCCCACCGGGGCTGTAACCAGGCGTTCACGGGGAGTCATAAATTCACTAATCGGCCGCACAAAATCTTTTGGTTCGACAAAGCGAATGTCGCGGTTGGTCAAAATCCCGGTCAGTTGTCCCCCCGCCGTCACAATGGGCACGCCGCTGATTTTATAGTGGCCCATGATATCTTCGGCCTGTTGCAGCGTTGCATCTGGCGGCAGGGTGACCGGGTCGCTAATCATCCCGGCCTGGGAGCGCTTCACTTTGTCTACCTCGGCTGCTTGCTGGTCAGGAGACATGTTGCGATGGATAATCCCGAGACCGCCCTCGCGGGCGAGCGCAATAGCCAGGCGCGCCTCCGAGACAGTATCCATGGCGGCAGAAAGCACCGGCACATTGAGCTGGATGTTGCGTGTTAGTTGAGCCTGGACGTTGACTTCGGAAGGCAACACCTCACTATAGGCCGGAACAACCAGTACGTCATCAAAGGTCAAGGCCTCAGGCGATTGAAAAAGCTCTTCGTTCATTTTTTCTCCGTTTTCTTGGTGATGGGAATAAATTTCCCACTAAAGTCGAAAATATAGATTGCCAGACTTGCAATCAGTAAGCAGGCTGCAAAAATTAGATTTGCGAACAGAGGGGTTTGTGAAATAGCCAGGATTGCAAGTATATCTAAAGACAGGGCAATAATGTGCAAGAGGCTTACTGCCCGACTTGAATTCATTCCACCGCGCACAAGACGGTGATAGGTATGGTCGCGATTGCCTTCAAACGGTGGAATGCCGCGCCGTATGCGCGAAAAGACTACCAGGGTGGTGTCGAAAATCGGTACTCCTAAAATCAAGATGGGGGCAAACCATGAAGAGGCTTGTTCACGGTTGGCCGGATTATAAAGCAGGGCCAAGACTGCCAGCAGGAAACCCAGGGTTTGCGCGCCGGAATCTCCAAGAAAGTAACGGGCGGGCGGCGAATTCCAAAAATAGAGCGCCAGGCTGATGCCTGCCAGGATAGCGGCCCATTGGGTTAGTTCTGGTTGGCCCGAAGCGCTGGTAACAAAAATGAAAAACGCGCTTGCCAGTGTGCTCAATCCGGCTACGATGCCATCCATACTGTCGATCAGGTTGAAGGCATTGGTGATTCCAACCAGCCAGAAAATTGTGAGGGCCGAATTGAGTATGTTGGACATCATTGCTCCGCCGGGAAGCAATAAATCTGAAAGAATCTGAATTTTGATTCCGCTGTACATTGCGATTGCAACGGCAACAAACTGACCGGCAAACTTGATCCCTGCACCCAGGCCAGAGCGGTCATCCCATATTCCAAAAACGAGAATTATCCCTGCGGCAACGACAGCGCCTCGCATGGGGGGCGTTAGTAAAGATGGATATACAAAAAATAACACAAGCAGACTCATCCCGATGACCAGTCCCCCGGCCAGTGGGGTGGGGCGGGCATGTTGTTTATGAGGGGCTGCGCCAGGATGATCGATTAGCCCAAGGGGTTTGCAGAGCGGAACTGCAAGCATGCTGGTAATAATTCCTGCAAGTAAACCCAGCGCAAGCCGGACGAAGTCGTTCGTCAGATCAGGCATTCTTCTCCCTATTCGTAAGCGCGAAGAGTTTGCGCAATAATGATTTCGGCTGAAAATTCATGCTCGACAATTTCGCGGCCTCGTATGCCCATTTGGTGACGCAAGGCGGGCTGTTTGAGTAAGATGATTAGCTTATCTACCAGGTCGTCTACATCGTGCGGCTTCACAAGAAATCCATTTTCTTCATCTCGAACAATCATTCGACAGCCTGGAATGTCAGTTGCGACGATTGGCCGACCACTGGACGCGGCTTCCAGCAAAGTTTTGGGTAGTCCTTCTTTATAGGTGGTGGGAAGGCAAAAAATAGCCGCTTGCGAGATGACTTCGGGCATATTGTCTCGCCAGCCCCAATGCTCGATCCATTTTTTTTGTTCCCAGCCAGATAACTCTTCCTGGCTAACAGCCTCTGGATTGTCGAAATCTGGTTCGCCGACCAGCACGAAGCGGGCCGGAATCTCCTCACGCTGGATGCGTTTTGCTGCTTCGACAAATTCGGGTATGCCTTTGGGGCGTAGCAAACGGGCTGCCAGCATAACAATTGGGGGGCCGGGTGGTTCTGGTACAAAGCGAAAGATTTTTGTATCAACCCCAGACCCGGGAATGAGCAGGGTTTGCCCCGGTTTTGCCAGTTTGTTTTGAAGGAAAACTTCCTGGTCTGCCGGGTTTTGGAAAATTACCCTGGTTTGCGATAAGCTTAGGCGGTAAAGTGCGCCCACAATCATTTGCAGGAGGCGCTGCCCTTCAGAGAAAGCAAACCCAAGCCCGGTTACAGCATTGAGGATGCGTTTTATTCCTACCAAACGAGCTGCAATGGAACCATATAAAACGGGTTTTATCGTGAAATGATGCACAACATCGGGCTTTTCGTGACGATAAACGTTCACCAATCGAGAAATTGTTCCCAATTCGGTTAACGGATTTATACCTTTGCGCTGCAAATGAAAGGGCAGCCACCGAAACCCTTCAGCCTCCATTTGCGCTGTGTACCGTCCTGGGGGGGAGAGTAGTAAAACCTCGTAGCCCTGCGCACGCAAGGCCCGCGCGAGGGGTAAGCGAAAGTTGAACAAGTACCAATCGGTGTTGGCAAACAGGATGGCTTTCACACCCAAACTATCCGTGATTCTCTGCCAGCCAGGCTTCGAACATCAAAATATCCCACAAATAATACTGCCAGTTGCGCTTCCCTGAAAGATGTTCAGACCACTTTTCTCGAATCTGTTTGGTGTGAAAGAAACCTTCTCTTTGTAGTTTATTTTCAGCAAGCAAGTTTTCGGCCCAATCTTTTAAGGGGCCGCGCAGCCAGGAGTCGATCGGCACACCAAAACCCATCTTTGGGCGTTCGATCATTTCTTTGGGAACGTGTTTATACAGGACTTGACGCAAGACCCATTTGCCCTGATTTTTACGAATTTTCATGTGGAGCGGCAATTTCCAGGCGAATTCTACAATTTCGTGATCGTCAAGGAAGGGGACGCGCGCCTCAAGGCTGACACCCATACTGGCTCGGTCTACTTTGGCGAGAATGTCGTCGGGCAGGTAAGTAACCAGGTCGAGGGCCATCATTTGTTCCTGGAACCGTGCATTTTTCATCCACTGTTGAGAATCGGTGATGGGCGTGAGCGGTTCTGTCCCGTTAATAACAATCTCTGATGGTTGTTTCCAATGCGAAACAAGGTCGAGATAAATGGCTTCGGGGGATTTTGAAGCGATTATTTCGGATAATTTGTGAATCTTATCGCCAGGATTGGGGAAACCGCTGCCTCGCAACAGCTTACTCCAGAATTCTGGTGAGAGTTTTGTCAACCCTGATGCAGCCGCACGCCGCAGGGCAAAAGGAAACCAGCGGACGTTATTCCAAATTCCGGATCCCCAGAAATAGCGGTTGTACCCTCCAAACAATTCATCACCCCCATCACCAGACAGGCTGACCGTAACATGTTGTCTTGCCAGCTGTGAGACCAGGTAAGTGGGGATTTGTGATGGGTCTGAAAAGGGCTCATCGTATAGAGTGGGCAGCAGCGGAATAACAGCGCGGGCTTCTTCGGGCGTGACATACAATTCGGTATGCTCTGTGCCGAGGTGTTTTGAAACTGCCTTGGCATGCTCGGCTTCATTGAATCCCGATTCGTGAAAGCCGATCGTGAAGGTTCGCACTGGCAGGCTGCTTTGTTTTTGCATCAGAGCGACCACCGTGGATGAATCCACACCTCCTGAGAGGAAAGCTCCTAAAGGCACATCGGCAATCATGCGCAAACCGACAGAACGCGTTACCAGGCTTTCTAGCGTGTCAATGGCCTCCTGGTCGCTACCCTGAAATGGATTTTGCAAGCCATGTTCTATGGCATTGTGCGCAGACCAGTAAGCCTGGATGGTTTCCTGGCCGGGTTGGGATTCTATGTGGATCGTGAGAATCGAGCCGGGGTTTAGTTTGTAATAACCTCGGTAAATGGTGTGCGGCGCGGGAATATAGCTATAGCGCAAAAAAAGTGTTAGCGCGTCACGGTCAATCTCCATTTGGGCAGTAGCTGTGGCGCGTAAAGTTTTTAGCTCGGAGCCAAATAGCAGTGTTTTTCCTGCCCAGCCGTAATAGAGCGGCTTTATCCCCAGTCGGTCACGCACAAGGTGAAGGGTTTTTTCCTGTTTATCCCATAAGGCAAAGGCAAACATGCCATTAAACCGCTTTACGGCAGCCTGCAAACCCCATTGTGTAATTGCGGCAAGCATGATTTCCGTATCAGACGTACCACGGAATTGGTGGCCCACGCGCAATAATTCGTCCCGCAAAGTCGCAAAGTTATAAATTTCGCCATTGAACACAATAACATAACGGCCTGAGGCTGAGTGCATTGGTTGATGACCGTTGGGCGAAAGGTCCAAAATAGCCAGGCGACGAAAACCAAGGGCGATACCGGTGTTTGTATCTACCCACGTTCCTGAGTCATCGGGCCCACGGTGATGAATAGCATCTGTCATGCGATGCAGGGTTTGTTCGAGCTCTGTTTGCGTTTGTGAAGCTGTTAGGTTGAAAAATCCGGTGATTCCGCACATAGGGTCACTTTGAGTTGAGAACTTGAAATTCTTTGATATATATCACAGAATAAGGTGTCTGGGTGATGTCTACACAGGCGAAGATGTTTTTCCCTTCTTCTCTGCTAAGTGTTGGCGGACCAACAATCCACATATTGGAGCCGGTAGAGAGTTCTTGTGTATAGAGCAGGGTGAAAGGGGGTTGGAAACTGGTTAGGATGTTGGAAAATTCATAATAAATGCCAGGAAAGGTGGTCAAGCTTCTTTTGAACAGATTAAGATCAATCGAATGAAAATTTTGTCCGGGGTTTTCCTGAATGGTTACGTGTGTGTTTTTCTGAATTTTAAAGCGTATTGCAACCTGGTTCTCCTGGCAAGTGATTGAGTTATCGAGTGGATTGTGACTTGAGAAACGGACCAGGATGGGGCCAACTGTGGCGAGGAGTAGCAGCGAAATGGTGAACACAGCCGCAGGTCCGAAAAATGTAGCATCCCTGTTTACAGTCAGCTTTCTGAGCGGATCTATTTCTGCTAAAGAAATCCCGATGAGTAGAAAAATCCAGAGCATAGTAGATGCCTGGACGCGCATGAGCGAAGCATCTTGTGGGGGGATAAAGGGGATTGAGACAATGATACCGGCAAGTCCCGCTAACGCAATCCCATAGACGGGTTCTCTAAACCGCGTTGCACAAATCCAGATGCCTGCTAATGATAACAAACTGGCCAGAAGCTGGATAATTATATTAAGGATGTTATTTGTCGTGCTTTGCAGAAAACTAAAGGCCGCAAATTGACTTGGGATAACAAAATCTGCCCAGGACTTAAAGACCGCTTTGAACAATTGGTCTGGATGCTGCCTGAATTTTTCCAGCGCCAAACGGTAGATTTCCTGATTGCGAGTTGCTTCATCCAGGTTTTCTAATTCTGGGTAATCTATTAGAGCCTGGGTCCAGCCTTGTCCACCAACCACCTGGCCATATAAGGTGTATGAAAAGTTCCCTAGCGGAATCGTATCGGGTGGTGCGACCAGACGACCCAAAAGTGCATTTACGACAAACGGAATCAGAATTGCTGTAAAAAATAGCAAACCTATACGGGGGGATATATTTTTTTCAGGTTTAAAAAAGACGAGCCCAAACAAGAAAAGTGATGGCAAAACAAAAAAGGCCCCCGCTCGTGCTAAAAGTGCAAAAGTTAAAACGGATAACCCCGCAGCAAACCTTACTTTGTTTTTTGCCTGAATACCGTCTAGCAATATGCCAAAGGCCAGTATGCCCAGCGGAAAGCCTAATTGCTCCGTCATGGTGGTCCCAAGGGTTTGGCGATAATAAAACCAGGAAAGAAAGATGATTCCGGTTCCGGCTAATGGGCTGATTGTGTTTTGTACCTGTCTTGCTACCCAAAAAATGGCAACTGCGGCAACCACAGTCATAACGATCAATACAAGTTGTAAATCACGCCCTGTTAAAGACAGGATAGATGTCACGAATCCAGGAAAGAGAGGGCGACGGGCAGAAAAGGCCCCAAACAAGCGGCCATCGATAAGAAGGTTGGCGTCGCTGTAATAGCCATTTGCATCTGACCAGGGCAGCCATCCGAGTAATAAAAAATAACCGCTCGTGGCGTTTTGCCAAATTCGTAGGAGCGGTAAGGTAAAAGTTATAAGAATAGTAGTGAATGAAAAGGCTTGAAACCCAGGTGTTGGCCGAATCGATAACAGATAGAAGATGCCGCAAGCGGTCAGTAAAGTAACAGTCTCTAGGTCAAAAACCCCTATTATTTTCGAAGTTGGCAGCTTGGGAATAAGAAAAACGAGCGAGTATGCCAGTGTAGATAAGAACAGATAGATCCCAAAAGACAATTTTTTCATGGATTGCTTTGGTACAGGTTTCGATATAGATTTTCGTATCGATTAATCATTGCAGACAAGCTGAAATTCTTTTCGATAAAAGCTTGTGATTGGTCGCTTCGCGATTTTATGTCTTTCTCTGGCGTATCTAACGCGCTTTGAAGAGCGGTTGCCAAAGCGCCTAAATCATTGGCTGTGACAACCCAACCCGTTTCTCCGGCAATCCTGGCAGAATCGCCCACATCGGTCGTTATACATGGAACGCCACAAGCCATAGATTCGGCCAGAACATTGGGGAACCCCTCGCCGTACGAGGAAGATAGAACTGTGAAATCGAACGCGTTAAAGACCTTTGCCATATCTTGACGGGTTCCCGCCCAGGTAACACGATTTTCCAGCCCCAATTCTTGGGATAATTTTTTTAACCCATTTGTAAAATCTTCGGGGCCACTGCCAACACAGACCAGGTGGGCTTGCGGGGTTTGTTTTGAAACCACTGAAAAGGCTTTAAGCAAGTTTGAATGGTTTTTCTGTGGATCCAGGCGGCCGACGGCCCCGATGACTTTTTCCGAATCTGACAGCCCCCATTCTGCCCGGATCTTCCTTCCCGCTTCCCGGTCCCGATAAAAGAGAGAGACATCTACTCCATTTGGAATGTACTCCCATTTCCGGGGGTGATATCCAATTGATTGATGGTTGGCGAGCCCGGCGTATGAGTTCACAACGATTGCATTTGGCCAGGCCGACAAAATTGCGCAAATCTTAACTACCAGGCCTGAAAGCCGCCGGTATTTTGAAAAATCCATATGCGAGCTGCGAATGTTCCAGGCGATCTTTGAAACACCAGCTAAATTGCCGGCCACCAACCCCAGGAGGTCTGCATGGTAAAGCCAGGTTTGTAAAATATCAGGCCTAATTTCGCGGATGATACGCATGAGTTGCAAAAAACCAACCATCGTTGCGCGCCCGGGAGGCATATTCAAAGATTGTACTGAAACGCCATGTTCGCGCAGTTGATAACCGATTTCACCCAAAGGAATCAGGCTGATAACGTGTTGGTCGAAATCTTGGGGCTTTGTATGCAAGACCAACCGGGCCAGGGCGGTCTCTGCGCCGCCGATATTTAGCCCGGTGATTAAGTGCAAAACTCGGATGCGAGTCATAATGAGAATGCCAAACTCTTGCTATTTGTTTGTTGCTAATTCTTCGAATGCGCGCTGATAAGCTTCGACCATTTTCTCGATCGAAAACAAATCAACGACTCGTTGACGAGCCCGAATTCCAAGATCTGCGTATGTTTTAGCATCCAGCGACAAAATCTTAATAATCCCATCTGCCAGGGCCTGGGGGTCCTTGGCGGGGACGACAATGCCGGTATCTCCTACTCCATAGGCAGAGTCTCCAACATCTGTAACCACACAGGGGATTCCGCTCGACATAGCCTCTCCGATGACAACTGCCAATCCCTCGCCATAGGAAGACGAGACCAGCACATCGAAAGCGTTGTAAGCTGCAAACAAGTCTTTATCGGCGCAGTAATCAATCCAAATTACTTGCTCTGGGGGCAAGAGACTTTCAGCCAACTGGCGCATCTTGTCTTTATACTCTTGTGGGCCGCGTCCAATGCACACAAAACGCGTATTGGGAATTTGCTGGTTGACAGACACTGCCGCACGCAAGAAATTGGGGTGATCTTTCATCGGATCGATACGCCCAACAATCCCAACTACTTTTTCATCTTCACGGATGCCCCATTTTTCGCGCATCCGTTGGCCTTCAGCTTTGTTGGGGCTAAAAGAGCGAGTGTTGATTCCATTGTGGATGACTGAAAAGTTGCGGCCTGAGTAGCCGTGCTCCAGGCTATATTTTTGACCGGCAAATGAGTTTGAGATAACGCGGTTGGCAAGCGGCGAGAAAAAAGCCCCTGTGCGATAGACCCAGGCGGCAGTCCAATCGTAGCGAGAAAAATCCATATACGATGCGCTTACACCCAAGATCGTCTTTGTTCTGGTTATCCATCCGGCCAGTGCATTAATAGTATTGGGAACATCCAAGAAACTGATAATCACCTGTGGCCGATGCTGGCGGATCATTTTAATGAATTTGAAAAAGAAAGAAAGCATATCCCATCGCCCAGATTTGCCCAGAGACATTACCTGAACATCGGTTATGCTTTCCAGCGTACTGCGTAGTGAGCCGCCATCGTAAAAGCTGACCACCTGAACCTGAAATCGTGAGTGGTCCATATTCCTAACCAACTCAATTAATTGACTTTCTACACCGCCAAAATTTAGAGAGCGTACAAAGAAAAGAACGCGAATCATGTCAGGCCTTTGGAGATTAATTTGAATTGGTTGATGCGGCAATGCGCTTTCGCCAATCGTTTAACATATCAGCTAGTGACTGTTTGGTTGAGAATTGTGGATCCCATCTGGTTGCTTGTTTGAGTTTTGCTGGTGTGCCAATTTGTATCGGCACATCATTTTTTTGCAATTTTGTGGGATCTTTGCTGACTTGCAGGGGCTTGCGTGATAGTTTTAAGAGCTCGTTCAGGCACTCTTGTATCGAAACCGTTTTTCCTGAACAAATGTTGTAAGCTTCACCGGGTTTGCCCTGGATGGATAGAAGGGCCAAGGCATTTGTGACGTCACGTATATCTACAAAATCGCGATGGGTATTTAGATTACCGATTTGAATGGAATGTATCTGCTCGTTGTTTTCCGCGAATGCGATTTGGCGGGCAAACGCTGAGCAGGCAAGGGTTTCTGGCTGACCAGGGCCAAGTGTATTGAATGTGCGGGCAATAATGACCGGAATTCCGTTTCCAAACCAAAACCGCTGCCCAATGGCCTCTTGTGCCACCTTGCTGACGGCATAATCTGTGATTGGCCGCAGGGGAAATTTTTCGCTAATTAGACGTTTGCCCTGTCCTGCTCCATAAACTGCGCTTGAACTGGCCAGGATCACTCGTGGTTTTATTCCAGTTTCAAGCAAGGCCTCAAATAATGAAAGCGTTCCTAAAACATTTGCTTCAATGTAGCTTTGTGCGTGATTGGCTTTTATTATTCCGGCTAAATGAAAAACGATGTCTGGCTTAACTTCGGCCAAAATTGCATGGAGGTGATCTTTGTTATCCAGGCTCGTAATATAGGTCTTGTTTTGTAAATGTGGAATGGCTGGTGTTCTTAAGTCAAGCCCATATACATCCCACTCAAGAGATAGCAGTCGTTCAGATAAGTGATTGCCAAAAAAACCAGCGATCCCGGTGATCAGTGCTCGCATAGAACGGACTCAATTCGTTTGTTTGATTAAAAAACTACGCCCGGCATTATAACCTAGGGCGGGGTTTCTTGTTCTTGGGGGTTTTCAATCGTAGCTGGTAGTTTGGTGCCGCTTGGAAGTGTTCTTGCATACCGAAACGGCTCCATCTGGTTGATAAGTCCATAGAACAGGCGCAATAACGGGGCGACCCCAAATGCCCTGAGATTTCGCTGGGCTTTGCGGGCATAACCACCTTTTTGTCTGGCGGCCTCCATAAACTCTACTTTTGCATCGTTCATGCGACCAATTTTAAGAAGATAAATACCACGTGCATACTGCATTGCTGCTAAGCGTTCACCGGGCTCTTCTTCTGCAGGTTGTGAATTGACAATGGAAAGATACTCACTCTCAAAGCTGGTTTGTTCTTTGTGGAAAACTGTGCGTTCGTGATGTAATTTGAGCAACAGTTGGATTAAGGCTTTTTGGCGTAAGGCTGCCCCGGTATTGATCCCGCCGATAGAACGCCAATAATAATATCCAGTTTTTTCCAGCATTCCAATTTTAGCGTAATCACTTAATCGCAACCAAAGGTCAAAATCTTCAGCTAACGAGCCTCGGTATCCGCCACTTTTTATGAAAATATCCCGGCGCATCATTACTGACCCATGCGTAAGCGGATTCATCCCTTTATGCAAGAAATACATCAGTAGCTCATGTTTATCGGGCATTTCATAGGAGAATAAGGGCCCCAGTTTTGTATCAATATACCAGGTCCAGGTTGCGCATAACCCGGTTTTTGTGTGTGAATCCAAATAAGATGCCTGTCTTTCAAGCCGTTCTGGAGCAGATGCATCGTCTGCATCCTGGCGTGCAAGATATTGTCCTTGGGCCAATTCCGCCGCACGATTTAGCACTTTACCAAGTGCCCCGGCATTGGGTTGGTGAAAAACACGCAGCCGGGATTCTTTTTGGGCGATCTGATCTAGAACTTCGCCTGAGCCATCTGTGGAGCCGTCATCGATAGCAATAATTTCGAAATTCTTGAAGGTTTGTCTTTGTAAGCTGTTTATAGCGCGGCGAAGGTCGTTTTTGGCATTGAAAACAGGTAAAAGAACAGAGATAAGGGGTGTCATAGGGCTATTGTTTTAATTTGGAAAAAATTTCCCAGTGAGCATGGATGAATTTTTCAAGCCCAAAAGACTCCAGAGCCCTTTCTCGGGCTGCTTGGGAAATTTTTTGATAATCTTCCCAAATGTGAAATACACCTTTTGCCATAAGTGTTGGATCAGGTAAACCGATTTTTTCCCAGCTCACGGGGACTTTCACTCCTACTCCAGCTTTGTCCCCTACGAGTTCAGGTGTGCCGCCGCTATCTGAGTAAACAACAGGAATGCCGCAAGCCAAGGCTTCACAGACAAGATTGGGAGATGGATCCATATACTGAGGATGGATGAGGATATTTGCGCGATGAAAAATTTGGGTTGCCTGAGTTTGGGGATAACGTCCTGTAAACTCTACCCTGTTTGTAAGCCCTAATTTTTTTAAATAGGATACTGCCCATTCTTTAGACTCAACTTGACTGTCACCCCAAAGATTGCCTGTCACGATCAAGAAGGCCTCCGGGTATATGCGGGAGACTTCTTTTAGGGTTTGGGCAGCTATTTCAAAGCGATAACGACTGAATTGATTGCCGCCTAACAACAGTACTGGAGCATTATTTTGAGTCTCTGCAGTTTTGGGCTTATAGAAATTGGTATCAACCGGGTTGTATAAAATGGTGTGCGGAACAGAAGCTTTTCCTAAAAAAGTCTCCGCTGCCAATTTACAAAATTCACTTTGATAAATTATGAAATCTGCTAGCTCGTAGGTCTTACGTAGACCCGTATTGGTAGCTTCCCAACCGGCTCCATGCCAGGCCAGGTAAGCTACGCCGTTTTGGTTGAGAATGATTTTGATGCCTTTCTTGCGTGCCTGACGGATAATATCATTTTTGGCGACATGATCGACGCTGCTTACTGCATAAAGGATGTCAACCTGAGGATAATGATGTGGATAGCTTTCTGCCAAAAAGGTCATTTTTACTTCGCCGCCATTTGAATATTCAGTGCGGGTAGCCGGGCGAGCGGGGAAGCGGCGCGTTAAGTAAAATATTTCTTTATGGTCACTTTTCTGAAAGGCAGCAGCTTTCTGGATTGCCGTAAGCCGTGCCGGTAGAGCCCGGAAAAATCTAACAATAGGGAGTAGTGGACCAAGCAGTTTACGTATGGCCTCTTTGGTGTGCATATTATTTACTCGGCTCACATTCTGCCCAAATATCACCCCAACGAATTTCCATGTATTTGATGTTCAATCCGGCAGCCTGCATTTCGGCTTCAAAAATGCTGGGGGAATATTCCAATTCGTGGGTGGGGTCAATAAAAGGACTTAGTCCGAGTTCCTTTTTTAGTGCTACGTAGTGCGTTCTTTCAAGGGTCGGCACTCGAATTAAAAAGGTTTTTGGATTAAATCTTTCGATTAATTCACGCAGGAAGCTTGTGCGGTTTTTTAGGTGTTCTAAAACACTGGAAAGTACAATGACATCCACCTTTTCGATTTCGGGAATATCTTTGAATACATCGCCGTGTAAAAAGGTTAGGTTAGGGTTTTTATATTTGCTTCGAGCAAAGTCGATTAATGTTTTATCAAGGTCAATGCCAGTGACATTTGCGTTTGAGTGACTCGCAATCGCATTGGCAACCACTCCTCGACCGCAACCAAGGTCGAGAACGTTGGCCTGTTGAGGGATTCTTGAGTAGAAAAACTCGTGTATTCCATCCATCAGTTCATGTTTCTTGTGAATTCCTCCACCCCAGCGAATTGATTGCATGTCAATAGCAACGGCTACATAATCATAGACTCCCAACATCCATTTAACGGATTCTTTTGGCTCAGCCTGTTCTTCCGCAATCATCATCGCTTTAATAATACCTGAACGTAAAGAGCGGGGTAACAGGAAGTAGATAGCCTGGCCAAATAATCTGCGCACAAACATTTTTAAGTTTCTCATTCGACAAATCCTTTCAAGAACTTCTTCCAAAGATGGGTTTGCGATGTATATGTATTGGCTTCTGCTGTTTTTCGGCCATTTTCCAGAACCGTCTGGATAGCTCCTTGATGTTCATAAACGTAAGTGACCCATTTTTCTAATTCGTTGACTGCACCAACTTCCGTAATCCAGCCATTCTGACCATGACGTACCAAATCCATAGCCTGCCCTACCCGGGTTGTTACCAGCGGCACCCCGGAAGCCATCGCCTCCAGAATAGCTTTTGGTCCACCCTCTTGTCTGGCGGAGACTAAATATAAGTCAAGCGTAGAGAAGAGTTCGCCTACTTCTGGATAATTTTTCAGATAAAGATGGCGAAAGGGGATTCCTATTCGTTTAAGACCTTCTTTCACATATCCGCGAGCTGGTCCAGTCAGCAACACAAAAAGATTAGGAATAGATTTGCGCGCCAGGGCCAGGGTTTCTACAAAAATATCAGGCCCTTTGATCAACTTGGGCTCCATCCCATCGCCCCATCCCACCCCATCTTTTTGAAAAGAACCAACCACAAAGGCATCATCTGGAATTTCTAGACGCTTTCGTAGCAAGTGCCGAAGTCGTGTATTTTGGTAATGGAAAAAATCTAAATTGACTCCAATAGGAATCAGAAATACTTTTTCGGGATCGATCCCAGATTGCAAAACCGCTCTCTGCATTTCGGTATGCGAGACTTGAATACGGTTGATGCGATTATGATGTTGGACTAATTGCGAGTAAACTTTATCGAACCCTGTGTCGCCAGTGTTAGGGAGACCGTGAAAGTATGCAAATCCAATCCGGTGGGGTAAAGATAGCCATGCGTTTTCGTTTAAAAAATATTGGCTTGCAAAAAAAATACTTTGCGGGGTTGTGCTGTGTTGCCATTTTTGAGAAGCTGTTTGGATGCCTAGCCGGGTGGCAATAGTACTGAGTTCGCGCATTTCCCAATCTAAGACCCAACCCGCAGTATCTCCGGCAATAATTAAGTGAGAATAAGGCTTCCAGTTTGCAGATGCAAGTTGAATTGATGATTTATAGAGTGTGCGAAGTAATCGTTTTATCATCTAGGTTAGTTCCAGGGCTTTGAGATAGGCTTCTGTTACTTCGCTAATGCCAGGGTTAGAGATTTTTTGTTGGCGACTTTCATATTCATTGACTAAACGACTTAACAGGGCTGGAATTTCTTCTGCGCTATCGAATGCAAAACCAGCTTGTCCTACAATTTCAGGGTGTCCGCCGCTATTAAGATAGAGCGCGGGCAGTCCACAGGTCAGGGCTTCGATAAGCGAGTTAGAGCAGGGATCGTAGCGGCTGGCTGTGATGTAAATATCATTGGCGCGGAACAGGCTGGCCATTCCAGGAGAATCCACAGGGGCGACGACTTGTATATTCTTAAATGTTACTGGGCTTCGACCCACGAATGTGAAATCAAACAGTGTCCAGTCCAGGTGATCATCTAGCCATTGATAGAAGGGGGCCCCTTTGTTGACATTATCTGACCAACTGGATGCAATGATTTTGATTTTTCGATCACGGGAGAAGGATGTTCTACCTTGCCTGGAAAAAATAGCTGGGTCTGCCGCATTTAAGATGATAACCGGGTTTTTAAAATCCATTCCCAATTCAAGATGTTTTTCAAAACTATATTTGGATTGGAAGATGGTCTTATCAGCAATCTTTTGGTTTGCACGCCATATGTTTTGGTCAGTTTGGTCACTTCTTCCACGATATAAATCAACGGGTCCATCAACTCGGTGAACGTAAAGGGTCGACGAACGATGTAAACGGTTTAAGCGACATTCATCAAAATTAAATGAATTAAATAAACATGCGCGAGTTGTTCGTGAAATTGTGTTATTTTCTACTCTCAGGCCGCGTTTATTGATTTCTGCCCATAAAGCGCGAAGAAATTGGTGCCCTCCGCCTGTTGGTGGCGGGGCGAATTGGTGGAATATAGACAAATCGGCGCGCTGGAATTCGCTGGCTATGCGTGTCGAAAAATCATTAAGCCATCGAACCCCATAGCGAAGCAGACCTTGTATTTTCACGGCTTCTCCGCTACCACCATGAGCATGTGTCCGAGGTTGTTCTTAAAGTAAGGGATAAAATCGGTCAATTTAAGGCGACCATTTTCAACTCGCCGATTTCCATCTTTATTCATTTGATCACCTTTAGGAAGTATCCCGTTGTAAATTTTTGCCATGCTTCCGGCTGAGTTGGATGGCTTAAATCGTATGTATATAGCCCGCGAGATAACGCCCTTATGCCTCGCCGCAAAAGTTTATGTTGCATTCTTTGGCCGGTGATTCCAGCCAGGCCAATCTCCAAGAACATTCCTACGACTCCGGGGAAACCGCCCATAGGGGTTATCTCTACAGAGGAGAAGTCTCGAAATAAATGCTGTAACCCATCCGCACTATAGCGCTGAAAATCATACGGGTCGGCATGAATTGGGTATAGGAAAGGAACTGAGATAAAAGCTATGCCGCCTTTGTGTAAAAGTCGGCGTACTTCTTGTACGCAATCCGCCGGGTTCTTTAGGTGTTCAAGGACTTCGTTGCAAAGAATGCAATCTGCGCAATCATTTTGCATTGGGACAGCTGTTACATCTGCCAGAACGTTTGGCTTAATTTCGGGCGCAATATTGAGATAAAACCAAGAAGTTGCCGGATCTTCGGGGGGCTGAAAACTGCCTCTTTTTTGTATAGCTTTGCCACCCAGGTCTATCACAACTCCACGCATAGCAGGTTTGTAATATTCCAGGCAAGTATCCAGCCATAAGCGACGATAAGAGATGAAGCTTGAAGAATTTACATCAGGGTTGAGCGGGGCGATGGTTAAACTCATTTTTTCTGTTCTGTTCTGAATAGGGGAATATTATATTGTAGGCGTTCAATGATGCTTTGGCGCGTTGATAAGGGCATGGCGAGAAACCAGGTTCCAAGAACTGTTAGTAACCCGATCGTTACGCTTATCGCGAAGAACATACCCCAATCAAGAGAGTCAATCTTGCTTTGAGCTATGCTTGCTAGCGTAAAAAAGATGACCATTATGCCGACCGGGCGTATAAGTTTGCCAAGCAAGGTGATGTTCAGCTTGCCTAAATTTCGGTGGATAAGAATCCAGCAAGAGGTTACTAAAATCAAATTTCCGATTGCTACAGAAATTGCCATTCCCGCCGGACCGAAAGAGTTTGATAATACTGGCCCTGCGATTGCTACGGCAAGCCCTGCGATAAAGTATATCCACGTTTTTTCGCGCAGATAAAGCATCGCATCTGTGATTACAAGATCGATGCGCGAGATGTAAAGCAATACCAAGGCCAATACCAAGGTGATTGTAAGCAGGTTCCCGCCGTAAAAATCTGCACCGAGCCAAAGTGATAGGAAGGCTTTATTAAGAGCTATAACACCGGTCCCCAGGATGGTCATAAAGAAGAAAAGGAGAAAATACATTTCCTCTCGAACTTTGGCGACCCTCTCCCAATCTTTCTGTCCACAGAGGCCAACTAACCCCGCATTACCAGAACTGACAATTTGATAAAGAGGTTCGCCAATCATTCTCATAACCATGCCGGTGGCGACGTATATTGCCGAAATAGATGGTCCCAGTACTATGCCGACAATTAAGGCATCGCTTGAATAGACAAGCAATCCCGCCACGCCAGATAGGAATAACCAACCACTGGTTCGTAAAAAATGTACTAATTCTTCTCGATTGGGCAATTTTATTGCGATCCAGGGTAAGGCCTTCCGGGCAACCCAAAAACGACCAGCGCTTACCAGTAATACGTTAAACATGGTAGCCACTGCTAGCCCGCTTAAACCCCACCCTAGCCAGATTACGAGCCCACTCAATAGGCTTCCGGTCATAACTGTAAGTGTATTAATTCCCATCCCGGCGTAATCCATATTTTGTGCGCGTAAGATTTGCATTGGGATGGTGAGAATTCTATCTAGAAGAGAGTTCACCAATAAAACGGCCAGCGCAATGCGTAAAGCGGCGATGTTAACATCCGAGACACGGATAATTTGTGGTGCGAGCCCAATTAGGACAAGCCCTACGAGAATGGCTAATGGGAGCGTCAGGGCCCACAAAATAAGCATGGAGCCAATCAGCCGTTTCTTGGCATCCCAGTCGTTGTCGTGTTGTTTTAAACCTAATAAGAAACGTAGCGTGGCGGTTCCCCTTAAATCGCTCATTGCGTAATATCCAATCGTTTGCAAAAGCATCCCCCAAGCTCCGTATAATTCGCGTCCCAGCCCCCTTATGATGAATGGCGTAATCAAGAAGCCGGTTAGAAACTCGGCAGCCTGTACGAGCAAGTTGCTTATAAGGGTGAGGAGAGCTTTTTGTGTCAGGGAAATATCTTGTTTGCTTAGCAAGGGTTGAATACTCCGGCAAACAAAAATTATAACCGTTTTCAATGTGGAGGTTTTTATTGATTTAGACCACAGTTTGTGATGCAATGATTATGTTTTAATTAATTGCCTCCCTTTCATACCTGTGCTATACTCATAACGATTGGTTGGAAAAACTCATGGATGAAATCACCCTCGTTATCGTAGATGACCATCCCCTGTTCAGACAGGGCGTTGCCGATGCTTTGTCCATCAACCCGCGTATGAAGGTTGTTGGTCAAGAATCTCATGGGAGCCGGGGGCTTGAATTGATTTCCGCGCTCAGGCCTCGTGTTGCTGTAGTCGATATAAACTTGCCCGGTATGAATGGCCAGCAAATCACTCATGAGTTGACAACTGAGAGAATACCCACGCGGGTAATCTTGATGACAGCCTATGACGATGCTGAGCAAATGTTGCATGCGGCTATTGCCGGTGCTGCAGCCTTTCGCTCGAAAGACATTCTCCCAGATGATTTAACCGATGTGATTTTTCATGTGGCGGCTGGCAAGTACGTCATGGGCCAGTTGGTTATGACCAAGCTGGAGTTTGAAGCATGGCTTGAACGCCAGCTCGACTCTGCCAGGCGATCTTACAGCGAACCAGGAAGTCCTTTCCACCCTCTATCGGACCGTGAAATGGAAGTGCTGGTCCTGGTTGTGGAAGGGAAGAGCAATAAAGAGATTGCCGCCCTGTTAGGAATTAGTCATCAAACAGTGAAAAATCACATTACATCGATCCTTCGCAAGTTCGGGGTTGAAGACCGTACCCAGGCGGTTGTCTACGCCTTGAAACGTGGTTGGGTAAAACTGAATTACGAAATTCGCACCCAGGAGTAATCTATGGCGTTCGCCGCAGAGCAGTCGAATCCTTTGGAAGACGCTCACCAAAGCATACAGACCGAGTTGGATGAAACCAACCGGTCTTTACGTGAAGTGACCCTGATGCTTGAGCAAAGCCAGGTGGAAGTTAATAAGCTCTCGCAGCGGAATGCCGCCATTACCGCTCATTTGCAGCAAATTCAGGCTCAGGGTGGGAATGTATCCCTCCAAGAGCTGAAAATGGCTTACGACTCTGCACTGGATGCTCTCCAGCGTTTGTTTGTGATGCGTGGACAGCTTGAAAAGCTCCAAAACGATCAGTCTCACTTAACCCAGCACCGTAACTCGCTCGAAAAGGTCATGGCGCTAATTGAGAATCGCCAGGAGAATACGGGCGGGATGACCAAAAGCGCAGCCACCAGTATTGAGGGCATTATTCAGGCACAGGAATCGGAACGGCAGCGGCTTTCACGTCAAATGCACGATGGCCCGGCCCAGGCGCTTTCAAACTTTATCCTCCAGACAGAAATTGCGATGCGGCTATTAGATGTAGATGCAGCCCAGGCGCGTGAGGAACTAAGCAACTTAAAAATGTCGGCGATGGGTACTTTCCAGAAGGTGCGTAACTTTATCTTTGAGTTGCGCCCGATGATGCTGGATGACCTGGGGCTGGTTCCCACCATCAAACGCTATTCGGACACTTTTAAGGAACAAACTGGCCTCGAAGTGACAGTTATTGTCTCGGGCCAGGAGCGGCGGCTTGAATCGTATATCGAAGTGATGATTTTCCGCGCATTGCAGGAATTGCTCGGGAATGCTGCCCGTCATAGCCAGGCGACCTCCTTGAAAGTTATGGTTGATATGAGCGATATCTCGGTTAAAGTCGTTGTGGATGATAACGGCCGGGGCTTTGATACAGAAATTTTGACTCAAGGGAACAGCCTGGGCCTGAATTTGATCCGTGACCGAGTGGAAATGCTGGGTGGATCGTTTGAACTGGACAGCATGATTGGTAAGGGGACCCGGATTACTTTCTCCATCCCTACAAAACCGGTTTGAGTTCTTCGTGTGTGTTTACGCAACTGTTAGGAAAGATTTACTTATATTCATATATAATCAAATTGACTTCGATTTAGTCGAGTCTATCTTTTGAACGGAAAGGAGGTGAAAACATATGATGTTCGCTCTGAAGGAAAAGGGCCAAGGTATGGTTGAATACGCGTTAATTCTTGTTTTGGTTGCAGTCGTTGTTATTGCTGCGTTGACGATCATGGGTCCGCTCATCCGCAACGTTTTCTCGACAATCAACAGCAGCCTCTAGTTCTTTCATGCTAAGGCCAAACAGGACTCCATCTTCGGATGGAGTCCTACTTATTTACTATTACTGTGTAATAATTCTAAGCGGCATTTTTACTGTATAATCGTATAATAATGTAGAACAAATAAGCAATGAAACAAAGGAGAGTGCTATGAGACGCGGAAGTCGCATTTTGATTTTCTTGGTGATTGTGATTGTAATTTTAATTGCAGCGGCGTTCCTTTTATTAGGACCCAATAGTCCATTTGGAGGTGCTGCTGCCGAGGTGTCTCCCACTCCTCCGGCGGTTTCAATTGTAGTTGCGGCCCAGCCTATTAATCGCGATAGCGAAATTGTGGCTGAAGCACTCTCAACTATCCAGATCCCCCAAACCCAGCTTAATGAAAAGATGGTTACTGATATCCAGCAGGTGGTGGGTAAGTTTGCGGTTTATCCCCTGGCCCAGGGTTTGCCCATTACCACAGACATGGTATCCGATCGCCCAGGTCTGAACCAGCCTGGTTCTGATGCGGCAAAAGTGATCCAGCCCGGACTTGTGGCGGTTACGATCCCGCTTAACTGGCAGAGTTCGGTGGGGTATGGTATCCAAGACGGCGATCGCGTTAATGTAATTGTGACCACGCTTTTTGTAGATGTGGACTCTTCTTTCCAAAGTGCTTTGCCCAATTACACAGCCCAGGTGACGGGGACCGGTTTTATTCCCGATACTTTGCCAGTCCTCTCTGCCAGTATTGTCTCAGGGGGCGCCGGTTCTGCCCAGGGACGCGCTGAGTTGGATCCGACTCTAAATCAGGCCCTTTATCTTGTTCCTTCCGAACAGCAGCGCCCGCGTATGGTTTCGCAAATGATAGTTCAGGATGTGCAGGTTCTTCGCGTAGGTTTCTTCGACCCGCCTTCCGATGCTGCTACGACGCCTGCTCAGCCGGCGGCCCCTGTTGAAGGTCAACCCACCCCGGTTCCGGCTCCTGTTGTGCGACCTACCGTGATCACTTTAATTGTTACCCCGCAAGATGCTGTTGCATTGACTTACTTAATGTATAGCGGAGCTAAATTTACGCTTACTCTGCGTGCGCCGGATGATAGCACTCGTATCGAAACTGAAGCGGCAACGTTACAGTATTTGCTTAGTCAATATGCCATTCCGGTTCCTGCCAAATTGCCCTATGCCATGCAGCCTGCTACCAATCAATTGCCAGAGCCAGTCCTTCTTATCTCAACCCCGGCTCCTGCACCGTAAACCCTAAACATCATCTAATCGCGTTGGAGACGGTCACATGCCGGAAAAAACTCGTGTTCTTGTAGTAGACGACATTGCGGAAACTAGAGAGAATGTTCGTAAGCTCCTACAGTTTGAAGCAGATATTGAAGTTGTTGGCACGGCTCGTTCAGGAAAAGAGGCAATTCAGGTAACTGAAGAAGTTAAGCCCGATGTTGTCTTGATGGACATTAACATGCCAGATATGGATGGCATTACTGCGACTGAAGCAATTCGGCAGCGATACCCGGTTGCTCAGGTGGTTATCCTTTCTGTGCAGAGTGACCCCAACTATATGCGCCGCGCCATGCTGGCGGGTGCCAGGGACTTCCTGACCAAGCCGCCCATGGCCGATGAGTTAATTTCCGCTGTTCGTCGTGCTGGGGAAATGGCGCAAATGGAGCGGGCAAAATCTGCTCAAGCGGCAGCAATGTCTGCTGCTGTAGTAAGCGCTCAACCCACATTAGGCAGTGCTTATGGCGGCGGAAAAGTGATTATGGTGTATAGCCCCAAAGGCGGTACGGGAGTGACCACCCTGGCGGTCAATCTGGCGATCACGTTGCATAATGATGAAACTCGTGCTGCCTTGGTGGATGGCAACCTTCAATTTGGCGATGTGGCAGTTTTTTTGAACGAGCAAGGCAAAAATACCATCCTTGATCTTGCCCCCCGCTCTGATGAGCTTGACCCCGATGTGGTTGAAGGTGTCATGATTAAGCCTGCTGCTATTGGAATTCGTGTTTTGGCTGCTCCGGCCAGGCCCGAACAGGCGGATCATGTTTCTAGTGATCAGTTTTCCCGCCTGATTAAGTACCTCAGGCAGATTTATGCATATGTTGTGATTGATGCCTCGCACGTTTTGAACGATATTGCTCTTGCTTCTTTGGATGTTAGTGACTTGGTTGTGCTGGTTGTGACACAGGATATTCCGGCTATTAAAAACGCACGTTTGTTTCTGGATTTGTTGCATAATCTCAACGTCTCGCGTGAGAGAATTTGCTTTGTCATGAACAAATACGATAAGCGTATTACAATTACCCCAGAACGGGTGGGGGATAACCTGAAACAGCCAATCGTTGGAGTGATTCCGCTTGAGGAAGCTGTGGTTATCCCGGCAGTAAATCGTGGCGTCCCGTTTATGATTGACAATAAAACCAAAGCGGTTTCGCGAGCAGTGTTTACTCTTGCCGAAACGATACGCGCGCAACTCTCTAAACTCGAGTAATTTTATCGTTATGCAGGAGGAAAAATGTCTCTCTTAAAGCGCATTGAACAAGGTCAGGGCCGTTCGGATCAGCCACAGCAAAGACCTGCCTCCTCGCCCGCCCCATCCGTTGCCGGAGGGGAACAGGGTGGAGGTCTGTCTTCGTTGCAGGCGCGCCGGGTGAGTGCACCTAATACGACCCCACAGGCGGGCACTTATTTCGATTTGAAAACCCGCGTTCAGAATAAGTTGCTTTCTGAGCTTGATCCCTCCATGGACATTACCAAAACGGAAGAAGTTCGCCGGACAATTATGGAGTTGTTCGAGCAGATTTTGAATGAAGAGAACATTGTTCTTTCCAGGCCAGAACGGCAGCGGCTCTTTGAACAGATTACTGCCGAAATCCTGGGTTTTGGTCCATTGCAGCCCTTGCTGGATGATGAGTCCATCACCGAAATTATGGTTAATGGGCCAAAGAACATTTATGTGGAAAGAAAAGGCAAGATCGTACGTGTTCCGGTCACGTTTGAGGGCAACGACCATGTCATGCGGATCATTGATCGCATTGTTGCTCCATTGGGACGCCGTATTGATGAGGCGAGCCCCTATGTAGATGCTCGTCTCCCAGATGGTTCTCGCGTTAATGCGGTCATTCCCCCAATCTCCCTGGTGGGGCCAACGCTGACCATTCGTAAATTCTCGAAGACACCAATCACCATTGAGCAGATGGTTCAGTATGGTTCCATTACGCCCGAGGCTGTGGAATTTTTGAAAGCATGTGTCGTTTCACGTTTGAACATTGTTATTTCAGGCGGTACCGGCTCAGGAAAAACGACCTTGCTAAATGTTCTGTCTGGGTTTATTCCGGCTGATGAACGAATTTTGACCATTGAAAATGCGGCAGAACTCCAGTTGCGCCAGGAACATGTTGTGACGCTGGAATCTCGCCCTGCAAATATCGAAGGCCGCGGTGAGATTACGATCCGCCAGTTGGTTGTGAATGCCCTTCGTATGCGCCCTGACCGGATCGTTGTAGGGGAAATTCGTGACGAGGCAGCCCTGGACATGCTCCAGGCCATGAACACTGGTCACGATGGGTCCATGACCACTGCGCACTCCAATAGCCCGCGCGATACTTTATCTCGTCTTGAGACTATGACTCTCATGGCAGGTATGGAATTGCCAGTGCGCGCTATCCGTGAACAGATTTCAGCCGCTGTGGACCTGGTGTGTCACCAGGAACGCATGCGTGATGGTACGCGTAAAGTTGTAAATATTACTGAAGTCAGTGGCATGGAAGGCGATGTCATTACCACCACTGATATTTTCGTTTTCGAGCAAACCGGCATGGAAAACGGACGAATTATGGGGCGTTTGCGCCCCACGGGCCTCAGACCAAAGTTTATGGAAAAAATCGAAGAGGCAGGAATTCATCTTCCTCCGACCATCTTTGGCGTGGGGAGTAGCCGGCGTTATTAACCCGCCCAGGCCAGGTGACAATATATGATGACTCCACTCGGGATTCTCTTAATCAGCACAATTGTCCTCTTGACGCTAATTGCCATCGGCGTATTTATCTCTTCAAACAGCGAACGTACGCTGGTTGAAGACCGCCTGGGGCGTTATCTTGAGGGCGATCGAAAAGATGAAAAACCGGACGAATCATCGAAAGCGCTTACCGATTGGGTCAATAAAAGAGTCGAGAAATCTTCGTTGGGCGACCGGATTGCAAAAAGCCTCGCCCGCGCTGACTTAAAGTTTAAGGCCGGTGAGTTTATATTTTTCATCATTATTCTCGCCGGGACATTGGGCGTAATAGCCTTCCTGTTTGGCGGGCAGAACATCATCGGTAAGTTTTTCTCGATGGTGCTTGGGATCGTGTTTGGGATTGCCTTACCGATTATTTATGTGCGTACCCAGCAGGGTAATCGTTTGCGCAAATTCAGCGAGCAACTCCCTGACATGCTAAACCTGATGGTTAATGGTCTGCGCGCTGGTTACTCTACAATGCAGGCGATGGAAGCGGTCAGCAAGGAAATGCCGCCGCCCATAAGCGATGAGTTTCGGCGTGTGGTGCAGGAAATGCAGCTTGGTATTCCGATGGATAAGGCCCTGGACAATCTGATTCGCCGTATTCCCAGCGAAGACCTCGATTTCGTGATTACAGCCATCAACGTTCAGCGTGAAGTTGGTGGCCCTTTGGCCGAGATTCTCGACACAATCGCATTCACGATCCGCGAGCGCATTCGCATCAAAGGCGAAATCCGCGTTATGACCTCCCAGGTGGTTATGTCGGGCCGCATCCTGGCGGCAGTCCCCTTTGTTGTGTTTGTTTTATTGTGGTTTATCAACAACGAGTATATGGGTGAGTTTTTCAACAACCTGGTTTGCGGTGGAAGCGCCCTGGCCGTTGGCATCGTCATGATTGCAATTGGGTACTTTGTCATGATGAAGATCGCAGATATTGAGGTGTAGTGTGGAAACCTGGTCACTTACCATCTTACTGATTATCCTGTTCATCATTGGCGTCGCAGCTGCGCTAATTTATGTTGGGCAGAAAATGCCCAAGCACGATAACGACCCGCTTTCGGCCCGGTTAAATGAGTTTTCCCAGCGCGGCGAAGCGATCTCGTTAGATGAAATTGAACTTTCCCAGCCGTTTACTGAACGCGTCGTCTATCCGATTTTGCGCAGCTTTGGCGAATTTGCCGCTAAAAACACCCCCCAGAATGCCTTACAGGAGACCACCCGCAAATTGGAGTTGAGTGGTAAGGCGGGTTTTATCGATGCGCCTATGTTCCTGGCAACCCGTTTTGTGGCTGCCGGGGTGCTTGCTGTGTTGGCGGTTGGGGTCTTTACGTTTTCCATCTTGGCTGTCCCATTTTCGCGGGCCTTGCTATATGGATTGATCGGAGCGGCAATAGGTTTCTTCTTCCCCCAGCTTTGGTTAGACGAGCAAATCAAAAATCGCAAGCTCGAGATTCGCAAAGCCATGCCAGATGCTCTCGATTTGTTGACCATCTGTGTGGAAGCTGGGTTGGGTTTCGACGCCGCCATGTCTAATGTAGCAGAAAAATGGGATAACGAGCTTTCGATGGCCTTTGCACGTGCTATTCGTGAAATCCAACTTGGCAAGGTGCGCCGCGAAGCGCTCAAGACAATGTCTGAGCGCATTGACTTGGCAGAGATGACCAGTTTTGTTGCGGCGGTTATCCAGAGTGAGCAACTGGGCGTCAGTATGGCCAAGATTCTGCGTATTCAGGCCGACCAGATGCGTATGCGTCGCCGCCAGTATGCCGAAGAATTGGCCCACCAGGCGCCGGTTAAGATGCTTATCCCCATGATTGTTTTTATCTTCCCGTCTATTTTTATTGTGCTTATGACCCCAGCAGTTTTGCGGATTATGCAATCCTCCATTTTTGGCGGATAATTCTTGAAACGAAAACCCGGCCTGTCCTATCGCTTCCAACAACTGGTTTGGAGCGGGCTGGATTTGCTTTTTCCTCCCGCGTGTGCCGGATGCAACAAACCAGGTTATCGCTGGTGCCCCGATTGCCAGCGAAAGCTTGAACCTGTGCCTGATCCAATTTGCGAAATTTGTGGTGAACCCCTGCCCAAACCCGGGCTTTGCTCCAGGTGCGAAACAACACGACCTGCCTACCAGGCTCTCAGGTCGTGTGTTGTTTTTAACGGCCCAATCCGTAATGCCTTGCACCAAATGAAATATAAACGCAATTATGGCCTGGGTGGCGATTTATCGCCCCTTCTTGCAGAAAACCTTGAGCGCCTGGGCTGGGAAATTGATATCATCATACCAATTCCGTTAAGCCGACAAAGATTGCAAGAACGGGGCTATAATCAAGTTGGATTGATTGCTCAACCACTTTCTAAGTATCTTCGCTGGGAATATCTCCCCGGGGCATTGGGACGTTCCCGCCACACACGCTCACAGGTCGGATTGAGCGCTGTGGAAAGACGTGAAAATGTTCAGGGAGCCTTCCAGGCCTCCTCTGCCCGGCTCCAGGGAAAGACGGTTTTGCTTATGGACGATGTTGCCACAACCGGCTCGACCCTCAGCGCAGCCTCGCAGGCTTTACTCTCCTCCGGTGCACAAAAGATTTACGCGCTTACCCTTGCAAAGGCCATCCACAAATATGGCCTCGACTCTGTACCCGCGTCTGTTCCGGTTCGCTCATTGTCCTGATGAGCGAATATCCCATATCCCCTATAAAGGAGACACTATGGCACACAACCTGGAGATTGTAGGACGTGAAATAGAAGTGACTGATCGCATACGCGAGCACGTCACCAAAAAGGTGGCAAAGCTAGACCGTCACCTGAGCGCTATCGAAGAAATTCGCGTAGATCTCTCCCATCTCAAAACGGCTCGCAGCGCCGTCGATCGGTATGTTGCCCAGATTACTGTACGCGGTAAAAATCTTCTCCTTCGTTCAGAAGAACGCGCCGATGATATTCGTACTGCAATGGATATCGCTCTCGACAAAATCACTCGCCAGGTGGCCCGCTTTAAAGGAAAACACCAGCGCGGGCGCGGAGATGGAAAATCGGCTGCCGAAGTGGCCCCCGATGTTGAACCCCTGCCTGAGCCCGAAGCCGAAGAACCGCCCGTCATCATCCGCCGCAAACGCTTTGACCTGATCCCCATGGCGGAAGAAGAAGCTATCGAACAGATGAAGCTGCTTGGGCACGACAACTTCTTTATCTTCTACAATGCCAAAGCCAGCGCGGTGAACGTGTTATATCGCCGCCGTGACGGCACTTACGGCTTGATTGAGCCGCTTGTCCGCTAAATCAAACCGCTTTATTAGGTAAAATAGACTGGCCTCGTACAGAGGCCAGTCTATTTTTTGGAGAACCCATGGATACTCAAGACTTTGACGATGCGTTTCTTGAAGCCGCCTCGCTAGAAAAATTTGATTTCCCGGTCATTGAAAATTCGATTATAGAAATTCTCAAAGCCGTGGGCGAAGACCCCGACCGTGAAGGCTTAAAAAAGACCCCTGCGCGCGTTGGCCGCATGTACGCCGAACTGTTATCGGGCTATCATACCGACCCGGCTGCACTCATCAACGAAGCCATCTTTGAAGTCAAGTATGATGAAATGGTGCTGGTTCGCGACATCGAGTTCTACAGCCTGTGTGAACACCACATGCTGCCATTTATTGGCCGCGCCCATGTCGCCTACATTCCAGATGGCAAAATTTTAGGGCTTTCCAAAATTCCGCGCATCGTAGATATGTATGCCCGCCGCCTGCAAATTCAGGAGCGCATGACCCGCCAGATTGCCGATTTCCTGCGCGATTTGCTCAAGCCCCAGGGCGTGGCCGTTGTCGTTGAAGCAATGCACCTTTGCTCCATGATGCGCGGCGTCAAAAAACACGACGCCCGCATGACCACCTCGGCCATGCACGGCGCTTTTCGGGCCAACCTGGCCACTCGTGAGGAATTCCTCCAAAATATTGCTCGCGGCGAATCGCAGCTAAGAATATAGGAAAAATGTGGAACGGTCTTCGCCGGTAGCTTTTCCCTGCACCCCCATCGAGCTCCCGGAACCCTTGCGACGCTGACTCCCCGTCAGCGTCATTCCATTAAAGGATCCGTGCGGCCCCTTTCGATTTCTACCCCCACCGCATCGACAAACTCAATGGCTTCGGTCTTCTCTACGCGGATACGTACCCCCTGCACCCCAGGGATTCCCAGGCACAGCCGCGCCAAATCTTCCGCCAGGGCCTCCACCGTCATCCGTTTTGATGTCTCGGCATGTGCTTTGATTTGATTCGCAGCTCTTTCATAATCAACACAATCGACAATCTCATCGGTGGCTGCGGCCAGGCGAATATCGGTAAACAACGTAGCGTTAATCAGCATCTCTTGTGGGGTGGTGCGTTCATAATCATAAATCCCAATGATGCCTGTGACACGCAAATTTTTGATTAAAATTTTATCCATAGCGCATAGCCACTCTCTTGGTTTGCTCCATCCGTTTGTTCGCTATAAAATCCGCTTCGCATTCCGCTTTGCCAGTCCCCAGAACGCGACCGCCATCACCAGCCAGGCCATGACCTGCGCCACACGAAAGCCGAGCGCCAGGCTGCTATCACCGCGGAAGGCTTCCAGGAATAGGCGTGCCCCGGCAGTAAGCGCCATAAAAGCCAGGAAAAGCGTTCCGGGTGGGTTCGTGGTGTCTTTCGAGCGCCAGCCCAGCCCAAGCAAGATTAGCAGGGCGGCTGCCAGCTCATAGAATTGTGTCGGATGCCGTTTCGCGCCCCACAGTTCAATGCCCCAGGGAAGGTTCGTTTCGGCCCCAAAGGCCTCTCCGGAAGCAATATGCGCCAAAGCTACACCCACCATGAAAACTGCCAGCAAAGGGGTCAGGGCGTCCAGGGTCTGCCAGAATGGCAGCTTTTTGCGCTGCCCGAAAATGAGCATCGCCAGTAGCGCCGCGGCAAACCCAAAAAACGGGTCGAGCAGGCCCGGGTTTAACGAAACCAGGCTCGCAGGGGACGAGATAAATGCCTCGGGGTATTGAAAAACATACCCGAGCCGCGCCCCAATCACCCCGGCGACGAGGCCGCTAAAGGTCAGGTTATACAGGTCATCTACAGAATAGCCCCGTTTGGCGGCAAATTTTTCAGCCAGAGAAAGCCCCATCCACAGGCCAAGCAGGTACATCAGGCCTGGCATTTGTACCGCCAGCGGGCCAACTTGCAAGACGGGCATCATTAGCGTGTCTCCTTAAGCAGTTCTTCCACCCGGCTGCGTAGCAAAGCCTCGGCCATTGGCCCGCCAATCACCACCTCGCGAATGACACCGTCGCGGCCAATAAAAAATGACGTGGGCAGGGATTGCACGCGATACATGCGCGTCACCCCACCATTTTTATCGAGCGGGATTGGGAAAGTCAGGCCGTATTCGGCCACAAAGGCTTCCACATCAACGAGCGCATCCTGAACCGTCGAATCGACGGCCAGGACCACCAAACCGTCCTCCTGGTATTCAAGATAGGTTTTTTCGATGGCTGGCATCTCGGCGCGACAGGGTGCGCACCACGAGGCCCAGATGTTGACCAAAACCACTTTGCCGCGTAAAGCCGAAAGGGTGACCTGCTGCCCGTCGAGCGTGGTCAGGGTGAAATCGGGGGCCACAAAGCCTACTTGTGGAACCGTCAGGCGGCCGGTGTTTGTCTCGCCGCGCGGAGCGGAATACCAGATCCAGAACAGACCCAAGACCAGGATCATTCCGTACAAAACTCTTTTTGAACTTTGTTGCGCAAAATTCATTTTGCCTCTATAGTTATATTATCGTGAAAGTCCAAATTCTACTTGATTAGATGCACAATGACCTTATTTGACACATCCCTTTTTGTCGGAGTTGACCCATCGGGTGGGCGCAAGCCGTTTACTTATGCCGCGCTCGATAAAGACGGCCGTCTTGCGGCCCTGGCCGAAGGGGAAATGGAAGATATGTTGGCCTTTTTGGGCGGGTTGCGCGGCGCGGTATTGGCCGTCAATGCCCCGCCTCGCCCCAGCATGGGATTGGTGCGGCATAATGATGTGCGTCAAAACCTGCCGCCCCTGCGCATCTCTGGTCGCAGCCTCGATATGCGCCTGGCCGAGCATCAGCTACGCGAGCGGGGCATCAACATTTCCATGACCCCGGCACGGCGCGAGCTATGCACCAACTGGGTGCAGATGGGCTTTGATTTTTATCGCCGTATTGACGCGATGGGTTTTCGGGTTCATCCTGCGCCTGGGGCCGAGCATACCTGGCTTGAAACCCACCCGCATGCTTCTTTTTGCGCATTGCTCGGACAGAACCCCTTGCCGCGCCCTACACTCGAAGGCCGCTTACAACGCCAGTTGATACTTTACGAGCAGCGCCTTGGAATCCGCGACCCAATGGATTTCTTTGAAGAATTGACCCGTCACAAGCTGTTGCGGGGCGTGCTGCCGTTGGAGCAAATCTACACTCCCGAGCAACTGGATGCCATTGTAGCGGCCTACACTGCCTGGAAGCTGGCCCGTCATCCGGCCGAAACGTGCCGGGTGGGTGACCCCGATGAAGGACAGATTATCTTGCCAGTGGTCGAGCTCAAATCCAAATATTAGTCAGGCAGCAAATAAAAAAGCGGCGGAACAGGCATTTTGCCCGTTCCGCCGCTTTTTGCCCATCCTATCCGGCAATGGAATCACGCGCCCACAGCACCAGGAAGATCAGGTAAAACACTCCGCCAATTACAGCGGTAACAATCGCGGTGGTCACGTCGCGGTTTTGTAAAAAGGCTGCCATCCCCAGCAAAACCAGCGCCAACGGATGGAAATAATGCAGCATGAAGTTCGTCCATAGGCCGCGCTTTGAACCGGCCTTGGCTTTGGGCCAGACGTAAATAAACAACCCTGCCAGCAAAAAGCAGATAAATCCAATGATCGGCAGGGGAATGCCGAACAAACCAGCCATAGTACATTCTCCTTTGTAAATGGGTCTTGTGATTACAAGCGGATCACATAGCCGCAGTATTCACATTTGATAGTATCCATACCGCGCAACACAGTTTGGGTGATGTTCGCACCGCAGGAAGGGCACTGGCTTGGGGCCGATTTCACCTTTTCCACCGCCGATGGATCGATGGCGATGGCGCGAGTCTTGTCGAAATCCCTGGCTTTGGCGCGGTTAAGCAGTTGTACCCACTCGCTGCCTTCCTGCCAAATGTGGACGTGAACACTCCCCAGGGGCGCACCCTGTCCAAAGCGGATGTCGAGGTGATCTTCGTTTTTGAGCAAACCCTGCTTCGAGGCTTTGCTTTCTTCGATCAACGCTACCGGGGCCTCCCATTTAACAGCCTGAACCTTCTCTTTGGCTGTGGTGATGAACAAGATTTTCTTGGTAGCAATCTCTTCTTTTTGCTCAAAGATGACGCGTTGGTCGGTAAGATACAGCACCCCTTCGGGATCATCTTTGTCTTCTTTTACATCCGGGCACCAGACGGCTTTGACCGCCATAATGCCACTTTCGGTGGGCAAGAGCGTGAATTTGGCTTCGGCCAGTTGCTCCAGCATCCACTCTACTTCATACACCCGGCCTGCGACGGTTGATAGCTGGTTTTTAAACGCATTGTACATGCCATTCACCAGCCGTTCGGCGGCAGAGACTTTGTCTTCGAAGGTGTGGATACCGGCTTCTAGCGCTGAAATCAGGGGGCGCGCCGCCGCCGGGTTGTTTTTAACGGCCGCGAGCTGGTTCATTTGGGTTTCGAGCGGTCGCAGGGCAACCTGAAGGCTGGTAGCCTGCTGGTTGACGGTTGAGACAAGCGAGGGGTGGAGCGTGGTCCACTGTTTTGCCAGGTCTGCGGCCCGGGTTTCCAGGTCTTTTTCAAAGGCGTAGCCGCGTTCTCTTAATCGAGTGATGCGCATGGGCAGGCTGCTAACCTGGGTTTGGACATCTTCTAGGGCATCACGCACCTGGCTTAAACGGGCACTGTCTTGCAGTCGTCCGGCTTTGGCCTGCAGCGCAGAAACTTCACTGGCAATTTGCTGAATGGGGGATGGGGTGGCCACGGTTTCTCCTTTTGTTTGATCCTAAGTAAAAGTATATCCCAAAATAGCGCATGGTAAAATAATCTGACTTTTTGCCATCATACCAATTTTGTAAGAGGCTCCCATGAATTCACAATTGCAAGATCGTTGTATTAATGCCATTCGCTTCCTGGCTGCGGACGCTGTCCAGCAGGCCAACTCAGGCCACCCTGGCTTGCCCATGGGTTCGGCCGCAATGGCGTATACCCTGTGGACGCGTCACCTGCGCCACAATCCGCGCAACCCCAAATGGGCCAATCGCGACCGCTTTATCCTCTCCGGCGGGCATGGTTCGGCTTTGTTGTATGCGTTGTTGCATTTAACTGGATATGATTTGCCGCTTGAAGAGGTGAAGAATTTCCGCCAGTGGGGCTCGTTGACCCCCGGGCACCCAGAATTTGGCCTGACCGCCGGTGTCGAAACGACGACCGGCCCGCTGGGGGCGGGTTTCTCCAACGGGGTGGGGATGGCGATTGCCGAGGCACACCTGGCCGCCGAATTCAACACCCCTGAGCATACCCTGGTCGACCACTGCACCTATGCCATTGTCACCGATGGCGACCTGATGGAAGGCGTGGCTGCTGAAGCCGCCTCGCTGGCCGGGCATTTGAAGCTGGGCAAGCTCATCTATCTCTATGATGACAACCATATCTCAATCGATGGCTCCACCGACCTGTCTTTTACCGAGGACCGTGTGGCGCGTTTTGCGGCTTATGGCTGGCATACGCTTACCGTGGCTGACGGGAACGATGTCGAGGCCATTGATGCGGCCATCAAAGCGGCCCAGGCGGACCCGCGTCCTTCGCTGATTGCGGTACGCACCACGATTGGTTTTGGTTCCCCCAATCGGCAGGGCACATCCAAGGCGCATGGCGAACCGCTTGGTGACGAGGAACTGCGCCTGGCCAAAGAAAACCTGGGCTGGCCGGTCGAACCGCGTTTCCACATTCCTGAAGATGTCCTGGCGTTCTTCCGCGGGGCGTTGGAAAGAGGCGCGGCGCTCGAAGCGGGCTGGCAAAAGGTTTTCGATGCCGCGGCCCAATCCAGCCCTGAGAAGGCGGCTGAATTTACCCGCCGTATGCACGGCGAACTGCCCGCTGGCTGGCAGGAAAATATCCTGACCTTCCCGGCTGACCCCAAAGGGATGGCTTCGCGTGCGGCTTCAGGCAAAGCACTCAATTTCTTTGCAGCGCGCATCCCTGAGTTGCTTGGTGGTTCGGCAGACCTGGCGCCTTCCAACAACACAAAACTCGATGGGTTGCCCGCTTTCCAGAACGCGACCCCCATTGGGCGTAATTTCCACTTTGGGGTGCGTGAGCACGGGATGGGCGGCGCTGTCAATGGTATGGCATATCATGGCGGCGTGCGGCCGTTTGGCGCGACCTTCCTGGTCTTTGCCGATTACATGCGCCCGGCCTTGCGTCTTTCGGCTATTTCGCACATTCCATCGATCTGGGTCTTTACCCACGATTCAATTGGCGTTGGTGAAGATGGCCCCACCCACCAGCCGGTAGAGCATCTCGCTTCGCTGCGCGCCATCCCCAACCTGGTGACGATTCGCCCGGCGGATGCCAATGAAACCGTGCATGCCTGGCGGGTGGCCCTGGAACGCAATCACGCCCCGACCGTTTTGATTTTGACCCGCCAAAACCTGCCCACCCTGGATCGCTCGTTGTATTCAGATGCGGTCTTTGTCGAAAAGGGCGCTTATGTGCTGGCGGATATGGGGGATAACGAGCCTGAATTGATCCTGATGGCCTCCGGCTCGGAAGTGGGGTTGATTGTCGATGCCGGGGCGCGCCTCGCGGCTGAGGGCGTCAATGTGCGCCTGGTTTCGGTTCCCAGCTGGGAACTGTTCAAAGCCCAAGATGCAGCCTATCGTGAGTCTGTTTTGCCGTCGGCTGTAAAGGCCAGGGTGGCTGTCGAAGCGGGCATCAGCATGGGCTGGGAAGGTTTTGTCGGTGAGTCCGGCGCTATCGTGAGCATTGACCACTATGGCGCTTCTGGCCCCGGTCCGCGGCTCTTCAAAGAGTTTGGCTTTACCGTGGAAAACGTGTTTGAAACCGCAATGAAGGTTTTGAAACAATGAAAATAGCTGTCGCTTGTGACCATGCCGGTTTCCCGCTTAAAGAAACCGTGCTAGACATCATCCGCGCTGCCGGGCATGAAGCGTTGGACCTGGGCACCGATAGCGCCGAAGCGGTCGATTATCCGGATATGGCTGAGAAGCTGGGGCGGGCTGTTTTGAGCGGCGAAGCCCTGCGCGGGGTGTTATTGTGTGGTTCGGGCGTGGGCGCGTGCATCGCGGCCAATAAAATGAAAGGGATTTACGCCGGAGTCTGTCACGATACGTATTCGGCGCACCAGGCTGTGGAGCACGACGATATGAACGTGCTGTGCCTGGGGGCGCGCGTGATTGGCCCCGAACCGGCGCGAGAGATTCTCGAAGCCTTTTTGGGCGCGCGTTTTGTCGGCAATGATCCCGGCCAGGAACGGCACAAGCGACGAGTTGGCAAAGTGCGCAAGCTTGAAAACGAACTTTAATCTCACGGGTGCAGGGGCTTAAGCCTTTGCACCCGGGTGGAGTCATTTTTTAGGAGAAAGTAGTATGAGCAATCCCATTTCACAACTGACTGCCCTGGGGCAGTCGATCTGGTACGACAATATCCAGCGGCGTTTGCTGGAGAATGGCGCGTTGGCAGCGATGATTGAGCGCGGTGATATTCGTGGCGTGACCTCGAACCCGTCGATTTTTCACAATGCCATCGCCAAATCGAACGATTATGACTCAGCCCTGGCTCCGCTGGCGATTGCGGGCCAGAGCAGCGAACAAATTTTTTGGCAACTGGCGATCGAAGATATTCGGGCTGCCTGTGACCTGTTCCTGCCGCTTTACAATGAGACAGACGGCGCAGACGGTTACGTGAGCCTCGAGGTGAGTCCATTTTTGGCAAATGACACCGAAGGAACGGTGGCCCAGGCCAAAGAGTTGTGGGCCAAGCTTGCGCGCCCCAACCTGATGGTCAAGATTCCCGCCACCCGCGCAGGCATCCCGGCCATCCGGCAGGCGATTGCGGCCGGAATCAATGTCAACGTGACCCTGATTTTTTCGATCGAACGCTATCGTGAAGTGATGGAAGCGTACCTGAGCGGGTTGGAAGATTGCCTGCTGGCAGGTGGGGATATTGAGAAGATTCATTCGGTGGCCTCGTTCTTTGTTTCGCGCGTAGACAGCAAAATTGACCCGCGTCTTCCGGCGGGTTCGCCGCTGGCCGGGAAGGCCGCGATTGCCAATGCCAAACTGGCCTATGATGAATTCCGTAGTGTGTTTGGCGCGTCGCGTTTTGGCAAATTGCAGATGGCCAAGGCCAACTTCCAGCGCCCGTTGTGGGCTTCCACCAGCACCAAGAACCCGGCTTATCCCGATACAATCTACATCGACAACCTGATTGGCCCGGCGACGGTGAACACTGTTCCCCCGGCCACCCTGGAGGCCTTTAAGGATCATGGCAAGGCAGCCGAAACGCTGTTGGCTGGCATTGAAGAAGCCCGGCAGCAGATTGCTGATCTGGAGCAACAGGGCATCCTGATGTCTGCGGTGACCCAGGAATTGGAAGAAGAAGGGGTTGCGGCTTTTACCGAAGCCTTTAGGGCCTTGCTCCAGACCGTTGAAGACCGTCGTCAGTCGATTGTAGGCCGTTTGGGAGCCCTGGCGCAGTCGACGGCCCAGCGTGTGGCGGATTTGTCTGCGAAGAAGGCGGTCGAACGGATGTGGGCCATCGACCCGACCCTGTGGACGGATGACCCCAAAGGCCAGGCCGAGATTAAGATTCGCCTGGGCTGGCTGGGCCTGCCAGAAACCTCCCGCGCTGCGCTGGCGGAGGTCAAAGCATTTGCCGCTCAGGTGCATGGTGCGGGCTTTACGCATTTCCTGTTGTTGGGGATGGGCGGCTCATCGCTGGCCCCGGAAGTGATCAGCCTGGTTTGCCCGACTACGGCGACCTTTGCCATCCTGGATTCGACCGACCCTGGCCAGGTGGCTGAAACTGCCGCGAAATTCCCGCTTGAAAAGACAATGTTCATCGTCTCGTCGAAGTCGGGAGGAACGGCGGAAGTGAACGCCATGTTCGACTTCTTCTGGGCACAGTGTCAGCAGGCCTTTGGAGACAAAGCCGGTCGGCACTTTATTGCCATTACCGATCCCGGCACCTCACTGGAAACACTCGCCAAGGAACGCGGTTTTACCAAATTATTTAACGCCGATGCAACCGTTGGCGGGCGTTATTCTGTGCTGACCCATTTTGGGCTGGTACCAGCGGCGTTGATGGGCCTGGATGTGGAAAAATTCCTTGCGCGCGCAGCGTGGATGTCGGCGCAGTGTGGGCCTGATGTGCCCGCCGAACGCAACCCCGGCCTGGTGTTGGGTGCGCTGATGGCACAGGCGGCGTTGGAAGGCCGCGACAAGCTGACCCTCGTTGCCGATGCAGGGCTAGAATCGATTGGTTCGTGGATGGAACAGCTCATCGCTGAATCGACAGGCAAGCTGGGCAAAGGGGTCGTGCCTGTAGACCTGGAACCGCTGGCAGATGCCTCGGCTTATGGCAACGACCGTTGGTTTGTGTACCTGCGCAAGAATGGGGCGCACAATGCGGCATTGGAAGCGTTACAGGCTGCAGGCCAGCCGGTTGTGGTGTTTGAAATGCCCGAACCCTATGACCTGGCGGCAGAGTTTTATCGCTGGGAATTTGCCACCGGCGTGGCTTGTGCAGTCCTGGGGGTCAATGCGTTTGACCAGCCCGATGTGCAAGACGCCAAAGACCGCACCAAAGCCAAAATAGCGGAATACAAAGCTACCGGGGCGTTGAATCCGGGCATTTTTACCGGCGCGGAAGCGGCTGAAGCTGCGCTGGCAACCTTCCTCGCCAGTGCCCGGCCCGGTGATTACATCGCCATTAATGCCTATTTGCGCCGTAACCCGGCCATGGAGGCCGCCCTGACAGAACTGCGCACCCAGATTCGCGCGAGAACGGGTTGCGCCACGACAGTGGGCTTTGGGCCACGTTTCTTGCATTCGACCGGGCAGTTGCACAAAGGCGGGGCCGATAATGGTCTATTCCTGCAACTGACGGGGGACCCCTCGAACGATATCGACATTCCGGGGCAAGGCATGAGTTTTGGCACGCTGGAACGTGCCCAGGCGCTGGGAGATTTCGAGGCGCTGGCGGCTCGCAACCGGCGCATCTTGCGCATTCATCTTACGGCTGATGAGGGGCTTCGGCCCCTGTTGGCTGCCCTGAAGTAAATCAAAAGCGCGGAACCACAAGGTTCCGCGCTTTTGATTTCACAACTTTTGCTTGATTTTTTCCAGGTTGCGTTTGCTAAATCGATCGAACAGGTGAATGATCCAGGGTTGGTCGCCGCCCCACAGGATGATGGGTGTGGCAGGTGATCGATCCCGGCTCAGTGGGATATCCATGGCGGGCGAGAAATCTACTTCGTGGTCACCGATTAGGAAGGTATAACGCCCGGTGCGAATAATTTTAGGCTGGTTGAGCAGGAATTTGCGTACTGCCAGGCACTCCTCGTTGGTGAGCCATTGCGGCAGGTCGGAAGTGGCTTTGAAATTACAAACGTAGGTCAGTTCCTGCATCAGGCGGCTTTGTTCTTCATCCAGGCGGGTCTCTTGCGAGCGGAAAAAAGCCACGTCCGGGTCGGTGTGGAGCAGCGGCGAAAGCCACAGGCGGTTGATCGTGGTGCGGATGGCATTCTTTACCCCCGGTGTGCCGGGATTGCATAAAACATGTGCATCGCGCCAGCTCTCCCACCGGGCGGCGACATCTGGACCCACGCGCAGCCCGTCACACAGCCCGAGCGAGGGCAGGATTGGCGCGCCGCAGGTGAGCAGGTAGGCATCCCCAAGCGCTTCGCGGACGACAGATAATCCCTGGCGATAGGCCATTTCACGTGATTGCGGACCAAAGCGTTTGCCGGGTAAAGCCGCCCCGTACAGGAAGTCCAGTTTGAGATATTCAAAGCCCCAGGTGCGCACCTGTTTCATCAGGTCGGCCAGCCAGGTGAGCACTTGCGGGTGGGTGGTATCGAGCGCGCGCAGTCTTTCGCCCCAGTTGAACCCGGCCGAAATGGGCTGCCCGGCGTCATTATGGATGAACCAATCGGGGTGCTGCTGGAACAGTTGGGATGATTCGACCGCGATGAATGGGGCCATCCAAAGCCCGGCCTTCCGCCCTGTTGCCTTGATCTCGTTGACCAGTGCAGGCATGCCCGCCGGGAATTTATCATTGGCCCACCAGTCTCCGACCGAGGTTTGCCAGCCATCATCGACCTGGATGACATCGAAAGGCATATCTTTTAGGACATGGAAGGTTTTTGATAGGATTTGTTCGTCAATTGCGGTATAAAGACTATACCAGGAGCACCACACACGGTAAGGCCGTGCTCCCTGCCCGGTGCCAAAGGTTTGCCCCAACAGGTAGGCGTAAGCCTTAAAAACTTCCTGCTCGGGGCCGTAACCGACAAACCACCGGCAAGGCAAGAATTCACTTTTACCTGCGCCTTCGTGCCAGCCCTGTAATTGTCCTTCACGAAGCTGGACGTGGGTATCGAGACTGAGCGCGCCGAGCAGCAAAACGTTATCGTTGGCAAAATCCACGGCCCCGAGCCAGTTACCGTGCGGGCTGGGGTGATGGATGTAAACCGGGTCGAACTGCATGGGTTGCAGGATGACTGGCCGGGGTTCTGGGAGTGGCTGGGGCGTGGTCCAGGCTGCCAGGGACCAGGATTGCCAACCATGATGGTAAAAATAGCGTGGCGGTTCGGGTAGTTGGATTCGGACGGAAGAGCCTGTTAGCGTGTAGCCGCCCTGGGTGTTCAGCGCTTGTTCACAATCGGCTATAATGTCCAAATCTTGAAACGAGAGAGTTTTTAACAAAGTTACCCTCCTACAGTTATATGACCAATTTATATTCTAAGTCAAAACCAAAATTTACAAGGCGAGATTTTTTGAAAGTTCTCAAAATCGTAGGACTCGAAGCATTACTGATAGGGATTGGCGGGTCGTTTTATATTACCCGTGTTGAGCCTGCCGATATTGAGCTTACCGAGGTGAGCCTGGCCTTGCCGGGCCTGGGAAAAGGTTTTTCCGGGTTCAGGGTGGCACAGGTCAGTGATGTTCACTTTGGCGGCTGGATGAACGCTGAGCGACTGAATAGCGCGCTGGCGTTGGCCTTGGCGCAGAAGCCGGATGTGATGGTGCTGACCGGCGACCTGGTGATGGGCTACCCGTGGGCAGAAGTGTTGACCACGTTGGGTGAGCTGGCGCCCATCTTGAACGACCTTTCCAAAAAATTGCCGGTCTATTCGATTATGGGCAACCATGACCACTGGGGCAATGTGGATGTGGTGCGTGATTTGTATCGTGATAACGGTATCCTTGAGTTACGAAACAGTGTGACCAAGCTGGAGCGCGGCGAGGATGTGCTTTACCTGGCTGGGGTGGATGATGTTCGGGAGCGCCACGATGACCTGCAACGAGTGCTGAAACTGTTGCCAGAACAAGGCCCGGCTATTTTGCTGGCCCATGAACCCGATTTTGCGCTGGAAAGTTCGGCCACCGGGCGGTTTTCACTGCAACTCTCAGGCCATTCACACGGCGGACAGGTGGTCTTCCCGTTTATAGGGCCGTTGGTCTTGCCGTATATGGGGCGTCGTTTCCCGGCCGGGTTGTACCGGGTGGGGGAGATGTTTCAGTACACCAATCGCGGCATTGGAATGACGCCGCCAAATATCCGCTTCAACTGCAAGCCTGAGATTACCCTATTTACGTTTGAAAGCGCATAACGCCTCAATTGCGAAATGCGCAATTTCTTGCTCATCGACGTCAAAGTGGGTATAATTGTTCCCATAAAGGCGATGATGGAAACGAGTAAGCCTGTATAGCTGTCAGCGAGTTTGGGCCAGGTGTGAGCCAAACCAGTGAAGCAGGTTGAAAATCCTTCCGGAGCCGCGAGCTGAAATCGTTTGTTTGCACATAACGGGAGTAAGTAAGTCGGAGGCCCACCGTTACAGGGGCAGGATATAAGCCGTAAGGCCGTATCCATAAAGTGCCTTCGATGGTTGAAGGAAGCTGGGTGGTACCGCGTGAGCATTTTGGCTCTCGTCCCAAGGTGGACGGGAGCTTTTTGTTTTAACAGCCGTAAGGGTGACCTGCTCAGCGCCGTCCCTTCGTCTTTCTGGCTGGAAGGTTTTGCAAACCGGTAAACCTTCTCGCTATGAAGGGTCGCCCTTACGAATATTTTGGAGGTGCAAAGTGTCCTTTAAACCAGTCTCATCCAAGCTCGATGTGCCTTCCCTTGAGGAAGGCGTTCTAAAGTTTTGGAAAAAAGAAAAAATCTTTGAAAAGACAATCTCCACGCGCCAGGGTGGGCCTGAGTATGTTTTCTATGAGGGCCCGCCAACCGCCAACGGCAAACCGGGTGTTCACCATGTTTTGGCGCGCGCTTTTAAAGACATGTTCCCGCGCTATAAGATCATGCGCGGCTATCATGTTTCGCGCCGCGGTGGTTGGGATACGCATGGCCTGCCGGTGGAGATTGAAGTTGAGAAGAAGCACGGTTTTACCAATAAGCAGCAGATCGAAGAATATGGCATCGCCAAATTCAACGAGGAATGCCGCAAATCGGCTTTTGACTATATCCAGGATTGGGAGCGGCTGACTGACCGGATTGCCTTCTGGGTGGACCTGAGCACCGCCTATGTCACTTTTACCAACGACTATATCGAGTCGGTCTGGTGGATTTTGCGCAATTTCTGGGACAAGGATTTGCTTTACCAGGGTTTTAAAGTTGTCCCCTACTGCCCGCGTTGCGGCACACCACTCTCTGACCATGAAGTGGCGCTGGGTTACGACGAAGCTTCCGATCCTTCGGTTTTTGTGCGCCTGCCCTTGATGGATGAGCCCGGCACCTCGCTATTGGTTTGGACGACCACTCCCTGGACCTTGCCTGCCAATGTGGCGGTTGCGGCCGGGGAAGATGTGGACTATGTCAAAGTGGAGCGTGCCCTGGCTGAGGGCGGTTCTGAAAAGCTGATCCTGGCCGAAGCCCTGCTCGAAAAAGTTTTCCGGGGTGAGGAATATAAGGTTCTGGAAACTTTCAAAGGCAAGAAGCTGAAAGGCACCCGCTACAAACCGCTGTTTACCTTCCTCCCGCCCGAGAAACCGGCACATTACGTCATCCTGGCCGACTTTGTCACTGTAGATGACGGCTCGGGCCTCGTTCATATCGCTCCTGCCTTTGGCGCGGATGATATGCGCGTGGCGATGGAATATGACTTGCCGGTGATCATGACGGTTGCGCCGGATGGCACCTTCATCCCCGATGTGACGCCCTGGCGTGGGGTGTTCGTCAAAGATGCTGACCCTGACATCACGAAAGACCTCGACAATCGCGGCCTGCTGTATCGCGCCGAGCGTTATACCCACACCTATCCGTTCTGCTGGCGCTGCAAGACGCCGCTGCTGTATTATGCGCGCGAGGCCTGGTACATCCGCACCAGCCAGTTTAAAGAACGCCTGGTTGGGTTGAACCAGACCATTCACTGGACGCCGGATCATATCAAAGATGGCCGTTTTGGCAATTGGCTTTCCAATAACATCGACTGGGCCCTCAGCCGTGAACGGTACTGGGGTACGCCGCTGCCGGTATGGGAGTGCGCTGATTGTAAGCACCAACACTGCATCGGTTCGGTGGAAGAACTGGCGACCCTCTCGGGCCGCGACCTGACCCAGCTCGACCTGCATCGCCCGCATGTCGATAACGTTCACTTCCCCTGCCAGAAATGCGGCGGGAAGATGACGCGCGTCCCCGAGCTGATCGATGTCTGGTTCGACTCGGGCTCGATGCCCTATGCCCAGTGGCACTATCCGTTTGAGAACAAAGAAGTCTTTGAAAGCCAGTTCCCCGCCGATTACATCTGTGAAGCTGTCGACCAGACGCGCGGCTGGTTCTACTCGCTGCATGCTATCGGAACCATGCTGATGGACAGTGTCGCGTATAAGAATGTCATCTGCCTGGGCCTGATCCTGGATGGCAATGGCGAGAAAATGTCCAAATCGAAGGGCAATATCGTCAACCCGTGGGATGTGCTCAACGTCCACGGCGCCGATGCCTTCCGCTGGTATCTCTACACTGCCACCCCGCCCGGAAACGAGCGCCGTTTCTCCACCGACCTGGTGGGCGAAGTCACACGCAGCTTTACGCTGACTCTCTGGAACGTTTATTCGTTCTTTGTGACCTATGCCAGCCTCGATAACTGGCAGCCCGGACAGGTATCCAATCCGTCGTACAGCAATCTCGACCGGTGGTTACTCTCTGAACTCAACACCCTGATCCGGAATGTGACCGCCGCGTATGACGATTATGATGTCACGGGCAGCACCCGCCCAATTGAAAAATTTGTGGAAGCGCTCTCGACGTGGTACTTGCGCCGCTCCCGCCGCCGCTTCTGGAAATCCGACTCGGATTCTGACAAACAGGCGGCTTATGCCACCCTGTACACGGCCCTTGTGACCCTCAGCAAGTTGCTGGCTCCGGCCATGCCCTTCCTGGCCGATGAAATGTACCAGAACCTGGTCTGCTCTGTTGACCCCAAGGCTCCCGAGTCGGTACACCTGGCCTCCTGGCCGGAAGTCGATGCGTCCCTGGTGGACGAAAAGCTCAACCGTGATATGGAATTGGTCATGCGCCTGGCTTCGCTGGGGCATGCGGCCCGCTCCAAAGCCAACCGCAAGGTGCGCCAGCCGCTGGCCGAAGCAGCTTTTTCGGTTGCCAACGTCAATGAGCGTACCGCCGTCAGCGAATATGACTACATCCTGGCCGACGAACTTAACGTCAAAAAGGTGCGCCTGCTAGACGCCAGCACCGAAGCGCTCCAGCACACCGTCAAACCCCTGCCCAAGCAGTTGGGCCAGAAGTACGGGAATAAGTTCCCACTCTTGCAGAAGGCCATCCTGGCGCAAAATGCTGAAGAGGTGGCCCATGCCCTGTTGACGGAAGGCAAGCTCAAGGTCGAAGTCGAAGGCCAGGTGTATGAAATCTTGCCAGATGAAGTGGAAGTCAAATCCCTGGCCCGCGAAGGCTTTGCCGTCGCTGAAGAAGGGTCTTATGTGGCAGCCCTGGTGACTGAACTGACCCCCGAGCTGGTTGCAGAAGGCCTGGCGCGTGAGTTTGTGCGCCGTGTTCAGGATTTCCGTAAGGAAAGCGGCCTGGAAGTGGCCGACCGCATTCGCCTGTATGTGGATGCTACCGAAACACTCAAGGAGGCTATCCATCGCCATCGTGAGTACATCACGGGTGAAACGCTGACCGTGGATCTATTCTTTACGCCTGCCCCGGCCGATGCCCGGATGAGTGAAGATGCCTTTGACGGCGAAAAGGTGACGTTTGGGCTGCTAAAAGCCTAGCCGGGAAGCTGAATACCAAAAGCGGAATGATGTTCTTCATCATTCCGCTTTTTTTCTGTCTGTATGCCTAAAACTGTAGGGCATAAGTAAATTTTGTCAAACAAGTGCCAGTATTTTTCTGGTTATAATACGCCACAATTGCAACCATATAAGTCGCTTTGTTGAGAGGGCAGACGCATGAAAATTCATTCTTTACCGCTACCTGTACGTAAAACTCTGGCGATGGGGGTGCACCTGTTTACCGCCACCGGGGCCATCTGGGGCTTGCTCGCGTTAATTGCTGTGTTCAACCACGAATGGCGCTTGGCCATATTGTGGATGATCCTGGCTATGTTTGTCGATGGGTTCGATGGCATGTTGGCGCGCTGGGCCGATGTAAAAACTTATGCAGCCAACATTGACGGCGGTTTGCTCGATAATATCCTCGATTACTTGAATTATGTAGTGGTCCCGGCGCTTTTCCTGGTAGAAGCTGACCTGCTTCCCGATGGGTTTCGCTGGGTGGGGGCTTTTGCCATTTTGCTGACCTCGGCTTACCAGTTTACACAGGTAGATGCCAAAACTGACGAAACCAACGATTATTTCTTTAAAGGGTTTCCGTCTTATTGGAATATTATGGTGTTGTATATGTTGGTGATGCAGATGAACCCGTGGGTTAACTTTGCTTTCCTGACAATCTTCAACATCCTGGTTTTTGTCCCGGTTAAGTGGATTTACCCCAGCCGCAATACCCGCATGAAGCGGCTGACCCTGGTCCTCTCGTATTTATATGGCATCATCGGCATCTGGGGTGTGGTGCAGTATCCCAATGTGCCCCAGTGGATTATTTGGGCCTCGTTTGTCTACGTTGGATATTATATTGTTCTCAGCCTGTGGCCGCGCGACCAGCTGCAGGTCATGGCCGGATAAAATGAACCGTCTTCACTTTAGCTCTTTTGCCACCGAACGTGATTTGCGCCAGGCCATTCTTGAAGCAGGCCGATTGTGCTATGCCAGCGGACTTCTGCTTTCAAATAATGGCAATATTTCAGCCCGCCTGGGGGACGACAAGGTTGTCATCACCCCCTCAGGTTTGTGCAAAGGCCGCATGGAAATCGACGACCTGCTGGTCATTGACCTGGATGGGAACATCCTTAAATCGGACACAAAACGGAAGCGCAAAGTTTCCTCTGAAACCCCCATGCACCTTGAGGCTTACCGCCAGCGCCCCGAGATGCGTGCTGTCATTCACGCCCACCCGGCCCATGCAACAGCATTAACGGTTGCCGGAATCCCTTTCCCGACCGATATTTTGCCTGAAGTCCTCGAAGGTCTTGGGCCTGTCCCAACCACCCGTTTTGCCCTGCCCAGTTCCGATGATAACGCCCTGGCCATTCGTGACCTGATCAAAGAGCACAATATCGTGCTCATTCGTAATCATGGTGCTATTGCGGTTGGTCACGACCTGGATGAGGCCCTAAACCACATGGAACGCGTCGAAAGTGTTGCCAAAACGGTGGTCATGGCGCAATTGCTCGGCAAAATTAATCGTTTGCCCGAAGAAATGATGGAGCCGCTTCACGAGTTGCGCCGAAAAATGTCACAGGGCTAACAATGCAGCGCTTCCAGTCAATCTTACTAGCCCTGGTAGTCGCAGCAATCCTTGCACTGGCAGTGTTGGGGGTGCTGCGGCAAGCCAACCCACTTTTGACCCTGCCGTCCCTCGACGGGGGCTATTATCTGTATTTTGGTCAGCGACTATTGAGCGGGGATACAGTTTATGTTGACATGTGGGAAAGCAAAACCCCGGGTATTTTTTTTGCCAACTTGCTTGGACTGTGGCTGGCGCGCGGCTCTCGTTGGGGCGTCTGGGTCTTGGAGTTTTTCGCCTTATTTATTTCTGCTGTTGCGTCGTACCTGGTTCTTCGAAAAATTTATGGGTTTCTACCCGCGCTAATCGCCAGCCTGGCCTGGTTATGGGCGCTTGACCCCATTTTACAAGGGGGAAACCTTACCGAAGAATTTTCTTTGCCGTTTAGTTTCCTGGCCCTGCTGGCATTCTGGTTCTCTTTGCAAAATCCACGCTCTCGTTGGCCCGCATTTGTCATTGGGCTTACTTTTGCTGCCAGCTTTCTCTTCCGACCCAACAACGCCGGGGTTCAAACCGCCATGGTGCTGGCCTGGATACTCTCAGCGGTGTTCGAAAAGGACTATCGACCGCTTATCCAACGTCTGTTTTGGTCGGGGTTGGGGGTCGCGCTTGGCCTGGGCTTGGTCAGCCTGTATTTTATCTCCCTGGGCAACTTTGACGAACTGATCAACGCATCTTTCCTTTACAACGCAACCATCACCCAGGGTCGCTCCACTTTTGGGGAAACCCTGTTCACTGGCCTGGCTCATATCGGCATCCCTGCGGGATTTGCTTTACTGGGATACGGGCTGGTGATTAATCAGGCGGTTGAAAAGCGGCGTGCGGGGGCTTGGGAGCTTTTCTTGATCATCCTTTGGCCCCTGGAAATCGTCTTATCCGGGCTTTCTGGTCGCGGTTATGACCATTATTTAATCCCCTGGATGGTGGCGCTGGCCGTTTTAGCCGCCATTTTATTTCATTCCCTCCCTTTGGGCCTCTCCCGTTTCGCTGAACGCCGAATACTCCTCACCTCTGCCTGTATCCTGGTTCTGGGACTTTTCCTATCCCTGGAGAGCCTTGCCGAATACCGGCAGTCCTTCCAGCGCCTGGTTTTTGAGCGCCAGGCCGGGATAGAGATGGATCATCCCGTAGCTGCCTATATCCGCGAAAACACACAGCCTAAGGACACCGTGCTGGTTTGGGGTGCGCGCCTGGCCCTAAATTTTCTCTCCCGCCGCCCGGCGCCCACCGCGTACGTGTTTTACCCCCTGTTTTTAGAGACCCCGTTTGCCGACCAGATTTCTGACCAATTTTTTGTTGACCTTTCTACCCAAAAACCGGCCCTGATAATTGACAGCGCCCTCGTCAATCAGGACCTGGTCCCCTCCTTGGACCCGGCCATTCGTCGTGAGCAGTTTCAATCGGGTAACCTGTGGCCGACGCTGCCCGAGAACATCCAGGCGGTGCTGGCTTACATCGATCAGCACTACGTCCTGGTAAAAACGATCGGCGAATACCCGATATACAGGTTGAAATAAACATGCATATCGAGCGTGTCACCACCATCACCTCAGAACTGTTGGCAGCTTTTGAGCGTCTGATCCCACAATTGACGCGGGCACCTATCCCAACCCGCTCAGAGCTGGAGGCTTTAATTGCCTCCCCCAGCATATTAATTGTGGCGCGTTTCCCCGATCCATCTTCCCCGATACTTGGAGCCGCCTGCCTGGGAGTGTTTCGTACACCCAGCGGGGTGCACGCCCATGTTGAAGATGTGATTGTGGATGAAACGTTGCGTGGCAAAGGTATTGGCGAAGCCCTGGTAAATGCGCTGCTTGACGAGGCCCAGGCGCTGGGTTTGAAAGGGGTTTCCCTGACTTGCAATCCACGGCGCGAGGCGGCCAATCGGTTGTATCAGAAAATGGGTTTTACGGCTTGGGCTACAAACGTGTACTGGTTTGACTTATCGGGCCGGGCAGGCCAGCAATGAACATCAAAAACCGGGAGCCTGGCTCCCGGTTTGATTTTATCCTTCTATAAAGCGCAGGTATTTGACCGTTGCGTTTTCCAGATCACTGTACTCGCCGCGTAAATCTTCGGGCAAAAGCATGGCGAGCTGGTACATCATCTCATCGGCCATTTGCTGGCGAATTTCCTTGCTCACTTTTTCGCCGCGCGAGTCAAGGTAAAAGGCCTTTCCCACCTTTAGTTTGACGTGCGTGCGTTTAAACTTCTTCACGTTTGAGCCGAAGTGCTGGCTGCCCCATTGCCCAATCGGCATCAGTGGGGAGCCGCTTTTCAGCGCAAGCAGGGCAATCCCGCCGTGAGCACGCAGCAGGGCTCCGCTTTTGCTGCGCGTTCCCTCCGGCGACATCCCCAGGATAAAACCTTTTTCGAGCGCATCCAGGCAGCGCCGTAAGGCTTCCATATCGGCTTCGCCGCGCCGGATGGGGATGAGTTCCCACAGGTTAAAGACCCAGCCCAGGAACCAGTTATCCCAGGTCTCAATTTTTGCCAGCCCGGTGACTTTGCGAGGCTGCATTTGGGTAAAGACCAGCGGAGCCTCGAGCATACCGGTGTGATTGGCGTAGGCAATCAACGGGCCGTTTTGCGGAATGGCTTCCCAGTTTTCTTTTTCAACTTTACATAAAACTTCAAGGCCCAGCTTGCAGGCGTAAGTGACGAACCAGCGGAGGGGAGTATTCATAGTGATAATTATAACAAGCGTTTGGGGGGAATTTATGCGCTAAACTGAAACGCCAACGACATCCAACTGTGTTGGGAAGATTTCGATGGAAAGCTTGCGACCGCGCTCGCACAGGATTTCGCCATCGGTTTGAACCGGCAGGGTGCCTTGCAGCGCCGTGACGGTCACTTTTTTGCCGCGTTCCATCCGAATTTCGGGCTGACTGGCCTGTGTGCCTTTGATGAAATGTGGCAGTAGCGAAAACATGCGCATCTGGCTGACCGATGCTGCGATGCACAGATCAAACAGGCCATCGTCTGCGCTGGCCTGGGGGGCGGTCAGGAAACCTCCGCCGATGCGCCGCCCGTTCATCACCGAAACCATCAGCGACTTGATGGCGATAATTTGTTCATCGATCGTAATTTCCACCGTAGGCGCCGAAGCGTGATAGGTGAAGATGGTTTGTACGGCGGCAATCAGATAGGCCAGCATGCCGCGTGCATACTTAATCTTTTGCGAGAGGATTGTACCCGCAGCGTCGAAACCGATGCCTACGCAATTCCCAAAATAGCGGCTTTCAGCCAGGCATTCGCCGCTCACCCGGCCGATGTCGATGGTTTTGCGGCGGCCACCCTTAAGCGCGGAAACAGCCTCACGCAGCCCGGTAGGGATGCCCAGGCTGGCCGCCAGGTCGTTGCCGGTACCGATGGCAAGAATGCCCAGGGCCGGAACCGGTTTCCGGGGACCTGGGCCTGTTTCCGGCTCCATTTTGAAGCGCATCAGCCCGTTGAGCGCCTCGTTGGCGGTGCCATCGCCGCTGGCAGTGACCACCACATCGTATCCATTTTGGGCGGCCTCGTAGGCCAATTGGGAGGCATGCCAGGGATGTGTGGTCTGGGTCAGGTCAAAATTGAGACCGTGTTCATGCAAGGTTTGTGAAAGCAGCGGAATCAGTTTGGCGGCGCGCCCACGCCCGGCAACCGGGTTGACGATGACAAAATGCTTCACAGGTGGCCCTTTGGTCTTCTTTACTGGATGATTTCGAGGGCTTCTGGCAGAAGTTCCACGTTGATCTCTGAGCCTTCTACACACAGCATTTCGCCATCCGCATGGGCAGGCAGGCTGCCCTTGGTTGCGGTTACGCTGACACGTCGGGCGCGTTTCATCTGGATTTCAGGCTGGCTGGCCTGGGTTCCTTTTAGGAAGTGCGGGATCAACTGGAATAGGCGCAGGCGGCTGGCTTCGCTGGCGATGCACAGGTTGAGCCAGCCATCGTGCATGACCCCATCGGGGGCCATGATGAAGCCGCCACCCATCCGGCGCCCGTTCATGATGGAAACCATCAGGGAGGGCTGTTCAAAGCTTTCGCCATCGATTTCGAAGCGCACCGTGGGAGCATTGAAATACAACGAGATGGTTTTTATAACGCCGATCAGGTAGGGAATGAGACCCACTGCCCAGCGCACTTTGATGGCCTCGAACCCTACCATGGCATCGAAACCGATGCCGATGCCATTGCCAAAGTAACGCTCACTAAATTGCTCGCCTTCGCGCACAGTAACGCGACCAATGTCAATCTTCCGGCGGCGATTCTCTTTGAGTGTCTTCAGGCTTTCTTCCAGGGTGCCAGGGATTCCCGCTCCGGCGGCAAAGTCGTTGCCGGTGCCGATGCTAAGAACTGCCAGGGCGGTATGCGTAAAGCCTTGCTGGCGCGCGCGCATGAGTCCGTTAAGTGTTTCGTTGAAAGTGCCATCGCCGCTGGCGGTAACAACCACGTTGTAGCCCTCACTGGCGGCGTTTTGGGCCAGGTCGGCGGCATGCCAGGGGCGCTCCGTGCGTACCAGGGTATAGTCAATGTTGTAGGCGCGCATCCATTTTTCAATTTCGGGAACAGATTTTTCCCCCTTACCACGACCTGAAAACGGGTTGACAATGATGTAGTATCGCATGTTGCCTCCTGGAGTGGCAAAAGTTTATCATATAAACACCCTGCCCAATTAAAAAGCACGGCGCACGCCGTGCTTTTTATGGTTTCAGGCTGGTCTAAGCATCTTTTTTCATTTCGGGGATGCGGTGATAGCTGTCTGTGTCCTTGTTCAAAGTGCGATTGAGCGCAGCAGCAATTTCATCAAGCGTATAAGTATCTTCATGATCCAGGATTTGTTTCATCAGGCGCAAGTGGTCTTCCAGCGCTTTCATCTCGGCCTGGAATTTAGCCAGTTTCTCGCTGGTGGCTTGTTCGGTCAGCGATTTTTTAGCCTCGTGGACTTTATCGACAGCGTGCATGGCGGCCTGAATGCGTTCAACCATCAGTTCCCAATCTGTCATGCCAACCTCCCGAAAGCCTGAACAGGCTCTCACACCCACAATAGCACGCTAAGGGTTGTCTTTCAAGCCCCTGCGATAATCTTCCGGCGTATCCAGGTCTTGCAAGACGCCCGCATCGGTTTCGACATAAAAGATTTCGTCTGTATGAGCCTTCAAAAAGTCGCGGGCCGTTGCAGAGGCCAGTAATGCGGGCCACAAATCCTTGCGGACCAGCCACGGATGACCTCGGCGCATGGCGTAGCTTGGCAGGATTAAGCGCGAAACGCTGGTTTCTCGGGCAAGGATGATTTTCCGCGCGGCCTCCAGGCTTAGCTGGGGCTGGTCTCCCAGGGCAATTAGTACAGTCTCCACCTCAATTGGGAGGCTTGCCAGCCCAACCCGAATGCTGCTCATCATTTCCCCCGTCTCGTACTGGGTGTTGAATAGTGCCCGCACCCGATACTGTTGTGCCAGGCGTGCCACTTCCGCCTCAACCAGGTTTTGCGACCCACCTGTGATAACGGTAATTTCCATTCCTGTATCGCGGGTCGCTGCCGACAGGGTTTGGACAACTTGCCCCAGAACGGTTGTTTGGCCCCAGGGAAGCAGCATCTTTGCCTGCCCCATCCGCCTCGATTGCCCGGCGGCCAGCACCAGCGTCGCCAGTTCCCCGGTTTTTACACTACTCATCGACCCCCCAGGCTAACAATTTGCGATAATCCGCCTCGTTGTCGACATCGAATAGCAAGCTCTCGTCGTGCCAGGGGATATATTCCACAGGATAGTTCCTAAAAATGGCTCTCCCGCCAACGTCGCCTTCCAACGCCTGAAAATCTGCGAAGACCGCCCGGTCAAACAGCACCGGATTCCCGCGCCGGTCAGCGACCAACGGGACGATTACCGGGGGCAGTCCCAGGGCGTGACGACTTGCCAGGGCCTGGAGCACATGCACCGTCACTTGCGGCTGGTCAACCAGCAAGAAAACTGCCCCGCCAGAATCGGCACATTGCGACAGCCCGGCTTTTACCGAAGCGCTTTGCCCATCTTGCCATTGCTCATTGCGCGCCAAAATCACCGGCAGATCGCGCACAGCTGCCTCAACGGCTTCCGCGTTTGCGCCGGTCACAATGACCACCGGCGAAAGACCGGCGGCCAGGGCGGTTTTTGCCACACGGCGCACAAAGGGCTCGCCGTGATAGTCGAGTAGCTGCTTTGGCTGCCCGTAGCGCGACGACGCCCCCGCGGCCAGCACAACCCCGGCAATCTTCTCGTACACGGCATGGATTTCTTCACGCTGCACACTGGCGACAATGACGGCATCGTAGCTTTTGAGCAAGGCTGGAGCCATCGCGCCTGCGCGAGACTGTAGTTCGTCGCTATCGGCCTGGTTGAGCAGGACGACTTTGCGTGCCCCGGCTGGAATGTTCTTGAGCCCTCCGTCAGGATGAGTCAGCACCCGCACCAGGGCCTCGGCGCTGACCATTTCTCCTGCCTGGAGGCCGCTCAACGCCCCGAAAATCTCGGGCCGGTGAACAAAGTCCTCGCCGAGCGTCCGGCCCAGCCCGCGCATTCCGGCGGTGACCACAACCAGGTCTACAAAGGGCGGAATGGCTGGTTCGTGCCCGGCAGGCGCTTTAATCGGTTTCTGGCGCGAGCCATCTGCTTCAATTAACAACGGCATGCCATGAGAATCGGCCAGTGAGCGGATTTGCTGGAATTGTTCTTCTGTGGGGGCGCTGATGCGGGCAATGTCTTCACGGTGCGGCCCGGTAATGAGTGTTACGCCGCTACCCAGGGCGGTTTCCACCTCCGGCAGGGGCTCGCCCGGTTTCCATAGGATGTGTCGGTCGGCTTTCTCGGCCTGACGCGCTGCCAGGTGGGTGGATGTGGTAACCAGGGCCGGAGCCAGTTCGCGCGCGGCCATAAACAGCGCCGAGGTTTTCCCGCCGCCGCCAACAAAGGCTATCGATGCGTTCTTTTCGAGCCGGAGTGCCTGTGAGAGTTTCATAGCTGCCCCTGCGGGTTGCTTAATAACGCCTCGAGAACCCCGCCGCCCACCGCCAGGGCTTTGTCTGAAGCCAGGAAGCAGTACTCGCGGAGATTGCGCGGGTCGACATCGCCGATTTTTGTCCCGGCCTGTACCTGGATACCCGGACGAATGAGCCCGCGTAGCACACCGGTAAAGGGCGCGAATATTTTTTCGCCAGCGATTTCTGCAATCAGTTGACCTGTTTCGAGCGAATCGCCAATTTGTGCATAACCTTTTAGAAGGCCGCTGGCCGGCGCGCGCAAAACCCGTCGGCGGTCCCCTTCGGGCTGGCCGGTATCGGTGCTGGCGGAACCACTCCAGTAGACACGGCCCAGGGTGTGTCCGCGTTGGGTTTCAATGAAAGCATGGCAGTTGAGCCCGGCGCTAAAGCCGGGGCCAAGCCCAATTGTGAAAGGAGCAGGTTGTGGCAGGGGGGGGTGAGCTTGTTTGAGCAGGCGGGCGTCGATGAGGGTGAAAGGTTGCGGGTAGAAAGCGCGCAACTTTTCCAGTGTTGGGTCAACCAGCACGGGAATTTCATGCCGAGTGAACGCGGCCTCAATTTGTTCACGAGTATTGACCAGGGTCGCTGTGATGTTTTCTACGGTCCACTGGCTTTCGTAAACCGCTTCTGAAAACGAAACAGCCCGTCGCACGGCCAATGGCTGTGGCAGTTCGGTGATGAGGATGGGGAAACCAGCGCGATGGAGACGAAGGGCAACGCCGCTGGCAAGGTCGCCGCCGCCCCGTAGGAGGATGGGATTGGGCATACGTTGATTAAACCACACTTTGGGGTAGGCGTCCTGTGGCAACGTACCCTGGCGGTTAACCGGTGTTTTTTAACCCGGCGGCAATCCCGTTGATGGTCATTACAATGACCTGGCGCAGTTCCTCGGCTTCGGCGCTGTTGGGGTCGGGCAGGGCGCGCAGGCGGCGCAGCATTTCAACCTGGATAAAGTTTAGCGGGTCGATGTAGGGATTGCGCAGGCGGACTGCGTTCTGGGTGTAGGGTTCGGCATCTAGCAGGTGTTGGTGGCCGCTAATGGTTAGAATCGAGTCGCGGGTCTGGTCAAATTCATCGCGGATGGTGGTGAACAACCGGGTAGCCAGGCTGCGGTTGGGGAGCAGGTCGGCATACAGGGCGGCGATATCCATATCGGCTTTGAGAAGTGAGATTTCGCTGTTATTGAGCAGGGTTTGGAAGAGCGGCCATCCTGCGTACATTTCGCGCAGCAGGCTGGTATCGTGGACGGCGCTCAGGCCGGTGCCAAGCCCAAACCAGCCGGGCAGGTTGTAGCGGCTCTGCATCCACGAGAAAACCCATGGGATGGCGCGGATTTTGCTGACTTCGGCCGTGGCGGCACGTGAAGCGGGGCGGGAACCGATTTGCAGGCGCTTGATTTCGTCGATGGGGGTGGCGGCTTGCCAGAAGTCGAGGAACCCGGGGGTTTCGTAGACCAGTTTTCGGTAGGCGCGATATGCGGCGGAGGCCATTTGGTCGAGGGCGCTGCGCCATTCGGCCGCGATGGGTTTTTCCTCCTGGGGTGCGGAGGCCAGCAGCACTGCGTTGGCGATTTGTTCGAGGTGGCGATGGGCCAGGGTGGGGTTGGCATAGCGCGAGGCTATTACTTCGCCCTGTTCGGTGACGCGAAAGCGGCCGTTGATGCTCCCGGCGGGCTGGGCGCGGATGGCGCGATTGGCCGGGCCGCCGCCGCGCGCTACGGTGCCGCCGCGCCCGTGGAAGATGGTGAGTTTGATGTTGTGTTCTTGCGCGGTGCGTGTGATGGCTTCCTGGGCCTGGTAGAGCATCCAGTTTGCCATCAGGTAGCCGCCGTCTTTGTTGCTGTCAGAATAACCAATCATGACCATTTGCTCGCCGCGACAGGTGGCAAGGTGCTGGCGGTACAGGTCGGATGTGAACAGGCTGGTCAAGATGGTGGAGGCGTCACGCAGGTCTTCGACGGATTCGAAGAGCGGGCAGATTTGGAGCCCATCGCTGCTGCCGGTCCAGCGCGCCAATAGCAGCACGGTCAGCACGTCGGCGGCGGAGTGGGTCATGGAGATGATGACCGGGCCGATTAGTTCGGGGCCGTACACGGTGCGGACGCGGTCGATGAGTTGGAAAACAGCCCAGGTTTCAGATGTCTCGGGGGTGATGCCGGGGCGAGGCGAAAGCTGCGGTAACGGCGACGAGAGCAGACGGGTGAGCAGGTCTAGCCGCTGTGCCGCGGGGAGTGTTTCAAAGTTGGGGCACAGGCCCAGCGCGCGCAGCACTTCGCCCAGGGCTGCGTTTAAGCGAGAAGAATCTTCGCGGATGTCGAGCCGCGCAGCATGCAGGCCAAAGATTTCTACCTGGCGGCGCAGGGTAAGCAGGCGGTCTTGGGCGATGCGGGTCGGGATGGAGGCGGCGATGATGTCGAGCGGGCGGGTGAGGGTTTGCAGGTCGATGCGCGCCGGGCGTGGATGCTGGCGCAGCAGGTTGGATTTCATGTCTTCGTTGGAGGCTTCGGCCAGGTCGGTGGCGAGCAAGGACATGACCAGGCGGTAGGGTTCGGCTACGTAGCGCTCTTCGATGTAGGCGACATGTTCGGGTAATGGGCGGCGGCTTTCGATCCACGCTTTGAGTTCGGCGGGGGTTTCGATGCGGTAGGAACTGAGGCTCAGGGTGCGGCCGACATCTTGCAGGGCGCGGCGATGGGTTTCGATGGCCAGGCCGCGATGCAGGCGCAGGGTTTCGGCGGTGACCTCGCGGGTGACGTTGGGGTTGCCGTCACGGTCGCCGCCCATCCATGAGCCGAGGCTGAACCAGGTGCGGTTGGCGCGCAGGCCGGGGTAGTGTTGGTCGAGCGCGCGGTCAAGGTCGGCGTAAAGCACCGGGATGGCATTCCAGAAAACTGATTCGGCGAAGTACAGACCGGTGCGCACCTCGTCGGTGACGGCCAGTTTGGCGGCGCGAGCCCGGTCGGTGAGCCACAGGGCGCTGATTTCGGCGCGCAGGGCGGCAGAAAGCTCCTCGCGTTCGCGTGGCAGGGTGTTTTCGTGGCTGAGGTGGGTTAATAAGGTGGAGATGCGCTGGATTTTGGTCAGGACGGTGCGGCGGCGGGCTTCGGTGGGGTGGGCTGTCAGCACCAGTTCGATGGACAGGTTCTCCAGCAAGTTTGCCATTTGTTCATGGGTCAGGCCGCGTGCTTTAAGTGTGGCGATGGCATCGGCAATCGAATCTTTGACCGGGGCCGGGTAGCGTTCGGCTTCCTGGCGGCGCAGGATGTCCATGCGCAGGTTTTCCTCGGCCAGGTTGACCAGGTCGAAGTATGTGGCAAAAGCCGAAGCGATGCCACGCGCCTGGTCGGCATCGAACGCGGCAATCGCCTGCCGTAAACGGGTTTCTGCGCCGGCATCTCCGGCGCGGCGGGCCTTGGCTTCGGCACGGATGCGTTCTTCGCTTTCAAATACGGCCGGAGATTCGAGGTCGGAAATGACTTGTCCGAGCATGTCGCCTAGCAGGTGGATTGATTCTGAAATGTCCATAGGGGTAAAAGTTGATCGAGGTAAGGGGTGGTTTTACAGGTTAGCTTTTCGATTTATGCACCCGTAACAGGGTGATTTTGGTCGGGTGGTTGTAGGGGGCCGGGTCTACCGGCGGGGTGCGGACGCGTGTGATGGGGTAGCCCGTGAAGTCATCGGGAACAGGCAAGATAGCCTCGATTGACATGTATCCGCTGCCACAGAGCGATTCGAACATGCCCATCAGGTCGCGGCCGCTGACGAATAGCGCGTTGTTGATGACCACTAGCCAGCCGCCGTCGCTCACCAGTGGGCGGACCTTGTTAATCAGCCGTTCGCTTTCGCCTTCCAGGTCTACTTTGCCTTTGCCGGTCACCGAAAAAAAGGGCGGGTCGAGAAAAATACAATCGAACTGTGCATTTTCGCGCTTCAGGCGGCTGATGGCCGGGAAGAAATCTTCGGCTATAAAGTCTGGTTTTTCAATAGGGAAGCCGTTAAGGGTGTAGGATGTTTTGGCGACGTTCAGGAAGTCGCGGTTTCGGTCGACTTGTACCACCCGTGCCGCTCCGGCTGCCCGGGCTGCGACTCCGAGACTCCCCGTATATGCAAACGTGTTAAGGACCGTTTTCCCGCCCAGGTTTTCTACGGCCCAACGGCGCAAATGCCGTGTATCCAGGTAAAGGCTGGCATCCTGGTTCATGGTCAGGTCCACACTGTAGCGCACACCGTGTTCGACGATACGCGTTTCGGGCTTTTGGCCGAAAACCAGCACCCCGCGTTTTTCTTGTGGGCCGCCGTTACGGGTTTTAACCAGCATGGCCTGTACCCACGGCAGTTCCAGGCGGATCAAGTCCATGGCGGCGCGCACGGCTGCCACGCCTTCGATGGGTTTTTCGGCATAATTATGCAGGACGGCTGTTGTGGCGTACAGGTCTACCACCAGGGCGGGCTCGCCTTCATAGAATCCGTTGAAAAGCCGGAAGGCAGACTGGTGTTTGGCATCGAACAGTTCGGTGCGGGCGGCAAAGGCTTTGGAAAGAATATCTCTTAGTTGCATGGAATGATTAAACCACATCCGCGGTGAAAGGGTGCGGGAAAATAAAAAATCCGCCAGCGTAGGGTTGACGGATGGGGGTGCGGAGTGGCACTGGGGTCAGGATAAGCCTTTGTGATTGAGGAAGATTCCCAGGTCTTTGTCGTTGACCATGATGTGTTCGAGCAGCCATCCACGCAGGAAATGGGAGAATTCCAGGGTTACGGTTGGCGTAGTCGCCAGGTTGTTTTTGAATTCCAGCACTCTTTCTTTGAATTTGTTGTGCTGGGTGCGGTGTTTTTCCTGGCCGGGGTAATTGTACTCTGCCATCAACTTTTCTTCTGTGCCAAAGTGATAGACGGTATATTCAATGGCCTGGTCTAACACGACACGGATGGCAGGTGTGCCTTTGCGTTGAAGCATGGCCTCGTGTAACTCATTAATCATTTCCACCAATCGTTTGTGTTGCTCGTCGATGATGGAAACGCGAGTGCTGAATTGGTCGTTGTCCCAGAGGATTAATGGCATATCGATATCCTTTTGCAGCTAACTTAATTATATGCCGTTTTGGACTTTGGGCAACGAGTCGCGATGAATTTGTAAGACTTGGTTTCTATCGCAGCAGCAGGCCTACCTTGTCTGGATTGGCTGGCTGGGTTGGGTCGGCCATTACCGCAATGACCGAGCCTACTTGTACCTGTGACATGCGGATCAGTGGCAGGGTTATGGTCTTTTGTACCTGGTAGGGTGGGTAGCCGGGGACGCGGACTTCAAGCACCAGCATGACGCGCGGGTCATCGTTGATGCGCATGCCGGTATCTTGCAGGGCTAACACGGTGGCCTCGCCCTGTTGGCCGGTAGCCATCAGCGCCTCGGCTTTTTTCTGGTTATCCTGGTTCATTTTGCGGATGAAATAGAAGGGTAACGCGATGGCGGCGATGGTAATTACCAATCCGCAGCATACAGAGAGCACGACGAAAATAATTGTGAAGACAACCCCGCCGCCGACGAAAATTTCTGGGCCCATTTTTTTGTTTCCTCCTAAGGGTAGTGATTGGATAGAGATTACCCGATAAGTATACAAGAAAGGCGCGCAGGTTTTTTCTCCCCCTTTGGGGGCAAAAAAAGACCGCCTGGTCAGGCGGTCTTTTGCAATTCGGTCAACTTTTCAGTCAGGGTTTGGTTGTCTGGTTCTGTCAGGTGTGATCCATCGGGGAAAATGATGGTGGGGACGCTGCGGTTGCCCTGGTTCATTTGTTTAACAAAGGCTTCGGCTTTTTCGTCGGTGTCGATGTCGATATCGCGGTAGACAATTCCTTTTTCGGCCAGGATGCGGCGGGCGCGGCGGCAGTCACCGCACCAAGAGGTGCCATACAGGGTGATTTGTTCGGGTTGGGTAGAGTAAAGATCGCTCATTGTGGGTTTCAGTCCAGTAATCCGAGTTTTTGGGTCAGGGTCATGTCAGAGGGTTCGATCAGGATGCTGCCATCCGGGAAGATTAAGGTGGGGATG
>CAZLSP010000022.1:0-66017 GCA_964562145.1 uncultured Anaerolinea sp. | reverse complement strand
CCCCGGCAAGGACCTGACCATCGTCACCTACTGTAAAGGTCTCGAACTTTCCATGAAGGCCGCCGACGAACTCGCCAAAGAAGGCATCGAAGCCGAAATCGTCGACCTGCGCACCCTGCGCCCGCTCGACATGGAGCCCGTGCTCGAATCCTTCAAAAAGACCAACCGCGCTATCGTCGTTGAAGAAGGCTGGAAATCTTACGGGGTCGGCTCCGAAATTGCCAGCCGCATCTACGAAGAAGCCTTTGACTACGTTGACGCCCCTGTTTTGCGTGTGGCGCAAAAAGAAGTTCCGCTGCCTTACAACCGTACCCTCGAACAGGCCGCCCTGCCGCAAGTGCCAGATATCATCGCCGCGGCCAAGGAGGTCTTAAAATAATGGCTGAGACCATCAAAATGCCCAAACTCGGCTTCGATATGGCCGAGGGCACCCTCGTCCGCTGGGTGAAAAACGTGGGCGAGAACATCAACAAAGGCGACGTGCTGGCCGAAATCGAAACCGACAAAGCCACCGTCGAAGTTGAATCGCATGCCGCTGGCGTTGTCTTGCAGCATTTGGTAGATGCTGGCACCAGCGTCCCGGTGAATGCTCCCATCGCCGTGGTTGGCGCAGAAGGGGAAAAAGTCGAAGCAGGTGCGGCGGCCGGAGCGGCTCCCGCGCCCAAAGCAGAGAGCCCGGCCCCGGCGGCCGTTTCGGCTGTGGCTGCGCCCGCGCCGCTTCCCGTTGCGCCGGCCGCAGTCCAGGCTGAGTCTGGCCCCGTTAAGGCTTCGCCCCTGGCCCGCAAAGTTGCCCGCGACCGGGGCGTGAATCTTGGCTCAGTGGTAGGCACCGGCCCTGGCGGGCGTATCGTGCGCCGAGACATCGAAGCTGCATTGGTAAGTGCCCCCGCGCCAAAACCTGCCCCGGCGGCCCAATTACCGGTTCCAAATTACCAACCTGCCAATTTACCCAATACCGAAATCCCAACCACCAAACTCCGCCAGGCTATCGGTCGTCGTTTAGTCGAATCCAAAACCACCATCCCGCACTTCTACGTGACTCACGAATACAAGATGGAAGCGTTGATGGACCTGCGCAAGCAGTTGAACAGCTACCTGCCCGAGGGTGAAAAACTCTCGGTCAACGATTTCATCGTCAAGGCCGTGGCCCTGGCGCTGCGCGAATTCCCCAACCTGAATGCCACCCTGGCTGGCGATAAAATTGTTCGTCATGGCGCGGTGAATGTGGGTGTAGCGGTGACAGTCCCCGGCGGTTTGATGACGGTGGTGGTCAAAGATACCGACCAAAAAGCACTGCGCGGCATCTCTGGCGAAGTCAAGGCTATGGCTGCGCGCGCCCGCGATGGCAAAGTCAAGCCCGAAGATGTCGACGGCTCAACCTTCTCGACCTCCAACCTGGGTATGTATGATGTCGACGAGTTCATTGCTATCATCAACCCGCCCGAAGCCGCCATCCTGGCCATTAGCTCGGCGCGCGAAGTGCCAGTGGTTGCCAATGGACAGGTTGTTCCCGGCTGGCGCATGAAGGCAACCATTTCGGTCGACCACCGCATCAGCGATGGCGCCGAAGCGGCCCAATTCATGCAGGCGCTGGCGAAGTACCTGGAAGAACCGGTTCGGATGCTGGTGTAAATTGCTCAAAGGCGGGGTGGATTTTCAAATCCACCCCGCCTTTTGTAAACAGGAGACTTGCTATGTACGGTCTGATTGGAAAAATGATAGCGGTTGCGGGCCAGCGGGAGGCGCTGATCGAAATTTTGCTCGAAGGATTGTCTGCGATGCCGGGTTGCCTGAGTTATATTGTTGCCCGCGACCCATCTGACCCGGATGCGCTCTGGATTACAGAAGTGTGGGACGCTCCAGAGAGCCACCGGGCTTCGCTGGATTTGCCTTCGGTCAAGCGCGCCATTGCCCTGGGCCGTCCACTCATTGCCGGGTTTGGTGAACGCTTTGAAACCTTGCCGGTGGGCGGGCATGGGCTGGTAAAGTGAGCCGCATTAAAGGATAAATTCCTGCTCTTAGTGAACTTCACCAACCACCTGGCCTTCGATTTTATCGGCCCAGGGATAAATTTCAGTACCCTGCGCCGCAGCGCGGATGGCAGGGTCGTCAGAATAATGACCGCGTTTTTCTTGCGGGAGCAGTTGGGCGATATGGCGCATAATCTCATGGCCGATTTCGTCTAATTGTTCCCGCTTTTCACGTCCGCGCCCGTCTGCTTTGAAAGGCCCAAACGGTTTGCCGATGTTGAACTGGATCTTTGCCCGGTGACCTTTGCCCAGCGATGGGAAGACATCATTTAGGCCCACCAATCCCACCGGTAAAATGGGAGCGCCGCTGCGGGCTGCGATGAAGGCCGTTCCGGGGCGGGCGGGGCGCAGGACCGTGGCCCAGTTGCCAGCTTCGGGGAAGATGCCCAGCACTCCGCCCTGTTTCAGGATGGCATCGGCGGCTTTGAGCGAATCGGACGCCCCGGTGCCGCGATAGAGCGGGTGGTATCCCCATAAAAGCGGGATGATTCGGGTCCACAGTGGGGCGTGCGGCATGTTGGCCCCGCCGACAAATTCCAATTGCCAGGGAGAAAGACGCACAAAACAAACCGGGTCGATAAAGCTGAAATGGTTACCCACCATAATCAGCGGACCGCTTTTGGGCAAGTTTTCGAGCCCGTTGATTTCCAGGTCGGCGACCAGGCCAAAGGCGGGAACGGAGAGGGCCTGCAGGAAGCGCCGCAGCAGTTTTCGGCCCACTGAGGTGTATTGGGTGGCGGTAGTCATATTAATCCGCGCTGCTGTATTCTACGGCGGCCTGGCGAGCCGATTTTTCATTGACAGCCAGCAGGATAAACAAACCAATTACCAGGAAAACCGCCATCGAAATGATGCTGGCGCGCAGCCCGAACTGTTCGGCGGCGGCCGAAGCCATGCCCTGGTTTTGGAAGAAGCCCGCTGCCCGAAAAGCCAGCGCTCCAAACAGGGTGGGCCCGATGAAGGAGGTTGACTTTCCGGCGACGGCAAAGAAGGAAAAGAATTCGGTGCTTTTGCTTTCGGGAGCGAACAGGCCGGTCATGGTACGGCTGATGGATTGGACCCCGGTCAGGGCGAACCCGGCCACCGCGCCGATGAAGAAGTATCCGGTCAGGGTCTGGTTGAAGATCATCCACAGTACCGCCCCGGTCATCATCAAAATGGCAGCGACAAGGATGCGCTTGAAGCCAAAGCGTTCACCCCAAATGCCGAAAACGTAAGCTCCAATGGCGCTGGTGACCTGCACAATAATCATAAAAATGATCAACTGTGTTTGGGTCATGCCAAAAAGCACCGAACCGATAATGGCCGCGAAGTTGAGCGCCATCAAGATTCCGTCATTGTAGATCAGGAATGCTACGATGAACTTGATAAACTCCCGGAAGTGCTTGACGGCCAGGAATGTGGCGCGAATGCGGCGGAAGGCCAGGGACAGGTAGTTTTCACCGGCCGGGAGGGCGTGCCCGGTGCGCGTCTCGCGCACCCACAGGAAGAGCGGGATGGTAGCCAGCGCAAAAAAGGCGGCCGTAAACAGGAAAGCACCGCGCACAACCAGCGGGTCACTCTTGCTCAGTACGATTGGCGGTAAGATAAGCAACAGGCAGGCGATGCCGCCGAGAGAGCCAAAGGCCCAGCCATTGCCAGAGATGCGGCCCATTTCTTCGGGGCTGGCGACATCCACCAGCAAGGCATTGTAAAAAACCTGTCCGCCGCGATACCCGATTTCAGCCAGGATAAAGAACAGCATCCCGGTAAAAATATCGCCCGCCTGGACAAAAAACAACAGGCCAGTGAAGAGCCATGAAAGTGATGAAAAAAAGAGCAGGAAACGTTTTTTAGAGGCGGCGTGGTCGGCAAGGGTCGCCAGGATGGGGGTCAGCAACGCCACGCCCAGCATGGCAATCCCCAATGAAAGCCCCCAAAGCCGCGACCCTTCGGCTCCGCCCACCACTTTTCCCTGAAAGTAAGCCGAGTAAACGGCCAACAAGATCACCGCTGCATAGGCCGAATTCCCAAAGTCGAACCAATACCAGCCCCATTGTGCGCGGCTGCGAACCTGAGTCCCATTTCCCATGTTGTCCTCTTTTGAGCGGAAGATAATCGATCTTACCAATTCGATACTGCTGATTAGTAAAGATTATGTATTAAAAACAGTATTCATGCAGTAAAGTTATGAAATTGACCGCAGGTGTTTGCAATTGCCTTCGCCGATTATGTGGTTTAATAGCGCGCATGCCTCCCCGCTATTTTGAGATGGTAAGTGCCGATGACATTTCTTTACCTGCTGATTGAATTCCTCGATGAACTGGTTTTTGGCGTGAATGCTGCTGCCTGGCCGTTCATTCGTAATGACCTGGCGCTAAATTACATCCAGATTGGCCTGGCTTTAAGCCTGCCGGGCATCCTGGGGAATATCATCGAGCCGTTCATGTTTATCTTGGGCGATGTCTGGAAGCGGCGCGCCATACTTTTATTCGGCGGCCTCCTTTTTGCCCTTTCGCTGGCGCTAACGGCCCTGAGCCAGAACTTTTCCCTGTTGATGATTTCGTTTATCCTGTTTAACCCGGCCTCGGGTATGTTCGTTAATCTGGCCCAGGCCAACCTGATGGATGCCGAGCCTGCCCGCCATGAGCAAAATATGGCCCGCTGGACTTTTTCTGGTTCATTGGGCGTGGTCGCCGGACCGTTGTTTCTTTCATTGATGGCGACCCTGGCCCTGGGCTGGAGACCTGCTTTCGGAATTCTCGCCTTCCTGACCACCCTGCTCCTGCTTTTTGCATGGAAACATGTCCCTGACACAGGGCGCGATACCGCCAACCTGTCCTTGCGGGGTGTTTTTAGCGGCATCGGCAGCGCCTTGCAGGCTTTGCGCGATAAAAACATCCTGCGCTGGCTGGTCCTGCTGGAATTTTCTGACCTGATGCTGGATGTTTTTTATGGCTTCCTGCCGCTCTACTTTGTCGATGTGGCCGGATTTACCCCTGCACAAGCGGCTGCCTCGGTTGCGGTGTGGACGGGGCTTGGCCTGCTTGGCGATTTCCTGCTGATTCCCTTGCTTGAGCGTGTGCGCGGCCTCGATTATTTGCGCTGGAGTGTGGTGCTGGAACTGCTCCTGTTCCCGCTTTTCCTGTTATCTCCCTTCCCGTGGCTGAAGCTGGTCCTGGCCGGAGCGATGGGTTTTTTCAACGCCGGTTGGTACGCCATCCTAAAGGGGAACCTGTTTTCTTCGATGCCAGAGCAAAGCGGCACAGCCCTGGCCCTCAACAGCATCAGCGGCATTGCCGGGAAAATCATCCCTTTCCTGGTTGGGCTCGCTGCCCAGGCTTTTGGCCTGGGACTGGCAATGTGGTTGCTGCTGGCCGGGCCGCTGGCATTGCTGGTTGGTCTTCCGCGCGGCGCAAAAACTACCGATGGTTTAGCGTCGCCGTGATGAGAAGAATCGGGTAGACTGGTATCATCCTGGTATATGCATTCCTCATAGGCTTATGACGACCCCGTCTTTCCAACCTCGCCGTATTGACCCGCCCCTGCTATTTTTCGCCCTGTTGATGACCCTCCTGGGCGGTTATATTCGCTTTGTCCCGGCCCTTTTATTTTCGTTCCCGGTTAACGATGGCGGATTGTTTTATGCCATGACCCGGGATTTGCTGGCCAATGGCTTGCGGCTGCCTGTTTTTGTATCCTACAACGGTCTCGAGATTCCTTTTTCGTACCCGCCGCTGGCTTTTTACCTGGCATCGCTTGTTCATGCTTTATTGCAATTGCCCCTGCTGGATATTTTTCGCTTTGTCCCGGCCGCTTTTTCTGCCGCGACAATCCTGGCATTTTTCCTCCTGGCCAGCGACCTGATCGAAGCGCGTATCGGGGTGGCGCTGGCAACGTTTGCCTTTGCATTCCTGCCCTCCGCTTTTTACTGGCCGGTCATGGGCGGCGGCCTGACGCGGTCGGCCGGGTTGTTCTTTAGCCTGCTCGCATTGTGGGCAGCTTACCGGCTGTATCGCTCAAATTCCCGGCGCTACATCGTAGTCACGGCGATTTTTTCAGCCTGTGCCGTGATGAGTCATCCCGAGGCCGCTTTGCATACAGCCAGCGGGGCGCTGGTGATATTCCTGTTTTTCGGTTGGAACCGTGCGGGCTGGCTCAAATCGTTGGCGGTTGCGGCCCTGACCCTGTTGTTGACCGCGCCCTGGTGGCTGACGGTGCTCTTGCGACACGGTCTTTCGCCTTTCCTGGCTGCCAGCCGCACTGGCGGTTATCGTATTGACTTGCTGGTCAGCCTGTTGAATATGAACCTGACGAGTGAGCCAGCCATCACATTTATCGGTTGTTTCGCCATCCTGGGTCTTTTTATGCAGCTGGCTCGCCGGGATTATTTTTGGCCGATTTGGGGCTTGGCGATTGTCCTGACGGAGCAACGGAGTGCCTTACTGCATCTCAGCCCCTGGTTGGCCTTACTGGCTGGGGCTGCGCTTGGCGAGGTTATTTTCCCGCGGTTGCGCCAGATGGAGGCGGGCGGCGAGTTTGCGAGCGCTGCGCCCCTAAAGAACTGGGCAGAGACTTTGCTTTCTGGACGTGTGTCGAAATTGCTTGTTGGCTTTTTGTTGTTATCTTTCATCCTTTCTGCTTTTGAAGTGGCTTATGTGGAAGCCCAGAAACTGACCTTATCCGATGGGGATCGGGCTGCCTTTGAGTGGATCAATGCCAACCTTGGGGAGCGGGAGCGCTTTTTGCTGCTCACCGGTGACCAGCCCCTGGCGGACCCGGTTTCGGAGTGGTTCCCGGCGTTAACAGAACAGGTCAGCGTGGCAACTGTTCAGGGTTATGAGTGGCTTCCAGCCGCTGACTTTAATGCGATTCTGGTCAATGCGTTCAACCTGCAACGTTGTGTTATTCAAGATGTGATTTGCCTGGAGAGTTGGAGCGCACAGAACGAGCCTGGGTTTGAATATCTATACCTGAGCAAAGCCCGGATTGTTGCCAACTTCCCGGCTCTGAGCGAGGACGTTCCGCTGCAAACCGCACTGCTCGCCACCGGCGATTTTGAGTTAATCTATGAGACACGCCAGGCGGCGATCTTGAGAAAGCGATAAGAATTCCTGTGCCGACCAGCCTTTATTTTCACATCCCTTTTTGTGCGCATCGCTGCGCCTATTGCGACTTTAACACCTACGCCGGACAGGAAGACTCTATTCCAGCATACGTGGCCGCCCTGTGTAACGAGATCAAGGCGGTGGGGGCGGCGCGCCCAGGGCTGGAGGTAGGGACGATTTTCTTTGGCGGCGGCACGCCGTCGCTGCTGGATTCGGCTCATTTCGAAGACATTTTCCAGGCGGTGCAGGCATCTTTTGCGCTTACCGCCGATGCCGAAACCAGCCTGGAGGCCAACCCCGGCACGGTTTCACCCCATTCACTGCTTGCGTTGCGGCGTGTGGGCTTTAACCGCATCAGCTATGGCGTCCAAAGCGCCAACCCATACGAGCTGCGCATGTTGGAGCGGATTCACAGCTATTCGGATGTGGTCGATGCGGTCCGCTGGTCACGCCGGGCCGGGTTCGATAACCTGAACCTGGACCTGATTTATGGCCTGCCCGAGCAAACGCTCGAAACCTGGCAAACAACCGTCCGGCTGATTGCCGGGCTGCGCCCCGAACACATCTCGGCTTATGCGCTCACGCTGGAACATGGCACGCCTTTTGGGCGTTGGGCGGCAAAGGGCTTGCTTCCCATCCCCGACCCCGACCTGGCTGCCGAAATGTACGAGTGGGTCAGTGAATTCCTGGCCGCCAGTGGGTATGTGCAGTATGAAATTTCCAACTGGGCGTTGCCGGGGCGCGAGTGCCGCCACAATTTGCAGTATTGGCGCAATCTCGACTATCTCGGCCTGGGGGCCGGGGCGCATGGGTACGCTGCCGGTGTCCGCTACTCGAATGTTTTGCGCATCAAAACCTATATCGACCGGTTGGCCTCGCCGTTTTCAGGTACGACCTTCCCGCTGTCCCCGGCGACCGTTAATCAGCATCGCAATCGGCTGCGCGAAGATATGGACGAAACCATGATGACGGGTTTGCGCCTGACTGGAGAGGGTGTTTCGCTGGCGGTTTTTAAGCAGCGTTTTGGGCAAGACCTGACCGAGGTGTACGCCGCCGAAATAGACTCCCTGGCCCGCCTCGGTTTGCTAGAGTTGCTCGCCGGGGATCGCCTGCGCCTGACGCCGCGCGGCCGTCTGTTGGGCAACCAGGTTTTTATGCATTTCGTCGGCGGCTAAAGAGGGGATTTTCGCCCGCCGAAGCATTGCAAATCCGAACCAGCCGGTTTGGCCTCTTGATTTTTAGAAAATATGTTCTATAATCAGTCTATCCCGTACCCCTTACTCACATTCCACGGGAGGCTGAGATGCTCAATAAAACCCCTGTCCAATTTTCTAACCTTGTGCGCCGTTTAAGCAAACAACGCGGCGCGGCCTTTGCCCTGATGCTTTTTGGGGCGTTGGTGGCTTTCGAAATCTTTAACTACTCCACCACCGATTTTGCCCTTTCAGACGTTCTTGGCAATCTCTCTTTCCTTGGCCTGCGCTGGGCCACTATTTTATCCATTGCTTTCTGTGGCATCGACTTTGCCGGGATTGCGCGCCTGTTTACGCCCGAACAGGGCCGCGACGAACCCACCGAAGTCTGGTACCTGTTTGGCGCGTGGATCCTGGCGGCTGCCATGAATGCCACCCTTACCTGGTGGGGGGTCTCGCTGGCTATTGTGCAACATACCCCGGCCAGCACCGCCATCGTTGAGCGCGCCACCCTGAACCAAATCGTTCCCATCTTTGTGGCGGTTATGGTCTGGCTAATCCGCATTCTCATCATCGGCACTTTCTCGATGGCAGGCGACCGGCTATTCTCAAATGCAGACGCGCGTAGCGGCTACCGGCCCCAGGCGGCGGCTCCGCGCCAGGCGGCCAACCCTGCCTCCGCAGCCTATACCGCCAATCGCCCCGCCCGACAACCTGCTTCGCCGTCAAATGCGGCTGTCTCCCGTCCCGAGCCGACCTACCACCCGGCGGCCGGGCTGGCCGCCAGGCCCAAAGAGTCCAACCCCAACCAACGCCTCTAGCCCCTGGCTGGTGATAAAAAAGCCCCGGTTTCGTCTTGAAACCGGGGCTTTGACTTATGCCGTTTTAACTTCTTTTTTGCTGCGGGTGGCTTTTTTAGGCTTCTCGGGCATGGGAAAGTTGAAGGGCGGCCGCTGGTTTAGTTTGGCCAGTACCACGCCTTTCTCTCCCAGCATCAGCACCGTCACCGAAGCGGTGTCGCAGCCCAGGCGTTGGAAGTGGTCGAGCGGCATCCCCAGGTAGTAAGCGGAAACCAGCTTAATCGGGTCGGCGTGCGAAACAATGGCGATAATCTCATCCGTTTTGTGCGCCCGCGCAATGGCCTCAATCTCGGTCACCAGCCGCGTCTGGCATTCGGCAAACGACTCGCCGTTGGGGAAGCGGAAGCGCGAAGGGGTCTCCTGGACGGTTTTCCACTCGGGCAGTTTGCGCAGGGCCTTCAGTTCCTGCCCGGTCCAATCGCCAATGCTGGTTTCCATCAACCCCGAGCGGATTTGTGCTTCGAGGCCCAGCTTTGCCGCCAACGGGGCGGCGGTTTCGCGCGCCCGTTCTAACGGCGAGACATAAATCGCCTGGATCGGGACAGTCCCGAGCGATTCGGCCAGTTCGGCCGCTTGTTTTTGCCCACGTTCATTCAGGTGCACTTCGGGCAGGTGCCCGGCCAACTTGCCGGTTTTGACAAAATCATTTTCGCCGTGACGGATGAGTAGTAATAAGGGCATGGGGGGTTCCTGTAGATGAATTGGCTCATTATCCCACACGTTGGGCGAGAAAGCGCATCCAATTGCGGCGGTTGAGCGAGTTGCGGGAGGTTTCGAGTACCCTGAACCCGGCGGTTTCAAGCCGGTTGTGCATTTCTTCGCTGCTGTAACGGACAAACAGGCGTTGGGCCTCGCCGTGATAGGGATTGGTCTCCCATTGTTCGCCTGTGCCTTCTTGCATGGCCAGGCCGAGCCAGCCCTCAGGCCGCAGGACCCGCCAGATTTCCAGCAAAACGGCCTGTATATCTTCAACCGGGATATGCAGAAGCGCCGCATTGGACCAGATGCCGCTAAAGGATTGGTCGCCAAAGCACAGGTGGCGGATATCCAGCTGAATGAGCGGGCGCGTGTTCACCTGTTTTGCCTGGGCCAGCATCCCGGCCGAAAAATCGGCGCCGAGGATGTTGATTTGTTGGGCTGCAAACCAGGCCAGGTCGCGCCCGGCGCCGCAACCCAGGTCCAGGCAGGGTTCACCCGGCGGGATGTGCCTGGCAAAGTTTTGGGCTGCCAGGAGGACGTGCTCAATCATTTGCGCATTGGCTTGCGCAAAATAAGGGGCGATCTGGTCGTAGGTTGCGCGGGTGATTTCGCTCATTTGATGTTTCGTTTCAGGTCGTCAATCTTCTCTTGCGGCAGGTCGGGCAGGTGGCGTTCATTTGCGATGCCGAGCGCCTGCTTTTGGGCTTCGCGCCACAGGGCCAGGCGCTGATCGACCTGTGATTCGTAGCCCTGGTCGGATGGCTTATAAAAGTAGGTTCCAAGCAGGCGTTTGGGAAGGTATTGCTGGGGGGTGAAATGCCCTTCCATCTCGTGCGGATAGACGTAATCTTTGCCCTGGCCGGTGGCCTCGCGGTCGCGGTTGCCATCTTGCAGGTGTTTGGGCACCGAACCGGCCCCTTCTTGTTCGATCATTTGCATGGCTTTGAAGTAGGCCCCGGCGCTGTTGGATTTGGGCGCGGTTGCCAGGTAGAGCGTCGCTTCGACCAATGGGTAAATGCCCTCGGGCAGGCCAATAAAGTCAAAGGCCTGGGCTGCGGCCGAGACCACCACCAACCCTAGCGGGTCGGCCAGGCCAATATCTTCCCCGGCCAGGATGATGAGACGGCGCATGATGAAGCGCGGATCTTCCCCGGCGTAAATCATTTTTGCCAGCCAGTAGAGCGCTGCATCAGGGTCGGAGCCGCGCACCGATTTGATGAAGGCTGAGATGGTGTCGTAGTGGGCATCGCCGTCTTTGTCGTACAGCACCGCCCGGCGTTGGATTGATTCCTGGGCGACATCGAGCGAGATGTGGATAATGCCTTCGGCGTCTGGCGGGGTCGATTCAACGGCCAGTTCGAGGGCGTTGAGCGCATTGCGGGCGTCGCCAGTAGCCATGTCTACCAGGTGGGCACGCGCTTCGGGAGCCAGGTTGATTTTGCGGTTGCCAAAGCCACGCTGCGGGTCAGAGATGGCCCGGTCGAGCAGCTGGCCGACTTCGGCCTGGTTCAGGTTTCGTAGTTGGAAAATCCGCGAGCGGCTGACCAGCGCTTTGATCACCTCGAAAAACGGGTTTTCGGTGGTCGCGCCGATCAGGGTTACGGTGCCGTTCTCAACAAAGGGCAGCAGGGCGTCTTGTTGGGCTTTATTCCAGCGGTGGATTTCATCGACAAACAGGATGGTGCGCTGTTTGTACAGGCGGTTGCGTTCCTGGGCGCGGTCAATGACTTCGCGCAAGTCCGATTTCCCGGCCAGGATGGCGGAAAGGGTTTCGAAGTGGCTTTTGGTCTGGTTGGCGATGACCTGCGCCAGGGTGGTTTTTCCTGTGCCGGGCGGACCCCATAAGATGATGGAGGAGAACAGCCGGTCGGCTTCGATGGCGCGGCGCAGCAGTTTCCCCTCGCCGACGATATGTTCCTGGCCGATATACTCCTCCAGGTTGCGCGGACGCATCCGCGCTGCCAGTGGGGCATCGGCTTTCATGCGTTCGCTCATGGCATGGTCAAAAAGGTCAGGCATACGATGATTATAACAAACGTCCCTGGTTGCGGGTTATTCCTCGCGGCCAACGCGCTTGTGCGCGGCACACGGTTGCAAAGGGGTGCCAGGTATTGCAACCGTGTTCGCAAAATCGAATTTTGCTGTAAACTAACGTTATATTTTCCATAAGCCTGCAGCATGAGAAAGCGAAACCGCCATGCCCTTGCCCAATCTTTTTCAACGAATTTCAAAAGCGCCCACCAATCCGCACCCGCAGCCCGCACTCAAATCTTTTGATGTGGCTGACCTGTATCGTGGCCCGGTTTCTGAAGTGGAACCTGCCGCGCCGGATGCCTTGCCGCTCGACGAAAAGCTGCGCCAGGCTTATTTTTGGATTATCAATAACGCCATCATCAGCCCGCACTACGATATTGAATACAACGATGGGCCGGGGCAAAGCTTCACCTTTGGCGACTCTAAAACGCGCGTTCACCTGCCCTCAGGCCAGAGTTATTCCAGCTTCATCCTGATGCCGCTTCTCAATTTTGCGGTTCGCCGGCGCTGCCTGATGATTGGCGGGCCGGGCCGTGGAAAAACGGCCAGCTCGGTGCTGATGGGCGTTTTGGGCGGTTATTCGCTCAAGCAGGTACGCCAGGCCATGATTCACGGCCAGCCGCAAATGACCATCTCCGACCTGATCGGCAACCCGCTGCCCGCCGACTTGGTCAACGCCCAATCGATGGAGGATATTCGCATTGCCTGGCGGCAATGGTTGGGAATGCGCGTCAAAATTGTCGATGAGTACAATCGTATCCCCACCCGCACCCAGTCGGCATTGCTGACCGTGATGGGCGACAACTATGCCGAGATGCTCAACCATATTTATGAGTGTCCCGATGCGGCCTGGTACCTGACCGCTAATTACGATGGCGGGGGCGGCACTTACCAGGTTATCGAGGCGCTGCGCGACCGGATCGATATTGTGGTGATGGCACTGCATTTCAATACCCGCTTTCTCAATGATTTACTGGTTCGTATTGAGACCAACACCCGCCCCGAGGAAGTCGTCCCGGCCGAGATTATCTTTACAGAAGCCGAGCAGGATCGTTTATACAAAGAAATTTTGCAAGTGGCGCTGCCTTCTGAGCTGCGCCGCCGCCTGGAATTCTTCTCCAGCCAGTTTGAGTTCTGCGAACCAGCCGCGTCGCAGCTGGAATATAAGACGAAAGACACCGCCAAAGCCGCCGGGCAAGATTTAACCCAGCTCTTCGCTGCCGAGACAGGGAAAGATGCGCTAAAAGACCTGGGCAACCAGACCCAGAACGGTTTTTCGGTACGCACGCTGATGACCCTGATGGTCTTTGCCAAGGCCCTGGCATACTTCCGGGGTAACCAGGCGGTCGAATTGGAAGACCTGCGCCAGATTATGCCCTTTGTGCTGCACGAGAAGATGACCCAGGACCCGGATGCGCCTTTTTTTGAAGTCCCTGGCAACGAAGTGTATCGTTCTGACCACATTAGCTGGATTCGCCGCCTGTTTGACCTGGCCTGTGCCGAATATGACCGCCTGAACCTCGACCGTGACGACCCCGTAGCCGAATTCGAAAAGGAGTTTGCCCTCGGGCTTGAAGGTGTCACCGAAAGCGAGGTCCGTTCGCGCTTGACGCGCATTGAGCGTGTGCTCGGCGAATGGAGCAAAGGCCGCAAACTGTACGGTAACCTGTTCGACGACATCCTAAAGCTCAAATATTTGCACCAGCGCTACACAAATTACTTGCGGTGGCTGGCATGGAAAGGTTAATTGACGGCGTTTTTGCCGATATTTTGCGCGCCAACCGTGACGGACTTAACGCCCGGTTTGCCGCTGCGCAGCGCCTGCACCCTGGCCTCGACCCGTCTGCATTTTCCGCTGTCTTGTGCGACCTGGTTGCGCCCTTGGTCACAGCTGTAGAGCGTACCCGTCCTGAAGCGGCCCGGCCGGTGGCGTTGGTGCTTTACGACCTGGCGCTGGATTTGCTTAGCCAGGGCTTCCTGGGGCCAAATTCGCGGCACCCGTTTATTGCGCAAGGCTGGCGCGACCTGTTGCCTGGCTTGCCGCAGCAAATTAGCGCTGCCCCGCGCCAGGTCGTAGGCGCACTTACCAATGCGCTCTACAACCTGGCACAAGTGCAGGGCGCGCGTCCGCAGGAATGGCTCGAGACGATGCTGACGCTCGCGCCGCTTGCGCCTGACCCGCAGCTTTATTTGCAAGGCGGTCAAATTGCCGCCTGGCGGGCCGGGCTGGCACATTACCGTCCTGGCGCGCTGGAACTATGCCGGACTCTACCTGTGGCCCTGGTCGGCGCTGCCCTGCGTTTGCCTCCCGGAAGCGACCCTCACTCGACCCTGGAACTGGTCAACCGTCTCGCGGCTGACCCCTGGCTGCATCCCGATGCCGCTCAACGGCCGTCCGCGCCTGGGCTGCAGATTGTCGCACGCGTGGGGGCGTTCCGGGGTTTTGGCGGGCTTTTTCTCCAGACGCCAAAAGTGTATGCGGCGGGGGAGCATTTCGTTGTCGTCGAGGGCGACTCGCGCTGGTTGCTGGTGGCTGATTGTTTTGGCGCGACCCTGCACCGGGTAGACGGGGTCGAAGTTGCGGGTGGGCCGGCGCCCTTTGTCATTGATTCAGATGGCCGGGTCGGCTATGCCCAATTCCAGCACAGCTTTGACGAGTTGGCCGGATATACCAGTGCGGCATCCAACGGCCTGACCCTGGCCGTTACGTCGCCCCTGTCGTTTGCAGTGAGTCTTGTGGCGCCGGTTGGGGTGTGATGCCAGGCGACCTGGAACGGCTGCACTTCGAATGGAACCGCCAATGGCCGGATGCGCTGGCTCTGTGGAGTAAATTTACGCGCCTGCAAACACCGCTGTGGTGTTTTGACGACGCTGCCGCTGCCCGCGAGGGCCTGACAGAGAGCTTTGCCATGATTCGCTTTAGCGATCAGAATATCGTCATCAATCTTAAACTGATTGATCGGCTAAATCTCGGTCATTTTGCGCGCGAGATTCTGGCGCATGAAATTGGGCATCATGTATACTGCCCGGCCAACCTGAGCGATAACGCGCGCATGATTGCGCGCATGCGTTGGGCGCTTCCTACCCGTGAGAGTATGGCGGGTTTTGTCGCCAACCTGTACTGTGACCTGCTTATCAACAACCATTTGCAGCGCAGCGCCGGCTTGGATATGGCCGGGGTGTACCGCGCTATCGTTCAGGGCTCGAGTAATCGCATGTGGACTTTGTACATGCGCATCTATGAGATTTTGTGGCGTATTGAAAAAGGTCGCCTGGCGGGGGCGGCCCTGGATGATCACCTTGAGGGCGATGCCCACCTGGGCGCGCGCCTGGTGCGTTCGTATGCCCGCGAATGGCTGGACGGTTCGGGGCGTTTTGCCGCCCTGTGCTTGCCCTATCTGCTGGAGGATAGCGGCAAGGAAATCCAAAAATTACTGGCAACCTGGCAAGACACGCGCAATGCCGGTGTGGGTGGAATGCCCGAGGGTTTGACCGAGATTGAAGCGGGGGAGCAAGAAGGCGCGCTTCACCCTGCCCACGACCCAGAATTATCTGGCCTGGAGGACACCGATGAAACCGAGGCGGCCCCGCCTCAGGAAAAACCTGTCCAGGGTGGCGGCGTGGGTCAGCAACGCCAGCCATTTGAGTATGGAGAGATCCTGCGCAGCCTGGGCCTGAACCTGAATACGCACGAGGTGGCAGTGCGTTATTATCGCGAGCGCGCCATTGGGCACCTGGTGCGGTTTCCTTCCAAGACCCTGCCCCAATCCACGGACCCGCTGCCCGAGGGCCTGGAGCCCTGGGATATAGCCGCTTCCATTGAGGACCTCGACCTGTTTGAGAGTGTCATGTTAAGCCCCAATGTCGTGCCTGGGTTGACCACTGTCCAGCGTGTATGGGGCACCTCCGAAAGTACGCAGCCGAAGAAACAACCACTGGACCTGGACCTGTATGTGGATTGTTCCGGGTCCATGCCCAACCCACAATACAGCGTCTCTTATTTAACCCTGGCAGGGGCAATCATCGCTTTATCGGCGCTGCGGGCTGGTGCGCGGGTGCAGGCAACCCTGTGGAGCGGTGCGCGCCAGTTTCAGACAACGGGTGGTTTTGTCACTCGTGAGCGTGAGATTTTGCAAATTTTGACGGGTTTTATCGGCGGCGGCACAGCTTTCCCCATCCACATGCTGCGTGAAACTTACCAGGATCGCAAACCTGGCGACCGGCCTGTGCACATCCTGGTCATTTCAGATGATGGCGTCACCACGATGTACCAGAAAGATGAAAAAGGGAACGATGGGCACACAATCGCGGCGATGGCCCTTGAAAAGGCGCGCGGTGGCGGCACGATGGTGCTGAATTTGTACCGCGATGTTGAACGCAACCCGGATTTGGTGCGCGCCCGTGACCAGGGCTGGAAGATTCACCCCATTCGCTCCTGGGACCAGCTGGTTGATTTTGCGCGCCGCTTTAGCCGCATGACCTACGCTGAAAAGGACCCCGCCCAATGAAGCCGGATTTTCTGGTGGTCTGGCGTGTAACCGAAAAGTGTAACCTGGCCTGTCCATTTTGCGCCTATGACCGGTCCTTGTCCCGCGCCCGCGCGGTTGCTGACCCTGCTGCTGTGCTTCGGATGGGGCGAATGTTGCGCGACTCTGGCCGCAAGACGCTGGTTAGCTGGCTGGGGGGTGAACCCTTCTTATGGCCGCCCCTGCTGGATGTTTCGCGGACTTTTAAGCGCGAATTTGGACTGCAGGTGGCTGTCACTACCAACGGGCTGGCGCTCAGGGATGAACGCATCCGCGAGCAGCTTGTAGACGATTTTGACCAGGTCACCATCAGCATCGATGACGTGGGAGCGGCTCATGACCGGCTGCGTGGCGCACCGGGGTTGTTTGATAGGCTCAGGCGCAGTCTCCCGGCCCTGGCCGAGCTGGCGGCGCAGCGAAATTCTCCCTTGCTGGTGCGGGTTAACACGGTCTTGATGCATGCAAATTTACAGGCTTTTGAACCCCTTTGTTGCCAACTGGCGGAGTGGGGCGTGGCGGAAGTGACTTTTAACACCCTGGGCGGGCGCGACCGCCCGGAGTTTTTCCCGTCTAACCGCCTGACCGGGCCGGACGCGGCCTGGTTGCGCGCGGAACTTCCCGGCTTGCGTGAGCGATTACAGGCACGGGGCTTGGCCTTGCGAGGCAGCCCGGCTTACCTGGAGCGCATCCTGCAACTGGCGCAGGATGAAACCTATCCGGTGGCAGATTGCAATCCGGGGCAGCAATTCTTGTTTATTGATGAGCGTGGTTTGGCTGCGCCCTGTCATTTTACGGTCGATGGATATGGCCTGCCGCTGGAGAATCTGCGCAGCGCTGCCGACCTGGAGGCGCTCCCGGCCCTCTTTTGGGCCCAAAAACAACGCCAGCAGCTTGCGCCGTGTCTCGATTGTCGCAGCACGCAGGTTTTTGGGAAATTTGAGAACGTTTCTGTGCCGGAGACCTCATGGCGCTGAAGCCCCTGGCTCACCCTGGAGAAAATCGATGAACCGTGAAGGTCCGCAACTCGAAGCCTTACTGCGCCGACTGGCCGAAACCCCGGCCGATTTTTTGGCTGAACCCCAAATTGGGCAAACCGGAGCGTTGCCGGTGGCGGCCCTGGTTTCTGACCTGTTGCGCAGCCTGGGCGGCGTGCCGCTGACTCCTGAACAGGCTCGCCCTTTCCAGGCGACCGATGTGCGTGGGCATGCCAATCGGCTGAAGATTATCCAGGTTGCTTGCTGGCTGCTGCACGATGCCTGGTTTCGCGAACAGGCTGTGTTTGAAAAACCGCGCGAGTTGCCCGAACTGGCCTTGTTGTTCCTGACCCTTAGCGCCAGCGAACTGGCAGCCATCACCCCGGCGGCCAGGTTTGTCTCCGACCCCGATCGGCGCGAAGAGCTGGCGCGCCTGTGCCTGAAAGACCTAGGCTTGCGCCCGGCCGGTGAAACGGTGACCCAGGCCCAAGATCGGCTCAACACCCTCAGCTCGGTCGAGCGTCAGCGTGTCATCCGCGCTGCGCGTGTGGCCGAAGAACGCGCGCGCGCCATCCGCGAGGAAATGGTCCGCAAAGCCAAAGCCGAGGCCGATGCCAAGGCCATGCGAGAGTAGGTGACTATGCACAGGGATGATGATTGGCTTTTCCCCCTGCTGGATGACTCCGGCCGCCAGCTATTAAAAACTCTGCGCGAGCACCCATCTGCGCCGCGATTTTCGCACCAGGGTTGCGACCGCTTGACCGCTGCCGGGTTGGCACGAGTGCGGGCTTTTGAGCAGGAATTGAAAACCGCCCCGGCAGGCTGGCCTCCGGGCGGCATTCCAGCCTGGATGGATGCGTTCGTCGAGCGTTGTTATGCCGATGTCCCATTCTACCGGCGGCATGGGCAGCCCGCGGCCAGCTTTTTTGCGCTGCCTACCTGTGAGCGGGCTGACCTGGCTCGCGAGCCGTGGGCTTTTGTGCCCGATTCGCTTTCGCTGGACGACATGGCGGTTTACCAGACATCCGGCACCACCGGGCATCCGCTCAATATTTTGACCCACCCTGAGCCGCTTGCCAGCTACCTGCCTATCCTCCGTGCGGCCCTGGCGCGGCGCAACGTTTCCCTGCAAGGCGGCCCCGGCCGGGTGGCGATTGCCCAGGTTTGTTTCCAAAAAAATACCTGGACCTATGTGTCGATTTCCCCCTTCCTTGGGCAGGCGGCCATGGTCAAGCTTAATCTTCATGTGGATGAGTGGCGTGACCCCGATGATCGCTGGCGTTATCTCGATGCTTGCGCCGCTGAGATTTTTACCGGTGACCCGCTCACTTTTACCGAGCTGATGCGTTTGCCGCTGACAGCCCATCCCAAAGCCCTGGTTTCGACCTCGATGGCGCTTTCACCGGTTTTGCGCGAACGGCTCGAAGCGCATTTTGGCTGCCCGGTACTCGATCTATACTCGCTGAATGAAACCGGCCCGCTGGCAGTTGCGGCGGATACCGGTTTTGAGTTGTTACACCAGCGCGTATTTGTTGAGGTCTTGCGTGCCGATGGGTCGGCTTGTGTGCCCGGCGAGCGTGGCGAAGTGGTTGTGAGCGGAGGCTTTAACCCCTTTTTGCCCTTGCTGCGCTATCACACCGGTGATTATGCCAGCCTACAATATCGCGGTCGATTGCCGATCCTGGTTGGTTTGGAAGGCCGTCTGCCGGTTGTTTTTTGCGCAGTCAACGGTCGCGCTATCAATAATGTCGATGTATCCAATGCGCTAAAACCGTTTGGGTTGGCTCAGTTTACGCTGCACCAGCAGGTCAGCGGGGCGCTGCGCCTTAGCATTCGCGGTCCCCTGGTCGATGAGATGGGGCTGCGGCAGGCCATTTTGGGGTTGTTTGGCGAAGGCCAGGTGCTACAGTTGGTCGAGATGGATGAAAGCTTTGAGACTGGTAAAAAGCTGCTCCAATACACTCGTGATGGATAGGGCTGGATTCATATCAAAAAAGAACCACCCCGGGCACAGAGCCCGGGGTGGTTGTGTATTAAGCAAGATGGGTGCCGCTAAAATGGATTGTCTTTGGTGGTGGGCGAAGGGACAAAAGCCTCAACGCGCGCGCGCAGTTCGCGAATGTTGATGGGTTTGGACATGTAGACGTCACAGCCGGCAGAAAGCGCTTTTTCCGCATCACCCTTGAGCGCGTTGGCCGTGATGGCAATAATGGGGATGTAGACCAGGCTGTGTTTTTCGCTCCTGCGCAGCCGGCGAGCGACTTCATAACCATCAATATCGGGCAGGTTAATATCCAATAAGATCAGGTCCACGTCCTCGTGTTCGGCCATGCTCACCCCTGAAAGGCCATTGGCTGCCTCGAGCAACCGATACCCCTGTGATTCAAGCGTGCGTTTTACCAGCAGCATGTTATCTGGATTGTCTTCGATGTAGAGAACATTGTGCCCCATGTTCATTTCTCCTTTTCTGATGCTGCTCGATCTTCTTCGATGACTTGTATCACCCGGTCGACAAACTTGCGAGGAGGCAGGGACCCTTTTTGGTAAACGGCTTCAATCTGACCGTTTAATCGCCGTCTTTCTTCGTCGGTGATGTCTTTTGCGCTGACCACCACGACGGGGATGTCTTTGGTGCGTGGGTCCAGGCGCAGTTCTTCTACCAGCCCAAACCCGTCAATGCCGGGCATGGTCAGATCGGTGACAATCAGATCGGGGAGCTTTTGGCGTGCCTGGGCGAGGCCATCCCAACCATCTTTGGCATGGTGGACCCGGTAAGATTTGCGTGCCTCGAGCAGGCGGCGAACCAGCAGGGCATCATCGTCGTTGTCGTCAATCAACAGGACATTGGTGGTTTTTTCGTCCAGGTTTTCTAGCGCGGCCTGTAACCCTTCTTTGGGGGCCGGGGATTGGTCTTTGCTCAGGTTGACATCCACGGCCCATTGGTCGCCCAGCACATGTTTTTCAACCGGGAAGGTATGGCCGGTGCAGTTGACCACAACGGTTTCATCCGGGCGGATGGTTCCGGCAGCTAAGAGCTTCTCTAGCCCGGCAAAAGCAACTGCGGTTGCAGGCTCGACGGCCATTCCCTCGCTTTTGGCCAGGGACCGCATGGCTGAGAAGGCTTCCAAATCTGTGACCGATTCCATTGTTCCGCCATATTTTTGGACCAGATGCCACAGGTAGGTGTAGGTCTTTCCGGGGTCGCCGGTCGATAAGATAATGATGCGGGTGTTTGGAATGACGGCTTCGGCGGTTTCTTTCCCGGCTTTGAAAGCGGTCACCATCGGTGAGCAGCCCTCCGCCTGGATAACGGCCAGTTTGGGGATGTGGTGGATCAGCCCCATATCAAACAATTCTTTGAAGCCCTGGTAAACCCCCAGGGGCCCCAATCCGCCGCTGACGGCCTGGATGTACCAATCGGGCGCACGCCAGCCGAGTTGTTCGATAATTTCATAGGCGATGGTCTTCATCGACTCACGCGCCGGGACCGAGCTTGCGCCACGGTCGAGCAGGAGCTGGCGGCGCTGCGCAAACTGGGAGGCTATTTGTTTGGTCTGGTCGTAGTTGCCGCTCACCCGAATCACTTCTGCGCCGAAAAGGGCCGCTTCGCGCAGTTTTTCTTGCGGGACGAGGCTGGTCATAAAAACCCACAGTTTGATCCCGGCCCGGGCGCAGGCGGCGGCATAGGCAACGGCTGCGTTCCCGGTCGAGGCAATCACCGCCTCGCGGATATTGCCTTCATTCATGGCGGCCACCGCCACGGCGGCCTGTCGATCTTTGAAGGAACTGGTTGGGCCGTAGCGCTCATCTTTGATGTAAACGTGTGCATTCCCGAGTGCGGGGGCGAAGCGCTGCGAAAGCCAAAGTGGTGTGCCCCCGGCCGGGTACAGGTCCAGGGCGGAGGGGTTCTCGAGCGGCAGGATGTCCTGGTAGCGCCAAAGATTGGACGGGCGGTTGGGTAGTCCGCGTAAAATCTCGCGTTTGAAGGCTTCAAAGTCATAGGCCGCTTCAAGCCATTGCGAATTGCAGCTTTTGCACACAGCCGGTACAAAGGGCTCGAAGGGTTGTTGGTGTCCGCAGACGGCGCAGCGTAGGAACTTAGGAGTGGCCATGTTACCTTGTCGTTTTTTCGATCGTCTCAGTGAGTCTGGCTTCAATGGGGAGCTCGACATACATGGTGGTGCCTTCACCCGGGATACCGTTGCTTTCAGCCCACATACGCCCGCCGTGCATTTCGACTAGGCGGCGGCTGATTGGTAGGCCGAGGCCGGTTCCGCCCACTTTGCGTGTGGTTGAAGTATCTACCTGGGCGAATTCCTGGAAAATCGTCTCAAGATGGTCGGCAGGAATGCCCAGGCCGGTGTCTTTGACAGTGATCATGACCTTGTCTGCATCCAGGCGGTCGGCCCGCAGGGTCACTGTGCCTTTTTCTGTAAATTTGATGGAGTTATTGACCAAGTTTATCATCACCTGGCGCAGGCGTGTGACGTCTGCGAAGATTTGCAGTTGGTTGTCTGAGTCAGGTTCGACCAGGACGGCGAGTTTTTTCTCATTGGCCAGGGTGGAGGTGATGCTGATGACTTCGTCAAAGACATCGAGGATGGTGAATCTTTCGGGGTGCAGGTTCATGCGTCCCGATTCAATTTTGGCCATATCGAGCACATCGTTGATGAGGTGGAGCAGGTGCTGGCCGTTTTTCTGAATCAGGCGCAAGTCATTTTCCATGTAATCGGTCAGCGGGCCATCAATGCCTTCCAGCATGACATCTGAAAAGCCGAGGATGGAGTTGAGCGGGGTGCGCAGTTCATGGCTCATGTTAGCCAGGAAAGATGATTTCAGGCGGTCAAGCTCCTGCAATTCGGCGGCGCGTTTTTGCAGTTCTTCATTCAGGCGCAGGGTCTCAAGGTGAATGCTGGTTTGTGATGCGATAGCAGAAAGCAGCTCACTGGTTTCTGCCGAGACGCTTTCTAACCCGGCCACAGCCAGTTGGCCGATCGGTTCGCCGCGCACCACGATGGGCGTGGCGATGTTGATATCGTCGGGCACATCGGTCAGTTCGGTGACCAGGCTCGAGTCATATACAAACCCGAGCGCGGCATCGCCCTTGCGCTCTGCGTAATTCTTCCAACTGTCGCGCGTCAGGCGGCGGGTGGCTTCTTCTGCTTCTGCGCGGGCGCGCGAGGCATCGGCCAGCAGGCGCAGGTTTTCTACTTGCTGGCCTAACTGGCGTGCTACGGCAGCTACCAGGGCTTTATCGTCCTCGTTGAGCGGATTGGATGGGCCTGATTTCAGGTACAGGGTGCCGACCTGTTCTTCCATGACCTCGATAGTTTCTTGCAGGTCGGTATCGAGGGGTTGGTGCCCGCTAAAAGGGGAGACTGCATTTTGGTCGTAAGAGTAGCCGATGCGTTCGCTCTTGTGGATGGCATCCAGGTACGATTGCCAGCTTTCGTGGGCGAAGCGGCGGGTGGCAGCCTGGGCTTCGGTGCGGGCGCGTTCGGCGGCTGCCAGCAGGCGCAGGTTTTGGATTTGAAGCGAGACCTGTTGCGCCACCGATTCTGCCATGCTGGCGTCATCCTGAGTCCACCGGTGTTCGGAGGGCGGCTCGATGAAGACTGTCCCGACGGCTTCCCCGGTTTCAACCAGTGGAATATGTAAGGCCTGTTGGACGTTTAACCCACTGATTGTGGTGATTTGCAGCGGTTCAAGCTTATCGCCGGTGTAGGTATAGCCAATCTGCTCCTTTTCGTACAGGATTGGCTGGGAAGGGCGAGCCGGTGAGGGTTTGTCGTAAGCATCGCCAGTTTCATCGAGCACGGGCGCATTCTTCTGGCTTTCGAGGAAGCGCATTTCCAGCTCAATGACGCGTGCGCGCAACGATTGCAGCTCACGGCGCATTGTACCTGCATCGATATCGGGCGTGTCGCTGAGACGCTCGATATCGGTGAAAAGGGCCTTCAACCGCTGGTGGTATTTGTCCATGAGTGGCTACTTCTTCTCTTTGAGACTCAGCTGGGCGATGGTGCGCGGCGCTCCCAGGGCATGCCCCAGTTCGCGGGCGGCGATTTGTAAAACGGCTTCAACAGAGGTAGCGCTTTGAATCTTTTGGCTGATGGTATTGAGCATGGCCTCACGCTCGGCCTGGCGGCGGGCACGTGCGTACGAGCGGGCATTTTGGAGCGCGGTGGCAACCTGGGCGGCCAGCGTGATTTGGATGCTGATGTCTTCTTCGGAGAAGGCGTCCAGGTGTTCAGACTGAACATCCATCACGCCAAGGACTTCTTCGCCGATGACAAGCGGCACGGCCAGCTCTGCCGCCGTGTTCGGCAACATAGCATTGGGTAGCCAACCTGGGTCATTATGAACGTTGTTCACCACAACCGGTTGGCGGGTGCGTGCGGCGCGGGCCACCAGCGATTGTTCTTGGTTGAGCGGAATGGTTGTTGTGCCGTGCGTGCCTTCATGCACATCCCCTTCTTGCCAGCCGCAGGCCACAATTTCCAGGTGTTGAGCGGCTTCATTGAAGGTGAAGACATGGGCATGGTAAAGGCCAAACTGGCGCTGGGTCATTTGGACCACAGTGGCAAGCATTTTTTGAATATCCAGTTCGCGTGACGAAACCGTGCTAATTTCAGAGACTGCTGCAAGCTGGCGGGCACGTTTGTTGAGTTCAATTTGCCCCAACTGGGTTTCCTCCAGAAGGCGTAGGCTTTCAATATGGGCACTCAGGCGTTGGCTGATGGCCTCTGCCATTTCGATGGTTTCGGGTTCTACGTCTTCCAGGTTGAGCACCGAAATTGTCCCCAGGGTCTCATCGCGCACTTTAAGCGGGAGTGAAAAGGCCGCTTCGCCAGGTATGGCTCCTGCTGCAACCGGTTTGACCTGTTTCAGATCGTAGAAAAAGCCGGTGGGCTGCTCTTGCTTTTTGGTGAAGTATTCCTGCCAACCTTCAATGGTCAGTCGGCGGGCAGCTTCTTCTGATTCGGAGCGGTAACGCTCTGCGGTTTCGATCAGGCGCAGGTTTTCGACATGCCGGGCGACCTGGTTGGCGATAATGGTGACCAGTTCCTGGCTTTGTTCGCTTTGTTGCTCTGGTGTTAACTCCACGGCGATCTGGCCGATGGGCTGGCCGGTTACAGCGATGGGGGCCGAGAGCGCATTTTCCGACTCGATCTCGGCTGTATGCTCATCGAGCAACTGTACCTGATTATTTTCGAACACGAACCCGGTGTTTTCAGGATTGTGCAAAGCATCCTGATGGTCCGACCAGCTCGAATGTACCAGGCGGCGAGCTTGCGCTTCCACTTCGGCGCGGGCTTTCTCCGTTTCATCCAGCAAGTTTGCATTTTGGATGGCAATCGCCAGCTGACCGGCCAGGGCCTCGAAAGCCGGAAGGACTTCGGGGCTTAGCGCGCCAGGTTTCTGGCTCTGCATATCGAGCACCCCAATTACATTTTCGCCGATGATTAGCGGCACGGCCATTTCGGAGCGGGTGTTGGGTAGCAGCGGGTTGGGGCGGAACGTGGTGCTGGCGGTGGTGTCAGAAATGACAACCGAATTCTTCTCGATGACCGCGCGGCCGTTGATAGAGCCGGTGTTGATGGGCAGGCGATGGTTACGGTTGAGCAATTCCACGCCTACGTTTCCGGTACCGGCCTGGAGTACGAGGGCATTTTGGGCACTGTTGGTCAGGTAGACCTGGGTGTAGTACAGGTCGAACCGTGACCGAATGATTTCGGCCGCATCGGTAAGCATTAGCTTGAGATCGCGCACCTGCGAAATAGAGCGGCCAACTTCGGCTGCGAGTTCCAGGTTTCTGGTGCGGTCTGCGACGCGTTGTTCGAGGGTGGCGAACAGGCCCTGTAGCTGCAGAATCATGGTATTGAAGGTATTGGCCAAAATACCGGTTTCATCGACTGCCTGAATATTTGCCTGGACGTTCAGGTTGCCTTGCGATACGGCTGTGGCGACTGCTGTCAATTCACGCATTGGGCGCACAACTTGTCCAATCAGCAGCCATAAAAGGGTTAGCGCGGCCAAAATCAGCCCGATGCCGATCAGGCCTTGTTGGATAGCCGCGGCGGTCGCAGCCGCAGTGATTTTGGCCAGTGGAATGACCAATGCGAAGGCCCAGTGTTTACCTGTTTGGCCCAGGTCAACCGGGGCGAAGACTCGCAGGAATTTACCATCGGGACTGGTGTTGATAAATGCTTCGCCATCGGCGATGCGGGTTTGGAAGTCGGCAAAGTCTTGGAAAATAGCTGTGGCAGGCCTGTTAACCAGCTCGGGTTGGTTACGCACGCCGATAAGAACGCCTTCGGAGGTCATTAGGATGGCCTGGGCTGTTCCATCGTACAGGTTAATGCCATCGACGATGTTTTGCACGAAACCTATTGGGGCGTCTACACCGGCGATCCCGTAAAAAGTTCCCTTGTAAATGATGGGAGCCACAAATGACGCCATGACTGTGTCTTTGCCATTGATCGGGTAAATCAGCGGGGCGACGGTCACTTCTTTTCGGGTCTGGCGCGGCAAAATGTACCAATCACCGATCCCCGGCGTTTCATAATCTTGCAGCGCAATGACGCTCAGGTTGCCGTCATCGCCGCGCACCCAGTACGGGATAAATCGTCCGCTGGCATCATGGGCTTCCGTGTTGGCATACTGAATATCGCGCCCATCAAAAGCATCTGGCTCCCAGAGTGTGTAAGTTCCCAGGTAAGTGGGGTTTTCTTGCAAAACCTGGCGCAGCAAGGCATTTACCTGGTCGCGAGTCAGGGCTAGGTCGTTTTCGGGGTTTTTAAGGGCCGTCAATGATTGGGCCAGGGTACGCGCCATGTCGAGCGGGATTTCTGCATCTGCGCGTATTTGACCGGCTTCTGCCGATGCGATGGCGAGCGCTTCGTTTTCGGCGGATTGGATGGCGGCCTGTCGCCCGGTGATGGTTGTGTAGATGACCAGGGCAAGCAGCACCCCGACAACCACTGAACCGGTCCAGACCGTAATTTTGATCTGCAGGCTTTTAATTTGCCCGGCAAATTGTGGGATGACAAAGTAAAAGATGACCAGCAGGAAGATCACCGCCGCTCCGGCCAGGATGTTTTGGAGCGCAGGCAGGTACAACCGGTAGTCCAGCCCCAGGTAATCGAGCGAGGCTGTGATTGCTGCGGGCACAAGACTGCCCAGGAAGAGCGGCATCAGTTTGCGGGTTGGCAGGGTTTGTGAGCCAATGATCAGGTTGATGATGACAAGCATCACCGCCAGGATGATTGACACACCTTCAACCAATGCCGCGATGGAGAAAATGCCCAGGCTAACGGCGATGAGCACCGGCCAGGTTCCAGCTTCTTTTTCGCCTCTCTGGATCAAGCGCAGGGAAAATCCGCTGATAATTCCCAGCGCGAACAGGATCGCAGCAACAACGATCAGTTGCCATGCGTTGAGGACCAACCCATAGTAAATGAACAGGGCAATCTGGATGATGGCCGCGCCAACCGCCGCCGCCGTCACGCGCAGGAAAGAGGCAGGCGTTGATGACGGGTGGGCTGACGTGGGAGAGCTGGGGAAGGGATTATGTTGTGTCATCTTAGACTCCCATCTTGTCGGGGCTGGCCTGTTCAGGGGCGGAATTGGCTTCAATCTTGGCCTTGACACGGGTTGCGCCCAGCGCCATACCAATTTCGCGCACAGCAACTTGCAGTGTATTTTCGATGGTAGTGGCGCGCTGGATTTTTTGACTGATTGTATTGACCAGTGACTCGAACTCGGCTTGCGAGCGGGTTTGTTCAAAGTTGCGGGCGTTTTGCAGGGAGATGGCGACCTGGCTGGCGATGGATTGCAGCAGCATTTCGTCGTTGTCGCCAAAGCCATTGATCTTGTTCTGTTGTACGTCAATGACTCCCAGCACGGCGCTGCCCAGCAAGATGGGCACGGCCAGTTCCGAGCGTGTTTCAGGGAGCAGGGGGTTGGGCAGCCAGCCAATGGCCTGGGTTACATCTTCCACCAGAACCGGGGCGCTGGTTTCGGCGGCGCGGCCCACCAGGCCACGTCCGCGCTGGATTTTGTGTCCGTTTGCCAGCATTTTGGCTCCGGCCTCGCCTGTACCGCCCGCCATGACCAGGTATTCATGCTGGTCGTCGAAGAAGTAGATGTGGGCATGGTAATAGTTGAAGGCGGTTTGTAGTTGTTCCACAACATCCACTGCCAGTTGGCGCGGGCTGCTGGCCGCAGAAAGACGACGGCTGATTTCTGCCGAAGTTTGCACAGCCAGCGCCCGGCGGCGAATATCTTCAAAGGCCTGTTCGATGCGCGCCGTCATTACGTTGAAGGTTTTTGCCAGCGTACCGATTTCGTCGCCGGTATCGACCGGTGCTTTGGATGCAAAGTTACCAGCGCCGATTTCTTCGGCCACTTTGGTGAGGCGGATAACCGGGTCTGTCAATTGTCGCGAAAGGGCAATTGATAAGAAGATAGCGATTACAAGGGCCGCTACCGTTGTAAAAATTGACCCACCAATGGTCTGTGTGGCGTTGCGGCGGGCTTCAGATGTCGTAAGGGCCGCCAGGCTGGTTCCAAGCTGATTAATCTCTTCGGCCAGGGGCTCCACTGCGCGCGCGGCAGCAATGAGTTCTTCGTTGTGGCCGGCAATTTCGATATCGATTGTCACAATGGCATCGAAATTGGCGAGGTACTCTTTGGAGGTGGCGAGCAACTCATCTTTTTCGCTGGCAGTAAGCCTCTCGGAGGTGGTAACCTGCTGCTGGAATTGGGAGAGCGTATCGCGGGTCAGGTCAATGTATTCCTGGTCGCCACGGGCGAGGTAATCTTTTTCATGGCGACGAATTTGTAGCAGGGTGACCAGGAGTTCGCTTGCCCCTTCTTTGTCGGTCAGGGTTTTTTCCAGTTTGCTGGCCGAGTTGCGCAATTCGGCTTCGAGACCGGTGTTTTCGTCGGCTCCACGCACTTTTAAGGCTTCGATCAGATTGGTGAAGCTTAAATCGTAGGTGTTGACGTTCTGGTTGAGGCTGGCGATCAGTTCCTGATACTCTTCCCGGGTCAGGCCAGATTGCGGGGTATTCCCGGCAATGTCTGCGAAAGCGCCAAGCTGTCCGAGCGCATCACGCAGGCCAGACAGGTTTTCCTGGTAGAGGGTGATGTAGTTTTCATAAGCCAGGTCGTAACCCTCATCACGCCAGCGCAAAAGGAAGTTTTTCTCTGCGCGGCGCGCTTGCAGCAGGTCGATTAGCAGGATATTCGAAAGGCGGCGTGCTTCTACGCCTTGCGTGAGGGTTTTTTCGTACGCCCTTTGCATCAGGGTGAGGCCCGAGATGGTGGCCACTGCGATGAGCAGCGAGAAAACAAACAGCACCCCAAAGGCCAGTAGCAACTTTCGGCTTAGCGGGAGCCCGCGCCAGATTTGGAGCGCGCGCACCTGGGGTGACGTGTTGGTGGGGGTAGTATCAGGCGAGATGGTCATTTGACTCTCTCCTCGCTAGTTTCTGACTTCAAGTTGTCTGGCATCAGGGAGACCAGGGTGGGTTTTTTGCCGAGCGCAGTGCCCAGTTCGCGTGCTGCAATTTGTAGCGCGTCGGGAATGGTGGTGGTACTTTGGATTTTTTGGGTGATCTGGTTTAAGGCTTCTTGCTGGGCCGCGCGTTTGCTCATAAAGGCTTCCAGGCGTTTGCGCTCGGTAATATCTGTAATGGAGGCATGTACGCGTTGAGACATTCCTGTCGCGGTTGCCACGCGCACCAGGCGGATTTCTGCGAGGAAGTCTTTGCCCTGGGCGTTGCGATGGACCCATTCGAAGATTGTGATGCCTTTTTCAAGCGCTTCGGCTACTTTTTCACGGGCTTTTTCGAGCGAGCTGCGGCCATCGGGTTGGGTGGCAGGGCTTAGTTGTCCTGGGCCAACTTTGTTGTGCAACTCTTCTCGTGAAAGGCCAAACAGCCGGGTCGTGTTTTCGTTCGGGTCGATGAAAAAACCGTTCTCGAGGTTGATAAAAGCGATGGCATCGGGGGCGTAGTCAACCAATTGGCGGACTTCCTGAGCGGCTGCCTGGACTGTTTCGGATGCGCGGATATTTTCCAGCGCGATGGCGGTTTGGTCAGCAATAATGCGCAGCAGGTCGGCATCTTGCTGGCCGAGGCTACCGGCAACATCATTTTGGACATCCAGCACCCCCAGGGTGCGCTCGCCTGCCAGGATGGGTACGGCAATTTCGGATTTGGTATCTGGGAGCAAGGGGTTGGGCAACCAGTTTGTGTCCAGGCGGGTATCTGGCACCAGGACTACTTCCTTGCTTTCTGCCGAGCGTCCTACCAGGCCTTTGCCCGCTGGGATTTTATGGTTCTGCTCCAGCAAAGTTTGCCCGGCCTCGCCTGTACCGCCTGCCATGACCAGGTTTTCTCCGCTTTCATCTAACAGGTAGATATGGGCATGGTAGTAGTTAAATGCCTGTTTGAGCTGCTCAACCACTTCCACAGCCAGTTGCCGCTTGTTCATAATGGAAGACAGGCGGCGACTGATTTCGCCTGCAATTGCAAGCGATTTTGTGCGCTCGGCAACCGTTTTTTCCAGGATATCCACTTGCTGTTGGGCGCTTTCGAAGGCGGAGCGCGAGGCGCGTATGAGGGAGAAGACCAGCGCGCCGCTGGAAACGAAGAACAGCGCGCCAATGCCAATCAAAAGCAATTGGGCCTGTTCTTGTGCCTGGAGGCTTTTGCTGAGACCCTGGTAAAAGTCATTTTCGGCACGGTCGTACGATGGTTTGATTAATTCACGGTCGAGGCGCACAAAGAGCGCGTCGAAGTTTGATTGGGCAGCTGCAAGCTCTGTGGGAGACGGATTTTCTCCCAGTTGGGCAATCAGGCGATCATATTCCTGAATGGTGTCTTGAATGGCTTGCGCTGCGCTTAAGATCTCCGTCTTCCCGGCGGCCTGGGCGGTCAACACCTTCAATTGCGAGGAGAGTGAGGCGCGCTGGGTTTGGATGATATCCAGGCCAAGCTGTGGATTGTCCAACAACTTGTTTGTCTCAATTTGCAAGAGTAACGTGTGCCGTTGAATATTTGCAAGGTCGGCCGTGATGTCAGAATCCTGGTTGAATGTGTTGGTCGAAGCCTGGCTGGCAAAATAGGTCAGGACGATGACAACCTCGGTTGCAATAATGAAAATCACCCAGGCCGCCCCAAGGCCAATCTGGAATGGCGTCAACCGCCAGGAGCGGGGAGCTGTCAGTGCGGTCATCGTACCTCGATGGTCTTGATGTTCCAGACCCACAGGTCTTTGGTGGCTACCTGGTCGATTTCAGAGTAATCATCGAAGGGATAGATGATACGGGTAGGGCCATTGTTTTCAAGGGTCATGTATTCGTCATTGGTCTGGGTTGCCAGCAAGATCGGCCACTTTTGAATATCGGCAATCGGGATTTCAACCTGGTAGTCATCCAGGGCGGTCAAAACAACCGTGGTTGCCGAGGGAGATGCGCCAATAATCTTGAGAAATTCGGACATGAGAACACCGGTGTAGGTGTTTTTTGCGTTTAGCCAGGGGTCATTGACATCATATTTCACCAGGCCGAACTTTTCGAGGGTGGCCATATCCAGTACCAGGGTTTCGCCGCTATTTTTAGCGCTGATTGCTCCACTGATGGTCACAATTGCTTCGCCGCTGGGCGCGGGGATGGCATCACCTGGTTTCACGCTGGCGGGCGTAACGGTCTCGTAGGTGTTGCCCGCAGGCTGGCCTGTGCAGGCCGCGAGGAGGATGGCAACAAGCAGAAGGACAAAAAAGCGAGCGGTTGTTTGCATGGTTTTCTCCTGGAGACTGAAAGCGGAACAATTTGGGTTGGCTAGAAGATGGGCCGTAAAGTTGTGGCCGTGTTCGTGGTTTTGGTTTCAGGCATTTCTTGCAGGGTAACCACATAACCATCTTTTGTGCTGTTTACCCGTGCAGAGAATTTGTGATTGCTTGCCCAGAGGATTTCACCGGTTTGGACGGTGTTGGTCTCACGGGCTTTATGCATTAGGTTATCTAATTCCTCAACCTGTTCTGCGATGGGGGCATTTTTGCCTTTTTCAAACAAAGCTTGCTGTCTTTCGAAGAGCCAGGCATTCTCTATTGCAATGGCCGCCTGGCTGGCGATGGCTTGTAACAACAAGGTATGGTCGAGTGAAAAATATCCCACCTGCTCATGCGCCAGAACCAGCAATCCGAGCAGGTTGAAGCGCCCAAGAACGGGAACCACCACAACAGAATGGGTAGGGTCGTCGATATCCACCGGCCAGCGTGAGTCTTTGTGCACGTCGCCGATGATAAAACCCTGGCGCGTATCACCGATTTGTGCAATCAGCGGGGCCATCGCTGGCAGGTTGGCGGGGAATTCCTCGTCGTTGGTTGTTGAGAAGCGATAAGTTTTTTGTAGCGGGCCTTTGGGGTCGAGCAGGATAATGTGACCGAGTAGCGCCCCCAGGGTTTCAACCGTGCGGTGCAAGATGATGTCGATGAGTTCGTTGACGTTTGGACGGGCGCTTAATTCGCGACCAATCTCGGGCAGCAGGTTTAGTTCTTTGTTGCGGCGGCGGATGATATCTTCGGCTTCTTTCACCCTTAAGCGGGTGCGGATGCGCGCCATTAACTCGCGCCGGTCGAAAGGCTTGGTCACATAGTCATCCGCACCCATGTTTAGGGCATACTGCATGTCCATGGGCTCGAGGCGGGCAGCCGTCAGGATGATGACCGGGATGTGGGCAATGGCCGGGTCGGTGCGAATCTCTTGCAAGGTCTCGAAACCATCCTTGACCGGCATGTTCATATCCAGCAGGATGATATCGGGCATTTCGGCCCGAACACAGTTTAGGGCTTCAACCCCGTTGGATGCCGCCAGACAAAGGTAACCTTCGTTTTCCAGGTAGCGTGACAACAAGGCGACGTTATCGGGCATATCGTCAGCGACGAGGATTTTTGGCTGCGATTTGGATTCGGGGATTTGCGGCGCTGGGGAGTTGTTAAAGGATGCAATGGCGGTCGAGACAATCTGGCAGATTCTTTCAGGGCGAACGGGTTTGATGATGATTTCGTTGACTTTCAAGCGTCGCGCGGTCATCTTTAGTCCGGGGACATCGTAGGCCGTGATGAGGACTGTATATGCCGGGCGGCCGCCTGGGTGCGATTGGAGTTTTTCAATCAACTCCAGGCCGTTCATCCCGGTCATCATCATGTCGGTCAGCAACAGGTCAACGGTTTTTCCGCGCACAAGTTCGAGCGCGCTTTCGCCGCTGTTGGCTGAGATAACCTCAACGTTTGGCCCAATTTGGGCAATAGCGCGAGCCAGGGTGGTTGCCGTGTTGGGATGATCGTCCACAACCAGGATGTGTACGCGTGCATTTTGAGAAGAAATCTGTCTAGGTTCCATCAAGTCTATTGTGCCTTAAATAGGTTGTCTGGACAGATTGGGATAGGCGGATGAAAGTTGGGAAAAGTTGGATAAAGCAAAAACCCGCTGCCAGAAAACTGTGGCAGCGGGTTTGGATCTTTTGCATGGGGGTTTAATTCGCTACGAGACGATAGCCTGTGCCGCGCACATTGAACAGGTAAGTGGGGTTGCGTACATCTGGTTCGATGGCCTGGCGAATGGTATGGATATGCCACTTGGAAAGTTCTTGCGCTTCGTTGATGTCAGTTCGATAGCCTTGGGCTTCGGCAACCAGGGTTTGGTAATCCACAACATCGGGAGCGTGACGGGCCAGGACCAGGAGATAATCGAACGACGTTGGAGGCAGGTTGATGACCTGTTCGCTGATTGATAAGCGTCGTGTGTGAAGGTCCAAAACCAGGCCTCCGCGCTTTAAGAAACGATCCGTAAGGGGGGTGGTGCGGGGTAAATTTGTGGCTGCTTCGGGCTCTTCGCCGGTCAGGCTTTTTAGTTCAGCCTGCAACTCTGCGATTTGTTGCAGGATTTCTTTTTTGCGACGTTCTTTTTGGCGTGTAACCAATATGGAGCGGGTTCTTTCGATAATTTCTTCAGGTTTGAGCGGTTTGAGCAGGTAATCGGTGGCACCACGCCGCAGGGCTTCTACAGCCGAGGTCAGGTCTGGTTGAGCGGTAAAGAGCACCACCGGGATTTCGGGGTAGCGTGCGTGAACCAGTTGCAAGGCATCCAGCCCATGCAGGCCGGGCATGCGCAAATCCATATAGATGAGGTCGAAACCAGTGGTTTCGAGAAAAGCCAGCCCTTGCTCTCCGCTTTCGGCCGTAGTGACTTCCAGGCCAGCCTGTTGTAAGATGCGGGCCAGGGTTTGGCGCAAGGTTTTTTCATCGTCGATGATCAGGACATGGCCGGTAATGGTCATTGTTCTCCAGGTTGTTCCATGGGCAGCCACAGGCTGAATTTTGCACCGTGCTCGTGATTGTTTTCAGCCCGGATGCGGCCATGATGCTTGAGGATAATCTCGTATGAAATTGCCAGGCCCAGGCCGGTGCCCCGTTCTTTATCGGTGACGAACGGGTCGAAAATCATCGGCAAGATGTCGGGATGAATGCCAGGGCCGGTGTCGGATACGGTGACGAGAATCTCTTTGCAATCTGCAACGCATTGTGTGATGACTGTCAGGTGGCCGCCCTCGGGCATTGCGTCCACTGCGTTCATGAACAGGTTGAGAATGACCTGTTTGAGCTGGCTCGCCAGCCCCGGAACGGGGGGCAGGGCCTCGGCGGAGTGAAGCTGGAAGGAGATGCGGTTGTGTCTCAGGTGGGTGGCGATCAGGGCGAAGACATCTTCAATAATGTCGTTAATCTGCACAGGCTGGAAATCTTCTATACTGATTGGCTGGTAGGTGGTGCGCAGCCTGCCCAGCATGGTGGCCATGCGTTCAGTTTCAGAAAGAACAATCTCTAGGTCCTGCTTGCCCTGGGTTGAGATGCCTTTTTCCTCTTTAAGAAGGAAAAGCGCGTTTTGAATGGCCTGGAGAGGGTTATTGAGTTCGTGCGCCACCGATGCCAGCAAACGCCCGGCTACAGTCAGCTTTTCGCTGTGGATGAGCTGCGCACGAATGGCTTTTTCCTGGCGCAGGGAGTTTTGCAGGTTGGTGTACAGGTTGGCTTCCACCAGGGCCACTGCCAGTTGGTCGGCAACAGCGGTTACCAGTTGAACATCGCGCTCGGTCAGGTAGCCGGGAGGCGCCTGTTGCACGTCGAGCAGCCCCAAGAATTGTTCGCCAACTTTAATAGGGACAGCCAGCTCCGACTTTGTTTCTGGCAGCATTGGATTGCGAATAAAGGAGATGACGTTGTCGACATCGTTCGTAAAGAAGGGAAGGTTGGTTTCTGCTGTGTAGCCGACAATTCCTGCGCCTGCTGAGAGGCGGTAGCCTTGTTCTTTGAGACGAGCGCCAATCTGGCCGCTCCCGGCTCGAACAATAAAGTCGCCACTCTGGGGTTCGACGGTGTAAATTTGGACGTAATGGTAGCCGAAATTTTCTTTCAGCAGGTTGACAACCGTTTCCATAATCTGGTCCGGGTTGTCTGCGGCGACCAGGTGTTTGTTGATCTGGTACAGGGCATTGGCTTCATTGAGGCTTTGCCGGGTTAGCTCTAGCAGGCGGGCGTTGTCGATGGAGATGGCCGCCTGGCTGGCGAGGGTTTGCAGGAAGGTTAGCCACTCAGGGTCGTGGGCCAGTTCGGAGCGGTGGAAGATTTCCAGCACACCCATTAGCTGGCCTTTGGCGATGAGCGGAATCCCGAAATAGGAGATGAAGTGCTCCTCGGCGATGGATTGAGCCAGGATGGGGTTGGTGCTCATCTCATCGAGATGGGCTATATGGATGATTCGGCCTTCTTTTGCGGCCTTCCCGGCCAGTCCGGCGCCAATTTTCAGGCTGGTAAATTGCAAGGCGTCGGTGAGAAAACCTTCTTTGGCGGCAAAATCGAGGGTCTGGGTATTGTTGTTAAGCAGCAAGACCGAAGCTGCATCGACTTGCAGGCGCTCAACGACCTCCTCCACCAGCACTTTCAGGATGGTGTTCAAATCAGTACTGCTGGTGATGGCCTGGTCAATTTTGTTTAGGGCTTGCAGACGGATGATTTGTTGCGCCAGGTTTTTCTCGGCATATTTATTTTCAGTAATGTCATGTGCAATGTAGGCAAAGCGCGGGTTCCCGGTTGGGGAGTCGCCCAGGTAAGAAACGGTCGCCGAGAGCCAGCGTTGGTTTTCGGTAACCGGGTAGGTGTATTCAAATGAAACCGGCTGGCCTGTGGTTTTGCTAAGCAGGTAGTGGGTGACCCAGTGCTCCGTGAAGTGCGGATTGATTCCCAGGGCACTCTCAAAGCGCCCTTGCATATCACCTGGCGAGAAGCCAAAAAAGTTGGCGCTGGTAAGATTGTCGTGAATGTGCAGGATATTGTTCCCGGCGACCTCGACAATCCCGCGCAGGGCGCCAGGGGTGTCAAAAAAACGCTGCAAGACGGAGGCCTGTTCGCGGTGAACCGCGTCGGATTGCTCATTTGTGCGCACTTCAGCCACAGTTAAGAAAAAAATGGCCTCGCCGTCAAGGCTGGACTGGCGCGGGGTTAGCAGCAACCAGGTGGGACTGCCGTCCGAAACCTGGACGACAATTTCAGCCGAGTTGGGAATGTGGCTGGGGTCTACAGTGCGGAAAAATCGAGCAATATTGTTGAAGATTTCAACCGTTGCGCCCCCAAATTGCTGGTTGAAACACGAATTGGCATAGACAACACTTCCGTCTGGCCTGGTTACAAGCACAGCGGCAGGTAAAGCATTCAGGATCGATTGCTGTGCTGCGGCGAGGGTAAGAGTGTGCAAGGCGATTGGCTCCCAGGTTAATTTGATACCACTTCTCGGCCCTGACGTTGATTCGGTAAAACCGTTTAAATGTCTGGATGACTTATTTTATTGTAGTCATAAAAAAATGAGGACGAACATCATTACCATTGCAAATAATATCACAGGCTTCTCTCCATCCTTGACTTTTTTGGTATATTCAATATAATCATGTTATCGATAACGTTATCGATAACATGACGTTATCGACACCCGGCAGCCATCAAGTTGTCGGTTCACACCTTTTCACCCAAGGAAGAAAGGAAACAAAGTATGAAGAGAAATACCCTTTTGTCCGTCCTTGCGCTGATCGTCGTTCTGTCGATGGTCCTGAGCGCCTGCGGCCAGCCCGCCGCCGAGCAGCCCGCTGCTGAACAGCCTGCTGCCGAGCAGCCCGCCGCCGAACAGCCTGCCGCCGAGCAGCCTGCCGCTGGCGAGAAGAAACTGGTTGGTATTTCCATGCCGACCAAGACCTCCACCCGCTGGATCTCCGATGGCGAGAGCATGGTCAAGGTCTTCACTGAAATGGGTTATGACACTGACCTGCAGTTCGCTGATGATGACATCCCGAACCAGCTCGCTCAGATCGAAAACATGGTCACCAAGGGCGCTGATGTGCTCGTGATTGCCGCCATCGATGGCAGCACCCTGACCGATACGCTTGCCAAGGCCAAGGAAGCCGGCGTGCTCGTGATTGCTTATGACCGCCTGCTGGTCAACACCGAGAATGTCGATTACTACGCCACCTTCGACAACTTCGGCGTCGGCGTTATCATGGGTACCCAGATCGAAACCGGCCTGGACCTGAAGAATGCTGCTGGCCCCTTCAACATCGAACTGTTCGGTGGTTCCCCCGACGACACCAATGCCTTCTACTTCTATGATGGCGCTATGTCCGTCCTGCAGCCCTACATCGACAGCGGCAAGCTCGTCGTGCAGTCTGGCCAGACCGGTATGGATAAAGTCTCCACCCTGCGCTGGGACGGTATCGTTGCCCAGGCCCGCATGGAAAACCTGCTGAGCGCCTTCTACACCGACAAGCGCGTGGATGCCGTTCTGTCTCCGTACGATGGTCTTTCCATCGGTATCATCTCGGCCCTCAAGAGCGTTGGTTACGGCACCCCCGACCAGCCGATGCCCGTTATCACCGGCCAGGATGCTGAAGTTGCTTCCGTCAAGGCTATGATCGCTGGCGAGCAGACCTACACCGTCTTCAAAGACACCCGCGAACTCGCCAAGCAGACCGCTGCCATGGTCGATGCCGCCCTCAAGGGTCTTGAAGTTCCGATCAACAACACTACCACCTACGACAACGGCGTCAAGGTTGTTCCGTCCTACTTGCTGACCCCGTTCAGTGTCGACATCACCAACTACGAAAAGTATTTGGTCGAGAGCGGCTACTACACCGCTGATCAGCTCAAGTAAGTTTCGCTACATCCTGGTGTGTGAGGGCCCAAAACCCTCACACACCTTTTCTTTGTGAAAAATTCCAGCAACAGTGTTTCATGAACTTATATGTTTTAGATTAGAATAGGATAAGCCGCTCCTATTAATTACCCCACGCAATACGAGGACAAATCATGTCTGACGTCATTTTGGAAATGCGCAATATCACCAAGACGTTCCCTGGCGTAAAAGCGCTTGATAATGTGAGTTTTAGTGTGCGGAAGGGAGAAATCCATGCCCTGGTTGGTGAGAATGGGGCTGGGAAATCGACCCTGATGAAGGTTTTGAGTGGTGTTTATCCGTATGGGTCTTATAGCGGGGAGATTTATTTCCAGGGCCAGGAATGCCGTTTCCGCGACATCTCTGAATCCGAACAGGTGGGGCTGGTCATTATCCATCAGGAACTTGCGCTTATTCCTTATCTTTCGATTACTGAAAACCTTTTCCTGGGAAATGAGCAAGCCAAGAGCGGCATTATTAACTGGAATGAAGCGATTTCCAAAACAAAAGAATTGTTAGAGCGTGTTGGGTTGCAAGAGTCGCCAAACACGCTTATTACTGATATGGGGGTGGGCAAACAGCAATTGGTAGAGATTGCCAAGGCCCTGGCTAAAAAAGTGCGGTTGTTGATTTTGGATGAACCAACCGCGTCGCTGAATGAAACCGATAGCGAGAAGCTGCTCCAGTTATTGCTTCAATTCAAAGAGAATGGGATTTCCTCCATTTTGATTTCCCATAAGTTGAGCGAAGTGTCCAAAGTGGCCGATTCAATCACCATCCTGCGGGATGGGGCAACCATCGAAACGCTCGACTGCCAGAAGGACCATATCACCGAGGACCGTATCATTCGCGGGATGGTGGGGCGCGACATGACCCATCGTTTCCCGCCGCGCGAGGCGCAAATCGGCGAAGTTGTGTTTGAGATTAAAGACTGGAATGTTTATCACCCCATTCACGAAGACCGCAAAGTCAGCAATAATGTCAATATCCATGTCCGCAAAGGTGAAGTGGTAGGGATTGCCGGGCTGATGGGCGCCGGGCGGACTGAACTGGCGATGAGTGTTTTTGGGCATGCTTATGGCACGCGCATTAGCGGTAAAGCCTACAAGCACGGCCAGGAAATTGATATCAGCACGATCGACAAAGCTATTGCGAATGGTATTGCATATGCCACTGAGGACCGTAAAGCCTACGGCCTGGTGTTGATTGAAGAAATTAAAGACAATATCACCCTGACCAATCTCGATGCCATCTCTGACGCCGGAGTGGTGAACGAACCCAAAGAGATGACCGTGACCGGTGAATACCGCGAGAAGCTGAACATTAAATGCTCTAGCATTTTGCAGCTAGCTGTCAATCTTTCTGGCGGGAATCAGCAAAAAGTTGTCTTGAGCAAATGGTTGTTTGCAAATCCCGAAATCCTGATCCTGGATGAGCCAACACGTGGGATTGATGTAGGCGCAAAATTTGAAATCTACACCATTATCAACCGCCTGGCCAGCGAAGGCAAAGGCATCATCATGATTTCGTCGGAACTGCCAGAGATTTTGGGTGTTTGTGACCGCATTTATGTGATGCGTGAAGGGAAAATCGTTGGTGAAATGCCGGCAGCCGAAGCTTCGCAGGAAGCAATTATGAAGTGCATCATGACACAACAAGAGGTGATTAAATAATGAAAACCCTGTTAGCCCTTTTCAAAAGCAACATTCGTGAATATGGCATGTTGCTTGCGCTCATCGCCATTATGATTTTCTTCCAGTTTGCCACGGAAGGAATTCTGATGAAACCGGTTAATATCACCAACCTGGTTTTGCAGAACAGCTACATCATCGTTATGGCGCTAGGGATGCTGTTGATCATTGTTGCTGGTTGGATCGACCTCTCGGTGGGTTCTGTGGCGGCATTTGTGGGCGCTATTTCGGCTGTTTTGATGGTCAAGCTGGACCTGCACTGGAGCATCACCATGTTGATTTCTCTGGCGGCGGGGGCGCTGATTGGCGCGTGGCAAGGGTACTGGGTGGCGTACGTTAAAATCCCGGCATTTATCGTCACTCTCTCGGGCATGTTGATCTTTCGCGGCCTGACCCTGTACATTCTCAATGGCGAAGCGGTGGGTCCTTTCCCGGTGGAATTCCAGCGTCTCAGCACCGGCTTTATCCCCGACTTTTTCAATTACAAGGGTTTTCATATCACCACAATCCTGATCGGGATTTTGCTTTCAGTCTTCCTGATCTTTATGGATTATCGCTCCCGCAAGAACCAGCTGCACTATGGCTTTGAAGTGACCCCGTTATATTTCTTCATTGCAAAAAATGTGCTGATTACGGGCGCCGTGATGGGCTTGTGCTACCTGATGGCTTCCTACAAAGGCCTGCCAAACGTCCTGGTTGTGATGGCGGTCCTGATTGCGATTTTCTCCTTTATCACCAGCCAGACCGTGCTTGGTCGTCGTATTTACGCCATGGGTGGCAACGAAAAAGCCGCCCGACTTTCGGGTGTCAATACACCCCGTCTGTTGTTTACCACTTTTGTCAATATGGGTGTTCTCGCCGCCCTGGCCGGGATGATTGTGGCCGCTCGTCTGAATACGGCTACGCCTAAAGCCGGTGTTGGTTTTGAACTGGACGTAATTGCCGCCTGTTTCATTGGTGGCGCATCGGCCAGTGGTGGTATTGGTACCATCATCGGTGCAGTGGTGGGTGCTTTTGTTATCGGCGTAATGAACAATGGCATGTCGATCCTGGGTATCGGTATCGACTGGCAGCAGGCAATCAAAGGTTTCGTTTTGTTGATGGCCGTCTTCTTTGATGTGTACAACAAGAATAAGAGCTAACTGACGTTCCCTCTTCTCCTTTTGAAAAGACCGCCGCTCTTCTTGCTGGAGCGGCGGTCTGCATTAAGTTGGTCTTGGTTTTATGCGCTTTCGCGCACGATCAAGTCGGTGTGGAGAAGCATGGTGTTTTCTGGCAACTCGACCCCGTCGATCTGGCTGATTAAGGTTTTGACGGCCAGGATTCCCAATTCGCGCAGCGGTTGGCGGATGGTGGTCAGGCGAGGGGTGAAATAAGCGGCTTCAGCCAGGTCGTCGAAGCCAATTACCGCCAGGTCCTGTGGAATCCGCATTCCGCGCTCGTGGGCGTGATGCAGCACTCCCAGGGCCATCTGGTCGTTGCTGGCAAAGACCGCATCCATATCTGGATATTTTTGGACCAGTTCGGCGAATGCGGCCTCGCCGCTGGCCGACGACCAGTTGCCTTGCGACCACATCTCATCTGAAACGGTCACCCCGCAGGCTTTTAGCGCATCTTCCCAGCCTTGTTTGCGCTGACGGGCTTCCAGCCATTCCAGCGGGCCGGTGATCAGCCCAATTTTGTGGCGGCCCTTGGCTTGCAAGTATTCCACTGCCTTACGAGCGCCGCCATAGTTGTCGATGCTGATGGTGGTGTAATCGGGATTGGGCTGGCTCTTCAAAAAAATTATGGGCGGGCAAAATGAGGGGAGCTGTAATTGCGCGATTTTTATGTTTTCATTCAGTTCGGATGCTGCAAAGATAATCCCCTCGACATGCCGGGCGATCAGCGAGTCGATTACAGGGGCAATCTGGGGCGTATCAAAGCGAGGCAATTCTTTTAACAATAGCGCGTAACCGAGCGACTCGCATTGCTCTGTAATACCGTTGAGGGTTTGCGAAACGCCTACGTACTTTAATCCGGCGGTAATAACTCCCAGGGTGTAACTACGTTGCTGTACCAGGCTGCGCGCCAGTGCGCTGGGCTGGTATCCCATTTCGGCGATGGCTTTTTCGACTGCCTCGCGCGTTTCGGGTGAGACATCGGGACGTTTATTGATCACGCGGGAAATGGTTTGGGTGGAGACATTACATATTCGGGCAATGTCTTTGATTGTTACTTTTTGCTGGCGTTGTCTGCTCATCGTAGCACCCTGTGAAATTTCGTCTTGTAATTTCTATTATACCTTTGTTATAATAGAATGTGAACGATAACGGTAACGATAACATTGAATTAATCCCCTAAAAAGGCATTTTACGCGCAGTTTTGGCCCGGATCGTTGCCCCAACCTGCGTGCTGGCTTCGACAATTAATCTTGCCCCGGACGAGGATGATGGCTTGATGTTGGGACTGTTTGCGCGCGAGTCAAAAATCAGTCTGGGAAAAGACTTCAATCACGGGAGATGAATATGGATCGAAACAACATCCGACAAGCCATTGAAAGCGGAAAGACCTTTCTCGGTGTGGAGCTGGGCTCGACGCGTATCAAGGCGGTACTGATTGGCGCGGATCACAGCCCTTTGGCCTCGGGCAGCCACGAGTGGGAAAATCGCTACGAAAACGGTGTCTGGACCTACAGCCTGGACGAGGTATGGAAAGGCCTGCAGGAAAGCTATCAAAACCTTAGCCGCGATGTCGCTGAAAAATACGGAATCCCACTCACGGGTGTTGGCGCAATGGGTTTCAGCGCCATGATGCACGGTTACCTGGCGTTTGACGGGCAGGGTACCCTGCTGGTTCCCTTCCGGACGTGGCGTAATACCATCACCGGCCAGGCCGCCGAGAAGCTTACCGATTTGTTCCAATTCAACATTCCCCAACGCTGGAGCATTGCCCATCTTTACCAGGCAATTTTGAATCGGGAAGCGCATGTAGGCCAGATTCGTCACCTGACTACCCTGGCAGGATATGTTCACTGGAAGCTGACCGGCCAGCAGGTTTTGGGGGTAGGGGAAGCCTCGGGCATGTTCCCCATTGACAGCAGCACCAATCGCTTTGATGCGGGCCGGGTCGAACAATTTAATCAGCTACTTCAAACGGAAAACATCCCGTGGAAGCTTGGGGATATCCTGCCGCGGGTTTTGGTGGCGGGGGAATCGGCCGGGGTTTTGACCGCCGAGGGGGCCAGGCTGCTCGATCCGAGCGGGCAACTCAAGGCGGGGATTCCGCTTTGTCCGCCAGAAGGCGACGCTGGCACAGGCATGGTAGCAACCAACAGCGTCGCAGAGCGAACGGGCAACGTTTCTGCCGGGACCTCGGTTTTTGCCATGATTGTTTTGGAAAAGGCCCTGTCGAAACTCTATCCTGAGATTGATATGGTCACTACGCCGACCGGGAAGCCGGTGGCGATGGTGCACAGCAATAACTGTACGTCTGACCTGAATGCCTGGGTCGAGTTGTTCCATGAATTTACCCTCGCGCTGGGGGTGGAGGTCAACCAGTCGAAGTTGTTTGAAACCCTTTACCAGCAGGCGCTCAAGGGCGATGCGGACGGGGGCGGGCTGCTGGCTTACAACTATGTTTCGGGCGAGCATCTTACGCATCTCGATGAAGGACGGCCCATGTTCGTCCGTACACCCGAAAGCAAGTTTACATTGGCGAATTTTATGCGTACGCACCTGTTTTCATCGCTTGGGGCATTGAAGATTGGCCTGGACATTCTGTTTGTGCAAGAAAAGGTGAAAATCGAGCAGATTCTTGGGCACGGTGGTTTCTTCAAGACTCGCGAAGTGGGCCAACGGATGATGGCTGCTGCGATGAATGTGCCTGTTTCGGTAATGGAAACAGCCGGTGAAGGCGGCGCCTGGGGAATTGCCTTGCTGGCCGCTTATATGAGCCAAAAGGTGGGCCAAGAGCCCCTGGAGGCTTATCTCAGCGGGAAAGTTTTTGCCGGGCAAAACATCACCACGGTTGCGCCAGAGCCCGTAGATGTAAGCGGTTTTAACGCGTTTATGGAACGTTACAAATACGGTCTTGGCATTGAGCGTGCTGCTATTGATGGCTTGAGGATGTAGCCCATGTTAGAAGAACTAAAAGAACAGGTTTGCCAGGCAAACCTGCTATTACCCAAGCACGGACTGGTCACGTTTACCTGGGGCAATGTCTCTGGGATTGATCGTGAGCAGGGTCTGGTCGTGATTAAGCCCTCGGGCGTTGCCTATGATGGCATGCATGCCGGGCAGATGGTGGTGGTGGAATTGGAATCGGGCAAGGTGGTAGACGGAACGTTGAAGCCTTCTTCTGACACCCCCACGCATCTTGAACTGTATAAAGCCTTTCCCCACATTGGGGGCGTTGTGCACACACACAGTCGCTGGGCTACCAGTTTTGCGCAGGCCGGGCGCGGCCTGGCCCCGCTTGGCACCACACATGGCGATTATTTTTATGGCGAAATTCCCTGTACTCGCAAGATGACCCCTGCGGAGATCCAGGGAGAGTATGAAAAGGAGACCGGCGTGGTCATTCGGGAGACTTTCCAGGGCAAGGACCCCGATGCCATCCCGGCTGTCCTGGTGTACAGCCATGGCCCGTTTACCTGGGGCCGCGATCCGATGGATGCGGTTCATAATGCAGTGGTGTTAGAAGAAATTGCGTTCATGAACCTGCATACCCTGCTGCTGCAGCCGGGTATCCCGGCCATGCAACCAGAGCTGTTAGACAAACACTATTTGAGAAAACACGGCGCAAATGCCTATTATGGGCAAAAATAAAGAGTTGCAAAAAGGAGACATAATTATGATCAACCTGAAACAGTACGAAGTCTGGTTTGTTACCGGCAGTCAGCACCTGTATGGTCCCAAGACCCTTGAGCAGGTCGCAGTTCATTCAAAGGAAATCGCGGCGGCTTTGTCGGAGGCGTTACCGGTGCAGGTGGTTTTTAAGCCGGTCCTGACTACCCCGGAGGCCATCTACAACCTGGTGCTGGAAGCCAATTCGGCTCCCAATTGTATTGGCCTGATTACCTGGATGCACACCTTCTCCCCGGCCAAGATGTGGATTGCGGGCCTGACCTCGCTCAAGAAGCCATTTGTTCATTTGCACACCCAGTACAATGCTGAAATTCCCTGGTCTGAGATTGACATGAACTTTATGAACCTGAACCAGGCAGCGCATGGCGACCGTGAATTTGGGTTTATCGGCAGCCGCCTGCGCCTGAATCGCAAAGTGGTGGTTGGACATTGGGCCGACCCCGAGGTCCAGCGTGAGTTGGGCGTTTGGTCGCGCGCAGCCTCGGCCTGGTACGACTGGCAGGGCATGAAGGTGGCCCGTTTTGGCGATAATATGCGTGAAGTGGCCGTGACCGAAGGCGACAAGGTCGAGGCGCAGAAACGCTTTGGGTACGCCGTGTACGGCTACGGTGTGGGAGATTTGGTCAAGGCAGTTAACGCGGTGGAAGAATCGGCCATTGACCAGCTTCTCGAAGCGTATCAGTCCGAATATATTGTCGCTCCCGAACTGCAAAAAGGTGGCGCTCAGTACGACTCGCTGCGCGAAGCGGCACGCATTGAAGCCGGGATGCGCGCTTTCCTTGAGAAGGGCGGTTTTAAGGCCTTTACCACCACTTTTGAAGACCTGCACGGTCTTAAACAACTGCCCGGCATTGCCGTGCAGCGCCTGATGGCAGATGGCTATGGTTTTGGCGCGGAAGGTGACTGGAAGACCTCCGCCCTGGTGCGCGCGATGAAGGTGATGGCGCCCGGCCTGAAGGGTGGCGTCTCGTTTATGGAAGATTACACCTACCACTTCAGCAAGAGCGGCGACCGGGTGCTTGGCGCGCATATGCTCGAAGTTTGCGCCAGCATCGCCGCTGACAAGCCGCGTCTTGAAATTCACCAGCTTTCGATTGGCGGTAAGGCCGACCCGGCGCGCCTGGTTTTTGAGACCCTTACCGGCCCGGCCATCAACGTTTCGGTGATGGATATGGGCAACCGCTTCCGCATGGTGGTCAACGAGGTGGATGTAGTTCCTACGGATGCCCCGCTGCCCAAACTGCCGGTAGCGCGCGCCCTGTGGGCTCCCAAACCCAGCCTCAAGGTGGCAGCCGCGGCCTGGATCCTGGCTGGCGGCGCGCACCATACTGGTTTCAGCCAGGGCGTGACCGCAGAACACATGAAAGACTTTGCCGATATGGCCGGTGCTGAATACCTGCTCATCAATGACAAAACCGACCTGGCGCAGTTTGAAAAAGAAATTCGTTGGAATGATGTGTACTACTTGCTCAACAAGGGCCTGTAGAAAATTAAATGCAGGGACCGCCCCAAAGGCGGTCTCTGTTTTTATGTGAAGTAAGGTATAACACAGTCATCCTACATCGAAGGAGAACAATCCTCTTTATGCCCGGACCTTTGGAATTGCTTCTTGTAACCCTGGCCGCCATGGCCGCCGGGATGGTCAATGCCCTGGCCGGGGGCGGCACGCTCATCACCTTCCCCATGTTGACGGCGGTTGGGCTTCCGGCGGTAGTGGCCAACGTGACCAACACGGTTGCTTTGCTGCCCGGCTACCTGGGTGGGACTTTTGCCCAGTTCAACGACTTGCGCGGCCAAAAATCCCGCTTGCTAATTGCGCTGCCCTCGGCCCTGCTCGGCGGCGTGCTGGGCGGCTTCCTGCTGCTAAACAGCGGCGAACGCCTGTTTCGCACCATTGTGCCGTACTTAATCTTGCTGGCCTGCGCCTTATTGGCTGCCCAGGACCCGCTGCGCGCCTGGCTGGTGCGTCGCGCCGCCCAAAAAGGAGCTACAACCCTGTCTACAGGCTGGATCGTCTTGCCAGTGGGTCTGGCGGCCGTTTACGGGGGCTATTTTGGCGCTGGGCTAAGTGTGATCATCCTGGCCGTGCTTGGCCTGGTCATTGACGATTCGCTCACCCGCCTCAATGCCCTTAAGCAAATCATCTCGTTCACCGTCAACATTGCCGCCGCGGTCTTTTTTGTCTTTTCCGGGCAGGTGCAGTGGGGCGTGGCGCTCGTCATGGCGGTTGGCGCACTCATCGGCGGCGCAATTGGCGGCAGGTTGGCCGGGCGCATCAAACCAGCCACCCTGCGCTGGATGGTGGTGACCATCGGCGTTGTTGTCGCGCTGATTTATATTATCAGGGGATAGGACGAACCAGGCCAAACAGGGCGATTGCGCCAAAGCCCAAGATAATCACCCCTGAGAGCTTGTTGATCCACCCCAACGCCTCGCTGTTTATCCGCTCTCGAAAGAGCCCCACCCCCTGCGAGAGCAACAACCACCACGCCGCCGAACCCAGGAAGACCCCCAGCACAAGGCTGGCGGCTGAAGCGTAATCGCTTTTGCCCTGTCCCAAACCCAGCCCGGCGAAAACCGCTGCAAAAGACAGGATGGTCATCGGGTTGGTCACTGTCAGGAAGAAAGTGGAAAGGTATGCCGAAAACAGGCCCCCGGGTTGGCTGGTGGCCGCTTTTTCGGCGGGTCGGGCCCGAAAGGTCTGGATGCCCAGGTAGAGCAGGAACAGGCCTCCAATTAGCCGCATCCAAAACTGCTGGTCTACCAGCACCCCAGAGATGGCGGTCAACCCCAGCGCAGCGATGCTGCCGTATAGCGCGTCGGCTGTGGCGGCGCCCAGGCCGCTTAACAGCCCTTTTATGCGGCCATCTGCCAGAGTCCTGCGAATACAAAGCACTCCGATCGGTCCAACCGGTGCAGCAATCGAAAACCCGAGGACCAGCCCTTGCAGAAATACGTTCATGATCGCCTCCAGAAATAAAAAAACGGCGCACAAGTCTTGTGCGCCGTTTGGTTTGCAAAAACTGCGTTAAATCGCGGTTTCGGCGCTGGTTTTGCCACGCCCAAACCAATTCTTCCACTCCTGCTTTTCCCACACCACCAGGATGGAGGCGGCGATAAAAATGGAGGAGTAGGTACCGCTCAACAGACCAACCAGCAGGATCACAGAGAACTCTTGCAGGGTCACGCCGCCGAACAGGGCCAGCGCCAGCAGGAGGAATTCCACGGTCATCAACTGGGTGTTGATCGAGCGTTGCAGGGTCTGCACGACAGAGTGGTTGACCAGGGTCTCGAAATCGAGACGGCGCAAGATGGCGCTGTTTTCGCGCACGCGGTCGAAGACCACGATTTTATCCTGCACCGAGAAACCAATAACGGTCAGCAAAGCTGTCAGGAAGAGCGAGTCTATTTCCCAGCCCAGCAGCAATGCACCGAGCCCGGCCACACTGAAGACCACGGCCACATCGTGAATCATGGCGATGATGGCGCAAACGCCATAGCGGAAAGCGTGGGCAATACCGCGGAAGGTCCAGGTGATGTAAGCCACGACCACCAGGGCGGCTACGGCAACGGCGAGCGCCGCGCGTGAAGCTACCTGGGCGCCGATCGATGGGCCCACGCTGTCAAAGCGTAAGACGGTCGGTTTCGCGCCGAACTGGTTGCCCATTTCGGTCAGCACGCTTTCGCGGGCGGCGTCATCCAGGAAGGAGGAGCGGATGACGAGCGAGCCGTTGCTGGTGGTTTGAACCTGGGTATCCTGAACCCCCAGGCCTTCATACAGGCTGATGATTTCAGCAGGCTGCGGGCTGGTGCCAGCGAACTGGACTTCGAGCAGCGATCCGCCGGTGAAGTCGAGCGAGAGCGGCATGCCGCCAAAGAGCAGCACCAGCAAGCCTGGGACGATGATCAGCAGGGATACAGCAAAAAGGATGTAGCGTTTACCTAAGATATTCATGACCGCCTCCTGTTAGAGTCCAAACCAGAAGTCGATATTCTGGGGTTTGAAGGCACGTAATACACCGGCAAGCAGGCTGCGGGTGACAAAAATGGCCGTAAACAGTGAAATTGCCACACCCAGGGCCAGGGTGAGCGAGAAACCCTTAACAATGGTCGCGCCAAAGGTCGAGCCAAACCAGAAAAGGATGCCCGAGGTAATCAGCGTTGCAAAGTTCGAGTCGAGGATGGATGAGCGCGCCTTGTTCCAGCCCTGGTCGATGGCCTGTTCGAGCGTGCGGCCGTTGCGAAGTTCTTCCTTGATGCGCTCAAAAATCAGGATGTTTGCGTCCAGCGCCGAACCTGTCGATAGCAGGAAACCGGCGATGCCCGGCAGGGTCAACGTGACCGGGATCCACTTGAACAGGGCGAAAGCGATGGCGGCATAGAACAGGATGGCTACGTCGGCCACAATGCCCGGCAGGCGATAGTACAGGCCCATGAACAGGATGACGATGCTCATCCCCACCAGACCGGCGATCAGGCTTTTGCGCAGCGAGTCTTCGCCGAGCGTCGGGCCAATGATGCGAGTTTCAACAATCTTCAGCGGGATGGGCAGCGAACCGTAGCGCAACTGTACGGCAAAGGCATTCGCTTCTTCGGCGGTAAACGAACCGGTAATGGTTCCCTGGCCGCCAGGGATTGGGCTGTTGATGCTGGGGCTCGAAATAACCTTCTTATCGAGCACAATTGTCAGGAATTTGCCCACATTGGCAGTGGTGTGGTCGGCGAAGATCTGGGCGCCTTCGGTGGTGAGGGTGAAATCGATCTGGTAACCGCCCAACTGACCAGCGCCCACCTGAACCGACTTCAGCTCACGGCCGGTCATAATGGTGTGGTAGACCGTGGCAGGGGTGCCGTCCGGGTTCAGGACAGGTTCGCTGGCTGCGCCAGTCGCGTTGAAATCGGTTTGGATGATGGTGCCGGCGTTCATCGGGACGGAGCCCGTGTCGACAAATTCGAGCAAACCGGTCTGCTGGATGGTCGCCAGTACGGCGTCAGCATCCTGCGCCCCCGGGAACTCGCCCACGATGCGGCGTTCCCCGGCGACCTGGATGACGTTTTCAGAAACACCCAGGGCGTTGGTGCGGTTTTCAAGGATCGTGCGGGCCACTTCCAGCGATTCGGCATCGACGGCAGTTTCCGCGGGCAGGTCGGCTTCCATTAAGACCTGGACGCCGCCGCGCAGGTCAAGCCCCAATCGGGGCGTAACATTGCGCTCATAGAGGATTTCTTGCGTAAAGGGATTGCGGATGGTGAAGTTTTGGCTGGCGTCTACCCAAATTGCCAGGGCGGCAATGACGACGATAAGCACCAGTCGTGTAGTGAGATTGCGAATCATGAACGGGTTCTCCATGCACAAAAAATACCAGCCACTGGCTGGCCTGATTGCAAGGGCTGATTATACTCCGAATTGGGTAAATCGGAATGCGCGTTTATTGCTTCGATGTTTCGTTTACAGGCTTTTTAAGAACCCAAGCACTTTTTCGGCCACCTGTGCGGGGTCCAGCAAATCGGTGTCGATGTAAAAATCGGCGTGAGCCCGGGCGTGTGATAGCCGGTTTTGCTGCTCTTGCCAGTTTGCCTCGCTCCAATCCAGTTTCCGGCGCTGTAAGGTCACCGGGTAGGATGCATCCATAAAAATGAGGATGTCCGGGTTTGTGATGCGTTTCCACATCTCTTTGACATAGGAATGTTCCTGGGCAATATGCTTGACCCGGTAGCCCTGTGCCTCCAGGACTTTTCGCAGTGTCGATTTCCCCGCCGCGCATGGACCAACCAGGCCGATCAGTGGACGGTTATCGGGCGGCATGTAACAGGCTGTGCAGTTTCTGCGGCCGCCCCAATGCCGCAATCTGGTCTCCGGGGCTTAGTTTGCGACTATCGGTGGGATGTAAATCGGAGTGATGGTCATAGCGAACCAGTAAGATCGAGACGCTGTAATTGTCTTCCACAAACCCCACCGTCTTCCCGGCCAGGGGTGACTTGGCCCCGATGATCAGTTTTGCCAGGCTAAAGGCCTCTCCTTCAATGCTGATTGGGTTGGTGATATCGGCCCCGGCGGCGGATGCTGCGAAAACCGGCGCGGCAATCCCCGTGCCACTCAGGGCAATAAATCCAAACTGGTCGTGCAAAGACTGGGCAAACTCCTCGTCGAAGATACGAATAATAACCTGGATGTTAGGATGCAGGCTGCGCGCCTTGAGGGCAATCTTCAGGTTTAGCGCGTCGTTTTGGATGCACAGGATAATCGATTTGGCTTTTTTGATATTGGCGCCATCTAAAACCAACTCGCGCGTGGCGTCATCGTGGATAATCGGAATCCCCATTTTTTTCACTGTCCCGGCCATATCAGCCGCAGGGTTTATCTCGACCACGACCACATCCTCGCCCATGTCGTGGAGCTGATCTGCCACCCGGTAGCCCAGGTGACCCAATCCCACCAGCACATGGTGATTGTTAAGCGTTGAGGCAACAGCCATTTCCCATTCCTTACTCCGCGCGCGGCGGTTGAAGAGCAAAAAGCCAAAATCGGCCAGGCCCTGTGCCAGGGTTATGACGCCCAGGATTGGCATGAAAAAGAAAAAAGCCTGTAAAACAGCATGGTTGGGGAATTCCTGGGAGGGCTGCAAGAAAGTCAGCGTTAGCATCAGGTATAACGCTTCGGGGAAACTCTCAATAGGCTCATGCAGCTTGATTGCCAGCCGGTAATACACCACAGCGCAGACGATTAAGGCCAGCGAAAACACCAACAACGGCTGCCTGAACTCACGCAGCAGCAGCATGGTGTCACGCCAAGAGGCTTTCCAGTTGCGCAGTTGTCCGCTCATAGGTTAACCGGTAAACGCACGTTCATTCGGCGCACTTCATCACCTTTGCGCGGCATCACGCGCAGTACCACCACACTCATATCATCAGCCGGACGGTTGTCATCCAGGCGCATGGCCTGGTGGAGCAAGGCATCGGCGATGACCTGCGAACCAGGGTCGCCATCTTCGAGCAGCCCGCGGAGCGTTACGCCTACATCCATTTGGCTGCCGCGCCGCTTCCCGGCATGCACCAGCCCGTCGGTGTAAACCACCACCGTCAGCCCAGACTCTATCGGAATCTCGGTGATTTTCGGCTTGGTGTTGCGGGCCACCCCAATCGACTGGCTGGGTTCGTCGAGACACTCCACATCCTCGCCACGCGCCAGATACATGGGCGACTCGTTATTGCGCGCCAGCACCACCGTTCGGGTTTGCAGATCCACCGAGACGATATTCAGCGTGCTAGAAACTTTGCCGTTGCGTTCAGAAAACAGGTAGTCCGAAGCCGCCCGCGCCGCAGCGCCATCGCGCACCCCTTCGGCCAGCAGGCTAATCACCTTGCGCACCACCATCATCGAGACCACTTTCGCACCCCGTCCCGAGGACTGCCCATCAGCCAGCACCACCGAAAGTCCGCCGCCAGGCCGTTCGACGACCTCAAGCGTGTCACCACTCTCAGATACGGCATATTTATTCGTTTTGGCAACCGCAATTTGTACTTCCATACCCGTGATTCTACCTTATTTGGAAATAGGGAACGAATCCTGGCTGGGTGTTTTTTCTGCAACCACAACCAGGGCCACACTCTCGCGTTGGGCCTCGTGGAATATTTCTACCCGGAAGCCGTATTCCGCTAAACGATCGGTGAGCCTGCCCTGCGCCGCCTCCGAGATATCTTCCGCGGCCTGGCCGGTGAATGCAAACAGCCAATCGATAAAGCGTATGATCATCGAATCGCCTTCCAGCCAGGCGGTTGGGACGATTACCAGCCGCCCGCCGGGGGTCAGCACCCGCGCAATATCTGCCAGGGTTTGCTCTTCGATGATGTATTCGCTCGGGAAGGTAGCGACCACACTGTCGATGCAGCCGCCCCGCAGGGGAATATTTTGCGCATATCCGCGCAATAACCTGACGGGGAACTGATTGCGCGTCAAATTCCGCCGGGTCTGCCCAATCATCTGTGGGCTTTCATCCAAACCCAGCGTCTGGAACCCGCGCCGATTCAGCTCCACTTGTAAATGTCCCGGCCCAAACCCTAATTCTAGGATGCGTGTCCCGCGCAAGTGCGGCAGGGCGGCGCGCGCCCAGCTCTTCCAGCGGCCAAGCGAAACCAATGCCGCCACCATGTCGTAGCTCCAGGCCAGCGAATGATAAAAATGATAAAAGAAAAACCGCATCAATGAGCGCATACAAAGACAACCTCGTAAAATAAAACGATGACCGCCTCTGCAGGGGTCATCGTTCAGGCGATCACGACAAAAGTTTTAGGAGGCTTCGGCGGGCGCTTCGATTTCTTCCAGTTTCTTCGGGCGTCGCGGGGCAACCTTCTTGGCGGTTTCCTTGGCATTTTCTACCAATTCTTTGCCACGTTCGCGGGCCTTTAAGCTGATTTCTTCGCCGCGGGTGCGGGCGGAGCGAGCCAGTTCCTCAGCACGGACGCGGGCCTCATCAGCGGCCACTTCGGCGCGGTGCCAGGCGGCTTCGGCTTCTTCGGTGGCCTTGTCGCGCAGTTCGATCGAGCGTTCCTTGATAATCGCGCGGGTTTCCTCGCCAGATTGCGGGGCAAACAAAAGCGCTGCCACTGCACCGGTGAGACCACCTACGATAAAGCCAACCAGGAAGGCGCCAAATTCATCTCGTTCAGACATGGGAATTCTCCTTTCTCTTTTCTCTGCGATTGGTCAATTATTTTTTCTTCAAGCCGACCATTTCCAGCATGCGCTGGAGACCGGCGAGATAGCTGTTGAGTTTCATAACCGGTTCCACCAGGTTTTCACTAAGAAACTCGGTGGTGCCGCGCAGGGTGGCAATGGTTTCATTGGTGGCATCCAGGATGGGCTTAATCTCATTGTTGAGCAGGTTCATGAGACTTGCCAGTTGGATGATAAGAATCACCAATGCCGCGCCGATAACCAACGCTTCGAGCGCCAGGAAGATTATGAAAATATCACGAATATTTTCAGTCACGCTGGCGTCACGCGTCAGGCCATACACCGCCAGGGCGGTGAGGGCCACAAAGACAATCACAGCAAAGATGATCGCTGTGGTCGTTTGTCGGTTACGGCGTTCGGTTTCTTTGTCTACATCCTGCGAGGTGGGCAGGGAAGGGGCGGGTTGGGGTTGAGTCTCTGCCATAAAATGATTATAGCATATTCGTGTACTACTCATTAGCGTTGACAGGATTTTTTGCCAAAAAAGCCTGCCTAAGATTAAGAAATTTTATCAATATTATCCAGTATTATCAAAATTTAATTCATCATGGGTATAATGGCCATGTAAAGAATTTGCCGGTGGAATAGCGGAATCAAAGAGGGAACATATTTATGGAACTCACTCCTGGGATGAAATATAGCGCCCCTTCTTTTTACGTCGGTATTGGCGCTTCTGCGGGTGGTCTAGAGGCATTGGAAGCCTTTTTTACACACATGCCGGCAAAAAGCCAGATGGCTTTTATTGTCATCCAACATTTATCCCCCGATTACAAAAGCTTAATGGTCGAACTGCTCTCCAAGCGCACCGAAATGCCGGTGCGGCGCGCTGAAGATGGTATGGTCGTCGAGCCGGGAACCGTCTACCTGATTCCGCCTAAAAAGATCCTGACCATCTTCCACGGGCAGCTCATTTTGCGCGACCAGGACCCGCAGCGCGGTATTAATCTGCCGATCGACCTGTTTTTGCGCTCCCTGGCAGACGATCAGGCTGAAAAAGCGGTTGGCATCATCCTTTCTGGCACCGGCAGCGACGGTGTGCGCGGCATCCAGGCCATTAAAGAGGCCGGGGGGATGGTGATGGTCCAGAAGGAAGAAACTGCGCGTTTCGACGGGATGCCGCGCTCCGCGATTGCTACCGGGCTGGTGGATATCATCCTCTCTCCCGAGGAAATGCCTTCCCGTTTAATGTCCTTTTCCCAACACCTGGGCGTGGTCATTGCCAATCACCCCCAGGCCCTGCTTTCTGACGAGGATGGCCTGGCGCGCATTTTTGCCCTGCTGCGCGAGCGCACACGCGTCGATTTTACTTATTACAAACCCAGCACTGTTTTGCGGCGCATTGAGCGTCGCATGACGATTCACCAGATTGAAGACTTGCGCGAATATGTGCGCCTGATCGAAAATCAGAGCGGCGAAGCCGTGCAGCTCTATCGCGAACTGCTGATTGGCGTGACGAGCTTTTTCCGCGACCACGAAGTCTTTGAAGAACTGGAACGGGTTCATATTCCCCAAATTATCAATGATGCCAAGTCGCGCGAGGTGCGCATTTGGGTGGCGGGTTGTTCCACTGGCGAGGAAGCCTATTCAATGGCGATCCTGTTCCGCGAGGTGATGGAAAGGACATCGCGCCGCCTGGATGTCAAGATTTTTGCCACTGATATTGACCGTGATGCAATTACCCATGCCAGTGTCGGGATGTACCCCGAAAGCATTGTCGGCGACCTGCCGCCGCGTATCCTGGCGAAATATTTCCACCCGCGCGAGGACCGTTACCAGATCGATCGCTCGATTCGCGAGATGGTGGTTTTTGCCCAGCATAACCTGACCAAAGACCCGCCCTTTACCAATATAGACCTGGTCAGTTGCCGCAATCTGCTCATTTACCTGCAGCCTATCTTGCAGCGCAAAGTGCTGGAGATGATTAATTTCTCGTTGATCCCTAAAGGAATTTTGATGTTAGGCACCAGCGAAACTACCGGTGAAATGGGCGATTTTTTCGACCTGATTCATCACAAGTTCAAGTTGTATCGCTCCAAAGGCAAACACAACCTGGTCGCTGATCACGCCGATTTCAATATGACCCTCGAAGGGCGCATGGATAAATCGCGCCAGCGCTATGGCGCCCGGCTGCGCAACCCGCCGCAAGATGATGTCAAAATCCTCGATCGCCTGCTGCAATCCCTCGCCAGCGACTATTTGCCGCTGGCGGTTGTGGTTAACGAACAATTTGAAGTGTTGCAAATTTTTGGCAATACCGAAGGCTACTTCCTGATTCCGGCCGGGAAGATGATGAACGATGTCACCAAGCTGGCTATAAAAGAACTGTCCATTCCGCTTGCCACCGGCCTGCAGAAAGTTTTCCGCAGCGAAGATGGTGAATTGCGTTATACCAATATCCGTGTTCGGCAGGGAGCGAAATCGCGCACGCTGCAGATGCGCATCAAACGCCTTCCCGGGAAGAAAACCCAGGAACCGCTGGCTGTAATCTTGTTGGATGAAAATCACTCCCCGCTCACCGATTTGTCCAGCTCGGAGGGCCTGGTGGTGGATATCAATGCTGAAGCCGAGCAGCGCATTCGCGATTTGGAACAGGAACTGCAATTTACCAAAGAAAACTTGCAGGCCACCATTGAGGAGTTGGAAACCACCAACGAAGAGCTCCAGGCGACCAACGAGGAATTGCTGGCCAGCAATGAAGAGCTGCAAAGCACCAACGAAGAACTGCAATCGGTTAACGAAGAGTTGCACACGGTCAATGCCGAATACCAGAGCAAGATCATTGAATTGACTGAGTTGAACAACGACCTGGATAACCTGCTTGCCAGCACACGCATTGGCACCTTGTTCCTGGATGAAAACCTGGAGATTCGCAAATTCACTCCCGAAATGACCCATATTTTCAATATTATGGGTTCTGACCTGGGCCGGCCCATTCAACACCTGGTTCATCGCCTGGCCAATATTGACCCGATCCAGGTAGTGCGCGAGGTGGAAGCCAAACGCACCAGCCAAAGTATGGAAGTGCTCACCCAGGATGGCGATTGGTACTTGATGCGGGTTTTGCCATACCAGGTTGGGGTGAATGCCATCTCGGGCGTGGTCCTGACCTTTATTGAGATCAGCCAGATGAAACAGGTTGAGACCGCCCTGGTAGATAAGACCGAGCACCTCACCAGCCTCTTTCGCGCGATTCCAATTGGCGCCGGGTTGCATGTCGACCAGTATTTCACCGATGTAAATGACCAGATTTGTGAAATGTTAGGTTATACCCGCCAGGAAATGCTCGGCCGCAGCATTGAAATGGTGTACGGTAGTGAACAGGAGTTTGTCGATATCGAGAATGAAGTCAAGCTCCAGCTTGCGCAAAGCAATTTTGCGGCGGTCGAGACCAGTTGGAGACGCAAAGATGGCAGCCAGTTCCCGGTGCTGTATACGCTTGCGCCGATGCATCCATCCGATTTGGCAGATGGTTACACTTTCAGCGTTCAGGATCTTTCAGCTTTGCACAATGCCATTGAGCTGGCCCAGAGCCGCGAGAAGCAATACCATCGTTTGTTTACTACCATGATGGAAGGCGTGATTTACCATAACAGCCAGGGCGAGATTATTTCGGCCAACCCGGCGGCGGAACGGGTTTTGGGGCTGACCCTCGACCAGTTGATGGGCCGCACCTCAGTCGATCCGCGCTGGCGGGCGATCCATGAAGATGGCTCGGAATTCCCCGGGAGCGAACACCCGGCGATGATTGCGTTGCGGACCGGCAAGCCGGTTCAGGGCGTGGTGATGGGGGTGGTGAACCCATCTGACGACTCAATCCACTGGATCTATGTCAATGCGGTGCCTTTGTTTTTGTCCGGTTCCGAGCGCCCAGACCAGGTGTATGCCACCTTTGACGACATCACCGATGCTGTGCAGTTCAGTCGCAGGCTGGTGCAAACTCAACAGCGTTTGGATATTGCCCTTTCGATTGCCGATATTGCCTGGTGGGATCTGGATTTACAGACCCGGAAGGTGGAAGCCAGCGATTTGAAGTACCACTGGCTGGGTTTTGAACCCGCCGAAGTGGAGCATACGCTTGACTTTTGGTTGTCTCGCATTCATCCCGACGACCTGGAACAAGCGATGCAATGTATGCGCGATTATCTGGCTGGCAGCACGTTACGCTACGAAGCGCAGTACCGTCTCAAGACCCAGCAGGGTGAGTGGTTGCGTTTCATCGATCAAGGTGAGGCGGTGGAGCGTGACGAAAATGGTAAAGTCCTTCGCCTGGTGGGAACAGTAAGTCGTTTTTCGTGAGTTTTATCCGCAGTTTTTATTCCATTGAATTCAACCCAAAGGTAACCGTATGAATTCCGAGTTCAAGCCCAACCCGGCGCTAAGGGAACGTGCTGAAAGACTGGCCAGCAGGTTAACTGTTCAGCCGGACTCTTTATCGCTTAATGAGTTGGCCCATTTAATTCATGAGTTACAAGTCCACCAGATTGAGTTGGACTTACAAAATGAAGAATTGCGCAATGTTCAACGCGAATTACAAGTTTCGCGGGACCAGTTTTTTATGTTGTTTTATAAGGCTCCTATCGGTTACCTGGTGCTAGACGAGGTTGGCTTAATTAATCAGGCCAATGAAGCTTTCTTGCGCATGATTGGGCGCAATGCCGGGCAAGTAATTGGCAAATCGGTGGCAGAATGGATTGCCCCTGAAGACCAGATGATTTTCTGGGGCCGTTATAAGGCTGTTTTTAAGCAGCCAGCAGGGAAACAGCTTGAAGTTCGCCTGCTAAAACCGGATGGCGGTACTTTTTATGGGCGTGTTGAGTGGGCCACCTTTTCCAAAACCGCCACCCCGTCTGCATTTGATCGCACCCAGTTGTTGATGACAGTCAGCGACATTAGTGAATTGAAGGAGGCCGAGTCAAACCTGCGGTACCTGGGAACGCATGATGCCCTGACCGGGTTGTTTAACCGAGCCTTTTTCGATGCCGAACTTGAAAGACTTAAGCATGAGCGGTATTTTCCGGTCAGTGTTTTGTTTGCCGACCTGAACGACTTGAAGAAAGTCAATGACCAGAGCGGGCATTTGGCTGGCGATCGACTTTTGCAGCGTGCTGCTGCGGCCTTTCGTGAAACTTTGCGTGGCGGAGATATCCTAGCCCGGATTGGCGGGGATGAGTATGGGATTTTGCTGCCTGCCACCGACGAAGAATCGGTCAAGAACCTTTTGAAGCGGCTGCGCCACCGCCTGGCCGCCGATAATTTGAGCATGGCGATTGGTTATAGCACTGCGCATGAAGTCACAGGCTTAAGCAAAGCATTGCACCAGGCCGACGATGCTATGTATTTGGACAAGAGCGATTATCGCCGTGGAACAGGAACCTTGCGCGGGTTGCCCGAGCACGATGACCACGATCATCATATTTAGGAGTAACTGAATGGACTTTTGCAGGTCGCCGAAAGGCGGCCTGTTTTTTCTTAAATCCCGCCCTCGCCTCTTGACTTCCAATCCCCCTTCTGATATCCTTAATCTACCGACCGTTCGGTAGGGAGAGATAATGACACGCGACGACATACTACAATCTGCTGCCCAGGTTTTTCGCCAAAAGGGCTTTCACGGGGCCTCCATGGCCGATATCGCCGAGGCGGTGAGCCTACAAAAGGCCAGCCTGTATCACCATTTTTCCAGTAAGCAGGAAATCTTGCTTGAGTTGCTCGACCGGGCGCTGGAAATGGTCACCGAGCGTATGGCCGAAGTCATAGCCCTGCAGATCCCTGCCGAGGAAAAGCTGCGCCTGGCTACGCGTGCTTACCTGAAGACCCTCAGCGAACAGGGCGACCTGGTTTCAGTGTTATTGCTCGAATTCCGCTCACTCGACCCCGATTTTTACTCCCGCCACATCCCGAACCGCGACCGGTTCGAGCACATGTGGCGGGATTTGATCCGGCAGGGGGTCGAGGATGGCACCTTCGACTGTGACAATATTCCGCTCACAGCGCGTGGCCTGTTTGGGCTGATGAACTGGACAATCACCTGGTATCGCCAGGACGGGGCGCTTTCGGTAGAGCAGATTGCCGACCACTTTGCCAACGTCTTTTTGAACGGATTGAAAAAATAAAAGGAGGAACGATGTACGGTTTCACGCCAACAGATGAACAGAAAATGCTCATCGACACGGTGGTGCGCTTCGCCAAGAACGATTTGCGCGCTGCCGGACACGACGCCGAAGAAGCCAAAACGCTGCCGAAAAAATTGGTCGGCAAAGGTTGGGAACTCGGCGTGCTGCAAGCCTCGACCCCCGAAGCCTATGGCGGCTTTGGAGAGCGCTCAGCCGTCTCGGGCGTTTTGGCGGTTGAAGAACTGGCCTTTGGCGACCTGGCGGGCACCCTGGCGGTGATGACGCCGTCTTTGTTTGTTACGCCCATCCTGCTGGCTGGCTCCGAGGCGCAAAAGCAGCAGTGGATTCCGCCCGTTATTGAGGCCGATTGGACCCCGTACACCGCCGCGTTAATCGAACCCTCCTTCGATTTTGACCCCAACGCGCTGAAAACAACCGCCGTTAAAGAGGGCGACTCTTACCTGCTTAACGGCGTCAAAACCTACGTCCCGTATGCGGCCGAAGCGGAGACGATGTTGGTTTACGCCAGCCTCGATGGGGCGACCAAAGCCTTTATCGTGGAAAAAGGCCCCGGCGTGACCGTTTCGGAGCGGATCAAGCTGATGAGCCTGAATGCGCTCCCGTTGTACCAGGTCACGCTCAACGAGGTGAAAGTGCCCCAACCCAACCTGCTGGAAGGCAATTTTGCGCCGGTGCTGGCTGCCATGCGCCTGGCGAATGCGGCCCTGGCGATTGGTGTGGCGAAAGCCGCCTTTGAATACAGCCGTGATTATGCCAAAGAACGCGAGGCGTTTGGAGTCAAGATTGCTCAAAAACAGGCAATCGCTTTTATGCTGGCTGAGATGGCGATGGAGATCGAGGCCTCCCGTTTGTTGACCTGGCAGGCCGCCTGGAAGCTGGATACCGCCAAGGAAGATGCCGCCACTGAAGCTTATCTCGCTGCCACCGGGGCCGCAGACATGGCGATGATGGTCACCGACCGCGCCGTGCAAATCCTCGGCGGGCATGGCTACATTCGCGACCACCCGGTGGAAAAGTTTATGCGCGAAGGGCGCGGGTTTGCGACATTTACCGGATTAGCGATTGTGTAGGAGAAAAGCTATGACCATCGAATTTGAAACCCCAAAACCAGTTGAAAATGCCCGGTTCCTGTTGCAGACCGTGGCCGATAACATGATGCGTCCAGTCTCGCGCGAGATGGATGAAAACGAGCATGCGATCCCGTTTAGCTATGTCGAATTTATGCACACGGCCATGAAGGCTATGGGCGGCGGTTCGGCGGGTTCGCTGGCCCCCGGCGAAGAGAAGAAAGCGGACGATCCCAACAAGCCCAAGCGGCCGTCGATTGCTTACCAGGTACTTGCCAACCAGTTGGAGATGCTCTCGTGGGGCGATGTGGGCATGTACCTGATCACGCCCGGCGGCGGATTGGGTGCAGCGGCGGTGCAGGCGGCGGGTTCGCCCGAACAGCGCGAGAAATTCCTGGCGCGTTTTAATGAGGAAAAGCCCACTTTTGCGGCCATGTGCATGACCGAGCCGCAGGCCGGGTCTGACACTTCTGCGATTCGGACACGCGCTGTGTTGGATGAAAAAACCAACGAATGGGTCATCACCGGCGAAAAGATTTTCGTCACGGCGGGTGAGAAGTCATTCAATGAGCATCCCGAATTTGGCAAAGGCTTCCTGGTGGTCTGGGCCTCGATCGATCCGAGCGCGGGCCGCGCCGGGATGCGTTCTTTTGTCATCGAAGCCGGGACGCCCGGTGTGAAGGTCACCAAGCTCGAGCATAAGATGGGCATCCGGGTATCGGATACGGCTGCCATCTCCCTCGATGCGGTGCGCGTGCCGTTTGAGAATATCCTGGGTAGCCCGACGGTTGAGAAGACCACCACCGGGTTCAAGGGCGCGATGGCGACTTTTGACGCCACCCGCCCGCTGGTGGCGGCTACGGGCGTGGGTGTGGCGCGCGCCGCGCTGGAAGAAGTCAAAAAGATGCTGGCGGAGCAGGGTGTTGAAATCCGCTACGGGTTGCCGCGCCAAAAGCTGACTTCCATCGAGCGCGATGTCATCGATATGGAGATTATGCTCAAATCGGCCTGGCTGATGGTGCTGAAGGCGGTCTGGATGGCCGACAACAAACAGCCCAACGCGCTCGAGTCATCGATGAGCAAGGTCAAGTCGGGTGATATCGTCACCAAAATCACGCAGAAAGCGGTTGAGATTATGGGACCGCTTGGCTACAGCCGCGAATTCCTGCTCGAAAAGTGGTTCCGCGACGCCAAAATTACCGATATCTACGAAGGTACCGGGCAGATCAACCGGATGGTGGTGGCGCGGCAGATTTTGGGGTATAGCGGGAGTGAACTTCGATAAATTGGCCGTAGGGGCGCAGCATTGCTGCGCCCCTACCCCTAACGGAGATAATTATGAAATATAAAATCCACAACGCAGTTGTCATTGGCTCGGGCACCATGGGCGCGGCGATTGCGGCGCACCTGGCGAATGCCGGGGTGCCGGTCACGCTGCTGGATATTGTTCCAAAGGATGCCGGAGCGGACAAAGCCGCCCGTAACAAAATCGTCAATAACGGTCTTGAAGCGGCCAAAAAGTCGCGCCCGGCCTCGTTTTTCTCGTCGGACCAGCATGCGCTGGTCAAGACAGGCAATCTCGAGGATGATTTCGATGCCGCAGTTGCCAAAGCCGATTGGGTGATCGAGGTGATCGTCGAGAACCTGAAAATCAAACAGGGTTTGATGGAGCGCATCGACGCGGCGCGCAAACCGGGCAGCATCATCAGCTCGAACACTTCCGGCATCCCGCTCAAAGACATTGCCGCCGGGCGCAGCGACGATTTTAAGCAGCATTTCCTTGGCACGCACTTTTTCAACCCGCCGCGTTATCTTAAACTACTCGAAGTCATCTCCACCGCTGAGACCTTGCCCGAAGTGGTCGAGTTTATCAGTCACTTCGGCGAGTATCGCCTGGGCAAAGGGATTGTGCTGTGCAAGGACACGCCCAATTTCATCGGCAACCGCGTGGCTTTTGGCACCGGCGCATTTGCCATGGATTTCATCCTGAACAACGGTTACACCGTCGATGAAGTCGATGCCCTGACCGGGCCGTTGATGGGCCGCCCCAAAACCGCCACTTTCCGTTTAATTGACCTGGTCGGCATCGATGTCTGGGATCACGTCGGCCGCAACCTGGCCCCGTTGATCCCGCATGATACCTACGCCCAGCCGTACCTGACCGCCGAAAAGCCGAATGCGTTGATCAAAACCCTGCTCGAGCGCGGCTGGCTGGGGAACAAGTCGAAGGTTGGGTTCTACAAAGAAGTCCGCGGCGCGGATGGCAAAAAGGAATTCTGGTCGCTCAATTTACAGACGCTCGAACACGAAGCGCCGACCAAGCCTAGGTTCGATTCGGTCAAAGCAGCCAAAGATGTCGAGGGGCTGGGCGACCGTCTAAAGGTTTTTCTCAAAGCGGATGACAAAGCCGCCAAACTGGTGCAGGCGCTGACCTACCAGGGCTTCCAGTATGCTTCGGCGCTGCTGCCCGAAGTGGCCGATACCGGCAAACCGGTCGATGACGCCATTCGCTGGGGCTTTGGTCACGATTACGGGCCTTTTGAAACCTGGGACATGCTCGGCGTGCGCGAAACCGTCGCGCAGATGAAAGCCGCGGGCTACGCTCCCGCTCCCTGGGTGGATGAAATGCTCGAGCGCGGCATCGAATCTTTTTACCAGCTTGAAGCAGGGAATAAGATTGGGGTGTACGACGTCGCCAAAGGTCAGTACGCACCCATTCCCCGCAAAAAGGGGATGGTGCTGCTCAAGGAACAAAAAGTGGTCACCCAGAATGCCGGGGCGACGCTGTATGACGCGGGCGACGGCGTGGGGCTGGTCGAGTTCCACACCAAGATGAATGCGCTCGATGACGATATTTTCGAGATTTGCAACGAGGCCCTTAACCGCGCCGAAAGCGAATTTGACGGGCTGGTGATTGGCTCGGAAGCTGAGAATTTCAGCGCGGGGGCGAACCTGTTCATGGTAGTGGTGGCCGCGCAGCAAGGGATGTGGGACACGCTCGATGGGGCCATCCGCAAGCTGCAGGGGTTGAACATGCGCATGCGCTATTCCCCGAAGCCGGTGGTGGTCGCTCCGGCGGGGCTGGCCCTGGGCGGCGGCTGTGAAGTGACCATGCACGGCTCGCGCGTGGTGGCAGCTGGGGAGTTGTACATTGGCCTGGTGGAGTTGGGCGCGGGCGTCATCCCGGCCGGTGGCGGGACGAAGGAAATCATGCGCCGTGTGATCAACCCGGCCATGAAAACCGAAAACGCCGAGGTGCTGGCGTATTTGCAGCGCGCATTTGTCCAGATTGGGCAGGCGAAGGTGGCAACCAGCGCCGAAGAAGCACGCCAGATGGGCCTCCTGGGGCCTGCCGACCGGGTGGTGATGAACCGCGAACACCTGCTGACGGAGGCCAAAAAGGAAGTGCTGCACATGGTCGCAACCGGTTATGCCCCGCCTGCGCCAGAGAAAATCTATGCGGCGGGCCGCGATATGCTCGGTGCAGTGCAGGTCGGCGCGTATATGTTCCAGGCGGGTGGGTATATCAGTGAGTATGATAACCACATTGCCCGCAAGCTGGCGCACATCCTGACCGGCGGCGGGTTGAGCAAGCCGCAGTGGGTCTCGGAGCAATACATTCTGGATTTGGAGCGCGAAGCGTTTTTGTCGCTATGCGGCGAGGAGAAAACCCAGGCGCGCATGTGGAGTTTGTTGCAGACCGGGAAGCCTTTGCGAAATTAAATATTTTTGGACACGGAACACACGGAACACACGGAGTTTTTTATGGAAAAACCGGGTTATGGCTTTCGGCAAGCAAGACCGAAGTTTGAAGGAAAGCACGCTGATTTGAGCGAGAAAATTATCAACGTGTTTTTCAAAGTACACTTTGAACTTGGTTACGGGTTCAGTGAGAAGGTATACCAAAAAGCATTCGGCATTGCTTTGCGCGAAGAAGGCTTTAAAGTTGAAGAACAGAAAGCGATCCAGGTTTATTTCCATGGGCAGATTGTCGGCGAATACATCGCAGATATGGTTATCAATGATTTGATTATCCTTGAACTAAAAGCGGCATCCCAAATCATTGGTGAGCATGAGGCTCAGTTGCTCAATTACCTGAAGGCTACTCAAATCGAAGTGGGCTACGTGATCAATTTTGGCATCTCGCCCAAGTTCAAGCGCGTGGTTTATGACAATGACCGCAAAGGCTCCCTGAAATGGGTGCAAAAATAAAGATTTTTCCGCGTTACTCCGTGAATTCCGTGTTTTCCGTGTCCTGCTTTTGAAGGAGACTGAATTATGAATAATCGTGATGCTGTTATCGTGGCCGCTACCCGCACGCCGGTTGGAAAGGCCAAACGCGGGTCACTTGCCACTGTCCGGCCGGATGAGATGGCGGCTTTGGTGATCAAGGAATTGCTCAAACGCGCCCCGGCGCTCGACCCGGCCGAGATCGACGATGTCGTCATCGGCACGGCCTTCCCGGAAGGGGAGCAGGGCCTGAACATGGCGCGCATGATTGCCCTGCGGGCCGGGCTGCCGATCAGTGTGCCGGGTGAAACCATCAACCGCTACTGCGCTTCGGGCGTCCAGTCGATCGCCCACGCCGCTTATGCCATCCAGTCGGGTGATATTGATGTAGCGATTGCCGGTGGGGCCGAGTCGATGTCGATGGTGCCGATGGCGGGCTACAAATTCTCGCCCAACCCCTATTTTGCCCAGGATTTGCCGCACTACTACACCAATATGGGTCTGACCGCTGAAAATGTGGCGCTCAAGTACGAGATCAGCCGCGAAGCGCAGGATGCGTTTGCCCTGCGCTCGAACCTGCTGGCCGCCAAAGCGGTGGACTCTGGCCTGTTCGACCCGGAACTGGTGCCGGTGGAGGTGGAAGTGACCGAACTCGACGCGGATGAAAAGCCCGTGACGAAGAAATTCACCCTGAAACGCGATGAAGGCCCCCGCGGCGACTCGACCCTGGAGGGTCTCGCCAAGCTGAAACCAGCCTTCAAGGAAGGCGGCACCGTCACGGCTGGCAATTCCTCGCAGATGTCGGATGGCGCGGCGGGCGTGATTGTCATGTCGGCAGAGAAGGCTGGTAAACTTGGCTTGAAGCCGCTCGCCAGGTTTGTCTCGTTTGCGGTGGGTGGCGTCGAACCCGATTACATGGGCATCGGCCCGGTGGTTGCCATCCCCAAAGCGCTGGAAAAAGCCGGTTTGAAAAAGGATGCCGTGGATCTGATCGAACTCAACGAGGCTTTTGCCGCCCAAGGCCTGGCAGTTGTCAAAGAATTGGGCCTTGATCCTGATAGAATCAATGTCAACGGCGGCGCGATTGCCCTGGGGCATCCGCTTGGCTGCACCGGCTCGAAGCTGACCACGCAACTCGTCTATGAAATGGCGCGACGCCAGTCGAAGTACGGCATGGTCACCATGTGCATCGGCGGCGGTATGGGCGCGGCAGCCATTTTCGAAAACCTTCAGTAAATCGTAATTGGTAATTGGCGATTGGGGATTGCCTAATCCCTTGTCCCTAATCACCAATTATCATTTACCAATCGCTAATTACCACTTACCAAAAGGAGTTTATTATGCCACTCACAATCGCAGATTTGATGTCCAAAATGCCCGGCGCGTTCGTTCCCGAAAAGGCCCAGGGCCTCGACGTGACCCTGCAGTTCAAGTTCTCGGGTAACGAACCCGGTGAATGGTACGCCTCCATCAAGGATGGCAAAGTCGATGTCCAGCAGGGCACGCATCCTGCCCCGAAGATGACGCTCATGGCCGATTCGGACGATTACATTGCCCTGTTCACCGGCAAACTTGACCCGATGCAGGCTTTCATGGCTGGCAAGCTCAAACTGACCGGCGACCTGAACCT
>CAZLSP010000021.1:56351-68295 GCA_964562145.1 uncultured Anaerolinea sp. | reverse complement strand
TGGGCGTAAGGGATTTGAGAGGAGCTGCCCCTAGTACGAGAGGACCGGGGTGGACGGACCTCTGGTGTGTCAGTTGTCGTGCCAACGGCATCGCTGAGTAGCTATGTCCGGCAGAGATAACCGCTGAAAGCATCTAAGTGGGAAACTCGCCTCGAGATTAGATCCCTCATGGAGTTAATCCAGTAAGACCGCAGGTAGACTACCTGCTTGATAGGCAACAAGTGTAAGCACAGTAATGTGTTGAGCTAAGTTGTACTAATGGTCGAGGGCTGACCCATGTGGTACGGAGAACTTGGTACTTTTTCGATATATGTAAGGTCAATGATGTTATTCTGTGTCAATTAACTTGTGAATAAAGTCTCTTGGTGATTTGAGCGACGAGGGTACACCCGGTCCCATCCCGAACCCGGAAGTTAAGCTCGTCAGCGCCGATGGTACTTGGGGGGCAGCCCCCTGGGAGAGTAGGTCATTGCCAAGAGGCTTTTTCTATTCTCCCACGTAAGTGGGAGTTTTGGTTTAAAAGGGATGGCCCGTTCCGATATCGGAACAGGCCATCCCTTTTGTATTTCATATCACTAGTTGCAGGGCGCGCTTGCCAGGGTGGGCGTTCTTGCGTTGGTCCGGTTCGACCGGAATCAACCGGTAAGTGTCGTCACCTCATAGAGATTCATGCTGGCCACTCTCCATTAGCTCCAGCGACCAGCCCTGGTGGGTTCGAAGGTGTGGCGATGTCCGCCGTGAAGACTTTCTTCTTGACCGGTTCATATTCATATCCGAACCGAGATATCGTTTTCCGATTTCAATCATCAGGGTATACTCCTGATGATCCTGGCAGTTCTTGCTAGGCGAGGGTCAGGTACGTTACTTTTTGGGGCCGCTGAATTGCAAATCGATACGGGCTATGGCTCTTATTGCCATTCTCAGTTAACCGGACTCGAACGGAGCTGTCAAATACCTGAGCGGCTGGTTCCTTTAGCGTTTCCGGATATGCGTGCTCGTGACCCAGTCAGGCTGCGCTTTCATACTAACTCCTGACGCTGGGGACTGCCGCTTCTCGGCGTGCGCACACCCCAAGCAGTTTTACACGCCTTTTCATTTTTCTGGTTGGACGGCTTCGCCGTCCCTGCCCCAGGTAACGCAAACCGTTGGCTTTTTGCTCCGAAAAATTAGGAACATATAATGACATTCAAATACGACATTGCAGTATCTTTTGCTGGCGAAGACCGTCCAGTGGTTGAAGAGTTTGTAAATTCGCTGGCAGAAAATGATATTTCTGTTTTTTATGATTCGTGGGAGCAAGCACAACTTTGGGGGAAAGATCTGTACCAACATTTGGACATGATTTATCAACAAGCAGCACGATATTGTGTAATTTTTATATCTGTTAACTATGTCAAAAAGGCTTGGACAAAGCACGAGTTAAGAAGCGCTCAAGCGAGAGCATTTCAGCAGAACTCAGAATATATATTACCAATCAAACTAGACGACACAGAACTTCCTGGGCTACCAAGTACAATTGCATATATTGACCTTCGACAGACATCAATCAAACAAATAGCAGACATCTTGTTTGAAAAAATAGGATTAGAAAAGAGACCGAACGCAACGGAAATCAGTAAACTTCTTGCTAGTAGTAATGCTGATGACCGTTTATCTGCATTATCCAAGATTGCAATTTTCCGTCTAAAGGATTTTCTTGATGTTACTGCTGACGTCATGTTAAATGACGTGTCTTCAAACATTAGGGAAAGGGCTGCATGGGCACTAGATAACCTAAAAGATGAACGCGCTTTATCGGCATTTGTCACCGCCATTCATGATGAAAAATTTGGTGTTCGGTCTACAGCAGGGTGGGGCTTAGTTCATTTAGGAGATATAGTTATTCCATATATGCAAGAAATTATTGAGAAGGATGAAAATCTAGACGCAAGGCAAATGGCAAGTCTGGTGTTAGATAATCTATAACCAGCAAAATAAAAGCCAACAAAGCGTGCGCCTGACGTGTGGGACTGCCGCTTTGCGGCGCGCGGCACGCTTCGCAGTCGAGTATTTTCCATGCTTCGAGTTTTTCCTGCTCTCAAGCATTGTCCATACTGGCGCACAGGCCGAGTAACGCCGACCGTTGGGCCTTTTGCTAATATCATAAAGTGAAGAAGCGCATATGAAAGTACTACAAATACCACCAGAAATTGGGGCGCCAAGTATCGACCACCGCGCCGAAAGGCAGTATGTCGGCCTTCGAATCATCACTCCATTTGAAGGTATGTTTGCTCAGACAGATAAGCTCTTTAAGGAACTGCGTCAGTGGGTGAATAAAAGAGGGTTAGCTGACCAAGGTCCATATTTTCTTCGATATCATGTGATAGATATGAAAGGGTTGATGGATGTGGAAGCCGGGTTTATTGTGGTATCCCAACAGATAGGTGACGAGCGTGTGAAATGTGGCACCCTTCCTGCCGGGCGTTATGCTCATTTGATCTATTCACGATATGCATTGCGAGGAAACCAGGCATTGTTAATTTGGGTAAAGGAGAAGATGCTAGAGGTAGATCGAGATGATACTCCGAAAGGTGATGCTTTTGGTTGTCGTTACGAAGCATACCTGACAGATTATCGAACTGAACCCAAAAAGAAAAATTGGCAAGTTGACTTGGCAATTAGATTGCGAGATTGAGAATAATAAGCAGCGAAGCATATTTCTACTGCTTAAAAAGTGTACTGAAATGAATCGAGCCATTTGTAGTTATCAGCCTCCCCAGGCCCAACACCGCTTTCTTAGGAACTGTCCCGATATTGGACGGTTCATCTCAAGATGCAGAATGGCCAGGCCATTCTGTGGAAGTGCACACGGACGCGGGGCGGGCTTCGCCTCGTCCCGCAGGGGATTTAGCCCCGAAAAGCTGGTTCTATGCTGTGGTTTTTGCCCGCCAAGTCCCGCCCTTGCCGCTCACGCCAGCCGTTGGGCGCTGGCGTGAAAAGAAAACACAAGTGAGTTTGCATGGAAACGATAATCTCCGAGTTTGATTTACGAGTTCGTTATGAAATCTACCGTTTTTTTGCTGATAATTGCGTAGCACCTACTTATCAACAAGTCGCCAACTTGCTCAATGTAGAAAATGAAAATGTGCGCGTTTCCTTTCATAAACTGCATGAGCGACATATGATTTTCTTGGAATACAACAGCGATTCTATTCGCATGGCAAATCCTTTTTCAGCAATCCCCACAGGATTTAAGGTAATTTCTGGAAATAAGCAATGGTGGGCAAATTGCGCATGGGATTCTCTGGGCATTGCCGCTGCTCTTAAGATTGATGTGCAAATAAAAGCCAGCTATCCCGATACTCACGAAATCGTAGATTTACAGGTAAATCAGGGAAAAGTGAATGGAAAAAACCATATTGTTTATTTTCCCCTACCTTGTAGCCAATGGTATGACGATTTGGTTTTTACCTGAGCAAATATTTTGCTCTTTCGGTCGAAAGAACATGCTGAAAATTGGTGTCTTCAAACGCAAATGCCCTCTGGAGAGTTATTATCTTTTGAACAAGTTTGGGAGCTTTCTAAATTATGGTATCGAGACCGTCTTTTGCCTGAATTCAAAGGACGCTCAATTACAGAAGCGCATGAGATATTTGGAAAACTCGGTTTGAATACCAACTTTTGGCGATTTGACGTTTCAAGTTGAGAATATCGTTCTGACAAAATGCGCCCAACACTGCTTGCGCACGGATGCGGGGCGGGCTTCGCCTCGTCCCGCAGGGATTCAGCCCCTAAAGCGGGTTTCACTCCCGCCAAATCCGCCCCGCGCCGGTCAAGCCAGCCGTTGGGCGTTTTCCAATCATCGTTGCTCAAGAGGAGCACAACAACCATGACCAAAAATAACCTTTTGAATTTCCTTGCTTTCCTCGCATTAACTATTTTATTGTTGAATGGATGTATGTCTGCTACGCCGCTTACATCCATTTCGCCTACACAAGCAGATATTTCCCAACCCGCAACTTCTCCCGAATTAGATATGCCTTTACCCACTGACACGCCGTATACTGTCGCTGAAGTCGAAAAATTGGCTGGCTTTGATGTTAAAGAACCCACATATTTTCCAAATGAAGTATCTTTCGATTTTGCTACCTACCAAAAGCCACCCTATCCTAATGTAACCCTATATTTTAAATACAGTGATAGGGGAGCATTTTTTCAGATTATTCAAGAGCCGCAAGAAGGAGCATTCCCAAACCCTGACGCCTGTGGAGCAAATGGAAACGAATGTGAAATACTACAGATTGGCAACATAACAGTTAAGTATCGCTTGACTACTCCAACAGAATCCTTGATGTGGAACGTTGATGGTTTTTCATTTCACCTGCTCAGAACCGCAGGCGAACCTAACAAAATCTACAAAGATGAGCTCTTGAAAATTGTGGAAAGTATGAAGTAAACAAAACATCCAACAAAGCGTGCACCTGATGTGTGGGATTCCTGCTTCGCGGCGTGCGTACATCCCAGGCAGTTTTACATGCCTTAGCCTTTCTGGCTGGACGGCTTCGCCGTCCCCGCCCGCAGGTACCGCTCGCTGTTGGGCAACTCAAGGGCAAAATCAAAACCATCATTGAATAGGAAATTTGGTCTCATGGTTAAGTTTAGAAAGACAAAAATATTTTTTGCCGCTACTTTTTACCAATCTATGTTTTAGTCTGGTTTTCAATAAGTAGGTTTTCAGGTTCACTATAATAAGCCAGAAGGAAATCTTCATGGATAGAGTGAAGTCATCTTTGCAAGGAAAAGTTATAGTACTTTTTATCGGGGTTTTCATTTCTATTGCCATTATTATTTTTCTGGTTCAATATTTCATCTTGGCTCCCAGTTTTACCAATATAGAAAGACTGCAAGGCTTAAATAATTTAGAAAGAATTAAGAACGCCATCGATTCAGAATTTGACTCACTTAAGTCTAGAAGTTGGGATTATGCCCAATGGACAGATACTTATGAATATGTTCAAAATCAAAATAAGGTTTATGAAGAGGATAATCTTTCAATTGAAACATTGAAAAATCTTGGAATTCATTTTTTGTTTATATTGAACGACGAAAATGAAGTTGTTTGGGGAGAAATATTTGACCCCAGCTACGAAAACAAGATCGGATTAAAAGATTTTAGATATGAAAAATTCCCGCAAAATCATCCATTTTTTCAATTCGAGATTACTGGTGATTCGCCGGTAATGTATAAAACGGGGATTTTCAATACTGAATATGGTCCATTATTATTTTCATCTACCCCTATTTTAAGAAGCGATGGATCAGGACCAAGCAGAGGAACTTTTGTAGTTGCCAAATTTCTTTCAGCTACCTTTGTTGAAAAGCTAAATTTGCAGTTGGAAATGCCCGTAAAAACTATATTGCCTGAAGATGAAAATTTTCATCTAATTCGCGTAAACCTCGATAAAAATGAGGGGGTATACATTGAATCTTTTGAAAACAATCTAAACATCTATGGTGCTTATTTGGATGTTAATTCAAGACCCGCGTTCATTATTGAAACACAATATTCGCGGGAAATTACTGAAATTGGATTTGCCGCAATAAAATTCAGTTTCGCAATGATCGTACTAAGCAGCCTCACCTTTTTATCATTTCAGTTCTTTTTGCTCCGTCAATCTGTTTTGGCTCCAATAGCTACCTTGACAAATTTTACGAAGTCTATAAGTTCGAACCACGATTTTAATAAGCGAATACCCATTCAGCGATCCGATGAGATTGGCACCTTAATTGAAGGCATGAACTATATGATCGGCACCATAGAGAAGCAAACTAATCTTCTGATGGAAATGAATGCAAAGCTCCAAGTAACTTCAACAACAGATGGATTAACTGGCATACCAAACCGGAGAATGTTTGATGAGGAATTTGCCAAATACTGGAGTTTGCACCTTGGTGAAAAAAAGCACCTCGGACTAATTATCGGCGACATAGATCATTTTAAATTATATAATGATGCCTATGGACATCAAAAAGGGGATGAGTGTCTTACGACAATTGCTTTAACAATTCAGGAAAAGGTAACTCGACCCAGCGATTTGATTGCCAGATATGGTGGAGAGGAGTTTGTCATCCTTCTTCCAAACACTGACTTGAAAGGAACAGAATTTGTTGCAGAAACAATTAGAAAGGCGGTGGAAAATTTAGAAATTCATCATATCAAATCAAGTGTGAGTAACATTGTTACGATTAGTCTTGGAGTAGGATCTCTTATCCCATCAAGCAGCATATCACCTAAAGAATTTTTCGATAAAGTTGATAAAGCGCTATATCAATCGAAAACAAATGGCAGGAATCAAGTGGGTATTGCTCAGGTATAAAGATTGCCCAAAAAGGTGTGCACCTGACGCTGGAGACTGCCGCTTTGCGGCGTGCGCACATCCCAAGCAGTTTTCACTCCTTAGCCTTTTTCCCTGGCCTGTCTGGCTTCGCCGTCCCCGCCCCAGCGCAGATACCGCAAGCTGTTGGGCAACCTGTCTTGCTAACCCGTGAGGGTATTACTGTGAATAATGAACAAACTATTTATGAAGAACTATGTTATTACACCCTCACTCACAGCGACTCATCATTCATTCATCAACACGTTGTTGATGCGTTTGCTGCACAGACCTCGAATGAGAATGACAAACCGATTAAATTGACTTTTGCACTCGTTGGTCTTTACTTGCATGTCGAGAAGCAATTTAATGGCAGGCAAGTTCAATTAGCACATATGAAACTCGCTCGGGTAAAACAAGATTGGCCAGTTTTCTCGCTTCCAAAAGACCGAGGTGCAGTAACTGCTGCCGACGTTATGACTTCACCTGTAGGACCTGAGCGTGATGAAATGATTCATCAATGGTGTGTTTCCGTTTGGGATGCTTTTGGCGAGAATCGGCAAGTTATTTCGAACCTTCTCGTCAAGAACAAGATTATTTGAAAAGAAAATGTTTTACACCCAAAATTTCGGAAAAAAAATAACAAACAATGGTTATACTCAGCGAGTCTTACGGCCTGTGTCGGTTGCCTAACAAAGCGAGCACTAGACGCTGTGGATTCTTTGGCTTTTTCGAGTATTTTTCCGGCTGCGAGTTTTTTCTGATCCCAGGTGGAGTCCTCGCCCACCCCAGCGCCAGTAACGCAAACCGTTGAGAATGTTGAAAAAGAGAGGGTGATCTTTATATGAGTATTCAATCTGAGCAGCAACATGCAAGCCAAGTTATTGGTGCGTTGTATCAAAACTCATTTTTTAATCAGTATTGGGATGAAATTGGGCGATTCTTAGGCAGAGGAAAACCCACATCAATTTGGCTCAGCTCGGCTGTTGTAATGGGAGCAAATTTATTCCTTGGCATCACTATCTCGTTACTTTTAAAAGAGACACAATTCACAACTTTGGAAATTATCAAAGCGAACGCTTTGTGGATAACTTATTCTTTTTTTATGATCCCCCTACTAGTTAACATCCATACGATGATGATAGTGTTTCTCCACACTCAGTTCATAAAATCCTTAATATATGAGCAAGACATCCGCGAACTTGTACTCTGGGCGAATCGATGGTTCGGACAAAAAAAGCCGCAAGTGCTCGTTTCTTGTGTTTTTGCCCTGGTAATAGCTTTCTGGACTTTTTATGGCCTTTATCCAACAAGTAAGTTTTCATTTGGACAGACGCTGATTTTCTTCATAAACTTTTTTCATCTAGGGATTGCAGGTTTTGGTGTGCTTACTCTTGTAGATTTTGTATCAAGGTTGAAGAATTGGCATTTAGCACTTTATACGGATAACCCAGCAAGTAGCCCAATTCTTTTACGTCTCGCAAAAGAATTACGCAACTATATCTTGTTTATTGCGATCGCAAGTGCAATACTCTTACTTTTGGTTGGCTTGGTAGGCACTATTAATAATTCTCTCATTCTTCTTATGCTTATTATGGCCTGGATACCCATCCTTACTTTATTTATTTTAGGTAATCAGGCTTTCTCCCAACAGATTATCAGAGTTAAGTACGAAAGATTAGAAGAATTGCAAGCAAAAATAATGAAACTATCCAATGTAGAAGAAATGGATGCGAAGACGATAGAGCACGTTAAAAATTTGATGGATTACCATGACCGCGTGAGTTCCAGCCAAAACTCATTATATAATGTTCAATCTTTTATTAATCTGATTGGCTCACTAGCACTGCCGGTGCTCTCGGTTATCTTAAGTACAATTGATGTTTGGCAAAAGATATTGAATAGGTAGTTTCAAATCGTTCCGTGAGCAAAAACGGTTGCTAACAAAGTGTGCCGGTTGATGTGTTGCCACTTTCCATTTAATGGCTTGTTTTCGCTCGAAAACATTGTTCCGTTTCGTGAGTTGGTTCGCTTGGCAATATGCCCAGCCGTTTTTTTATCTCCGAGTGCATATAACGGTAAAGCTGGGTTGGCAATTTTATGTCAGATTACCAGCCAGGTTAAAAATTATCCGTTTGAAGTGATCATTCCAGATGGTTTAAAAATCGGCGGCGCGATATCGTCAGACCAGGTAAAAGTCTGGATTGGAAAGTCAGGCAGGCAGGGTTTGTTTGCAAGATACCCGCATCAACGTTAGATGATGTTCTGCAAAAACTTGGCACTTTGATAGGTCAATAAAAAACGGCAGGATTCTTGTGCGTTCAGAAAAATGCCCAACATCGTTCGCAGCCCTTTCAGGGATTCCGTGACTTTGGTGGGGTTCGGCCCCTGGCTTTTTCTCGCTAATTCTAGCCCTTGCCTCTAAAGCCTGCCGTTGGGCAACCCGTCTTATAAAAGAAGTACCTTGATGAAAAATGAATCTAGATAACCCCGTTGTAAAACTTTGTATTGAAGGCGCGCAAGCCGAGTTTCAAGGACAGATTGAAAGAGCCCGTTCTTTATATCAAAGAGCATGGCAAGCCGTTCAAGATGATTATGACGCTTGTATAGCCGCTCATTATGTAGCGCGTCATCAAGAAAATAATGATGAAAGACTTCGTTGGAATCAAATAGCGCTAGATAAAGCAAATGCGGTTACTGATGACAGTGTCAAAGAATTTTACCCGTCGCTTTTTTTGAATATGGGTCAATCTTATGAATTGCTTGGCAATTTGAACGAAGCAAAACGATATTACGATTTGGCTGCCGAATTGGGCGTTATTCACCAAGCTGGTTAGGAAGGATTACTTTCGATAGAGGCTTTTGATTATTTGGAGTTTTGGTAAGTCGGTTTATAGTGATTGCCAAAGATTAAGTTGTGTGTAAAACTTGGGTGTGTTGGCGGTGATATCTTTTTTCAGCCACCGTTTTTGTAAGCATAAAGGTTGCCCACCAAAGCGTGCACCTGGCATGTGGGACTGCCGCTTCGCGGCGTGCGGCACGCTTCGAGTTTTTCCTGCTCCCAAGCATTGTCCACGCTGGCGCGCAGGTCAAGAACGTGAGCTGTTGGGCATGTAAATACCAATAATTCACTATCAATAAAATAAGGTAGACTGTAAACCTGTAATCTAGTTGAGGAGAATTAGCAATGCAGGCAAACTTGCAAGACGATCCATTGACTCAAGCTACCCTGGCAACTGTTCAAAGATTCAATGAAGCCGTTAACCGGCATGATGTTGCTAGCGTAATGGAAAATATGGCTGAGGACTGTGTATTTGAAAACACTTACCCGCCTCCAGATGGTGAGCGTTATGTGGGGTATAAAGCTGTCAAAGAGTTTTGGGAGAAATTCTTTGCTTCGTCTTCTCAAGCTAGTTTTGAAACTGAAGAAATGTTTGCTTGTGGGGACCGGTGTGTGGTGCGATGGCGGTATCGCTGGATAGAGCCAGATGGCAAGTCAGGTTACATTCGAGGGGTCGATGTATTGCATGTGCGCAATAACAAAGTGGCCGAGAAGTTTTCGTATGTAAAAGGATGAATAGCAAGGTTTTGCAATAGCGGTTCTACCGTGCTTGGGATGAAACAACACGATAGTTACCCAAATTATTAACAATAGTTTAGATTGTACTTCTATATAATTTTATAAAGTTTGGGCATTCCCGTATTTTCAATCCGCAGCCCCATATCGTTTGCAGTCAACGGGGGGTTGTCGCCTCACCCCAGCGCAGGTAGCGCAAACCGTTGGGCTGTTGTAAGCGCCCTTAATTCAATGATTATTTAGGATATTTGCTCATGCTTGATCTGTCCACATCATTAACCGCCTTTCCTGTTCTAGAAACCCAACGTCTCGTTTTACGCGAAATTGCGATAGAAGATGCTGATGTTATATTCGTGCTTATGAGCGATCCACAGGTAATGCGTTACTATGGTGCTCCAATGCACTCGCGTGATGAAGCAGTAAAGCGGGTAAGCAGCATTCGTGCTGCGTTTCAAGAGCGCAGCATCGTATATTGGGCGATTACCGAAAAAGTGAGCGAAAAATTTGTAGGTTCTGGTGGGTTCTGGCGAATTGTCAAACCAGATTCCCGGGCCCACATTGGCTATGAACTTGCGTCAGCATGGTGGAATCGTGGCTTTATGACAGAAGCTGTTCGTGCTATGGTCAAATTTGGGTTTGAAACAATAGGGTTGCACAGCATTGAAGCAGGGATTCACCCGGATAATGTTGGATCGCGGCGGGTGTTGGAGAAAGTTGGCTTTGTGCGAGAAGGGTATTTTCGCGAGAAGTACTTTGATACAGGGCGCAACAGCTTTATAGATGCGGCGGTGTATTCGCTGTTGCACAGTGATTGGGAACAGAACTTAGCAGGCTCTTAATGGGCTTTGTCAATAATCCGAAAATGGTTGACAAAGCAAAGAATAGAGTACCGTGTAAATATAGCCCAACATCGTTTGCACCGGACCCGTGCGGTGCGTTGCCCACGCTTGAGGGGGATTCAGCGCCTTTGGCGGGTTCTACCCGATGGCATTTACCCGCTAAATCCGCCCCACGTCAGTAAACCTCCCGTTGGCACGGCCCTTGCCAAATAACTCAAATGACTATAGCAAAAGAACAGCCCAAACAAGAGGAACGATGAAAAAACAGTTCATCATAAAACTGGTAATATTTTTGGCATTGGTACTATTGGCTGTAAGCGGGTGCGGTGAGACCATTCAGCCCATCTCCACCAGCACACCCGCCCAAACCCCAAGGGCGACATTAACTCCAACTTTTACGCCCACTCCATCCCAAACAATCACCCCATCCCCGACAGTCACTCCAACGCCTGTTCCAGTCACTATTCTAGAGGCTATTCAACGTGACACCTTTGCAGAACTAGAAGTTTTTAATAAGGGAGATATTTATTTGGGGAGTTATGTCCCTTCGAGTTCGTACAGTGATAGAACAATTTACCTCAGCACATTCACGCCAGACGGTAAGCAATTCGTGGCGGTCACAAAACGAGGCATATACGCTTATGATGCCGAGTCTTGGCAAGAATTGGTTTTCGTGCATCTCTCCCCCGAAGTGGCGGTTACTTCCATAGGTTATTCTGTAGATAGTTCCCTGTTCGCAGCAGGCGACTCAAGCGGAATTGTTACCTTTTGGGACACCAAAACATGGGGAATTCAGAACTCTTTTCAAGTCTACAGAGGCGCGGTTACTAGCTTGGATATCTCTCCAGACAATATGAATTTCGTCACTATTGGGGATAAAAAAGAAATCAGTGTTTGGAGCATAAGGGATGGCAGCCTGATAAAGTCTCAAATCCGCAGCAAGGATACGGGACCTGCCCATTATTCACTGGATGGAAAATGGCTATATATATACGAGCAGCATAACCCCATTGATAGCAATCTGGTCGTTTGGAATTCTGATAACCTGCAAATAACCAATCGTCCAGGTCTTACTGGGCAAGAATGGAGTGGGCAAGCAGTATCACCATATACAAATACTGTTGCAGCTTACAAAACTGGCGCCCTCACAGTGTACGATTTTGACAACCAAGAAG
>CAZLSP010000021.1:49380-56341 GCA_964562145.1 uncultured Anaerolinea sp. | reverse complement strand
GCGGTATCACCGTATACGAATACTATTGCCGCTTACTATGCATCTGGCACCCTCACAGTGTATGATTTTGACAAACAAGAAGAGTTCAGTCTGAAGTGGGATATATTTTTATCTCCAACTCAAATGATGTTTTTAGATGAAAAGACATTAATGGTGAAAGTTCTTCGGTCTGATGATTATAATTTAATTGACTTGGAATCTCGCGATATTACGACCTTATCCCTGGACGCATTGCGTAAAAAGACATTCAAGAACCCCGAATTTTTACATATCCTTAAGAGTAAGGAAATAGAAGCGCTCGGATTTAAAGAATTTGGAGATATTAAGAATATAACTCTAAACGGAGATGTACTAATACTAGATTCAGTTCACAAGTTACAAATAGGCGGCATGTTCGACCTAAGCAAAAAAACAATAAAAAATGTTGCCAATCAAGACTTCCCGTGGGACTCTTTCGTACTCCTATCGGATGGTAGTCTAGCTGGGGTGGATCCACAACAGAGCGGAATTGCCATCACTATACTATCTTTAGAACCTCAGTTCGCCATTAAATCAAAAGCTAAACAAACGTATGATGTTACCGATTCTATTCAAGCGGCTACAATATCTCCTAATGGGAAAATGCTGGCGTTTGTCACAGCAGATGGAAGTTTGTATTTATGGAATCTGGATACTAAAGAACTAAAAGCTAAGACCAAGCCATTTAGGGCGTATGTCCGTGTGAAATTATTCTTCAATAAAGATGGGTCATACCTGGCAATCGCGGGACAGGATGGCAAAATAAAAGTAATAAATATGGAAGATCCATCTAAAGTCGAATCCTATGATGGTCAGGAGCCAGTATTTTCGCCCGATGGTATGAACCTGGCGTACGCTAATTCAAATGGAAGTATTCACTTAGTTTCACCCTTTAATAAGGATGAGCCTAAGGTGTTTCGAGAAAATAATAATCGCTTCACAATAAGCATTGCTTTCTCGCCTGATGGAACCTTATTGGTTTCTGGCAGTTTTAGCCCTAATGACGACCCATATAAAAGAGAACCTAAAATAAAAGTCTGGTTGATTAGCGATCAGACATTACTGTTAGATTTACCTCAGTATGCCCTTCCTACCTCATTAATAGTTGCTCCAGATGGAACTCGCTTATATATACGAGATGCAGATGGAGTAATAAGTGTATGGGGGCATAATCCTGATTAATTTATAAAACAAAAGCGTGTACCCGAACCGGGGACTGCCGCTTCGCCGCGTGTGGCGTGCTTCGCTGTCGAGCATTTTCCTGACATCGAGTCTTTCCTGCTGCCAGGCAGAGTCCACGTCGGCTCGCTCGCCGCACACGCCAACCGTTGGCTGGCTAAAATATCTTTGTTAGATACAAAAAAAATAAAGGCATCGCTATAATTCTTATGTCTAAGTGGCAGGCTTTTGACCAACGAAAAATATGTCCAAAATGCGGGGATTACCAGACAAGCGTCACGTTAAAACAGCGTCAATCATTCTCATCTCCTCGGATTCTTTTTTTACTCATGAGGTACGTTGGGGTTGCCATCGTACCAATGATTGCACTCTTACTGTTGTACCTACGGCTGTTAAATGTTTACCTGTTAGGAATATTTATTTTGGGTTTTGTAGGCTTGGTCATATTGTTTGCGTACCGAAGCATATCTAGTGGAGTGGGAGAAACAATTGACCAACAATCTCGTGAGAAAAACTGGATCGGGTATAGTTTGTACTGTCGTAACTGTGACTACGCCTGGGAAATGACCTTTGAGGAATGGAAGATAGCTGGACAAAAAGAAAGGGAGAATTTCGTAAACTTTCCTTCTCATTCCCCTTCTGGAAAAAGCAGTTTAAATGAGTCATTTGAAAAAATCGAATGGAAACCACCTAGTCCAAACAGGGGTATTTTTATTGTGATAGGCTTCGTCGGGCTATTTTTTATCGTGTCCTTCCTCCTTTATGGAGTTTTCTGGGCTAAAGCACATCCTCAAAATTCTTATGCTATTGTTGTTAACGGTATTGCTGCTATTATTGTATTGTTCGTTTATATTGGGCTTATTGTAGTAGTCAAGCCTAAAGTAAATAAAATCGTTGTCCTTTTCTTAGTCTTGGTCATGTTGAGTGTGTTAGTTTTTGCTGTACTCAGGCTTTGGTTAATGTAACTGCCTGCCCAAAACGCCCAGACCACATATCATGCACCTGATGTGTGGGAGTTGGCGGCACTTTCCTCGCTTCGAGTTCTTCCTGCGCCCAAACAGAATCCATGCCAGCCCCATCCCCGCGCTGGTAATGCTTGCCGTTGAATGATGATTTACGCGTCTATTTTCCAATGAATATGACAAAGGAGATTATATGAAAAGAAATATAAAATCTTTCGAAGCTTCACGGTTCATATTGCCATTCCTGTTCCAAATTGGAATTGGTTTGCTAGGATTTGTTATTTCAGGAAAAGTTAGCCAATACTCCTGGCTAACTAACATGTCATTACTATGGCTCGGGATTACCGTCGGCATGTATTTGGGTGGTATTCCCTTCTTTTTCCAAAAGTCGTTCAACCCAAAGAAAATTCTTTTTCGATTGGCTACAACCGCTCTTGGTGCTTTTATTCCAGTGCTGCTCTTGGTTTTATTAGGATTAGGATTGGGTATCTACAATTCAATTTATCTTACATTAGCCCCACTCCTCGCTTTTTCGGCATTAGCCTTAAGCCTTTTGGGATTTTTTGTGCCCAGTTGGATTTCCCAAAAATCAACAATCGCATAAGCCGTTATAACAAGAATAATTACCGGATCCAAAAAGAACCTTCTGATTTCAGAATTTTGCCAAGTGAATATAGGCAAGACGCCCCAAGAAACTTGCGATGAAATTATTCGCTTAATCAGTTGAAAAGCCAAAAAATTGCAGCCCAATATTGCTTGCACACGGACGCTGGGCGGGTTTCAGATCCGGAGCCGGATTTTACGCTTTGGCTTTTATCGGCCGCTGAATTCATAGTCGAGAGGAAAACATTGTGTCCATCAAAGTAATTTGTTTTGACGCAGATGGAGTGGTGGTTTATCCACAAATGCAATTCTCTAAATATCTGAAAGATGAGCACAATATAAGCCCCGAAATGACCAAGGGGTTTTTTAGCGGCGTGTTCAATGCTTGTTTGACTGGCAAAGCCAACCTCAGCGAGGTTTTACCAGCTTTCTTGCAAGATTGGAACTGGAAAGGTTCTGTGGATGAGTTTATAGCGACCTGGTTAAAGCGAGATCATGTTGTCGATCTTCGTCTTATTAAAAAGATTCAAAGCCTGCGACAAAAGGGATTTATTTGTTGTCTCGCGACCAGCCAAGAACGCAATCGCGCCGATTACATGAAAACCGAGATGGGCTTTGGGGACGCTTTTGACCATTTATTTTTCTCCTGTGAAATAGGCTGGCAAAAGCCTGATCCAGCATATTATCAGCACATCGAAACAGTGCTGGCTGTTAAGAAGGACTCGATTCTATTTTGGGATGATTCCGAGAAAAATGTCAGAGCCGCTCTGGAATTTGGATGGAATGCAGAGCGATATATAGAGTTTGGTGAGTTTGAGGAAGCCATGAAGAAATACGAGATGAGCGAAAACACCTAACAATGCCTGCAGCGGACGACGAGGCCTCAGCGCGATTTACAGGCTTTTTTCTACATCTCAAGCATTTTCTGTGTTTGCCCTTGTTCGCGGGTAAAGCTAACCGTTGAGCGCTTCGCCAGGTTTGGAAGAGGGGGGTATCCTCGCCTTGACGAAATAGAAAATATGTTCTATTATCTAGCAGAGGAGAATTCCTATGAGTACTGAAATCGAAGTACTGGAGCAGTTCTATGCTGCAATCAATCGCAACGACATGCAGGCCATAACAAAGGATTTTGATCCACAGATTGTGCGTATTGAGCCTGAAGGCTTCGGAAACCGGCCAACAACTGGCATTTATCGTGGGATCGCAGAAGTGCAAGAGCACGTCACCAAAGGACGCGGAACTTGGGCCGAAGGAACCTGCCAGCCTGAGAAGTTCTTTGTGAATAAAGACAAAGTGATCGCGTACGTCCATGTTTTTGTCCGCTTGAAGAACTCGACGGACTGGGTTAACGGACGATTTGCTGACGGCTTCGTTTTTTGCAATGGCAAGATTACCCAATATCTCTCCTTTGGGGAACGGGTAGATGCGCTCAGATGGGCAGAATTTGATGGGCAAGGGATAACTTAAGCGTGGTATGGTAAACGGGTAATTCCTTTGATACACATCTGCGCCTGGCAAAGCGTTCTCAGGACATGACCATGCCCTTTCTGCAAAAATGATGATCCGCCATCTGGATTGGGTGCACCAGACTTGTGGGACTGCCCTTCGGGCGTGCGGCACGCTTCGCAGTCGAGCATTTTCCTCGCTTTGATTTTTCTCTGCTTCCAGGCATTGTCCACGCCCGCCGCGCAAAAGGAGTAATCATATCGCATGGCAAAAACACATCAAGAGTTTTTATCTGAATTTGATGATGAACGTAAATCGCTTGTTCAGGCTTTGCTTGTAGCGATTAATGAAGAATGTCCTCAACTAACTGAAATTATCAAGTGGAATGCCCCATCGTTTTGCGATAACGGAAGAGACCGAATGACCCTTATGCTTCACAAGAAAAACATAGTAGGTCTTATCCTTCATACTGGCGCAAAGCCCAAAGAAGATAAGAAAGCACCACGTTTATACGATGACGGCACAGGCTTGCTTGAATGGAACTCTAATATCCGCGCCACAATTTCTTTTACAGATATTGACGATTTTCTCGCCAAAAAAGATTTATTCAAAAAAGCGGTAAGGACTTGGGTTTCTAAAACCAAAGACCTGTAATATTATTTCAGCCAACTCGTTTTCATAAAAAGATAATCCAAGATAACAGTAAGATACGGAGATGTTCTGTCTGGCGCGGGTCAGGGAACGCAAACCGTTGAGCTGATGGCACACTCACGAAATTGAAGAATGATATTACCAAAGAAGCGTGACCCTAGATTCATTACTATACGTCGCGGTGGTACTCTCCAAGACGCAGACCATCATTTGCTTGCAATATGGGCAGCCGATTGTGCACAACATGTTTTGCACCTATTTGAAGCAATGCAACCCAATGACGAGCGCCCACGCCGAGCGATTGAAGCGGCACGCGCTTGGGCACAAGGCACGATTACAATGTCACAGTCTAAAGCAGCGGGTGGTCATGCGATGGCGGCAGCCAGAAACCTGAAAGGAGCATCACGCTTTGCTGCGTATGCGGCTGGTCAAGCAGGAGTAGTTGCTCATGTAGCAGCACATGAATTGGGTGCAGCAGCCTATGCAATTAAGGCAGTGCGTGAAACAGCACCCAGTCATCGTATTGAAGAATATGGCCGCATGGAGTGTGAATGGCAACGTGAGCAACTTCCATTTGAGATACGAGACTTAGTGCTTGACGACCAAAAAATGCGGAACGAAATCTGTTGGTTTGTATTTAATTGTTAACCGGTTTATTTATGGCGCTGATTAATTAACAGGTTTTATTGTGGTTGTTTGAAAAAAGAAAAGCAAATGAGTTAACAAAACGTGCCCCTGACGTTGGGGACTACCGCTTCGCGGCGTGCGCATCTCCCAAGTTTTCCTGCGCCGTGGCCTTTTTCCCTGGCCTATCTGTCTAGGATAGGCTGGCTGGATGGTTTCACGCGTGGGTTAGGGGATAAAATGAACAGAAAGCATATTTGTAAAACAATAACGACAGACAGGAGACATGATGAATACATTAGAAACGATTTTTCGGCATAATTTGTGGGCAAATCTTCGTTTGTTTGAAGAATGTAGTAAGTTGACCGATGAGCAATTAGATACCAGTATCATCGGGGTTTTTGGCTCAATACGCAAAACCCTGCTTCATATTGTGAGAGCAGAACAGGGGTATTTTTCTCGCATAAGTACAGGTGAGCGTTTCCATTGGCCAGAGGATGCTCCGCAATTAACAATTCCCGAGATGGTAGCGACAATAAAAATCACAGGGGATGGTCTTGTTGAGTGGGCGTCAAAAATACAAGCAACCGATACAGTTCAAATAGATTGGGATGGCATCTTGCGAGATGTGCCGAAAACGATCATTCTTAATCAGGTAATCAATCATGCCACTGAACATCGTTCTCAGGTTATGTCGATTATGACGCAAATTGGAATTGAGCCTCCCGATATCTCAAGCTGGTCATATTTTGATGAATTGGAAAACAAGTGAAGCAGGAATTAGTGGTTAACAGAAGTGGTTTATAAGCAAATCCTGGCCGCTGCCCGGTATTTTTGCAGCGGACAAGGGCGGGCTTTCGCCGCCTCCTTGCTACCGTAAAAGGTAAGCGCAACTTATGCCTGAAACAGACATTACGTACAGTTTTCCGCCGATTGACTCACCAAAATGGGGTTTTGACAATCTCGTTGGGTGCTTTCTGCGGAAAATCAACCCTTTACCCATATTTTAGAGGAGATGGATATGAAACGTGTCACTGGCATTGGCGGTATTTTCTTCAGCTCACCTGATCCTGTTACGCTTAGGGAGTGGTACAAGGTGCATCTTGGAATTGATGTGCTGGATTGGGGTGGAGCCGCATTTACCTGGACCGATTCTGAAGGCAAGCCCACCGCAGGAACTACTATCTGGTCTGTCGGTGATGCAACAAGCAATCCCTTTGCTCCGAGCAGCGCACCGTTTATGGTTAACTATCGAGTCGCTGATCTTCACGCACTGGTCGAGGCCCTGAGAGCCGAAGGCTGTAATGTGCTCGACAAGATTGATGAGTCAGAGTACGGGAAGTTCGCTTGGGTAATAGATCCAGATGGAAACAAGGTGGAACTCTGGGAACCACCCGTAGGGCAATAATCAATAAGTAGTCTACGCCTTAGTTCATCCAGGGCGGGCTAGACGGCTTCGCTGTCCCCGCCCTGGCCGT
>CAZLSP010000021.1:0-49280 GCA_964562145.1 uncultured Anaerolinea sp. | reverse complement strand
GCAGATCATCTTGATACTATTCCTACGGACGAGTGAAAATGAAATATTGCAAGAGTGCCCTCCTAAATTAGGCGGCTTATATGTCAAGGAACCTTATAGAGGTCAGGGTATTGGCACAGAATTGGTTCAGGCAGGCATGAAATTAGCCCATGAACAGAGGGATATACGGCGGTCTCTGCAACAACCGTGAAAGCGGCCGGCATCTTGGAGCGTTTGGGCTGGAAGCTCATCCAGAAAATCCAATATCCTGATGGGGAAGTCTCGCTGTATTATTGCCGACTTTGAATACCATCCAACCAAGCGCGCAGGGCGTGTTGGGGTGTGCGGCGCGCTTCGCAGTCCAGAAGTTTCCTCCGCTTTCGCATTTTCCCAGTTGGATACCCTGCTCCAGCGCAGGTAACGCAAACGGTTGGGAAGGTCGAAAACCAGGCGCGGTAACACAATTGTGGACAACCCGCACGGCAGGGGTGCTTCACGAGCCATCGAGTGATGTGTTGATTGATGAAACTATATCAACTTGTAAGGAGAGAAAATGAATCTGGGCGCAACTTTGTATGTCAAGAACAGCGTCGAGGCAGTAGAGTTCTATATGGATGCCTTTGGCATGACCCTGGGCTACAATGCAAAAAATAGCGATGGGTCATTCCTCCATGCCGAACTCCTTAAAGGAGAAGCATCGATCTTTGCCGTAAGCGAAAACAACGATGAAGAAATCACTCGATCGATGTTAGCGTCAAAGCAACCTACCATGAGCTATGGCATAAATCTGGATAACGACGATGAACTCCGGCACGCATATAAAATTCTCGTCGAGGGCGGGCATGTTTTGAGAGAACTGGGTCCGCTTCCGTGGAGTTCCTGTTCTGCGGATCTTGTCGATAAGTATGGCGTTTGTTGGTATCTCTACGTTTCCCAACATCGACCCGATTGAGAGTGTCAAGGTTTCAATCTGGGGAAACCCAGGCTGGATACTTAACCCTATTGTATTAAAAGCATCTTTCTGGCTTTGGGTTTTCCCTGCCCCTGGGCAGAGTCTGCGCTGGAGCGCCGGTCAGGCCAGAAGACGCTGGGTGGTTACCAGGTTGCCCAAATGGATATCAAGTGAAAATCTATTTTAACGGTGCGAAATAATATGACAGCTAACCCTACCCATGAAGTGAAAATACATTCCTGGTATATTGACCCCAGGGAGTATGCCCGCCACGAAAATCGCCGTGGGAAACGTCACGCATATCAAACCATCAATGCCGCTTCCACGGCTCTGGTTGTAATCGACATGATTCCCTTCTTTGTGAATGAGAATTCATATTGTCGGGGCATCATCCCCAACATTGCCCGAATCGCGTCAAAGTTGCGCGCAGTTGGAGGGGCGGTTGTGTGGGCACTTCCTGCTATTGAAACCCGAGTTTCAGATGTAAAGCGGGAGTTTTACGGTGATAAGGTCGCCGAACTGTACAATAAATCAGCAGGGAGTGGTTCCCTGAATGAACGCATATGGCACGAGTTTGATGTTCGGCCTGAGGACCTTATTGTCGAGAAATCTTCATCCAGTGCATTCTTCCCTGGGCACTCCCCACTACATTCAATGTTGCAAGAACGTAAGATTGATACCGTGCTGATCACAGGAACCGTGACCAATGTTTGTTGCGAGTCATCTGCGCGAGATGCAAGTACGTTGGGTTATCGCGTCATTATGGTTGCCGATGCAAATGCTGGCATTTCTGATCAGAGCCATAATGCCACGCTGTATACAATTTATCGTTCGTTCGGTGATGTTAGACCAACTGAAGAAGTTATCGGGTTAATCACATCAGACACAAACAGGGCAGCGCAATAAATGCTGCCCAACGAAGCCGCACTTTATGATGGGGCCTGTCACTTTGCGGCGTGCGGCAGGCATCGTAGTCGGGCGATTTACTATACTTGTCATTTCCGGTCTGGATAGCTTCGCCTGGCTCACGAGACAGCGCAGGTAATGCGTGCCGTTGAAGTTGTCAAAAAAGGGTAAGATAGGTTCCACAATACCGGAAAGCTCCACCCATTAGCCCGAGTTGATGGATACCCCATCCCTACTGCCGCACTTACCGGCTGGAGAGCGCCGCTTTTGGGAGATAGAAAAGGTCAATCAAGAATATTAACCTGATGCCTAGAGCGCAAATTCTAAAATTTCTCATGTCTTAATTGAGCCAAAAAAGGAGAACAGATGACAACGCAAGGTCCTGCACACCCAAAAATTGTTAGTCGAGAAGAATGGCTGGTAGCTCGGGAAACTTTACTCGCGCATGAAAAGGAACTCACCCGGCACCATGACCGGGTCAGCGCTGAGCGGCGCAGGTTGCCAATGGTAAAGGTCGAAAAGACATATACTTTTAACGGTTTGGAAGGAAAACCCACACTTTATGATTTGTTTGATGGTTTAAGTCAACTCATTGTGTACCATTTCATGTTCGACCCTTCTTGGGAACAGGGTTGTATGGGTTGTACTGGATTTGTAAACGACCTGGGAGATTTATCCGAACTAAAAGTGCGTAACACACAGTTTGTAATCATTTCACGCGCCCCATTCGAAAAACTTCTCGAATATAAAACGCGCATGGGTTGGAAACATCCCTGGTATTCAGCATTTGATACCGATTTTAATCAGGACTTCCATGTCACCGTGGATGGGGGCGAAAGACATGGATTAAGTGCTTTCTTCCGGATTGATAACGACATATTTCATACCTACTCAACCTACAAGCGTGGTTGCGAATCGTTAAGTGATGTTTACAGGTTGCTGGATATGACCCCCTACGGACGGCAGGAAGATTGGGAAGATTCTCCCGCTGGTTTCCCACAGCGCCCAACCTACGGGTAAGGCTCCCGGTAAGTTTCTGAAGATGAAAACCAGCCTGGATCTCGAGTCGTCAAGCCTGGGGTGGTCGACATTGTTGAGAAAATCCACACAGTTGCGGCGGTAACCTATTCCAGAAAAAACAGGGACTATGAAAATCAACTTACGCTTCGTCATGCTATTTGTTGCTTTTGTTTTTGCCTCTTGTACGCCAGGCAATACGCCCGTCCCCACACAAACAAACGCGCCAACTGCAATGATTTCACCAACAACGATACCGCCGACACCCTTGCCTGTTTCAACAGGCGCCCTGGCAGGCGATTGGACTGGCGTTTTTCATAGCATTAATGACGATTTTTCTGCAGAAATCCAGGTCTCCATTGACGAGGAATGTGAAACGAACAAGATTTGCGGGACCTATTCAGTTCCCTCCTTGCCTTGTTCAGGAGAACTAACCCTCACCCGCGTGGACAACTCGACTTATGTTTTTGTTGAAAAGCAAACAGGTGGGGCTGATTGGTGTGGGTCTGGTGGTTATGAATATATGGAATTACTTCCAGGCAATACTCTCTCGTGGGCCTATAGCGCTCCAGGCGAAAATATAAAATCCGAAGGGACGCTGGTTGGGAATAGCACGGGTAAATTAATTTTTCAGTATGCCAAAGAAGGTTACGAAAAAGATTTCCCGGAACTGAAAGGCAATTCGAATCTTTTCACAATAAATTGGGATGGCACAAACCTCACGCCTGTTACGAACGGCTTGCTTGATTACAGCGCTTTGAAAAGCATCTCCCCGGATGGAAGCAAGGCCTTGCTGTTCTTCGCTCCCGAAAAATATACTGCGGCTGAGGGTACAAGCATTTTGTATGTTATCGATTTGGCAAGCCAGACCCCTGAACCGATCAAACTCGCCAGCGGGATTTTTGAATTAACCTATAAAACAGCAACATGGCTCGATAATTCCCATGTTGTCTATATCGACCAGGTTCCAGGCGGATGGGCGGTCTTTATGATCAACAGCGATGGAACTGATTCCAGGCGCATTTCACAAAAAGTTAGTGGGATCACACCCAGGGAAGTATTCGTCACGGCTGACCAATCTCGTGTTTATTGGTTAGGGGTTGATGCCGCAACCAGGGGCTGGACACACAAAGGGATTTGGTGGACGAGTATAGACGGTACTCAACAGGAGCAATTGCTTTCATTCCAGGGCAAATTTAATCGCGCTTTCTCTCTCGATAGCATTTCCCCTTTTGGGAACATGGTCGTTTGGGAACATAATACCTGGAGTGAAACTGGTAAAGAATGTTGTAGTGTGCGTTTCGCGTTAGCCTCTGCTATGGATCAAGCCACCGAGGTCCGGCTGGAACCCAAGAACGGGCCTTTGGTCGGCCCAAGCCCTGAATATCTTTGGTCTCCAGACGAATCGATGGTGATCATCAACCGGCAGGCAAGTTCAGTCCCCTATAATAACGAAACCATCTTTGACCCGGGGCAGATGTTCATGCTATCGGTCAAAGACTTAAAATTGGAAGAAATTGTCCTTAAAACACCCGACAATCTGATCAACAACCCCAGTGTGGATATTATCCAATGGTTGCCTGACGGAAAGAGTGTGTTGGTGCGGGTGACAACGGAAGCCAACTGTCGGAGCTACGCTTCAGCATATCAATGCTCTGGCGGGAGAATCAAGATCCTGAACTTAGAAACGGGCATTTTCCTGGATCTATTTGATGGAAAGGTATCACAAGATTTAATTGGAAATATTTTTTGGTTGCCTGAAAATTAATTTAACGCATTGACCCTTTAACACGCGCATTCTGTGTTTTTTACTGTTCACCTTTTCTGTTGGGGCAGCCAGCCTGAAAACTTTACGACAATCGGAGAACGAAATGATTAAAACTTTACAAGTCGTCAATGTTGGACTCGCGTTTTTCCTCGAGCTCGCCATGCTTGCAAGCTTTGGTTACTGGGGCTTTTATGGAGATAAAAGCCTGTGGGTCAAGTGGGTGCTCGGTATTGGGTTGCCCATCCTCGTGGCAGTTTTTTGGGGAATATTTCTTGCTCCCAATGCGGTTCATCGGCTCAACATAACCGGGGGTGCTATTATTTCACTTTTGCTGTTTGTCCTGGCAGCAACTGCTTTATTCTATACACAATACCGCACATTAGCCCTTGTTTTTGTGGCGATTGCCGTTATAAATCGGGTACTCATGCTTCTCTGGAAGCAATGGTAAGGCCAAAAGCAGGTTGTTTCTTGAATGAGACAGAAATTTCTATACTGGATACGTTTATCGAGCTTTGCCTTGATCGTGTTATATGGACTGTCGATTGGTAGCTATGCCTGGTTGCAGGCCGGTGCTGCTGTCCGCCCGGCCCAACACGAGATTTGTTGCGTCTCCCCGCAAGATTTTCAGGCAGAATATGAATCCGTGACTTTCATGACCGCAGATGGAGTTCATTTGTTTGGGTGGCATATCCCTTCGCAGAATGGCGCTACAGTGATCTTGCTGCATGGGTATGGTGGAGATCGACTCGGTATGTTGGTTCACGCCAGGATGCTCTTCTCAAACGGTTACGGCATACTGATGTACGATCAGAGAGCCAGCGGGCAAAGTGAAGGTGACAGGCGTTCTTGGGGATGGCAGGATGTCTCTGATGTAAGAGCGGCGCTTGATTTCCTGCAAGAACATCGCCTAGCGGATGCCGGGCGCATTGGCATATTGGGTTGTTCCACCGGGGCAGAAATTGCCATTGGGGCAGCTGCACAGTTTGAAGAAATCCAGGCTGTGGTTGCGGATGGCGCTTTTTTTGCAACGGCGCGTGACACTTTGCCGCCCTATGACCTTGTGGATTGGCTGGGTTGGCCATTTTACCCATTATTTCTTAAGCTCACCGAGTGGCAAAGTGGCACTTCTGCGCCAATTTCCCTGAATGAAGCGGTCTCAAAGATTGCCCCCCGCTCATTGTTCCTAATCGCATCAGGGGAAGATGGGTATGAACAGTGGCGGGCGCAACAATATTACGAAAGAGCGGGCGAGCCAAAAGATTATTGGGTTGTAGACGCGCCACATTGTGGCGGGCCATCGGTTCAGCCGCTAGAATATGAGCGCCGAATTGTTAATTTCTTTGATCGAGCCTTATTATCTTTTGGCGAATAATTCTTGTTTCGTAGCCGAACAATTGCTATCAGACCATCAAGAAACCCGGGTTTTACATGGGGATATTCATCATTACAACATAAAGAATTCTCCACGCCGATGGCTTGCTTTTGACCCGAAAGGTGTGATTGGTGAACGCACCTATGATTGTGCAAATGCACTATGTAACCCGGTTATGCCAGAATTGGTGCACAACGAAACCCGCTTGCTGAATAATGCCGGATTCTTGCCGATGACTTAGAGATTGAGCTGCCGCGTGTACTGGCATTTACCTATGCTTACGCCTGTCTGAACGCCAGTTGGTGAACCCGGCTTAACGATAAAATAGAAGCAGAGAATATTGTGCGATGGCATCTCGATGTTGCTAGAATCATTGAGCCTCATCTTGGGACGGAGTGACGCCGGGTTTGTCTTAAGCCGCCAGTCGGCGATCAATCGTTGTCCAGCTCATAAACGCAGAGTAAAAAGATGAGGGTAATTCCCTGTTTATGGTGCAAGTTTGATGATGCACTAGGTACAAACAGCTTGATGCTGGCCTGGTGGCTCTCTCGTACCGACTTACCCCTGGTTTGTGACAGGGCCTGAGACATAATATGAAAATACAATATTGCGATAAGTTTAAGATAAGCGGGTTCCAGGTCCTGGCTGTCATTGTATTGCTGGCGGGGAATTCGGCTTGTGATGTTCGTAAAAGCGCGCCAATGGCCTGGACAAGCCTTGGGGGAGAAAAGGGAACCGAAATCCGGGCCTTGGTCATCGACCCGGAAATGCCAGCTACTATGTATGCCGGAGGAGCTACCGGCGTTCTTAAAAGTACAGATAACGGAACATCCTGGAACGTAACCGGCCTCATCGACCTATTCGTCGATGTGTTAGTGATTCATCCAACGAAGCCCAACATTCTTTATGCAGGAACACAAAACGGTGTGTTTACCAGCGCAGATGCTGGTCAGACATGGAGCAATGCCGATCTTGGCGCTGTTAATACATTGGCGGTCGATCCATCTATGCCTGACATCATTTACGCGGGCTTGGATTTTGAAGGCGTGTACAAAAGCACAGATGGGGGTAAAACCTGGGGTTTTAGTGGCCTGTATCACCAGAGTGTTGCTGCCCTGGCGATTGACCCAGAATCTCCATCAACCATCTATGCCGGGACAATCGAGACAGGTCTGCCGGAGCAAAATACCCCGGGTGTTTTTAAGAGCACAGATGGCGGTCATACATGGGACCAAACCAGCTTACCGATTGCATGGGTTTTTACCCTGGCGGTCGATCCGGCGTCATCCAATACCCTCTATGCCGGAACAAATGACGGCGTATACAAAAGCACAAACGGCGGGTTGAACTGGTTTGCGATTAATACCGGTTTGAGTTCTACAATGGTTAGGGCTGTGGTGCTTGACCCAACCCTACCCTCCACGCTCTATATTGGGTCCTACGGGGATGGTGTTTTTACAAGCACAGATGGCGGTAAAAACTGGATTCAGGCGAATGCCGGGCTGGCAAATACAGATGTTTCTGCTCTGGCGCTCAACCCAAGAAATCCCACCATTCTTTATGCAGGAACACTGGGCGGCGTGTTTGTTGCTGGTCAGGCGAAATAGGCTCTTGCTGATCCTTTGGCCAATCAATCCATCCTGATGTCCCCTGAATGGGCCTGGCAATAGTTTTCGGTTTGGTTCAAGTGAAATTAAACAATGAATAAAAACGATCAATTCAGTGAGCGCGAGAAAGAAGTCGTGGCACTTCTCTTACAGGGCAAAAGTAACAAGCAAATCGCTTTTGCCCTGGGTATTGCCGCAAGCACAGTTGAATATCACTTGAAAAATATTTATAGAAAACTCCAGGTAAGTTCGAGGACGGAAGCTGTTTTGCTGTTGGGGAAATCCACAGGTGACTATAGGATCGACCGATTAGGGAAATCCATCGTTGAAATAAACGGTGAAAAAGCCGAAAATGGCTTTCAACCGATTTCAACCCGGAGGATTTCTATGCATAAAAAATTTGTGCTTCTCAGTGGCGGTCTCTTGGCTCTTGCAATAATCGTTATGGCCGTCTTTATCAACAAACCTGCTTCAAATACTGCTGTACAAGCCCTATTAACATCCACCCCGGTAGCTGTGCCCACGTCGACACAGATTGGTCTTCCAACATTAACACCTATTGTCATGGAAGCATCTGTGAAACCGTCAGAGTATATTGAGTATATTGTTGTTCCCGGCGACACTTGTGAAACGATTGCGGCGAACTTTAATGTCTCGGTTGAAGATATCCTGGAGAAGAATGATTTATCGCCGTCTTGTATACTGACCGACGAGCAGAAATTGCTGATACCTTTCAGCACTTCCCCGGCGCAGTTATATGAGACCTCTAATGATCCTCCCTCAGAGTTTTTGGGTGAGTGGGTAAATGTGGATTTGGCAACCGCAAACATGGCCAGGGTGGCAATTTCCCTCGAAAACGGGGAGGTCCGTATTAATATGTTTGGGGTTTGCCAGCCAACAGAATGTAATTTTTTGGAATATTCACCTACTCCCACGATGGATTTCACCTACGATGTTAATGCAGCGGTTCTCAACGTTATGTGGGTTTTTGATTTTGAAATATTAACCCAGGAATTAACGATTACCTCTGATGGGCAGCTAAAAGTCGTAACGCAAAATCATTATCTCGACAATTCAGGGCGGGAAGATTTCAAAACGGTTGAGTACTTTTCAAGGGAATAAGCCAAATTCTATCGGCCTGGATGCGTTTCTTTTTAATCATCCATTAACCTTTTCTTGTTGTTGGATGTGTAGTATAATCATTGTTTGCAGACCAGCCCCCTACAAAACTATCTTCGCGATAGTCAAAGGAGTTGTACAAGGGCCTTCAATTCTAAACATGGGATTATGTACTGATGTTATAGATTGGCGCTTGTCTTCGGCTGGGTCTGGTTCCAGCCGTTTTTATTCTTTGCAGCCCTTCATAGAAGGGAGGTGAATTAGCATGACACTTGTGGTTTTACGCAACAATGAGTCTCAGGAGCAGCTGCTCAAGCGCTTTCGTAAGAAAGTGGTGAAGAGCGGTGTGCTTAGCACTGTGCGTCGCAAACGTTGGTTTGTTTCGAAGAGCGAACAGCGTCGCATGGATGATAAGAAAGCCGCCCGCCGCATTAAACGGCGCCAGGTGAAGTATACCGAGTAAAAATTCTGGAGGTGTTTATGGCGAAAGAGGAAGACAAACTGGTTGTGGAAGGCACTGTGGTTGAGGCCCTGCCCGGTACGCAGTTCAAAGTCCGGCTGGACACGGGTCATGAGATTTTGGCCTATCTTTCAGGCAAGATGCGCAAGTTTTACATCCGCATCCTGCTTGGAGATCGGGTTAAGGTTGAAATGTCACCCTACGACCTGACGCGTGGCCGTATCACTTTCCGGCAACGCAAGCTGAATGCTGCCCCCCTAGAAGAGTAATCGCCATATTTACTCCTTGAAATTATAAGGGACGCCCTAAAGGCGTCCCTTTTGTGTTTAACCCGGTTGTGCGAGATGTCGAGTTATGGAAGGTCGCGGTAAGCGCCCAGGACGCGCATGTAATTGGCGCGCTCGAAGGCAGCAGGTTCGCGAACAGCCTTCTGGCTCATGCTTCCCTGCATCTGGCGGATGGACTCATATTCATGTTCCTTCATCCAGTAGGCGATGGTAGAGAGGATGTCAGGAATGCGTCCGTAGCCGTTTTTGAGAATTTCAGATGCAATCATGGTGACGCTGGCCCCGGCCATCATTGATTTGATGACATCGGTGGCGGTATGAACGCCAGTGGTGAGCGCCAGGTCGGCGTTGATGCGGCCGTAGAGGATGGAGATCCAGCGCAGGGGCAGGCGCAACTCGTCGGAATTAGAGAGCACCAGGCTGTGAACTACTTCCAGGTTGTCGAGGTCGAAATCGGGCTGGTAGAAGCGGTTGAAGAGCACCAGGCCGTCTGCACCGGCTTCGACCAGTCGTTTCGCCAGGTTGGGCAGGGCAGTGACGAAGGGGCTTAGTTTAACCGAAACAGGCAGTTGAACGGTGCTTTTGATGTCGGCCACCAGGTCAACATAGGTGTTTTCCAATTCCTGGCCGGTCAGTTCAGGGTCAGATGCGAGATAGTACAGGTTCAGTTCCAGGGCGTCGGCGCCAGCGTCTTGGCAGTATTTAGCGTAGCGGGTCCAGCCGCCCTTGGAGACGCCATTGAGGCTGGCGATGACAGGGACGCTGACAGCTTTCTTGACGGCGGTAAGCTGGTCGATATATTTGCCGGGGCCCATGGCGTAGGTGCCGGTATCGGGCAGGTAAGACAGGGCTTCGGCAAAGGAGTCGGTGCCGCGGCTGAGGTAGTGATCGAGTTCGAGGCTTTCGTGAATGATTTGTTCTTCGAACAGGGAGTACATCACGATGGCGCCCACGCCGAATTCATCCAATTTTTTTGCGGTGTCGAGTTTCTTGGTAAGCGGGGAGGCTGAAGCAACGATCGGATTTTTTAACGTGAGGCCCAGGTAACGAGTAGTGAGATCGGTCATGGTGGTTTTCCTTAGGTAAATGTCCCGGAGGAATGGATGGGGGACGCAGGTGGTACGCGTCCCCATCCATTCAGATTTTATTTAGTCGTTTCCATTGGCATTGCCGTTGCCATAGTGCATGGCAGCCATCTGCTGATAGTATTCCCAGCGCTTCTTTACATCTTTCTGCGCTTCCTTAAGCAGGTCTTCAGCGCGGGCTTCGTCTGCCTGAACCAGCATGCGATAGCGGGTCTCGTTGTAGATGTATTGTTCGAGCGGGATGGATGGCTCTTTCGAGTCGATGCTCAGCGGATTCTGGCCCTGGGCAATCAGGGCAGGATTGTAGCGGTAAAGGGGCCAATGACCGGCCTGGACGGCCAGTTTCTGTTGTTCGAGGCCCTTGGCCATGTCGATACCGTGGGCGATGCAGTGTGAGTAAGCAATCACGATCGATGGGCCGTCAAAGGCTTCGGCTTCAAGGAAGGCGCGCAGGGTCTGCTGGTCGCTGGAGCCCATGGCAACGCGAGCCACGTACACATAACCATATGACATGGCAATCAGGCCAAGATCCTTCTTGGAGATGCCTTTGCCGCTCATGGCAAACTTGGCGACGGCGCCACGCGGGGTGGATTTGGATGCCTGGCCGCCGGTGTTGGAATAAACTTCGGTATCGAGCACCAGGATGTTAACATTGCGGCCGGAAGCCATGACATGGTCGAGACCGCCGTAGCCAATGTCGTAAGCCCAACCGTCACCACCGATGATCCAGACTGATTTCTTGACCAGGACATCTGCAATCGAGAGCAGGTCGCGGGATTTGGGATCGGTCTTGCCAGCCAGTTTTTGCTTGAGGGCCTCGACGCGTTCGCGTTGGGCCTTGATGCCGGTGTCGTTAGACTGGTCGGCGCTGATCAGTTCATCGGCCAGGCTGCCAAGTTCGGCCGACATTCCCTTCAGCAGGAAGTGGGCGTATTCGGTCTGTTTATCGACAGTCAGGCGCATGCCCAGGCCAAATTCGGCGTTATCTTCGAAGAGCGAGTTGCTCCAGGCCGGGCCGCGACCTTCCTTGTTAACCGCCCACGGGGTGGTCGGCAGGTTGCCGCCGTAAATGGACGAGCAGCCGGTGGCGTTGGCGATGATGGCACGATCGCCGAAGAGTTGCGAGACCAGCTTGACGTACGGGGTTTCGCCACAGCCAGCGCAAGCGCCGGAGAACTCAAACAACGGCTGGAGCAGCTGCGAGTTCTTAATGGTGTTGGGGGTCAGGGCAGTGCGATCGACCTCGGGCAGGTTGGTGAAGTAATCCCAATTGGCGGCTTCGGTTTCGCGCAGGGGCGGCTGGGCAGCCATATTGATGGCGCGGCGGCCGACCTGGGTCTTGTCTTTCACGGGGCAGGCTTCCACGCACAGGGTGCAGCCGGTGCAGTCTTCGGGCGCAACTTGCACGGTGTAGGCCATACCGGGGAATTCTTTGAATTTTGAATCGGTGTGTTTGAAGGTCGCCGGGGCGCTGGCCAGTTCATCCTTGCTGTATACCTTGTGGCGGATGACGGCGTGCGGGCAGACGAAGACACATTTACCGCACTGGATGCACAGGTCCGGTTCCCAAACGGGGATTTCAAGCGCAATGTTGCGTTTTTCCCACTGCGTTGTGCCGGTGGGGAAGGTGCCATCGACGGGCATGGAGGAAACGGGCACTTCCTCGCCTTCGAGCGCGATCATCGGGCCAAGCACCTGTTTGACAAATTCGGGAGCCTGGGCCGGAACGCGGGCGCGCATGGAAATCTTGCTGGTGGCCTGGGCCGGAACTTCGATTTCATACAGGTGCGCCAGGGTCTGGTCTACGGCTTCGAAGTTCTTTTTGACAACCGCCTCACCGCGCTTGCCGTACGTCTTTTCGATGGAGTGCTTGATTTCGGCAATCGCCTGTTCGCGCGGCAGCACGCCAGAGATGGCGAAGAAGCAGGTCTGCATGATGGTGTTCACGCGACTGCCCATGCCGGTCTTTTCGGCCACTTCGTAGGCGTTGATGTTATAGAACTTGAGTTTCTTGTCAATAATGGCCTGCTGAACTTCAATCGGCAGGTTATCCCAGACTTCATCCTTGCTGTAGATGCTGTTGAGCAGGAAGATGCCGCCGGGTTGGGCAAATTTCACGATATCGTAGCGTTCGAGGAAGCTGAACTGATGGCAAGCCACGAAGTTGGCAGTATTGTTGACGATCAGGTACGGGGCCTTGATGGGGTGCGGGCCAAAGCGCAGGTGCGACTGGGTGAGGGTGCCCGATTTCTTCGAGTCATAATAGAAGAAGCCCTGGGCATAGTTGTTGGTTTCTTCACCGATGATTTTGATCGAGTTTTTGTTCGCACCGACAGTGCCATCGGCACCCAGGCCGATAAAGACGCAGCGCACGGTTTCGGGATATTCGATGCTAAAGCTGGCATCTACATCCAGGCTAGTGTGCGAAACGTCGTCGATGATACCGATCGTGAAGTGGTTCTTGGGGGCGGGCTTGGCCAGTTCATCAAAGATGGCCTTGGTCATCGCCGGGGTGAATTCTTTGGAGGACAGACCATAACGGCCACCGATGACCTTGATATCGGTGCGGCCGGTTTCAAACAACGCATTGAGCACGTCCTGGTACATTGGTTCGCCAGCCGAGCCGGGTTCCTTGGTGCGATCGAGCACCGCCAGGGATTTGACGGTCTTGGGCAGGGATTCGACAAAAGCCTTGACATCGAAGGGGCGGTACAGGCGGACGCGCACCACACCGACTTTTTCGCCTTTTTCGGCCAGGAACTGGGCCGTGGCTTCGGCAGTTTCGCCACCGGAGCCCATAACGATGATGACCTTTTCGGCTTCGGGGTGACCGGCATAGTCGAACAGTTTGTACTGGCGGCCGGTGAGGGCGGCAAACTTATCCATTTCGGCCTGGACAATGCCGGGAACAGCCTCATAGAACTTGTTGACGGTTTCGCGGCCCTGGAAGTAAACATCCGGGTTCTGGGCTGTGCCGCGCAAAACGGGGCGATCGGGGGTCAATGCGCGAGCGCGATGCGCCTGCACCATTTCCATGTCGATCATTTCGCGCAGATCGTCGTCACTCAGTTGTTCAATCTTGGCAACTTCGTGCGAGGTGCGGAAACCATCAAAGAAATGCAGGAAGGGGATGCGGGTTTTGAGCGTGGCGGCATGTGAGATGAGCGCCATGTCGTGTGCTTCTTGCACCGAGCCGGAGGACAGCATGGCCCAACCGGTCTGGCGGACGGCCATCACGTCCTGGTGGTCGCCATAAATGGACAGACCCTGGGCGGCAATCGCGCGGGCGGCGATGTGGAAAACTGTGCTGGTCAGTTCACCCGCAATTTTGTACATGTTGGGGATCATCAGCAGCAAGCCCTGGCTGGCGGTAAACGTGGTGGTTAACGCTCCAGCTTGCAACGCGCCATGAACGGCGCCAGCGGCGCCGCCTTCGGACTGCATTTCGATGACATGCGGTGAACTGCCCCAAATGTTGAGCTTGCCTTTGGCAGCCCACTCATCGGAAAATTCGCCCATGCCTGACGACGGAGTGATCGGGTAAATTGCGATCACCTCGTTCACACGATAAGCAATTGAAGCCGTGGCTTCATTGCCATCAATGGTGATAATGGGTCTTTTAGACATTGTTAACTCCTTGAAAAGAGAGAATAAGATCGTTTGTGAAATTTTTCTCAAACTGGCCTATTATGCCACATCCTAGCAAGTTTAGCCTCTCTAGTTTGATAAGAAAAGTCATGAATGTCATAAAAAAAAAACGAGTCTTGTCATGAATTTCGGACAATCTTGGTGGAAATAAACCTCCGAAGCGGCTAACTTCGGAGGTTAGGGTTATTTTATGTACGGGCGAGCCAGGAGCAGTGCCGCTATCGATTTTGCATCTTGCATTTCGGCGTTTTCGGCCATGCGCAGGGCTTCGTGAGCGGGGATCTTCTCTACGCTGAGATATTCATCCTCGTCAGGGTCCAGCGGGTCTTCTTTCAGGTCGGTAGCCAGGAAAACGTGCATCAGCTCGGTGGAATAACCCGGCGCCAGGTAGAAGCTGCCGATTTCGCGCAGGGACCCGGCGGCCATGCCTATCTCTTCGCGAATTTCACGCCCGGCTGCCTCGCTGGGCGGTTCGCCGGGTTCGAGGGTTCCGGCGGGGAGTTCGAGCATCTCAATCTTCGCGGCGTGACGGTATTGGCGCACGAAATGCATCATCCCGGAGGCATCGACCGGGATGAGGATGACGGAACCTGTGTGTTCGATGATATCCAATTTAACGGTTGACCCACCCGGGGTGCGGACAAGGTCACGGCGGACGCTAAAGGCGCGGCCCTGGTAGGTGGTTTCAGATTGGATGAGTTCAAATTTCATGGCGGTCTTTTCCAAAAGAAACACCCGGGTCAGGAAACTGCCCGGGTGTCTGGATTCAGCGCAGGTTAGGGGATATTGATCTGGGTACCGGCGGTGAGTGTGTAGGGCGCCTGAAGGTTATTGGCGCTGATGATGTTGTTGGGGTCGACATCCCCAAAGGCGCAGGCGATCTTGTAAATCGTATCTCCAGCCAGGACGGTGTAAGCGGCCGGGTGGGTGCGCAGGGCGCGACTGCCGGGGAAGGGGTTGCCAGTGGTGGGCAGCTTGAGGACGAGACCGGCCTGGTAGAAGCCGCCATCGCTGAGGCCATTGATCGCCAGCAACTCGTCGGGGTTGACGTTGTAGCGGCGGGCGATGCAATAGGGGAATTCACCTTCTTTAAGAGCATAGGTGCCCGGCTTGGTGGTGTTAGTCACCGCGGTGGCCTGGGGCTGGGTTCCCGGGGTGGGGGAAGGCAGCGCGTTGGGGTCGGGGGTGTTGGTAACGACCACGGGTGTCTGCTGTAAACCAGCCAGGGGGGTGAATGTGGCAATCGCCGGGGCCTGTGTGGAGGCGGCCGGTGGTTGTTCCCCACCCTGGGGCGTACCGGTCAAAGCAACAGCGGTCTGGGTCCCAGCCTGTTCCACCACGTTCATGCTGCTTGTGGCCGCGACGGTGGGAAAGTTGGCATCCATGACGGCCGCGGTAGCAGCAGGGGGGGTGGACGCGCGCATCTGGCAGGCGCTTAATGAGAGCGCCAGCACTGCGACAAGGAGTATTAAGTTTTTCTTGCTCATGTTTTTTTTCTTCTCCTCCAGAAGAAGGACGGGATATGCGCGGGAGTGGGTGGGTTCTGTAGATACTAGCACATACTTTTTAGTGCGTCAAGCATACGGTAGTTTTAACATGAAACTGAATAAAAAGCCTCGTTTTATGCAATTTTGGCCTGCATTTGTTCAAAAATGGGGACCAGTTGCGGGTCAAAGTCTTCCCCTATGTGTGCGTGGATGTGTTCAAGAGCCTGTTGTGCGGTAAGCGCCGGGCGATAGGGACGGGGATGGGTGAGCGCGTCCCAGGTATCCACGATGGCAAACAGGCGGGCGCTAAGGGGAATTTGCTCCCCGCTCAGGCCCTGCGGGTAACCGCTGCCGTTCCATTTTTCGTGATGCGAATAGGGGATTTCGATGGCATTTTTGAGGAAAGAAATCGGTTCGAGCAGGTCACGCGCGTAGACGGGGTGTTGTTGCAGGATGGCGCGTTCGCGGGCGGTGAGCGGGGTGGCCTTGTTCAAGAGGCGGTCGGGGATGCCGACTAGCCCGATATCGTGCAAGAGTACGCCCCACCGGATTGCCTGGAGTGAGTTTTCGGCGACACCGGCATGGCGGGCGAATTGCAGGGTCAGATCGGCCATGCGTTGGGTATGCCCTTCGGGTTCGTGCCGCCGCAGGTCGAGGGCGCGCGCCCAGCCTTCGATGGTGGCGTCATATGCGAAGCGCAGTTCCATGTTGGAGCGTTGCAGGGTGTTATGCAGGGTGATGTTGTCGAAGGCCAGGGCTGCCTGTCCGCCCAGGGTTTCGAGGTATTCGATCCAGTCTTTATCGGGGGTGACCGGGTGGCGATGAAAAACTTCGAGGATACCGCACAGACGGCCTTTGACCCTCAACGGGGTGGCATGGACAGAGCGAAAGTTTTCGGTGCGGTAAAAATCAGGCCAATCGGTGGAAGCGGCTTCGGGGATTTCTTCAGAAATAAATTTTTGCGTTGCGATGATTTCAGTGACAGTGCGCGGAAGTTGGAATATTTCACGGCCGGTCACGGGTTTATAGAATCCTTTGCAGGCTGCGTAGCGAAAACTGTGGGTCTCTGTATCGACAAACAGGACTGCGGCGGCGGGGGCGTTTAGGTGTAAGGTGATTTCGCCGAGGATAAAGTCAAAGCTGGTTTTCAGGTCAAAGGTGGAGGTGATGACGGTATCGATTTCATGCAGGGAACGCATTCGTTCTAGTTGTTGGATGACATTTTGTTCGCTTTGTTTTCTTTCGGTGATGTCCAGCACCGTTCCGAGAATTTTTATAACCTGGTTGTTTTCGTCTCGAATCACCTCGCCTCGTTCTTGCACCCACAGGGTTTTCCCGTCGGGTTGCATCAGGCGGTGTTCGATTTGGAAGGTTGTGAAGGTAGAGAGACCGTCCATCAGGATTTGTTTGATCATTTCTCGGTCTTCTGGATGAACAAATGAGATCAGGTGGAGGGGGTTGGGTGGGAATTCCTCTTTGGAAATTCCTAAAATCTCTAGTGTTTCGTCCGACCAGGAGAGATGTTGGGTGGCGGCATCCCATTCCCAGTTGCTCAGGTGAGCAATATGTTGGGCTTCGGCCAGCAACATTTCGCTGCTGCGTAGCGCTTCTTCAGATTTCCTTCTTTCGGTGATGTCGTGGATGATTGAAAACAGGATGGTCTGGTCTTGCATTTTGATGGGCGAGGAGTGAATTTCAACGATGCGGACTTCACCGCTGGCCAACTGGTGCGGGAAGACGAAGGTGTTGGCCTCGCTATTTACGGCTTGCGACATCAGGTTTGTAACTTTGGGCGGGGGGAGCTTGTTAATGTCGGTGATTTTCATCTGCCGTAGTTTTTCGAGCGGGTAGCCATAAAAAGCTTCGGCAGCCAGGTTTGCATCGACGATTTGCCCATTGACAGGGTTGATAAGCAGCATAATGGCGTCATGTTTGTCGAACATGGCGCGGAAGCGTTCCTCGTTTTCGCGAATCTTGTCTTCGGCTTGTTTTCGCCGGGTGATATCCGAGAAAACGACCAGTACAGATTCCACTTCTCCACGGTTGTTGCGCAATGGCGCAGTAGAGTAATCGACCAGCACTTCATGGTGGTTTTTGTGCAAATGCAATACTTGTTGTTCGTGCAAGACTATTCCATGCAGGGTTTTTTCGAAAAGTTGTTCAAACTCTGCCTGTAGTTCTGGCGTGGAAAGCTTGACCGGTTTTTGCAAAATTTCCTGGGCCGGCCAGCCTAGGATGTGTTCGGCGGCCGGGTTCCAGGAGGTGATAATTTTATGTTTATCGATTGTAAAAATCCCTAAGGGTGAGCCGTCGAAGACGGCCATTAAGTGCTCGCTCACCGTGCGCAGTGAGGCGGTGTTGCGGGCCTGTTCGGTGATATCGGTGATGACCATCAGGCGGGCGGCGTGGTTTTCAAACACCAGGTCGCGGGAGTGGATTTCTACGAGAATGGTTTCACAGTTACTCTTAAAATGATTCCACTGCCCCTGGAAGTATTGTTGGTTATCGGGAGATTGCAACGCTGGGACGGCTATATTCTCGGCGCAGGTATAAAGCCGGTTAAGCGTCATTCTCAAGAATTCTTTACGGCTGTACCCATAATGTAACTGGGCCGCCTGGTTCACCGCCAGGAATTTCAGGGTTTCTTTATCGATGACCCAAATGGGGTTGGGGGATGTGTCGAAGACCACATGCCAGTCACGGGTGGTCTCGGCCCGCTTTTCTAGCAATTTGTCGCCACGCGCCAGGGCTACATACAGCAGGATGGAGGCTGTGCCAACAAAGATCCAGCCTTTGACAGTTTGAGCTAAGGTGATTTGGTTGGCATCCTGCAACAGCCGCAGCACAAAATAATCACTGCTGAAAATCCACAGGATGGAAAGGATAACGAAGATAAAGGTGTAGCGCAACGCCCGGTTTGTGAGAATTTTTGATTTCATCCCACTGGTCTTTCAAAAAACAGGAACCCGTAAGTTATTTATAGCATATTCTGGGGCATGCGGTTGATTACTTGCAAGGTTGTCTACACAGAAGTTTGGCGAATTGTGGCTGGTTTTATGGCGCGTGTAGCGATGTAGTTAGGATGATACGCCGCTAAGGGGGATTCTTTCATACTATCTTCATAAAAACCGCTGATGAGGAAACCCGCATCGATTTGCCCGCCAATCAAGTCGGTGAGGCTGTGGCCGAATTCGAGCGGCAAGCCACCTTCGAGATATTCTTCCAGGTCTTCTTGGGATAGGCTGGTCAGATCGGAGTAGGGAATGCTGTGGGCAATTTCCAAAATACCGTCATCCTGTTTGTACAAATCGAAGATGTAGTGAACCGGGTTTATAAAACCAGTTAATAACAACCCGCCGGGCTTGAGAACTCGAAAGGCTTCTTTCCAGACCGGGCGCGCGTCAGCCATGAAGACAATGGATACGGGATTAAAGACCAGGTCGAAGCTTTCGTCGGCAAAGGCTGAGAGGTTGCTGGCATCCCCTTCAACTGTGCGCAGGGTCAGCCCTTCGCGGGCGGCCACTTCACGGTCGCGGGCCAATTGGGCGGGAGAGTTGTCGAAAATGGTGACATGCGCCCCGGCGGCGGCAAATACCGGGCCTTGTTGCCCGCCACCACAGGCTAACCCCAGCAGTTGTAACCCGGCCAGGGGCGGGAACCAATCATGCGGAACAGGTTTTTGCTCGGTCAGGAGGACATCCCACTGGCCCTGGCGGGCGCGGGCAATGACTTCGGGGCTTACCGGTTGGGTCCAGGGGTTGGTGCCGCTTTCTACCTGGCGGTTCCATGCGTCACGATTGTAATTACGGGGGTCGATGTGGTTAGGCATAAGGTCTCCGAGAAAAATTCAGCCGCCCGGTCAGGCGGCTGTAGAAGGAACAGAATAGTTTTACTGCTGGCCCTGGCTATCGAGGATCAGCTTGTGCACATCTTCAGCGTGTTCTTCCTCGTGTGGCCCAAAGATGTTAATCATATCTTCAAGCGAGCCCTGCTCTCCCCAGGGCAGGGTGTAATTTTGTGAAACCATTTCTTCGGGCATCTGACGAATCAGGTCCAACAGTATGAGGCGGGTTTCGATATACTCTCGATAGATGTGGTCATAGTCGAGACCTTCACGGGTGGCGACAGTTTCGGAATTATAAGCGTCGATGCCGCGCGCGGCCGGGGTGGCGGGCTCTTTGCCAGCCAGCAGTGAGCGGATAAAAGCAATGGTGGCATCATCCCAGCCAGAAAGGTGCGCCAGTATCTCGCGCACAGTCCACAGCGGGTAGATTCTGCGTTTCAGGTCGATTTCATTAAGGTGCGCAATCATCATTGCGCGGGAACGTTCCAAACGTTGAACCAGCTGGTCGCGTTTGTTCATGGGGTCTCCTTAAGCAAAATCATCGCATTCTTGGGGCGGGTAGCTTTTACAGGGTCGATTACTAAATCTATTTTACCTGACCTGCCGGGCCGGGTGAACGGTTGACATGCAATTTTTATTTATTTCGCCGGTTTTAACGCCAGCGTGGGGAAGAAGCGCGCCGCATAGGTGTAACTTTCCAGGCTATCGTCAAGGGGTTGGTCTGTCCAGCGTTGGAAGACGGCTCGCATGCGTGGTGCGCGGCGGACGATTTCCATCAACCGGCGGGCCACTTCTTCATCTGGGAGCGATTCGGCCACGACCCTGAATGTATCGCGGCCAATCTGAATCGTTACCTGCGGCTGGGCAAGGGCATTCCGAAACCAGTCGGTTTTACCGCCCCACCCGGCCATGACCACGTAGGCCCCGGTTGCCTGGTCAACGTCAAATTCGAGCGGGGTGTAACGGGTTTTCCCGGTTTTACGCCCTCGGGTGGTGAGCAATAAAAAGTGCGGCCCTACCCAATGGCCCAGGCCGAGTCGATAGAACAAGATGGGAACTTTGAAAAGATAACGGAAAAACGGCCCCGGGCCTCCGCTGGGAACGAGGCGGGTCAAGATCAGGTTTTCGAGCCAGACGCGAACCTTTTCGTAGGGGGTGAGTTCCGTTTTCATGGCAAGTTTTAGAAGACTTCGCCCACCTTTTCCAGCACTTTGTGCGGGTCGAAGGCATCGCGCAGGCCGTCGCCAATGTAGTTGACCGAAATGATGGTCAGGAAGATCATCAGGCCGGGGAAGATTGCCAGCCAGGGATGCTCGGTGAAATGTTCCTGGGCATTGGAGAGCAGGTTGCCCCAGGATGGGGTGGGCGGCTGGATGCCGAAACCGAGAAAACTCAGCCCGGATTCTTCGATAATGGCATAGCCCAGTTCGAGCGTGGCTTCCACAATGATGGGGCCAATGCCATTGGGCAGGATGTGGGTCAGGATGATGCGCAGGTCGCTGGCCCCCAGGCTGCGCGCTGCCTGGATGTAGGTTAGCTCGCGCAGGGTCAGGAAGATGGCGCGCGTCAGGCGCGCGGAAGTCATCCACGAGAGCAGGCCAATCACCAGGGCAATGGTCAGGACGTTGTTTTGTTTGAAGATGGGGAGTTCCACTTCACGCAAGATGGCGGCCAGCAAGATAAGGACCAGGTAAGTGGGCAGGGTCAGGGCCGCGTCGGTGATGCGCATCAGGATATTGTCGACGGCGCCGCCAAAATACCCGGCCAGCGCGCCGACAGTGACGCCGATGACCAGGGTGATAACCACAACCATCAGCCCAACCGAAAGCGAAATGCGCCCGCCATACAGGATGCGAGTGAACAGGTCGCGACCGAGGGCATCGGTGCCCATGGGATGGGCCAGGGAGGGCGGTTGGTAGGTGGAATTAGGGTCCGAGACTTCGGGGTCGTAGGGTGAGAGTGGGGCAAAGACAATCAGCAGGATCAGGGTCAGCAATACGGTGGCGCCGAACATGGCCCCCGGATGCCTGCGAAAGCGTCGCCAAACGGTTTGCCCGCTGCTGGTCAGTTCGTTAATGGTATCGAATTCGGGGATCGAGAGCTGCATAGAGAATATCTGCCACCAGACTGGATATGAGCATGATGCCTGCGCCGATGATGAGCACGGCCAGGAGCACGGGATAGTCCCGTTGGAGCGCCGATTGGTAGTAGAGCCGGCCCATGCCGGGCCAGGCAAACAACATTTCTACAAAGACCGAGCCGCCAAAGATGGTTGGCAGGTCGAGCGCGAACATGGTGATGAGGGGAATCATGGCATTGCGCAGGGCATGTTTGTAGACCACCAGCCATTCGGGCAGGCCCTTGGCGCGCGCGGTGCGCAAGTAATCCTGGTGGATGACTTCGAGCATGGAGGCGCGCAGGAAGCGCGAGTACCACGCCACCCAGCCCAACGCACCGGTTGCCACCGGCAGGATGAGATGGACGATTCGGTCGGAGAGCGAGAAGATTTCCTCGCTATACATGCCGCCCGCCGGGAGCAGGGAATCGCCGGTGAAGGGGTTTTTGAGCCAGGCGTAGAAGATCAAGATTAGCAATAGCCCCAGCCAGAACTCGGGCAGGGCTTGCCCGGCAAAAGACAGGGTGGTGGTGACAATGTCGAAGCCGGAATATTGCCTGACGGCCGAAATGATCCCGACCGGGATGGCCAGCAAGATGGCGACTGCCAGGGTAATGCCCATCAGCAGCAGGGTGTTGGGTAAACGGATGGCGATTTCGTCGAGGACCGGGCCACGGGTGCGAAAGGAAAAGCCAAAGTCGCCGCGCAAAATGCCCAGGCGGGTTCCAGGCCCATCGAAGACGCCATCCCCGTTTTTATCGACTTGCATCCAATCATTGCCCACCAACCAGATGATGTATTGCATGGGCAGCGGTTGATCCAGGCCAAACTGGCGTTTGAGAATCTCGGCCTGTTCGGGGCGTACCTGACGGGAACGCCCCTGACCGGCCAGGGGGCCGCCAGGGGCGATATTGACCAGGGTGAAAAGGGCGATGCTGAGCAGGAACATCATCAGGACGGTTTGCAGCAGCCGCCGGAAGATGTACTGGGTCACTTCGTGACCTGCCAATCGGCGGCGTTCCAGGTGACTACGTCGTTGCCGTTGGAGAGGACGTTGGTCAGGCGCAGGCTATGGGCGTCGGCATTAATGATGGTGGTCAGCGGGATGTTGGGAAGTTCTTCGTCGAAAATGCGGGCCATCTGGCAGAAGGCGTCTTTGCGGGCGGTTTCATCCAGCGAGTAGGCCTGGGCCAGCAGTTCATCGACCTGCGGGTTAATGAAGCGCACGAAGTTCATGCCGTTGCCTGGTTCGGCGGCAGGGGAGGAGTAGATTTCGGCCAGGTAATCGGTGGGGTCAATCCCCGAATAGCCGTCGTCCCACATGTCCAGGTCGTAATTCCCGTTTTGCTCTGTACCGCCGCTGGCCGGGTCGGACCACATGATGCTGCCTTCAACCACGACCAGGTCGAGTTGCATGCCGATTTTTTTGAGCATTTCACCGATGAGCTGGTGCGCTAAGAGCATGGGCTCACCGTAATCGGGATAGGTGGCCAGCTCGGCCTTCATTTCGTAGCCTTCTTCGGCGTTTTTACAGCCGTGACATTCACGCACGCCATCGCCATTGGTATCTTTCCAACCGGCGGCTTCGAGCATGGCGGCGGCTTTCTCGGGGTTGTATTCGGGGCGCGGGATGTCACATTTGTATGGGTTGCGGTGGAATTCTGTCCACACCGGGGTGCTGTAGCCATTAAAGGCGGTCTTGTTGATGGTATCGACATCGATAGCCATGCGCATGGCCTGGCGGACGACCGGGTCGGCAAAGATGGGGTGGGGAATATTGGGGTCGGTCTCGCCGCGCGCCGCGCGATTGGGCCACAGGCGCAAAACCCAGCGGTTGGAAGGTGAGACACTCACTTTAACCGTTTCCGATTGCTGGAAGTCGGCGGCGATGGTCTCGGAAACCCACATAAAGATGTCTGCATCGCCGTTGAGCATCATCTGCTTCATGACGGCATCATCTGGAACGACTTTGACGGTGATCTTGTCGATGGCGGGTTTGCCTGGCTCGAAGTATTTCTCATTGCGGACGAAGGTCATCTGCTCCCCGGTGGCCCATTCCGTTAAGACGAAGGGGCCGGTGCTGATGGGCTGGCGGGCGCAATCCCAGGCGGCGTAGCCCTGCTGCGGGTCGCAGTAATGCGAGGGCCAAATTGCCAGTTGTTCGCCGCCCAACTGGGTGAGATAGCCAGGGTAAATACTGTTGTAATTGAACTTGACGGTGTAATCATCGACTTTTTCAATCGAATCAACCGCATCGACGCCGCGCACCCACAGCCCGGTCTCGGGGTGGTTGATGGCTTCCCAGGTGAAGATGACATCGTCCGCGTTGAAAGGGTCGCCGTCAGACCAGAGCACATCCTGGCGCAGCTTCCAGGTGACGGTCATGGTTTGGGCGGCTTCATCCACAATGACAGCGCCATTGTCCGTGGTTGGCAGCTCGGCGGCCAGTTCGGGGTAAATTTTCCCGTCTGGGTCAATGCCGGTCAGGCCAAGCATCACCAGGTTAAGCACCAGGGCATCGTAACCGGTGTCACCAACGCTGGGGTTGAAGCTGGGCGGGTCTTCGGGGATGACGATGGTAATGGCGACATCTCCTGCAGCTGCAACTGGCTGCGTGGCAGGCGCAGAGGTACCGCAACCAGCCAGGAAAATGGCTATTGTGGTAAGCAGCGAGACAAATTTAAACAGGGTTTTGGGTTGCATGGGCAAACTCCCTCAGACAAAAATTGGCGCAACTTCCAGGTAAAAAAGACCCGGAAATTGCTGCGCGATTAAAGCCCGAGGGCTGGCCGCTGGTGCATTGACAGCGTGCCCGCCTGGGGGTTCAGGCTTTCTGGAAGCGTGACTTGCCCGGCGCGGCAGCCCATCGGATTTTCAATTGGGATTGAGTATACCATTTATAACCGGCAAGGCTATAAAATAAATGCGTTTTCTAAGTTTGGGGGTCAGGTGATTGGGCCGAGTTCTTCTGCGATCATGTCCAGGAATTTTTCTACTACCAGGGGGTCAAAGGCGATCCCGGCCAGGTTTTTGATGTAGTGATAGGCATCGACCTGACGCCAGGCCGGGCGGTAAGGCCGGTCACTGGTCAGGGCATCCCAAACGTCGATGACCGCGAACATGCGTGCCACCAGCGGAATTTCTTCCCTTTTCAGGCCACGCGGGTAGCCGCTGCCATCCCAACGCTCGTGATGACAATAGGGAATATCGAGTGCAGTGCGCAGGTAAGCCACCGGCGAGAGCATTTCATAGGCATATTGCGGGTGGCGGCGCATGATTTCCATTTCGTCGGGGGTCAGGCTTTCGGGTTTGAGCAGGATGCGGTCGGGGACGCCCATTTTGCCAATATCGTGCAGCAGCGCCCCGCGCCGAATGTGAATCATCTGCTCTTCGGGGATATTCATCAACCGCGCCAGCCGGATGGTTTGCTCGGTCACCCGCAAGGTGTGGCCCTCGGTTTCCTTGTCTCGCAGGTCCATGGCTTTGGACCAGCCTTCGATGGTGGTTTCGTAAGCCTGGTCGAGCTCAACCAGGGAAGCTTCGAGGCCCTGGAAGAGTTTTGCGTTTTGGATGGCTGCGGCGGCCTGGTGGGCAAAAGTCTGCGCCAGGGCGGCGGCTTCTTTTCCGAAGGCGGCTACCTTTTTACTGTCGAGTGTGATGTAGCCGAAAACTTCGCCGCGCGCCATGAGCGGGACGCCAATCCAGCCGCGCACGTAGTTGGTTTCTCCCCAGCCCTTAAAGCGCGGGTCACTGCTTGCATCTGTGAGGATGTAAGGTTCGCGGGTGTTGCGAATGTGGTCGAACAGTTCGCTTTCGGCCGGGAATTTTTGCTTGTGCAAGGTTTCGGGGTCGGGAACCCCGCGCGAGGTTCTCAGGCTGAGAAAATTACCCTCGAGCAGGAAGATGGCTGCGCTGTCGTAAGGCACAACCCGGTCGAGGGAAACCAGGATGGCCTGGAGCACCTCGTCGAGTTCGAGCGAGGTGGAGATGGTGGCGGTAGCTTCGCGCAGGGTTTCGGCTTCCTGGCGGCGCTGGCGTTCGGCGTTAAACAGGCGGATCTGCTCCATGGCGGTGGCAAGCTGCCCGGCGATGGTTTTGAGCAGGCGTTCATCTTCGGAGGTGAAAAAATCGGGTTGGGTGCTTTCAGCGTTGATAACCCCGATGACGCGTTTGCCAATTTTGATTGGGACGCATAATTCGGAGCGGATGCCGTTGGTGACTTCTATATATGCGGGCTCAAGGCGCACGTCTTTTACGCGGCGTGGTTGGCCGCTGGCAACGACTTGCCCGGCGATGCCTTGCGATGCGGGCATCTGTTTTTGAACGTCAAGGGTAATTCCCTGATAGGAGATGTGGGGAAGCAGGTACTGGCCGGTGTTATCGAGCAGCAAGACCCCAAAGTTATCGGGGTAGAACGTGTCACCGACATCGTGTGTCACAATGTCAATTAACCGGTCGATGGTGACGGCCTGGATACCGGCTGTGGCCACCTGGTGCAAAACAGCCAGTTCTTTCACCTGGCGGTGCAGGGCCTGTTCGGCCTTTTTGCGTTCGGTGATGTCACGCGCCAGGGCAATGATGACTTCTTGCCCAAAGTAAACCCCTTTTGAGATGCGCACATCCTTTGGAAAGATTTCCCCGTTTTTGCGCATTCCCCAAAATTCAAATTGTTGTGGCTGCCCGGCAAAGGCCAGCGCCAGCATGTTGCCCAACGCCTCCAAATTGTTCATGCCGGGCGCGCTTAAGACTTCGGGGGTTTTGCCGATAAAAAAGTCCCGGGGATGACCGTACATTGCCAGCGCACCAGCGTTGACGTCGATGAACTTGCCGTCTTTGCTCTGGATGTAAATGGTCTCGGCGACGCTGTTAAACAGGCCGCGGTAACTTTGCTCGCTTTTGCGCAGCAGCTCCTCGGCTTGTTTCCGTTCGGTGATGTCGCTGGCAACCCCAACCACGTTTTGGACCTGGCCGCTTTCGTCGAAGGTAGGGGTGTAGAGGATGTCAAAGATGATTCCGTTGACGTTTATCTCGTTGCGAATGGCCTTGCCAGCCAATGCGCGGCGGGCCGCTTCGCAGATATCGGGGTAGTCTTTATAGATGTCGAAGACAGAAGCTCCCACCACCTGACCCGGGGCCAGGTTGAGGCGCGCCAGGCCTTTGCCCTCCGAGAGGGTGAAAAGCCCGTCTTTATCCAGCACAAAGGAAACAATCGGCGTTCCGGTGACAATGGCGCGAAAGCGTTCTTCGCTTTCGCGCAGCGCGGTTTCGGCCTGGCGGCGTTCAGCCAGTTCACGCTGGGCGGTTTCGAGCAGGCGGGCATTTTCAACGGCAATCGCTGCCTGGTCGGCGAAGAGTTCGATGAGCTTGATTTCTTCCGGGCTGTAAGGTTCGGTTAAAGCATCATCGATGACGTTGATGACGCCAATAACCCGTCCCTTAACCAGCAGCGGCGCGCCCAACACACGCCTGAAAGGGGCTTCACTAAAAATCTTGGCCCGCCCTTCCCAATTTTGGTAGTCTTGCACCATCATGGGCTGGCGCAGTTGGGCAATACGGCCTGATAATCCCTCCCCAATCTGCATGGTGACACCCTGGTAATAGTTGCCCGGCAGGTTGTGCGAGACAGCCAGTTCGAGGGTGTGTCCATCCTCCTGTAGCAAGTAGAGGAAACCCATGCGGGCGTTTACCAGGGCGGCGGCCTGTTCTACCAGGGTGTGTAACAGTACCATAAGCTCGGTGGTGCTGTTGATCTCCAGTGAGATGCGGTAAAGCGCTTCCATTTCGCGGGCGCGGCGCTGGAGGGCTTCCTCGGTATGTTTGCGGTCCGTGATATCGGTGTGGGTGCCAACCAGCCGGGTGGCGCGGCCATTTGCATCCTGGGCGACCTTTTTCCCGCGTCCTAAGATCCAGCGCCAGCTGCCGTCTTTGTGCAGCATACGGAATTCGGTTTCGAAGGCCGGAATCTCCCCGTCGATGCAGGCCTGGTTCACTTTCCATACCGCATCACGGTCGTCTGGATGAATCCTGTCGAGCCAGGTGTTGAGCACAGCATTTAGTTCGCCGGGTTCAAACCCGAGCATGGTGAAGTAGGCCGGGCTGTAATTTACCGCCCCATGAGCGATGTCCCAATCCCACAGGCCGTCATTGGTGGCCTCAATAGCCAGGCGCAAACGCTCTTCGCTTTCGCGCAGGGCATTTTCTGCATTGCGGCGCTGCTGGCGAACAAACGCTTCGCGAATTTCGCGCCGCAGGGCCTCGGCCAGGCGGGTGAGGTTACTTTTGGCGTGGAAGTCGTGGGCGCCAGCTTTCATGATTTCAACGGCGGTTTGTTCTCCCACTGCGCCGGAGACGACAATAAAGGGCAGGTCTTTTTGTGTGTGCTGGAGGATTTTGAGCGCTTCTGGCGCGCTAAAGGCTGGCAGGTTGTAATCTGAAACAACAGCATCCCAGGGCTGGCTGTCCAGGGCGCGCTGCATTTCTGCGCCGGTCATGACACGTTGCGAAATTACCTCGAACCCTGAATGGCGCAGTTCGTGAAGTAAAAGGATGGCGTCGTATTCGTTGTCTTCAATTAGTAGCAGCCTGAGCGGTTCGCTCATGTGCATGCTCCTTGCCTATCCAGATGTGAGTATGGATGCCCCAGTATGAATCAATCTGTGTTTGGCGGGCATGGTGATGAATCAATTATATGTTGGTTCGGAGCCAAACAGCGCAATAAATTAGGATTATTTTATTTCTGCAAGTTTTCAGTCGCTGCGTCCTCTTGCTGGAGGATTTTTGAAGGTTGAAACATAAAATGGATGGGTATCCTGAATTTTGGATAACCCATCCATTTTATCTAGTAGGGTGAAGGTGCTTTTTAGGAGCGTTTTTTCTTTTTTATTTCTGTTTCGTCGTCGGCGTTGAGGGCTAACAGGTCGAAGGATTCCATGTCTTCTGTAAACGATAAATTGGTGATGGCGTCTTCGATAAACTCTGCCAGGTCGTCATCCTCGGCTTCATCGAGCAGGGTTTCGAGGTAAGTGCGGATATCTTCGCCGCCGATTTGGGACAACGACCAGACAATGGCCCGGAAGATTTCTTCGTCATCTTCTTCTTCCAACAGGTCGAGCAGCGGGCGGCGGGCGGCCTTAATCTCGATCTCCCCGGCGGTGATGGCCGCATTCAGGCGGACTTCGGGGTCGGGGCTGGTCAGGCCGATTAATACATGTTCTTGCCAGGTGTTGTCGGCTGAGCGACCGGCGGCTTTGAGCGCCGAGGCCTGCCATTGCGGGTCGCGCCGTTCGAAAGCTTCTGAGATGAGCGCGATGGCTTCTGGACGGCTGGAATAGCCCAGCGATTCGAGCGCAGCGCGGGCCAGGTGGCTATCTTGTTCGGCGGCAACCCTCAGCAGGGCTTCTTCGGCGCTGTGCAGGGCGGCGGCGGGGATTTCTTCCAGCTCGCCAAGCTGGATAAACTGCCCCAGCACGGTGGCGGCCTGGGCGCGGGCGACAGGCTCAGGGTCTGAGAGGGTTATTTCGACCAGCGTGGGGAGCAGGTGGGCGTCATGGGTTTCAGACAAGAGCAACAGGGCCAGGGTCCGCACCTGTCCATCCGGGTCGTTTAGCAGGTGGCTGGACAGGGCATCAAAAGAGAGCAGGGTGTCGTCTTCAAACTTTTCGACCAGTTTGCGCAGCAGGGTGTGCTTGCGCAGGGTAGAAACACGCGGCCAGACTTGGGACAATGCCTGCAGGTCGGCCGGGGCCAGGTCGGAGAAGCGTTCATAGTAGCGAGCCGGGAAGGCCTGGTCGCTATCTGCAAGGGCGGCGAGAACTGTGGAAAAAGGAATTTCTTTCATTGTGAATGTTTTAGGGCAGGTTGGTGCTAATGGGGTTAACGAAGTCCATGATGTTGACGAAGAGCATGAAAGCGATTAACGCCAGCATGGCCACGCCATTGATGATGTTCTCGAGCCGCGGCGGGATGCGGCGGCGCAGGAGAATTTCGGGCAGGGTAAACAAGATGCGGCCGCCGTCGAGGGCGGGGATGGGCAGCAGGTTCATCACGGCCAGCGAGACGCTCAGGGTGGCGATCAGCGACAGGACGTAGTTGGTGGGCGCGGGGGCTGCGCTGCTGCTGCCGGGTTGCTGCACAGGCTGCTGGCGGCTTTCCGAATCGCGCTGGATGGCTTCGCCGAGGAAGTCGTAAATGCCTTTAATGCCCACCAGCCGCGCCTGGTCTGGGGCAATTACGCCCTGAATCAGGCCGATGGGGATGTAGAGCAGGCTGACAGCCTGGATGCCGGTGTAGGTAAACCCGCCTCCCACAATTTCGCCCAGGGTGGCGGCGCGGCGCGGATATCCCAGCCCGACGCCCAACGCGCCTTGTTCGGCGCTGCGACTGGAGAGCGGTGTGGCGGTGAGCGTGACCTGTTGCTCGTCGCGCAGGACAACCACTTCCAGCGGCGCGTCCAGGCTGGCGCGGATCAGGGCGCGGGCTTCGTCGAGGGTGGTGACGGGCTGCCCCTGGATGGAGACGATGATGTCGTTGGGCAAGATCCCGGCTTCCTGGGCTGGGGAGGCTTCTGAAACGTTTTCGATCAGTACTTTGCCGGGGACGGCAACCCCGGTTTGGGCAATGATGATGGAAAGCACCACCACGGCGGTCAGCAGGTTCATGAGCGGACCCGCAAACAGCACGCCCAGGCGCTTCCACGGGTTGGCGGCTGCCAGCCCATCCGAAATATCCGGGTCCATTTCGCCGCGCGGGCGCACAAACCCGCCAATTGGGAGCAGGTTGATGGTGAATTCAGTGCCCATATCCAGCTCGCGCACAACCCCGCTTAATTGAATGGCTCCCGGCTGGCGGGTAGCGGACTCTTTTTTAGGGTTGGTCTCGGGCAGGGGGTTGGTTTGTTGCCCTGCCTGGGCAGCATCGACGGGCCAGACAGCCGTTTCACTTTTAACCACTTCAATGGTGCGCAAAACCAGACGACCATTTTGCGAATCGGCGCTGGCTTTAACTATTTTATTGAGGGCATCTTCACGGTAAAAAGGGTAATCAAAATTGGCCGGGATTTCGACGCGCTGGTCATTAATGACAATTTCGCCAGCGCTGCGCCAAAAGCGAAACACGCGCGGCGGGAACCCAAAACCAAATTCTTCAACCGGAATTTTGAAGAGCCGGGCGGCCAAAAAGTGTCCCAGCTCGTGCAGGAACACCATACCGCCAAAGACGAGCACAAAAACCAAAAGTGTCAGCAGATCCATTTTCCATCCTTTTGCGCCACCCAGCATAGAAAAGTAGCGCATTTGGAGGCATTATATCGCCTTTTCGTTAGCAGAATGTTAGAGCAGGCGCGCCGGGCCGCCCACACTGGCAGCCAGCACCTGGCTGACACCGGGGATCTCGCCCAGTATCAGGCGCACCTTGTTCATCTCGGCCTGGGTGCAAATCACATGCACGTTAGGACCGGCATCAATGGTATAGGCCACTTCCATGCCATCTGTGCGCCACTGCCGCACGGCTTCCATCACGGCCAGGGTGGCGGGTTTCCAGTAGAACAACTGCGGCTGGCTGGTCATCATGACGGCATGCATCATATCCGAATCCAGTTCGATAATGCTTGCCAGCGCGCCAAAATCGCGCTCCAAAATTGCCCGGCGGCAAAGGTCAAAACGGCGTGGGGCATCGGCCACGCGCGCAGCCTGCAACGGGCTGGTAGGCGCCAGGGCGTGGCCCTCGGTGGAACCGGTGTTTTTGTGTCCGGCGGCGACAATGGCCACACAATCGGCCAGCGCCCAATGCTCAGGCGCAGCGATAGAAACCGCAAACGAGTCTTTATCCCCGGTTCCCATTTTCCATTCGACAAAACCAGACGGGATGCTCCGTGAAGCCGACCCTGACCCCAAGCGCGCCAGCCGCGAAACAGCCGACTCGGGCCATTCCAACCCGGCGGCCTTTGTCGCCGCTAAAGCCAGCGCCGCAAACGCTGCGGCGGAGCTGGCGATCCCGGCCCCGGTGGGAAAGTTGTTTTCTGAAACCACCTCGGCCCTGAGATTTAGCCCCGCTGCCAGGCGGACCCGTTCCAAAATGGAGGTGACCCGCTCCAGGCCCTTGCCGGTAACTTCATGCCCATTGATGATTAACTCATCCATCCCCAGCGACGGCTGGAAACTGACCGTGGTGCGCGTGTACAACCCGCTCAGGTTCATGGAAATTGAGCTATTGACGGGCAAACGTAAGGCATTGTCAAGATTTCCCCAATATTTGATAAATGCAATATTAGGCGAAGCCTGGGCGGTGGCGGAGAAGGTTTTCATGGGGGTTTTTGCCACAGAATAGCGGGTTTTGTAAAAAAGCCACTGTTCTGGCGCATTCCTTTCTTTGGTTGGTTTCACAGATGACACCATGATACCTTAGGCAATGTCCTGGGGCAACCACTCATTTGAAAGGCGTTCCCTGGCAATTGATAGCGTTTTATTGATCGGGTTCGAGCACGGTTAAGTTTTGTCCGGCGTACTTTTCGTACAGGTCGCTGCGCCGCTTGCGCCAGGCATCGAGTCCGCCGCGCAGGTTGGTGATGCGTTTGAAACCTTTGGCCTTTAGGTAATACGAAATCATTACCGAAAGCCCACCGCCCGGACAATAGACCAGGATCTGTTTATCGTGTGGGAGTTGCTTTAAGAACTGCTCAACAAACAGCGGGTTGACCTCGTGGGCATTGGGCAAGCCTTTATAGCGTTTCCGATCATCCGGCGGGCGCACATCGAGAATGAAGGTTTTGGGGTCAAACAGGATGGTTTCGTTTAGTTGCGCCGGGGCAAGCATATTGACAAACGAGGTGCGACCCTCGACATACTCTTGGACCACCTGTGCCATATAGCGGATGTCGCCTGCTGTGGTGGTATGCCCGAGGCTAATGCGGATGGTTTCGCGCGCAGCCTGGTCTGTCAGCCCAATGGCTTTCAGGACATGCGAGGGCGTATCTTCACCGGTGCTGCAGGCGGACCCGGCCGAGACGGCGATGCCGCGAAAATCGAGCATCCCCATCAGCCCGGAATTCTCTACACCGGGCAGGGTGATGCTGAGGGTGTTGGGCAGGCATTCAGCGTCAGATTCGGGTGAATTGACCACACAGTTGGGTTGAATCTGCTTCAGGCGTTCAATCAGGTCCCGTTTTAGCATGCGCACCCGTTTGGCATCGGCTAACAGGTTGTTCACCTCCTGGCAGGCGGCGCCAAAGCCAACAATGTTGTGCAGGCTTTCGGTCCCGGCACGCAGCCCGCCTTCCTGGTGGCCGCCATGCAAAAAGGGTGTAAACGGACTGCCCTGCCGGATGTAAAGCGCGCCAATGCCTTTGGGTCCGTAAAGTTTGTGGGCCGAAAAAGAAGCATAATCGACACCCCAGGTATGGGTATCGATCGGAATCTTACCCAGCGCCTGTACACAATCGGCCAGCACCAGCGCACCATGTTTTTTGGCAATAGTCGTAATTGACAGGATGTCTTGAATGACGCCGGTTTCATTGTTTGCCAGGATGCAGCACACCAGGAAGGTGTCATCGTCTATTTGTTTCTCAAGGTCGGCCAGCCGTACCCGCCCTTTTTCATCCACCCGGCAATATTCAACGGTTACCCCCTGGGCTTGCAGGGACGCCAGCGTATTGGACACTGAAGGATGTTCGATGGGGGTGGCAATGATCTTTTTCTTGCGCGGGAAAAAGTGGGCCGCGGCAGATTGGATGGCAGCGTTGTTCGATTCGGATGCGCAGCTGGTAAAAATGACCTCAGACGGGTCGGCCTGAATGGCCTGGGCAACCTGTTCGCGGGCCTGTTCTACCAGCGCGGCAGATTTCCTGCCCATGCCATAAAAAGAGGACGGATTGCCGTATTGGGATTTCAAGACCCGTTCCATTGCTTTGCGCACACGACCGCTGACCGGTGTGGTTGCATTGTTATCGAGGTAAACCTCGCGGTTGAAGCGAAAAAAGTGCTGTAAAAAGGCAAAATATTGAATTTCCATTAAGTTTCTCCCAAAACAATCCTTACAGTGAGCCCAATCGCTTAATCGCCTCGCCCTTTATAGGAGCGAATGGAGGTGATGAGTCCTTGTGAGTTGAAGGTCATAACATCGACGACATACAGGTCAATTGTCCCGTTGACGATAATGTGAACCTCCCCGGCAACCGTGGCAGCATTTTCGTACAGCGCCAGCACGCGGATCTCGATGCTTTCGGCTTCGGCGAAGTTTTTGGCGGTTTCGCGCAGGGCGGCAGCCTTGCCGTGCACAGAGATGTTCCAGTCGCGCAGGTGAATATCCTCGGCGAACATGGCCGTGGTGGCTTCCAGATTCTTTTCGGCGTAGTGACGCAATTGGGTGAGAAAAAGTTCGCTGTGATTCATTAATTCTCCTGAATGCGTAGGACCACTTTCCCGGCGGCGTGACCCTGTTCGACATAGCGCACAGCCTCCGCCGTTTTATCAAGCGGATAGGTACGGTCAATCACCGGGGTGATTTTACCTGTTTCGAGCAGCCCTTTGAGCACCTGCAGATCCCTGGGGTCCACAATAGCTATGCCTTGCAGGCTAACTTGCTTCCCGTTGGGCCTGGAGCGCCAGTCTCCCAGCAGTTTGTGCTCAAGGATGCGTAAAATGCTTGAAAATCCAACTACGACACACTTCCCCCGCGGGCTTAAGGTGCGCAAGTAGTCGCCAACCGATCGATTGCCCACCGTATCATAAACCAGGTCATAGTGCTGGCCGTTGCGGGTGAAATCTTCGCGGGTGTAATCAATCACATGGTCGGCTCCAATGGAGCGTACCATCTTAAGATTGCGTGTGCTGCAGACCCCGGTCACTTCGGCTCCAAAGGCTTTGGCAAGCTGCACGGCAAAGGTTCCCACCCCGCCCGATGCCCCGTTAATCAATACCTTTTGCCCGGGTTGTACCTGCCCCTGGTCACGCAGGCCCAGCAGGGCGGTACAGGCTGCAACAGGCACCGAGGCAGACAACTCAAACGAAAGGTTGGCCGGTTTGTGGGCCAGGCGTGTTTCGCGGGCCAGGGCGTATTCGGCAAAAGCGCCGGGACCCACCCCAAAGACTTCATCCCCCGGTTTGAAGGCGGTCACCTGGCTGCCGACAGCTTCCACCCGCCCGGCCAGGTCTGTGCCGAGTTTGGAGTCTTTGGGCTGGAAGAGGCCGTCACTCAAACGAATCAGGATGGGCTGGCCTCGCATGCTGTGCCAATCGACCGGGTTGACGGAAGCCGCATGAACCTTGATCAAGACTTGGTGCTCGGCGGGTGTTGGCATGGCAACTTCGGTCATTTGTAAAACGTCAGGGGAGCCGTATTTTGGATACAGGATGGCTTTCATGATCTCTCCGGGTTTAAAAGGTTATATTTCATAACTCTACGTAATTGGGATGACAACGTTGCCTTTTTTGTGGCCGGTCTGGTTCTATGCAAGACAGTATACAAATATATAGGGGGAGTTGTCATCCCCACATGTGGGGAGAAGGGTTGGCAAAACAATCAAACCCCGCCGGGCTTCTCTGGCGGGGTTTGGAAAGAACGGTTTACGGGTTACATCAGCCCCAACTCAACGGCTCGACGCACAGCGGCCCGGCAGTTGCTGACCTGGGGAGGAATGTAGAGCTTTGTGCTCAAGGGATTGTAGCGTTTAGCGTAGTTCGAAGCGGTCCAGGTTCATCACCTTGTCCCAGGCGGCAACAAAGTCGCGCACAAATTTTTCCTGGGCATCGTCCTGGGCATACACCTCGGCCAGGGCGCGCAGTTGCGAGTTGGAGCCAAAGACCAGGTCTACACGGGTGCCGGTCCAGCGCACTTCGCCGGTTTTGCGGTCGTGGGCCTTGAAGGTCTCAGCCGCATCGGAAGTGGGGTGCCAGGCCACGCCCATATCCACCAGGTTGACGAAGAAATCGTTGGTCAACTGGCCGGGTCGTTGGGTGAAGACCCCGTGCTGTGAACCGCCCACATTGGCACCCAGCACGCGCAGGCCGCCGACCAGCACGGTCATTTCGGGGGCGCTCAGGGTCAGCAGTTGGGCTTTATCAACCAGTAACTCTTCAGCCGAGACGGTAAAGGTGGTTTTCTGGTAGTTGCGGAAGCCGTCGGCCTGGGGTTCAAGCACGGCAAAGGATTCCACATCGGTTTGTTCTTGCGAAGCATCCATGCGGCCGGGGGTGAAAGGCACCTCCACCGTGTGACCAGCTGCCTTGGCGGCGGCTTCGACTGCCGCGCAGCCGCCCAGGACGATCAGGTCAGCCAGCGAAACTTGTTTGCCGCCCGCAGCCGAGGCATTGAAGGCTTTCTGCAGGCCTGTGAGCACGCCCAGCACTTTTGCCAGCTGCTCGGGCTGGTTGGCTTCCCAGTCTTTTTGCGGGGCCAGGCGAATGCGTGCGCCATTGGCGCCGCCGCGTTTATCGGAGCCACGGAAAGTGGAGGCCGAGGCCCAGGCGGTGGAAACCAGTTCGGCGATGGACAGCCCCGAGGCCAGGATGTTGGCCTTGAGGGCGGCGATGTCTTTGGCGTCGATCAGCGGGTGATTGACAGCCGGGATCGGGTCTTGCCAGATCAGGTCTTCGGCCGGGACTTCCGGGCCGAGGTAGCGCACTTTGGGGCCCATGTCACGGTGGGTCAGCTTGAACCAGGCGCGCGCAAAGGCATCGGCAAAGGCCTGTGGGTCTTTCTGGAAGCGGCGCGCAATCGGTTCGTAAATGGGGTCAAAGCGCAGCGACAGGTCGGCAGTGGTCATCATCGGCGGGTATTTCTTGCTGGGGTCGTGCGCATCGGGAATCATGTGTTCCGGTTTGCAGTTTTTGGCCTGCCACTGGTGCGCGCCCGCCGGGCTTTTGACCAGTTCCCACTCATAGCCGAAAAGCATGTCAAAGTAGCCGTTGTCCCACTGGGTGGGGTTGGGCTTCCAGGCGCCTTCGACGCCACTGGTGATGGTGTGGACGCCCTTGCCCATGCCAAAGCTGTTTTTCCAGCCCAGGCCCATTTCTTCCAGGGGGGCGGCTTCCGGTTCGGGGCCGACCTGCTTGGGGTCGCCCGCGCCGTGGGCCTTGCCAAAGGTGTGGCCGCCCGCCACCAGCGCGACGGTTTCTTCATCGTTCATTGCCATGCGGCCAAAGGTTTCGCGCACATCGCGGCCCGATGCCACGGGGTCGGGGTTGCCATTGGGCCCTTCGGGGTTGACGTAAATCAGACCCATTTGCACGGCCGCCAGCGGGTTTTCCAGTTCGCGGTCGCCGCTGTAGCGTTTGTCGCCCAGCCAGGTCTGTTCGTTGCCCCAGTAGATGTCTTCTTCGGGCTGCCAGATGTCGGCGCGGCCGCCACCAAACCCAAAGGTCTTGAAACCCATCGACTCAAGGGCCACGTTCCCGGCCAGGATCATCAGGTCGGCCCAGGAAAGTTTATTGCCATATTTCTGCTTGATCGGCCAGAGCAGGCGACGGGCTTTATCCAGGTTGCCGTTATCGGGCCAGCTGTTTACCGGGGCAAAACGCTGGTTGCCCGTGCCGCCGCCCCCGCGACCATCGGCGGTGCGGTAGGTTCCGGCGCTGTGCCAGGCCATGCGGATGAACAGGCCGCCATAGTGACCCCAATCGGCGGGCCACCAGGCTTGCGAATCGGTCATTAGCTGGGTTAAGTCCTTTTTGACAGCCGCCAGGTCGAGTTTCTTGAATTCTTTTGCGTAGTTAAAATCGGGCCCCATCGGGTTGGAAGCTGGCGCGTGCTGGTGAAGGATGCCCAGGTTTAGCTGGTTGGGCCACCAATCACGGTTGGATGTGCCGCGGCTGGCAGAGGTTCTCCCCGCCGGGCCGGTGACTGGACATTGGTTTTCGTCGCTCATCTTTTTCTCTCCTTGTGGAAGTGGGAAGGGGGATCTAGTTGGTGATGGATTTGTTTTGCGATAATGGCTCTTTTTGGAAAGTCATTCTTGATAACGGGCAAAAAAATATCAATGGGTCGGGCGGCAATTGGGGCACAGGCCATAGAACGTGATTTGGGGACGGAGAATCTGGTAGCCGGAGGCTTCTTCCAGGGTCCTGAGCAGCCGGGAATCAATCTCCATTTCCCCGTCTACAATTTGGTTGCATTGGGTACAAATCAGGTGAGGGTGTGCGTCGGGGCGGTTGCCGTCGTAGTGGCTGTCGTCGCGCAGGTCAATCTCCAAAATCTGGTTCATTTCTTTGAGCAGGGCCAGGGTTTTGTAAACGGTGGCCTGGCTCATGGTGGGGAATTTCTCCAGGATTTGGGTATACAGTTGTGCAGCGCTGGGGTGACCCTCGCTGACAGCGATCAGGCGCACCAACTCCATCCGCTGGGGGGTCAGCCGAAAATCGCGCTCTTTGAGCAGGGAAATCATTTCAGTAAATCGGGCTTCGGGATCAGGCATAGTGTTTTGTTGGCTTGGCCTTATGGAGAATAATTCTTTGTTAGTATAAATAATTATCTAGTGATGCGCTATCACGAAATCGGGTGATTTGTTGTTGTGGGCGGCGGGGTTCCATTTGAAAAACCCCCGACCGGTCACTACCGGTCGGGGGTGGGGCGGTTTGCTAACAGACCTTAATCACGATTTTGCCCTGCGCGTGGCCCGCGCTAAATAGCTGAAAGGCTTCGATTGCACGATCAAGTGTGAACAGGTGGCTCAGGATGGGTTTAACTTTGCCCGCTTCAATTAGCTCTTTCATAAAACGCAGATCATCCTGATTTGAGAGCGCCAGCAGGTGGGTCATTTTTACGCCCGATAGGGACATCAACGCTCCCAGGAAGATGGCTTCCGTCAATTGCGCTGTGCTGCCCCCTACCATTACATAGGTTCCACCAGGGGCCAGGACTCGCCGGTAGCTGCCCAGCGGGTGATAGCCATTGGCCGCCAGGATGAGGTCGTAGCGCTGCCCGTTTTTCGTGAAGTCTTCGCGGGTGTAGTCAATTACCTGGTCGGCGTCGAGCGAACGAATCATGTCGATGTTTTGCGGGCTGCAGATGGCGGTGACATGCGCCCCGAAAGCTTTTGCAATTTGGACCGCGTAAGTTCCCACACCGCCAGAGGCTCCATTAATAGCGACCTTGTGCCCAGGCTGGATTGGGGCTTTATTTCGCAGCGCCTGTAAAGCGGTGATGCCTGCCAGGGGGACCGCCGCTGCTTCTTCAAAAGACAGGTTGACCGGTTTGTGGACGAGGGCTTTTTCTGGCGCACAGACATATTCCGCGAAAGCTCCCAGACCGGCGGATGACAGGTCGCCAAAGACGGCCTCGCCGACTTTGAAGGTGGTCACGTTTTTGCCAATTGCTTCCACGGTACCAGCCACGTCGGCCCCGAGGATTTGATGCCTGGGCTGCATCAGCCCGTAGACCAACCGAACAAGGAAGGGCTTGCCCTGTAAGAGTTTCCAATCTGCCGAGTTGAGCGAGGCAGCATGGACTTTGATCAGCACTTCGTCGTCTTTGGGGGACGGTTTTTCCACATTCTTAAGTTGCAGGACTTCAGTTGTACCGTATTGGGTATAAATCAGTGCTTTCATGCCGATACACCCTTTCCGCCTTTGAACAAGAGCCACAGGCTAAGTGCCACTTCGCCAAGAATGCCCGGGATGGCTACCAGCATCAGGAAGATGGTTTCGTAGTCGGCGTAGGTGGGCAACAGGTATTGGGCCAGGCTGTCGGACAGGTAACCGAAAGCGGCCAGCAGGAGGAAGAATCCGATCCATTTTGGGGCGTGGCCGGTGCGGATGATGAGGACTGCCAGCACGAACAGGTGTGCGCCAAAGAGCACCAGACTGAATGTCCAGGTGGTATTAAATTCGCTGAAATACAGCATGACCTGGCCTTGGAGTTGGGCGGGTTCGATCAAAGCCGCCAGGGCAGGGTTGCTGACCAGGCCCTGGATGGAGACCAACCCAAAGAGTGCAGCGCCAAACAGGGCGGTGTAAACCAATCGGAACCAGCTTGCCAGCCTGGAGATGGAACTGTTTGCTGGTTCAAAGAATGCAAACAGGCCCCAGGCGGCCAGGACGTCGGTTATCAGCACCACCAGGAAGGCGACGATGCCAGCCCGGAAAAGCGGCAGGTTTGCAGTGAGGTTGTTGACGGTGGCCTGGGCGTTATCGGGGACAAGCAGCCCTTCTACCACGGCAAAGTTGGCAAACATGGCCGCGAAAAACATGATGAGCAGGCTGCCCCCGGCGATTAAGGCCGCGGTGCGTTGAGAAATAGCGTTCATCTATAGAATCCTTATTATTTTGATCTTGTGCAATCCGGGCCTGGGACCTGGCTCACCGAAATGAGCTTCAGCCCCAGGTCGCGTACTTTGCGCAGTAATCCGTGCAGGGCGGATTGATCGGAGATCGGCCCAGTGATACGTGTGCTGCCGTCTGCTTCCAGCGTGATGGACAGGCCATCGAACCAGTCTGCCCAGTGAGTGTCCAAATGTCCTTCCACGCGTATTTCGTAGGATTGCATCCTGTGCACCTTTGAACCAATGCGCGCAAATCTACTGGCGCGGCTGCAATTCGTTGTTAGGTTTTGCGACTATGTTCCAAAGTTATGACTGTTTTTCACCTGGTGAGTTCGAAAAACATGGGATCGGTTCATGCCCCCTGTTTCGGCCACTTCCATGAGGTCCAGATAATGAGTAAAAGCAGAGCGACTTCCACCGCTGCGGCAAAATACATGTGCACCCAGGCCTCCCCCGCTAAATTGAACAGCATATAGGGGATATACACCGTGGCAATAATGATGTTTAGCCAGCGATTTACTTTAGCCGGCAGGGCAACCGAAAGGAAAATCATCAGGGTTGGAATTGCCACAAAAATCATGACGATCAGTAGAAAGACAGATGAAATGTCAAATGTAAATACTTTCCCTGCCAGGATATCTTCCAGTGAGCCCGGCATGTACAGGTGAAAATAATCTACATAGGCGTATAGAAACATAAAGCTTGCCCACGCTGCCGCGAGCTTTATGTTGATATTAATCTTGATGTCTTCCAATGCCTTTTGTGGTACTTTTTGTGAGTTCATCTTCATACTCCTTTTTTGAACAATAGGGATGGGTTTTGTGATGCGCGCAAATATACCGGCGCTGGGGAGCGCCGGTTAGGGTCAAAAGTATTGTTCTGGGTATTGTTTTGGGGGATTCTTGCTACAACAGGCCCAACTCGCGGGCGCGGGCTACGGCTTCGGTGCGGCTGCGGGCTTGCAATTTGCCAAAAATGCGCAGGTTGTGCCCTTTTACCGTGCTTAAGGCCACAAAAAGTTTCTCGCTAATTTCCTGGTTGGCGAGCCCCAGTGCCACAAGGCGCAGGACTTCAAGTTCGCGTTCGCTCAAAGGGTCGATCAGGTCCGCTTTTAGGTTGGGGAGGTTTGTTTTGGCAGGGTGTGCTTGTGCCGGTGCGGGGAACTTTGCCAGGATTTTTTCCAGGTAGCCGGTTAATGAGGGAGCTTCAGCCTGGGTAGCGGCCTGGAGTGTGGTTTTTACACCCAGAATCAACGAGCGCATTGGCTCGCCTTCGGCAGTGAAATTGCGCAGGTATCCTTCCGGTTCGGCCAGCCTGAGGGCTTGTTCCAGGGCGGCGATAGCTTTTGGGGTTTCCCCGCGGGTTTGGAAAGCCAGCGCCAGCGTTTTCAAGATTTCGATCTGGCTGTAGCGTCGGTTTTGTTTCTTGGCAAATTGCAAATGACCGTTCAAGGCAGACAGGATTGCCTGAAAATGTGCTTCATCGGGCTGTTCGGCGAGGGCAATGCGGGCCAGGGTCAGGCGCTGGAATTCGTGCAGGTAATCGGGGGTGTTTTGCAGTAAAAGCCCGCTCTGGCGGGCCCATTCTTGGGCTTTCGAGAGCTGCCCTTGCTTGAGGTAAATGCGCGCTTTTAGGGCGCTTACCGGGCGCAAGTTGGGGATGGGTGTGCGGACATAAAAACGCTGCGCTTCATCCAGGAAATCGAGCGCATTCTCCAGGTTGCCTTCGGATTCTTGTAAATGGGCCTGCGCCAGGTTTTTGCGATAGGCCCAGTCGACGATGGTATTGTGGCGGCCGAGTTCAAATCCTTTTTGCAGGTGCTGGCTGGCAAGTTCGTCTTCCCCTGTTTCGTGATACAGCAACCCCAGCCCCAAATGGTGATGGGCGGTAAAGTTTTGGGCATCTTGCGCCGCGGCCAGGTCTATGGCGGATTGATACACCTGGGTTGCATCGCGTAAACGCCCCTGGGTGATGAGAACATCCGCTTTTCCAAATGAAGCCGCAACTGCAAACACAAAATTCCCGGCCTGGTGCGCTGCAGCCACCCAGTCGCTCATAAACTTGTATGCCTGGTCTAACTCGCCGTTGGCCCAGTGGGTTCCACTCAAGATGGCCGCGGCCTGGGCCTGCATAAATTCGTCCTCTGGCGGCACCATATCTTGAAGCATTTCTGCATATTTGAGCGTATCTGAAAAGCGACTTTGGACCTGGGCATTGTAGGCGCGCGCCATGGCGATTCGCGCGGGCAAGGTGCGAAACTGCCCCATTTCGACAATGACCAGTTTCCCAATGGGATGATTCAGACAGGCCTCCGCCTCTTTCAAACTGGATTCACTTGCTTCGGCATTGCCTGCATCCATATAGGCCCAACCGATTTGGGCGCACAAGACGGGTCGAACCTGCCTGACCTTTGCTGGCAGCTGGTTCACCCACCCCAACCAGGCCGCGGTCTGGAAACTGTCGTCCATGGTTTGCCAGCTTGTTTCTGCCAGCCTGGCCGCGCGGTCATAGTCTACCGCGGACATGGCATGGTGAAAGGCCTCGCCAATCTCCCCGGCCTGTTCAAACCAGGCACTGGCACGGAGGTGGAGTTGGGTAATCTCCATTTTGCTGCGTTTTTGGCTCAGGCGTTGGCGCAACAGATCGCCGAAAAGATGATGGTATCGATACCACCGTCTTTCGTCATCCAGCGCAACCACAAACAGGTTGGCGCGCTCCAGGTATTCCAGCGTTTCTTGGGCTGCCGTGGGTTGCCCGGGCCATAGCGCATCGCACAATGGGCCGCTCAGGCGATTTAAGATGGATGTGTGTAAGAGGAATTCTTGCAGGGGGTCGGATTGTTTTTGAAGCACTTCTTCCAGCAGGTAATCGAGCACAAATTGGTGCGTCCCGCTGAAAGAGCGGATAAACGCGGTGGTATCTTGTTTGCCCTGCATCGAGAGCGCTGCCAGTTGCAGACCGGCGATCCAGCCTTCTGTGCGGGTTTCCAGGGCGGCAATCTCTGAGGCAGAGAGATTCAGCCCCATCACCTGGTTAAGAAAATCGGCAGCTTCGCTGTGGGTAAAGCGCAATTCAGCGGCGCGGATTTCGGTTAGCTGGTTTTTTGCGCGCAGCCGGGCCAGCGGCAGGGCCGGGTCTTCACGGGTGGTGAGGACCAGATGCATTTGCCGGGGCATGTGGTCGATGAAAAAGGCCAGCAGTTTATCGACAGCCTTTGAATCTATGGCGTGATAATCGTCCAGGACCAGGCAGAAATCATCCTCGACCGAATCGAGTTCATTGAGCAGGATGGTGGTCAGTTCTTGGGTAGAGACGGTTTGCGCAGATTGGAGCGCCCCCAATATTTCATCGCCAATGCCAGCAATCAGGGTTTGTAATGCCGAGACCAGGTAGGTTAAAAAGCGGGCGGGGTCGCCATCGTTTTCATCCAGGGAGATCCAGGCGGCGGGTAGTTTGCCAGCCTCCAGCCATTCACAGACCAGGGTTGTTTTGCCAAAGCCCGCCGGGGCAGAAATGATGGTCAGTTTGCGTCCAGCACGCAGGCCATCTGAGAGCGCGGCGCTGATGCGCTTGCGCAAAACCAGGTCGCGTTTCAGGGCAGGGATGTTTATCTTCGTTTTGATCATGGAGCCGGGCATAGGTGTGTCCCAGAGAACGGTATCCCTTATTGTACATGACGGGGCTTGTGGCGGGGATAAGTTTTAGGGCCAAAGGCAAAATCGGGTTATCCTATCGCCCAGGGGACCGAGCGACCCAGCGGTGGTGGGTTTGCCATCCTGCCCCGGTGAACTTGAACCGAAAACGGGTCGAGTTCGTATTTAACCCGGAACCCTTTGTATAATTCAACCCAGTTCACCTGTAACTTGTTTCTGACGAAAGGAAAAGAATATGCCCAACCCCGAAACTACCCGTTACCAGATTCGCCAACGCCTGATTTCTATCGGTGATGATTTTTGGATTGAGAACGACCGAAGCCAGAAAATTTACAAGGTTGATGGCAAGGCCTTACGCTTGCGCAAAACCCTGGTTTTTGAAGATGCCAATGGACGCGCCCTGTGCCAGATTCAGGAGCGCATGCTGCGCATAAAAGAAACGATGGAAATTGAAGCTCCGAATGGTGAGCAAATTGCCCTGGTCCAGAAGGCCCTCATCGCCCCGCTGCGGGACCGCTGGGTGGTGAAGGTCAAGAATGGCCCTGACCTGGATGTGCAAGGCAACATCCTCGACCATGAGTATACGATCAAGGCAGGCCGCAACCTGGCCGCTACCGTCTCGAAAAAATGGTTTCGCCTGACCGACACATATGGCGTGGAGATCCAGCCCGGCCAGAATGATGTGCTGATCCTGGCGGTTGCCGTGGCGATCGATATGATGGCGCACGACGACGATTAACAGGGGGCGGCATGTTCTCGTTTTTGTTCGCCCTGCGGCAGTTTGCGCGCGCCATCCGGTATGCCTGGCAAGACCCGGCATTTGAAGCGCTGGCGCTGGTCACAGGCGGCGTGCTGGCAATTGGCACGACCTTCTATCATTTTGTAGAGGGTTGGCGGTGGCTGGATAGCTTATATTTTTGTGTCATCACCCTTGCAACTGTTGGCTATGGGGATTTTTCGCCCCAGACCGATGCAGGCAAGATTTTCACCATGCTGTATATTTTTATAGGGATTGGCCTGTTGATTGCCGTTTTTACCCGCCTGGCAGAGGCGCTGGTCTTTGCCCAACGCGAAAAGCAGCAACGCAAGCGGGAGAAGGGTCAATAAGCCTCGTTCTGGAAGGGTTTCGGGCATGGAAGATGAAGAAATATTAACCGGCGGGAATATGGCTGCGGTGGTGCGAGTAGGAGATACAGTCCATCGCAGCGCGGGGCCGTGGAGCGGGCAGGTTCACCGGCTGTTGGCGCATTTACGTGCCAGCGGTCTTCACGAAGTGCCCGAGCCGCTCGGTTTCGATGCACAGGGGCGTGAAGTCCTGTCTTTCTTGCCGGGGGTTGTCGGGCATGAGCCGCTTCCCGAATTTCGCAGCGATGCGCTCCTGGTTGCGGCTGCGCAATTGTTGCGCCGGATTCATGATGCGACTGAAGCCGTGGCCCACAAGTGGCCCTCGGGCTGGCAGGCTCCCACACGCCAGCCGATTGAAGTGATCTGTCATGGCGATTTTGCGCCCTACAATTGTGTTTTTGATCAGGGAAAACTGGTCGGGGTGATTGACTTTGATCATGCCCATCCTGGCGAGCGCGCCTGGGACCTGGCGTATGCCATCTATCGCTTCGCGCCGCTGACTGCCCCTTCGAACCCTGAGAACTACGGAACGGTGGAAGAGCAGGGCCGCCGCGCCCGCTTGTTCTGCGAGGCCTACGGGCTGCAAGAACGCTCATCCCTGTTGGATGTCATCCTGGCGCGGGTCGATTTTATGGCTGATTTCCTGCGAAAGGGGGCCGCCAGGGGCGATAAGCGCCTGCAGGCCAATATCGATGCCGGGCACCTGGCAATTTATCTAACCGATTACGACCATATCCTGGCTCATCGCGACCAGTTCCAGGCAGCGCTTGGTTGACTTTCGGCGCGCGGCAACGACTCGTGGTTTGCTTTCTAGTGCCGGCTTTACCGGGAGGTTTGTATGGCGAATTTTAACCCTCAACACAAAACCGTCCTCGATGACCTGCTTTTGGGCCATCCATTTGTGCGGCCGGGAAAAATGTTTGGTTTCCCGGCATATTTTGTGGGCAAGAACTTGTGCATGTGCCTGTACGAGCAAGGGGTGGGCGTAAAACTGCCCCAGGCTACGGCTGCTCGTCTGTTGCAGGCCGATGCGCATGTCATCCCTTTCCAGCCGTACGGCAAACGCAAAATGCGCGAATGGGTGCAAATTAACCTGGATCATTCGGACGATTACCGGCAGTACCTGCCCATTTTCGAAGAGTCTATTCAGTACCTGTTGTCGCAGCAGGGCGGCGCGGCTGAAGCCTGACAAGCGATGGCCTCTGCCTTTTTGAGCACCTCCGACCTGGCGCGCGCGGTAGGGATTCACCCCAATACCGTGCGAATGTATGTCGATTGGGGCCTGATCCCGCCTGTTGAACGGAGCGCCAACGGCTATCGGCGTTTTACCCGTCGCCATCTCGACTGCCTGCGCCTGGCGCGTTTGATTTATTCTGCTCCTTACCCTGGGCGGGGATTTCGCGCCCTGGGGAACGAGATCATCCAATGCGCGGTGGCAGATGACTGGCCGGGAGCGCTGGAAAAAGCGCACCAGCATTTGGCTGCCGTCAACAGCGAATTGGACCAGGCCAATCGGGCGGCCGATGTGCTTGAGCATTGGGCCCAGAAGATGAGCGCAGATCCCGCTGGAGAACCCTCGCTTTCAATTGGGGAAGTGTCAAAATTGTTGGGGGTCAGCCTGGATGTGATTCGCAATGCAGAACGTAACGGGCTGCTTACCGTTCCACGTAATTCATACAACAATTACCGTTTATTTGGCCAACGAGAGATCGAGCGCCTGCGCATTATTCGTATGTTAAGCAAGGCGGGCTATAGTCATATGGCAATCTTGCGCATGTTTATGGAACTGGACTCGGGCAATACGCGCAACCTGCGCAAAATCCTCGACACCCCTCGCGCCGATGAAGACATCTTCTCGGCCGCCGATCGTTGGTTAACCACTTTGCGTGAACAGAAAAAAATGGCCGAACAGCTTTTGCAGATGCTGCAAGAACTGCTCCGGGGGGATAACCCGCCTGTTTCATAAACCCTCCATTGGTACACCAGGGTTGTACAATGGGTTAAAACCCTACGCATGGAGCGTGTATGAATTCCACGATTGTGATTCGCAATGCCCGTCTGCATAATCTCAAAAACGTCACCCTTGAAATCCCCAAGAACAAACTCGTCGTCCTGACCGGCCTTTCCGGTTCGGGGAAATCGACCCTGGCTTTCGATATCTTGCACAAGGAAGGCCAGCGCCAGTATATGGAATCACTCGGGATGGTGACGGGCGGAGTCTCCAAACCCCCGGTGGACGCCATCATCGGCCTGTCCCCCTCCATCAGCATCGACCAGCATCTTACCAACCACAGCCCGCGCTCCACGGTTGGCACCGTGACCGAGGTGTTTACCTACCTGCGGGTTTTGTTTGCCCGTTTGGGTCACCGGCCCTGCCCGGCCTGCGGAAAAGATGTTCCGCCACCGGCCTTCCAGGCCGCCGGGGAAGACTGGGAAGAAGAAACCGATGAAAGCCCGGATGGCAGCTTTCCGTGCCCGCACTGCGGCGCGCCCATCCCTGAGCTGGGTATGGCCAACTTCTCCTTCAATAAACCCGATGGAGCCTGCCCTACCTGCACCGGCCTGGGGGTGGTGCGCCAACCCATCCTCAGCCGCCTGGTCGATGAGAACAAAAGCATCCCCGAGTATGCCATCGATGGCTGGATCGAATTCCATGTCAACCACTACAGCCAGATTTTGAAGAATGCCGGTAAGTATTTTGGGTTCGAGTTTGACCCGGCCCTGCCGATTAAAGATTACGGTCCGGCCCAGCGCGATTTGCTGTTGTATGGTACCGAAAGCGCCCAATTTCGCCGCCATTACCCCAACGCCAAACCGCCCGCCACCAATGCCCAGGGCCGTTTCGAGGGCGTCGTCACCAACCTGGTGCGCCGCTACGACGAGCATGCCACCAATGCTGCCTACCTGGAGAAACTGGACGACCTTTTTACCACCCAACCCTGCCTCGATTGCGATGGCACACGCCTGCGCCCCGAAAGCCGCGCCGTTACCGTCGCCGGGCGCACCATTATCCAGGTTTCACACCTGCCGCTCAGCGACCTGGATGCTTGGCTTAAAGGCTTGCCGCCGCAGCTGACTTCCGACGAAATGTTGATCGCCCGCCCAATCTTCGATGACTTGTACGAACGCACCGGGCGCTTGCTCGAGGTCGGTGTTGGCTATCTCTCGCTTGAGCGTTCCTCCCCGACCCTTTCGGCGGGCGAGGCCCAGCGCCTGCGGCTGGCAGCCTTGCTTGGTTCTGGCCTGACCGGGGTGCTGTATGTGCTCGACGAGCCGACCATCGGCCTGCACCAACGCGATACTCACCGCCTTGTCAACGTCCTGCGCCGCCTGCGCGACCTGGGCAACACCGTCCTGGTGGTGGAGCATGATCTCGACCTGATTCGAGCCGCAGATTACCTGGTAGATATTGGCCCGGGAGCCGGGAAATATGGCGGACAGGTGGTGGCTGCTGGTTCGCCTGACGAGGTGGCCCGGGCGGAAAATTCCCTCACCGGGGCCTTTTTGGCCGCTAAAACGAGCGTACCTTTGCCGAAACGCAGGCCTGTGCGCCAACCCAACCAACCCTGGCTGGCAATTCACGGCGCGCGCCAGTTCAACCTGCGAAACCTGACGGTGCGTATCCCGCTTGGGCGGCTGGTGGCGGTGACCGGGGTTTCCGGTTCTGGCAAATCTTCGCTGATTTTTGACATCCTGGATGTGGCGGCGCATGCCCGTTTTAACGGCAGCAGCGACCAGCCCGGCCAGCACGATTCCATCTCCGGTTTCGAGCACCTCGACAAGGTCATCACCATCGACCAGGCCCACCTGGGGCGCATTCCTCGTTCCAATGCCGCCACCTACTCAGACACCTTCACCCCTATCCGCGAGGCTTTTGCTGCCACGCCCGAAGCAAAAAAAAGCAAGATTACTGCGCGCCACTTTTCCTTCAATGTTCCTGGCGGGCGCTGTGAACGCTGCGAAGGCGCGGGCACTTTGACCGTGAAAATGCACTTCTTGCCCGATGTGGAAGTGCGTTGCCCGGTCTGTCATGGTCGCCGCTTCAAAAAGGAGACCCTGGCGATTAAGTATCGCGGCTTCGATATTTCGCAAGTGCTCAACATGACGGTGGATGAGGCCCTGGGGTTGTTTGCCGATGTTCCAGCGGCGCAATCGCGCTTGCAGGTCATGTCTGATGTGGGGTTGGGCTACCTGCAACTCGGCCAGCCAGCCACAACCCTCTCGGGGGGAGAGGCCCAGCGCGTTAAGCTGGCCAAAGAACTGGGGCGTCGTTCGACCGGCCGCACCCTGTACCTGCTCGATGAGCCGACGACTGGCCTGCACCCGGCCGATACCGCCCGATTGCTGGTTGTTTTGCAGCGCCTGGTGGAAAACGGTAACAGCGTGGTGGTGGTCGAGCATAACCTAGACCTGGTCAAAGCCGCCGACTGGGTGATCGATCTTGGCCCCGAGGGCGGGGTGGCGGGCGGGGAACTGCTTGCCGAAGGTACCCCCGAAGAGCTGGCACAGGTCGAGGCCTCGTACACAGGCCAATTCTTGAAAACGATGCTCTAAGAAAGTGTTTGAAAAGGTTATTTTGCCAAGCGTCTGAGCATCAAATGGGTCATG
>CAZLSP010000020.1:0-84143 GCA_964562145.1 uncultured Anaerolinea sp. | reverse complement strand
TCCATTATTGTCACCAATATTAATAAAGTAACTTAGGCGTTCCCACATGGTTTGTTCTTCCTCTAAGTTCAGAGGGGGATCAATGTCAAGCTGTCTTAATAACTGTCGGCGGAAAAGGTCAAAGCTGCTCCGGATTAGATATCCGTATTCCAGAACAACCAATTCAGACGCTCGCAAAAATACAATACTAATTATTGTGGCCAATACAAAAAGCCCAAGGTATGCCAAAATTTCCACTGAACTGCTTGATACGGGACTTAATATCTGTTGAAATAGATAATATGTAGATAAACTGAGGGTCATTACCGCATAAGATACTGTCAAGATAGTGCAATTCATAAGGAATGAAACTTGATTACTGACTTCATCCACTTTTGCGTAATATGAGAGTGGCATAACTTGGATGAGACGTGGCCACATAGGGACAGCGTCAATTCGATAGCGTGATATGGGGTAGGTTTCCGCTGCTTTTAGGATATTTCCGAATTTAGTCGGTAATATTTCCTCCTCAGTCGGTGGAAACTGGAGGTCATAACGGGCTAATAAGGCTTTTTCGGTGGAGCGCAAGTCCTCTATCCTGCGTTCAACGCGCCTCGATAAACCACCTTGTTCAAGTCGCTTAACTTTTTTGGCAATACTTTGTTGAATTTTTTTTAATCGTCGAGAACGCTTGATTTCTGATGTTCGTAAAAACGGTAATCTCCAGATAAGAATGTAACCCTCAAAAACTTTGTATATAAATGTATTAAGGCTTGTTAAGGTAAAGCCAAGGATAACAGTTATTAGTGCTAACAAGAGTCCTGACTCTCCAAATGGGTTAAACTTACTCCCTAACAAATCTGTAATACTCTTTGGTAATATCGGCTGTAAGGTAAGCATGCTGATCGTAAAAAACGCCAGCGATGGAATAAATGATGCTACCAAAAAATTCCTGCCGAACTTATCAAGATAATTTTTCAAAGAATCCATAATTTTTTACTTTGGGACTGGTATTTTATTTTTACATTTGGAATTTGAGCAAATTACGAAGCCCCTTTTTCTGTCATCATCCCCAATTTTTGTCGATAGCTTGCATTTTGCACAAGTAATCCTACCTGGGCTTTGGTGAGCCTTATTTGGTTCCCCGGCTATGGTGCTTGGAGGTTTTGCCCACATAATGACCTTCTCAAAACTGAGTAAAAATTACAAATGATATTTGATATTATACGCAAAACTTGTCACAAATACATCTGAAGAATATAAGGTTCTCAATTCACATCATCCATTAATAAATTGATATCATCAAGGGCTTTATCAATGATTCCATGCATTTGATTGAACGTTTCCTGATATTGTTTTGCGGTAACTTTGTCGTTTGTGAAAAAGTTTTGTTTAAAGCCTATATCGACCTGGTTGACTTGGCGTAGATAGCTCAAGTAAATAACTTGCATCTTAACAATATCCCCCATGGCTTTACGAACATTGTGCAGTGGATTATGGTATAGAAGTAATAATAAGGTGACTAGTATGGTTGGTAATCCAATCGCGCCAACAGTTTTTTGAAAATTTCCTATTCCAGGCCAAAAAGCTAAAATGCCCGAAATAATAAAGCTCACACCCAAAATAAATAATATGCTTTTATAAATGAATTGTGTGATGATAAAAGCCTTTTCTACCTGATTTGTTAGACTTTTTACTTGTAAAACGGAAGCCTCGTCTGCCATCTTCATTACAGTTGTGTAGGCAGCTATCGATTCGTTTCGTTGTGCGTGTGATGACCATTTCAGGAAATCTTCTGAAGGGGCAGAATGAGGATTGGTGTTGGTAGGTTTGCTAGCAGGCATACAGATATATCTCCTTTTATTTATAGCGCAAAGCACCAACAATAATCCAAAGAAAAATACTTATATATTATAGTATATCGATAACTATATCTTACGGAAGCAAGGTGATGCAATATCTATCCGAATATCCCTTTATATAAGTATTAGAAAAATATGCGAGATGTATATTTGAAAAAATAACCTGATTCAGAAAACTTGAGTTATGTTTTAAGTTTTGGCGTAATACTTAGATCCACCAAAGTGATAAATTAATAACAGAACGGGCGAATGTTATCATCCACCCGCTCTGTTATTTTAAAACCTATACTTTCACTAGCACTCGCTAAACCCGCAGGCGTAGCACTTTCGGCAGCCTTCCTCGTTTACAACAGCAGCTTCACCACATTCGGGGCACAGGTCGCCGATTTTCATCATCGGCTGGCTGGCAGGTTCGGGGTGGAAGCCGTTGCCGCTGATGTGGGCCGAGCCGCCATTCCCGCCCGAGACGAGCTCATGGGCATGGGCCTGGCCTTCGCGTTCGCGCAGGTACTCATCCAGCACCTGGCCCACCCCGTCGGGCAGGGAGCGTACCCGGTGCGGACCGAAGCCCAGCGAACGTCCACCGCCAATGCCGGTGAGCTGCGCCACAACTTCACGCAACCGGTCGAGCGGGGCCACCGGGGAGGCCAACCGCAGCACATACGAGATCAGGCGTCCAATCGCTTCTGAAACTGCGGCAGTCTCAGACCCGGCTTTGGAAGTGTTGATAAAGACCTCGAAGGGTTGATCGCCGCCATTCTGGTTAACGGTGACGAAGGCTTTGCCCAGCGGGGTTTCCACGCTGAAGGTACTGCCCTTTAAGAAGCGCGGGCGCGGTTTTTTGGTTTCGTGCCAGATCACTTTTTGTTCGGGCGGCACGGGCAGGCTCTCATGTTTGGCCGCAGCAGGGGCATCACTGACCTGTTTTTTCTCGGCGGTGGCGTGGGTTTCGAGCACCACTTTGTCGCGGCTGCCGGTAACGTAGACGGTGATGCCTTTGGCGCCCAGTTCCCACGAAAGCATGTACGCGGTGGCGACATCGGCTTCGGTTGCGCCTTCGGGGAAGTTGATGGTTTTGGAGATTGAATTGTCGACAAAGGCTTGCAGCGCGCCTGCCATGCGCACATGTTCTTCGGCGGTGACATCACCGGCGGTGACGAATACTTCGCGGATCTCTTCAGGCACGGCCGAGACATCCTGGCAGGTGCCATGCTTCATCACTTCTTCAAAGATTTCCTGGCGCGACTGGCTGTCGATCCCGGCATGTTCGAGCGCCTTCTCGAAGGAGGGCGAACCATAGGTCAGCTTCAGGTCTTTGCCGTTGTCGTTAACATGGCGGATGTAGGCCAGGGCAAACACCGGTTCGCAGCCGTAACCTTCGCAGCCAGCTACAGTGGCAATGGTGCCGGTTGGGGCCACGGTGGTTTGGGCGGCGTTGCGGATGCCATACTTTTTAATGCCGCTGACCACGGATTTCCAGTCGATGTCGGGGCGGCGCCAATCGCCACGGTACGGCGACAAAGGCCTGGGGGCCTGCCAGCGCAGGTTTTTGGGGTCGTAGAGAGAGCCTTCAATGGCGGGGAAAGCGCCGCGCTCGCGTGCCATCTCAATCGAAGTCTGCATGGCGTGGTAGCGCACAAATTCCATCACCTGGGCGGCAAATTCCTGGCCTTCTTCTGAACCGTAGCGCACGCCCACATGGTACATCAGGTCGGCCAGGCCCATAATGCCCAGGCCGATGCGACGCGCGCGGTGAGCGGCTTCTTTGAGTTGCGGAACCGCCGGGACATAGGCGTTGGCTTCGACCACATCATCCAGGAAGCGCGTCGAAAGTGTTACGCTGTGACGCAGGGTTTCCCAATCGACGGTGCCTTCTGGCCCAAGGTGTTGCGCCAGGTTGACCGAGCCGAGACAGCAGTTTTCGTATGGGCCCAGCCACTGCTCACCGCACGGGTTGGTGCTCTCAAGCGGGTACAGGTGCGGAACCGGGTTCTGGCGGTTGGCGGCATCCAGGAACAGCACACCGGGCTCGCCGTTGTGGTGGGCCTGCTTGACGATTTTGTCAAACAGGTCGCGGGCGCGCACGGTGCGGTAGACCCGGAGGGGGATGTTCTTTTCACGCGCCTGCTCCAGGGTGCCACGGAAACCGCGGTATTCGGGCGAGGAAATGTCGGGGAAAACCAGGTCCCAATCCTTGTCGTCGCGCACAGCCTGCATAAACGCATCGGTGATGCCGACAGAAATGTTAAAGTTGGTGATGGCGTTTTCTGATGTCTTGGACTCGATAAACTCTTCGACATCTGGATGGTCCACACGCAGGACGCCCATGTTGGCCCCGCGCCGGGTTCCGCCCTGGGCAATTTCGCCGAAGGCGTGGTCGTACACGCGCAAGAAACCTACCGGGCCGGTAGCCTGCCCGGCAGACGATTTGACCAGCCCGCCCTTGGGGCGCAGGCGCGAAAACGAGAACCCGTTCCCGCCGCCGGTTTGCTGGATGAGGGCGGCATCGCGCAGCGACTGGAAGATACCGGCCGTATCGCGGCCCATGTCATCGCTAATGGGTAAAACAAAACAGGCTGCCAGCTGGCCCAATGGGGTTCCTGCACCGGTAAAGGTGGGAGAATTAGGGAAAAATTTCTTACTGGTCAAAAGTACATAATATTCGCCGCGGGGCAGGGGATCGGGGTCGCCCCAGGTGCTCTCGACGGCGGCAATGTTGTAGGCCACGCGCCAGAACATTTCCTCGACGGTTTCAGCGGGCTTGCCATCCGGGCCGCGGCGCACGTAGCGGCGGATGAGCACCTGTCTGGCATTGTCGGTTAACTCGACCTTGGGCAGGTCGGCAGGGATGGGCGGGGTGGGCAAAATGCCCGTTTTGGTAGAAACTTCATTGGCTACCATGAAACACTCTCCTCTATATAAAATTGGGGGCTGGAAAATTGCAGGGAAAAAAAGAAAAAAAGGGGTTGGGTTGTTGAAGGGTTTTAGGCTTCGAGCAGTCGGTCTATTTCGTCTCTGAGCGCATGCAGGTCGTCGAGCCGTAAATAGACGATGGCGTAGCGAATGTAGGCAATTTGGTCAAGTTCCTTTAGCCCGTTGATGACCATATCCCCGACCACACGGGAGGAGACCTCGGCTTTGCCCATCTTTTGGAGTTCCGATTCAACCTGCCCGATCAGCCGCTCAATATCGGCGGCGGAAACGGGCCGCTTGGCACACGAGATGCGAATGCCGCGCGAGAGCTTTTCACGGTCGAATTCTTCGCGGGTGCCATCCTGCTTAATCAGCAGGGGGGTGGACAGGATGGGCCGCTCGTAGGAACTGAACCGTTGTCCGCAGCTCAAACACTCCCGACGACGGCGGATTCCGCCATGACTGTCGTGGGTGGTGTCGATCACTTTCGATTCGTGATGCTGGCAATACGGGCAACGCATGATATTCGCTATACTCCAATAATAGAACATATGTAACCGCCATATATGGCAGTTAATTCGTACATGCCCCCTACCTGTACGGTAAACTTTGGAAATTCTAGCATATTCAAAGGGGCAATACAAGAGGACCAGCGGGTGATTTTTCTTAAAATATCAAGTGGCAAGATTACAAAAACATTGCTGGCGAAAAGGCATATAATTCATTGCATGTCTGCGCGCATGAAATTGAATTCTTGGGTTCTGCCAGTGTTGCTGTTCGCGGCGCTGGTGATGCAGGTGCTCGATCCTTCGCGCACCTGGAAAACTGTGCTGGTGGCACTCGGGCTGGCCTGGTTGCTGGCCTGGTTTTGGGCGCGTGGATTGGTGCGAGGCGTGCGCCTGGTGCGAGAAGTCCGCTATGGCTGGGCGCAGGTTGGCGACGAAATGGAAGAACGTTTTAACCTGTTGAATGGCTCGGCTTTCCCGGCGACCTGGGTTGAGGTTGCCGATCATTCCAACATGCCGGGTTATGAACCTTCGCTGGCAACGTTTGTAGACGGGCGCAGCGCCACCAACCTGATTAGCAGCGGGCAGTGTCATCAGCGAGGGGTTTTTACCCTTGGCGGCACCACACTCCGAACCGGGGACCCGCTGGGGATTTATTCGGTTTTCATCGAAGACCATTCCAGCCAGACCCTGCTGGTGCTGCCGCCGGTTGTGCCGCTGCCTTCCGTTGAAGTCACTCCCGGCGGGTACCTGGGCGAAGGTCGCCCGCTGGCTCGTACCCCACAGGAGACCGTTCGCGCTGCCGGGGTGCGCGAGTACCAGCCTGGCGACCCGCTGCGCAACATTCACTGGCCCACCAGCGCCCGCCACAACAAGCTGTACTCGCGTCAATTTGATGGCAGCCCGTCATCCGATTGGTGGATTTTGCTAGACCTTGAGCAGGCTGCCCAGGTGGGCGTAGGCCAAAACTCGACCGAAGAACAGGTTGTCATTTTAGCCGCTTCGCTCGCAGACCAGGGATTGCGCGGCAAACGCGCCGTGGGGCTGGCCGTTAACGGAAACGCACCTTCGTGGCTGGCGCCGCGTGAGAACGAGAGCCAGCGCTGGGCTATTTTGCATGCCCTGGCGTTAGCCCATCCTGGCCCGCTCTCCTTGCGAGATTTTCTCGCCCGTACCGGGAGTTCGTTTGGAAAACAGGCCAGCCTGGTGCTTATCACTGCGTCTACCAGCCCCGATTGGCTGCCTGCCCTGGCTCCGCTGGTGTGGCGCGGGATTGTGCCGACGGTTTTACTGCTAGACGTGCAACGGTCCGGAAAAAATACCGGCCCTGTCAACCTGCTGGCCGCCCAGTTGCAGCACATGGGCATTCGCTGTCACATCATTCCGCCTGAGGCGCTCGACCGCCCCGAGGCTCGCCCCGGCCAGGGCGGGCAGTGGGCCTGGCGAGTATCGAAAATAACCGGCAAAGTGGAAACCCTGCAGCGCCCCGAGAACCTCGACTGGCGGAGGTTGTCATGATTGAGTGGCTGCTGCGCTTTTTCTTGCGCTGGGTTCCGGTGCGCACCACTACCATGGTGTTGATGCTGGTGCTGGTAATTTATTCCCTGGTGAGCGGGGTGGGCAGTACGGTGCGTGGGGCGCAGATGAGCCTGTTTTTCCCGATCAGTTTGCTGGCGGCGCTGCTCGGCTGGTGGCTGGGGCACAGCCGCTTAAACGGCTGGCAGGCTGCGGCGAGTCTGCTGACGGTTGGCGGAACCCTGTTGTGGGGCGGCACCGCCCGTTTAGGCGGTCCGCTGTTACAGATGGCGCAGGCGCTGCCATCGCTCCTGTTGCAGACCTGGTTTAATTTGCGCAACGACACCCCCATTGACTCTACAGTTTTTGATGCGGGCCGGGATGCCTTGCTGATCCAGTCGCTGACCTTATGGGGACGCCTGGAGGCCTGGTGGGTTGGAATTTCGGGTGGGGCCAATGCCAACGATCCGCTGATCCGTGCGCTGGTGTGGAGCGCGGCCCTGTGGGTGCTGGCAGCCTGGGCCGGGTGGGCCTTGCGCCGCCGCGAAGCCATTGCTGCGCTGGCCCCGGTGCTGGTGGTGCAAGCCGTCATCACCGATTACACCGGCAGCGGGGTAATCTGGTTATGGGGCATGCTCACGCTGGTGATAGCTTTGATGGGATTCTCGTGTTACAACGCCAACCTGTTGAGTTGGATACGCCGCAAACTGGACTATTCCGAAATCATTTCGACCAACACCCTGGTGGCGGTCATCGCCACCACCAGCGTTGTGGCCGGGCTGGCCTTTTTTGTGCCCCAAGTCTCGCTTAAGGACCTGGCCGATGCCTGGCGTAAACCGTCCCGTGAAAGCACGGCGGCCCAGTCGCTGGGGCTCGATATGGCTAAGGTCGAGACGCGTTTTATTCCTTACGGCGCTCCGGGCTTACCGCAGCAGCACCTGCTGGGCAGCGGCCCCGAACTGTCGCGCGACCTGGTTTTTACCGTGCGTACAGGCGAACTGCCACCCATCCCCAATGCCTCGCTCGAAACGCTGGCCACGCGGTATTACTGGCGTAGCCGGGTTTATGATGTTTACAACGGCAGCGGTTGGCGTTCCAGCCAGACTGAAACCGCGCATTACAACGCCGATGAGATTTTATATGCCAGCCTGCCTTCTGGCTACAGGCGGGTCACCCAGCAAGTCACCCTGGCATTTGAAAAGGATGATACGTTGTACTGGACCGGTACCCTGTACCGTTCCGATCAGCCTTTCGACGTGGCCTGGCGCACACCGCCGCGTTCTGACGCCGCCGCAGCCGCCTTCCCTTTCGGTAGCGCCGACCTGCTGGGGGCTTTGCACAAAGCCCCGGCGTACCAGGTCGAATCTTTTGTGCCTGAAATTAGTGTGGCGATTTTGCGCCAGGCGGGCAGCGATTACCCCGACTTTGTCACCCAGCGTTACCTGGCGCTGCCGTTGGACCTGCCCGAGCGAGTTTATGCCCTGGCGCGCAACCTGACCGCCACCGCCAGTTCACCCTACGACCAGGCCAAAGCCCTCGAAACCTACCTGCGCCACACCTACCCCTACACCCTCGACGTTTCTACCCCGCCCGCTGGCGTGGATGTGGCGGATTACTTCCTGTTTGACCTGAAGAAGGGCTACTGCGATTACTACGCCACCGCCATGGCCGTCATGGCGCGCTCGGTGGGTCTCCCGGCGCGCCTGGTAACCGGTTATGCCAGCGGCACCTACGTTACCGAAGCCGCCGAATATCGCGTTACCGCTGCCAATGCCCACTCATGGGTCGAGATTTATTTCCCCGGGGTTGGTTGGGTCGAGTTTGAACCGACCGCTGCCATCCCTGAAATTGTCCGCCCGGATGAAAGCGATGGGCAGCCGCCTGCGCCGCTGCCCCCACCCTCGGCCTGGGCCCTGCTGCGGGCCAATTTTCGCGGCCTGTCGCTGGTGACACGCTGGGTACTGGTATTTGTTGCCGGGTTGCTGGGGCTGGCCCTGTTTTTGCAAGCGCTCGAAGGGCTGATCTTGCTGCAGGTATCCCCGGCGCTGGCCCTGCGCTGGATGTATCGAGACCTCTACCGGCTGGGTGGGCAGCCGGGTCCGGGCACCACCGCCAGCGAATATGCCGCCGCCCTGCTTCCGTACCTGCCGCCGGGGATCAGCCTGAATTCCCTGACCGAGACTTACCTGGGTGCGTTGTTTAGCAGGCAGAAGCCAACGCGCAGCCAGGTTTGGCAAGCCTATAAAGCCTGGCGCTCATTGCGCTGGCCTTTATGGCGTGCGGGTCGCAAACAGAAAAGGGAAAACAACTAGGCCCGACTGTTAACCCTTTTCTCAGGTTACCGATTTTCAACGGTGCTATAATCAAAACAGACAATGTGAGGAGGCTGGTATGACTGAGAAAACTGGACGCGCAAGCAAAATGAAAGATTACATTCCCGAAGAAACCCGCGAGCATTATCGCAAGGCACGCGAAGAAATGCGCAAAAGCATGGAGACCCTGCTCCCGCCGGGTTTTATCGAACATCGCCGCAATGCCCGCAAGGAAATGCTCCTGGCCTGGCGCAGCATGATCGACTCGGCCATTGAGCGCATGGAAGACAAAAAAGCCTGATTGGTTGACATCAGAAAAGGCATGCAAGCGCTGCCCGGCAGCGCTTGCATGCCTTTTGGTTTTAAGTACCGGTTGTGTAGCGTATAATTCATTTATCTCACTCAGGAGTTATGGTATGGATTTCACATCACGCACCCCGCAGATGCTCGCTTTTCTCAAGACTCTCGTCGAAACAGAATCACCCTCTACCGATAAGGCCGCCGTTGATCGCGTGGGCCGTATCGTTGCCGAAACCTGCCGTCGTTTGGGCGCGGATGTTGAAATTGTCCCCAACCAGCAAACGGGTGACCATGTCATTGCTCGTTTCCGACCGGCGCAGGCGCGCGGCGGCGAGATTTTGCTGCTGCACCACATGGATACGGTTTTCCCGCTGGGGACGCTGGAAAAGATGCCTTTTTATTCTCGCGAAGACAAAACCTTTGGCCCTGGTGTGCTCGATATGAAAGGCGGGATTGTCATCACACTCGAAGCGATTTCGGCGCTGCTCGAAGCGGGTGAACTGACCCGGCCCGTGACCGCCCTGTTCACGTCTGACGAAGAGATTGGCAGTGGGACCTCCCATGTCCTGATCGAAAATATGGCTCGCCAGGCCGAACTGGTCTTGGTGCTCGAATCGGGGTTGGTGGATGGCGCGTTGAAGACCTGGCGCAAAGGTGTTGGCGATTTTGTGGTCAAGGTCAAAGGCCGGGCGGCGCATTCAGGCGGGGAGCATGAGAAGGGCCGCAATGCCATCCAGGAACTGGCGCACCAGGTGCTCGAGATTCAGACCTGGACCGACTACAGTCGCGGAACGACCGTCAATATCGGTGTCATTCGCGGCGGAATTGCTGAAAACGTGGTTCCAGACGAGGCCGAAGCGCGTGGCGATATGCGTGTGCTGGTTCCAGAGGAGGCCGAGCGCATCATTAATTCGCTCAAAAACCTGAAACCGGCTTTTCCCGACACGTCTATTGAGGCCTTTGCCGATTTGAATCGCCCGCCCATGCCGTTTGATGACTTGATGAAGGTTACCTTCGAGAAGGCCCAGCGCATTGCGGCCGAGGCCGGGATCGAGGTCAAGGCGGGTGGTTCTGGCGGCGGTTCAGATGCCAACTTTGTCGCGCCGCTGGGGGTTGCGGTGCTGGATGGGATTGGGACCGTCGGCGCTGATTATCATTCTGAGCGCGAGTGGATTTTCACTGCCAGCCTGGCCGGTCGTGCTGCGCTGGTGGCCGAATTGCTGCGCAAGTGGTAAAAAGAGAACATCCCGCCAATTGGCGGGATGTTCTTTCAATTAGGGGCGGGATTATTTCAGGTTGTGGCGTACTCGAGCATGGTTTCATCATAAATGCGGAACAGCTTTTTCGAAAGCCGCCACATCAGGTAAATTCCGGGCAGGTAGGTGGGGACGAAGCACAACAGGAAGGGCAGCCCCAGGAAGTCAACAATGGCGCGGAAGCCCATGTGGTTGAGGGCGTTTCCGTTAGGGTTGACACATTGGAAAGAGACCGCCCCGGGGACGTGAAAGTTGCCCAGGCTTGACTCGGCCACCAGGATGCCCTGGCCGCCGCAGGCCAGGGTATCGACCAGTTTGAAATAGAGCTGTGGCGTCAGGTTGGCGGCCACAATGCTGGCGACCAGCGCAAACATCAGGGCAAACAGCGCTCCCAGGGCGCCCATCATCACGATTGCAGAAATTTGTATTCCGAATTTGATGAGGCTGGTTTTCATATCCGTTTCCTGTTTAATCAAGATAAATATTATCAAATAAGGGTTGAATTTATTATAGGGGTTGGGGTGGGTATCCCTTAGTGCTTTTTGTCATGTTTTTGGGTGATGGTTGTCGAGAATTGTCACAAGAAACGAAAAGACCGCCCCAGGGGAGCCTGAGGCGGTCTTTTGACGGCAGGTTATGCTGTTGCCGGTTGGTTTTCTTCAGGGGGTGTCTGGAAGCGTTCCTGTTTCCCAAGCGCCAGGTGCAGGGCGTAAAAACTGAGCGCCGAAACTGCGCACAAGATTCCGCCCAGGTACCAGAGCAGGTTGGGGTCGTAGTTATCCAGGATGAGCCCTGCTGCCCCAGGCCCGAAGATGGATGGCACCATCCAGACCAGTCCGTAAACAGCCATGTAACGGCCACGCATTTCTTCAGGCGCAAAGTTGGCGGCCAGGGTCTGGCTGGTGGGCACGACCAGCATTTCTCCAATGGTAATGACCACCACCGCCGCGGCAAACAGCCAGAAAGCGGTGACAAAACCGAACAGACTGAACCCGAGCATATAGAACAGCGTGCCAACGGCCAGGATGATAAAAGGCGGGCGGCCTTTCAGGCTGCGCGTGGTCCAGAACTGAAACAGGATGACGGTGATGGCGCTGGTGCTCATCAACAAACCGTAGCCTTGCGGGCCAACGCCGTGGTTGTCACGCAGGTAAACCGAGAGAGAGTTGTACATCTGCTGGTAGACGAGGCCCATCAGGATGGCAGCGACGATGAAGGCCACAAAAGGCCCGTCGAGGAAGACCTTGCCATACCCGGCAAAGGTTTTGAGCATGCTTTCGTGTTGCTCCTCGGCGCGTGGGGCCGGTTTGGTTTCGGGCATAAAGCGGAAGAACAGCGCCGCCACGATGCAGCTAATGATGGCATCTGCCACGAACAGCAGGAAGAAGGAACGATTGGCCAGGAATCCACCGATGGTGGGGCCAACCAGCCACGACATGTTGGCTACCACGCGCAGGATACCAAACCCCTCGTTGCGTTGTTTTTCGGGCAGGATGTCGGCGATCATGGCCTGGTGGGCGGGGTGTGAGATGCTGGAAAGCAGCCCTACAACCACCGAAAGCGGATACAACATTGCCAGGGATTCGACCATCCCAAGCGAGAGCGTGCTGAGGGCGCTAAAGACCAACCCGAACAGGATCAGCGAGCGACGACCGAATTTATCGGTCAGCGCCCCGCCCAGCATACTGCCAATCAGCCCGAACACCGAAAAGATGCCCAGGATGATGCCAGCGGTGGTCATGCCAACGTCGAATTTGTCGGTGATGTACAGGGCAAAGAAGGGGAACAACATGGTTCCGCCAATGCCATCGATGAAGGATACGCCCACCACAAACCAGAACCGGGCAGGGAATTCGTGATAGATTTTTGAGATACGGGCGAACATTTGGGCCACCTTTCTGGTCAAAAGAGGATAAATTGTAGCACATTAGTTCTATTCGCGCTACTACCCCAAGCAAGATGCCTTGCCAATCGGTTGGCAAGGCATCTGTGCAGGCTGGAATGAGCCAAGCGAAAAATGTTACTCAGCTTTTATTTTATCCCAATGATCGGGGCGCGGTTCTACCTGGTTGCGGCCGCGCTCTTTGGCGACGTACAGACGCTGGTCGGCAATGTGAATCAACTGGTCTACATCGTTGGTCTCGAACGGGAAAACCGCAACACCCTGGCTGACAGTGGGGAAGGGTAGCAATTGGTTGCGGTGAGTCAGTTTTACCGCCTGAATGGTTTTCTGGATGCGCACGGCAATTTGCATGGCTTGCTGGCCGGTGGCGCCGGGCAGTACGATGGTGAATTCCTCGCCGCCCCAGCGTCCCAGCGCATCGGTGACTTTGATATGCTCTCGCACCGCGTTTGACAGGGCGATGAGTACGTTGTCTCCGGCCTGGTGGCCGTAATTGTCGTTGTATTGTTTAAAGTAGTCAATGTCGAGCATGATCAGGCTGACGGGGGTGTGGTCGCGAGCGGCTTTTTCGCACTCGTTGCGCAAGGTTTGGACGATGTGGCCATGATTGTAAACGCCGGTCAGGCTATCACGCTTCGATTGTTCTTCTACCTCGGTATGGTGATGGGCGTTGTCGAGGGCCAGGGCGGTATGCTGGGCCAGGATCTCCAGCAGTTCCAGGTCGGTACGGTCAAAGCCATACGGCCGGTAAGAGGCGATGGCAATCAGGCCATCGACATGTTTGGTGCGCATGGGGACGCCCATCCAACACTCATTATCACGGTTGTTGCCGGTCAGGATTTTTTGCACCCCTTCCAGCTTGACATCCAGGCGCATATCAGCGATGAAAAGCGAACGCTGGTTGCGCACGACCCAACCCGAGAGAGACCCGGCCATTGGAACGGTGGCAGGCTCGAAGTATTCGCCATCGTCATAGATGACATGCAACAAAATGTGGTCACCCTGCACTGAGCCGAGGAAAAATGTATCGGCTTGCATCACTTTTTGAATAGCTTCGCCAACCGTGGCGATTACTTTTTCGCGCTCGATCGATGATCCAATCTGGCGGGCAAACTCGTTAACCGATTCTAGCCGCCTGATGCGGTTCATATTCACCTGGTTGAGCCGCCGGAAGGTTTCAACGATGACAAGCGCCAGCACGAAGAAGCCGATGTCATGAGCCATTGCGCCAAACGGGATTTTTTCGGCCCAAATTTGCCAGACTGGAGCCAGCATGCTGGCGAAGATAAACAACAGGGCGATACGATGTTCCCAAACGATAACGGTAATGGCTGTGACGAAGATGAGTCCCATGTGGATGAAAAACTTGAGTTCAGCCGGGAACACGATGAAACCCAAATTAATGCACAGGCTGTTAAGGGCCAGGATCAGCCACTTCCAGCGCTGTAAACGCTCGGGGACGCGCGATGAGCTGACAAACAAGAAGACAACATATCCAATCAGGCTGGCGGCGCACAGGATTACCCATTTGGCGGTTGTCGTTAAGGGGCTGTCTTGTAATTCAAGCCAGATTAACCCGATGCTTAATACGACCAGCCCTACGCTGGCGGGCTCAATCAGCCGTCGGGTTTCCTGGTCGGTCATGTCTTTGGGTGAAAGGATGCGTTGCAGCATGGTCAGAGCAATTCTTGCAGGGTGCCGTCTTTAGACATGGCTTCAAATTCGCGCACAATGGTAGGGTCAAACATGACGCCGCTTTGTTCCTTCAAGTAGGCCAGCGCCGCTTCAACGGAGATGGGTTTGCGGTAGGGCCGTTCGTTGGTGAGGGCATCGAAGGCATCGACCACGGCAAAAATACGCGCGTTAAAGGGAATATCGTTCCCGCGCAGGCCAATGGGGTAGCCTGTACCGTTCCAGCGCTCCTGATGATAACGGATGACAGGCATGGCTTCTTGCAGGAAGGGGATGCCTTCGATGATGCGCGCCCCAATATCAGGATGCAAGCGCATCGTTTCCCACTCGTCAGCAGTGAGCGGCCCAGGTTTGAGCAATATGGTATCACTAATGCCAATTTTGCCAATATCATGCAAAATTGCGCCGCGTTCGAGCGTTTTAGAAAGTTCGGGGGAGATTCCCAGGCGGCGACCCAGCACACAGGCCAGGCGGGCCACTCGCAGGCTGTGGCCTTCGGTTTCACGGTCACGCGCGTCCAGCGCGGTGGAAAGCGCTACCAGGGTTTGGTCATAGGTGATTTCGAGCTTGTGGTAAGCGTCTTCAATTTCATCGGCCTGGCGGCGGGTTTCCACCAGCAGCAGGCTGCGTTCCAGGGCCAGGGCGGCCTGGTTGGCCAGGGTGCGCAGGTTATCGGCAAAGTGCGCGCTGTTCCAATTGCGTTCCTGTACTTCCACCCATAGCGCTCCATATTGGCGGCGCGGGGTTTGCAAGGGCAGGCAAATGCGCATCGTGTTGTTGCGGCCAGAGGTGATGATGGTCTGACCTGAATCGAGCACCTGGTCAATTAACTCCATTGGATGCTGCGCCCCGGGATGCAGTCCGTTCGAATCGATTTGGACTTTGGCCTCCAGCTCTTTCTCGTGCGTGAACAAAACAATCCCGGCGGCATCTGCTTTGCTCAACTGGTAGGTTGTCTCGGCAATCGAGACGGCCGCATCGGTCAACTGCTCGGCCTGGATAACGCGGGTGCTGAGCTGGTGCAGTTGGGTGGCAATGTTGAGCATGGAGCGCAATTCCTGGTACAGCCAGGTCGTTTCTACCGCAGCAGCGGCCTGGGTGGCTAGCAGCGAAATCAGCGAATCATCGTTTTCGGTGAAGGTGATGTTGCCCTGTTTGCCAAAGACCAGGATGGCCCCAATGGATGACTGGCGCAGGCGCATGGGCGCGGCCAACAAACTGCGCAGTTCCTGGCTGCCTGTGGGGGTGCTGGAATATTTTTTGCGCACATCCCGCAGCCGGACAACATTCTGGCTGTTCAGCACTTCCTGAATCAGATTATTGCCATCCGGGTCGCTGCTGAGCATAGCCAGCAGCGTGGGCGCGTGACCGGCCGAAGCGGTGCGTGTAAATCCGCCGCTTTTATCTACCAGCGCCATAAATACAAAACGCGCCTCGAGGGTTCCCAGGGCCACTTTCACGGTTTCCTGAATCACCTCGTCCACTTCCAGTGAAGTAGAAAGGGCGATACCGGCATTGATAAGGTTGGTCAGGCGCTGGTCGTGGTCGCTGCGTTCCCAGGCGGTGACCAGCTGGACGGCTACCGTCTCCAGGGTGCGGATGTCGCTGTCGTCGAAGGCATGCGCTTCTGGCTGGTCGACAACGATGATTCCGCGCAGCTGGTTGTTGTGCAAAATGGGCACAGCCACTTCGGACAGGCAGGACTGGTTTTCAAGCGGGAAATAATCGGGGTCCAGGCGGGTGTCGGAGGCCAGTTGGGTGCGGCGTAGCCGTCCGGCGCGGCCGACCAGCCCACGCGTGAGTTCCTGGGTATAGCTGGGCGGCAGGTGGGTGGCATCGGGTCCGCTGACAGCCAGGGCCACCAGTTCGTTTTGTGCCGGGTCATATTTCAGGATGGCGATCAAACATCCGCCCATGGTGCTGTAAATGGCGTTGGCTGTCAGCTGCGCTGAGACCGGGTTGTCGAGCACGCTCTTAAGTTCGATGTTAAGGTGATGCACCAGGCCCAGTTGGGCAAGCCGTCGCTTTTCAAAAGCGATCTGCCGGTTGAGCAGGGCTTCGTATTCATCGCGCGCGCGCACTTGTTCGCTGACCAGTTGCTCAGACATTTGGAATGGCTCGAGCAGGCTGCTTTTCAACTGCGCCCAAAGGCCCGTTTCAGCGGGTTTTCGAGATTGATTTTTGCTGCCGTTTAAACCGGCAAACATGCCGTTGATGGCCAGGTTGATCCATGCGACCACCACAAAGCTGACCAGCACCAGGGCGTTATAACCTACCAGCGCAATCTCGCGCAGCGGCAGAAGCGCTTCTTCTGAGATAGGGGTTGCTTCTGCGATGCGAATCATCCATGCCGAAAGCGCCAGGGAAAACACCTGCGCCAGCACAACCAGGATGATGAAGCGACGACCGATGTAGGCCCCCTGTCGCAGGATGATTTTGTCCCAGGGCATGATGAAGCTCGAGAGCAGGCCGCAGCTAATGCTAAAAGCCAGGATGAGATTGGGCATCTTGACGGGCAGGATAAACATAAATCCCCACAAAAGCCACGGCACAGCCAGGAAGTGGCTGGCGTTGCCTTTGGATAATGCGGGGATGTATTCGATGATGAGTGAAATGATGGCGCTCAGGATAAAAGTGGCCCCAAAGATGGCGCTAACCTGGGTGAAGGCCTCATATTCCGACGCTTGCAGGAGCATATTGGGTCGGATGAGCAGGCCCAGGCCAATGAGCAGGTTAAGCCATTGGATGGTTTCTTCCAGCCAGCCCCGGCGCACCGTCAGCCAATTGGAAAGCAAGTAGGCCAGCCCCAGGCCGGTAATTGTGGCGGCCTCGACAAGATTGTTGCCCTGTTGGAATTCCCATGCGATGAGCAATGAGACGATGGCGGTGGTTAAAAAGACCCTGAGTTGTGTCTGGCGAGTGTAGTTAAGCAAAACCGATATCAGCAGGAAGGTCCCCAGCAGATACATCGCAACCCCGATTACATCAATCATCCAGCCTGATAGCGGTTTAAGGACGGCCGCTTGCAGGTGCGGGGCGAGCAGCAAACTTTGGGCCGTTAAGGTTAACAATAAAGTGCCGCTAAGCGCAAGTGAATTTGTGCCGGTTGATTTCATCATTAGCCTTTAGAATAGCATAGGTATTTTTTCTTTACAACATTGCAGACTGTTGGGCCGGTTTGGCGTGATTCTCCCCGTGATAATGGCTTGCGTGTACCCGCCAAGTATAACCGTGTTTGTGAAAGTCTGTTCATCTTTTCTGTTAAGCCTGGAGAGGAAATTAAGATGATTTTGAGCGCTACCGCTCAGGAAGCCGACGCCATCCAAGAGGTCACCCGCAAAACGGGTATGTTTACCGCTGAAGAGGTTCAGTGTGTTGGCGAAATTTTCGATGAATATATTCGCCTGGGAATCGAGGCCAGCGGCTATACGTTTTTTGTGGAAGCGGAGGCTGGGCAGGTACGGGGGTATGTGTGTGTCGGTCCGCGTTCGCTCACAGACCGGGTGTACGACCTGTACTGGATTGCGGTTGACCCGGCGGCACAGCGGCTGGGGGTGGGGAGGCGTTTGCTGGCCCAGGCTGAGAGTTCGGTGCGTGAAAAAGGCGGCCGCATCCTGGTGATCGAAACCTCGGGTACGGTGAAATATGCCGGTACCCGCGCCTTTTACCAGTCGATGGGGTATTTGCACGAGGCCACCCTGCGTGACCTGTACACAGATGGCGATGATTTGTGTATTTTTACGAAACGGCTGGTTTAACGGTGTGACAGCGAGGCGTTGGGGTAGGCAGATGCCCCAAAAGTCACCATCCTCGAATGGGTTGGGGTATTCCGTGATAAAATGTGCCAAAGTTCACAAATCAGGCTGTGAGAAAAAGTCATGAAGTCTCGATGGGTCACACACCAGGGTAAACCAATCTTTATTGCCGATTTTTCCGGTTATGCCGACGATGCTGCCGGGGTGCGCGCCGAGTGTAATGCGATTAAGGAAGTTTTGAAGAAGATGCCCGAGCATTCGGTGTTGGCGATTTCATATGTGGAAGGTACTTACGCCAACGAAGACATCCTGCGTGTGTTGACGGAGCTGGTGCCCGTGACCAACCGGTATGTTAAGCGGCGCGCCGTGGTGGGCGTGAGCGGGTTTCGGCGGCACTTTTTGTATGCTTTTGCCAAAGTGGTAGGGGATGTCAACTTTACCGTGTATGAGAACCTGGAAGAAGCGCTAGATTGGCTGGCCAAGGAATAATTTTTCCTGAAAACCTGAACGAGGCTTCGGCCTCGTTTTTATTTACTTACGCTTTTCTTACACCTGTGGCCCGGGATTGCTTTTATAATGCGGGTATCCCAAGGAGAGATTATGATTGTTTCGATGCAGGGAAAGAGCGTGATGGTGACAGGCGCAACCGCGGGAATTGGCATGGTGACTGCCCGTGAGCTGGCGCGCAAGGGAGCGCAGGTGACCCTGGTCGGTCGTAACCCGGCCAAGTTGGCCACCGTTTCGGAGCAGATCAAGGCCCAAACTGGCAACCAGCAAATCGAGTCGATTGTGGCGGACCTTTCTACGCGCGCCGGGGTTCAGTCTGCGGCGCATGAGTTTAAGAAGCGCCACACCCGGCTGGATGTTTTGGTCAACAATGCCGGCGGGGTGCATATGAGCCGCCAACTCTCCGCCGACGGCCTGGAATTGACTTTTGCGCTCAACCATCTCAATTATTTTCACCTGACCATGTTGTTGCTGGATGTGCTGAAGGGCAGCGCCCCGGCGCGGGTGGTGAATGTCTCTTCAGATGCGCATCGCGGGCAAGTGCTGGATTTTGACAACTTGCAGGGTGAGAAGGAATACGCGGGTTTCCCAATTTACGGCCGCAGCAAGTTGATGAATGTGCTCTTTTCCAACGAACTGGCGCGACGGCTGGAAGGCAGTGATGTGACTTCTAATGCGCTGCATCCGGGTTTTGTGGCCACCGAGTTTGGTAAAAATAACGGCAAACTGATGAGCCTGGTGATGAAGCTGATGTCACCAATTGCGAAAAGCCCCGATGAAGGCGCTTCGACCAGCATTTACCTGGCATCGTCGGCCGAGGTGGAAGGGGTGAGCGGGCGCTACTTTACCGATAAGAAGATTGTCGAACCCGACCCTGCCGCGCTCGACCAGGTGGCGGCCGAACGTCTGTGGGATTTGAGCCTCGAACTGATTGCCTGAGCTTTGTTCGATTAGCACTTTCTAAACCCCAAAGGCTTAGCCTTTGGGGTTTGTCATTTGACTTTATTTATGGTAAATTAGACGTTTGTCTAATTGGAAGGTGTCTATATGACTGCGATAACTCCCTCTGCTCCTGCTGAATTTACCCTGCAACGCCCCAGCTTCATCCGCACTGGCGCAATACGTTGGATTGCCTCGCATGTGTCCCGACACTGGGGCATCATCGTCATCCTGCTGATTGGCGCTTTTGGCAACGCTGCCCTGGCAGCGGTGGTTCCGGTGCTGGTTGGCGATGCGTTTAATGCCATGCTCAAAACCATCCCCGATACCAGCGTGCTGCTGCCCCTGGCGCTGCTGATTGGCGGCACACAAATTGTGCGCGGTGTGTTGCAGCTGGGCCGCAACTTCGGCGCGGAACTGCTCGGACAGCGTCTTGAGCGTGAGATTCGCGATGAGTTGTACATCTCGCTGCTGGGCAAAAGCATGACCTTTCACAGCCTGCAGCCGGTTGGCGATACGATGGCGCGCGCCACCAACGACGTGCGCGAAGTGAACCTGATGTTCAACCCTGGCGTCAACCTGGTAATTGGCTCGTTCTTCTTCCTGGTCATGCCCATTGTGGCTGCGCCGCGCTACCATCCCAGCTTGCTGATTACGCCGGTTTTATTCATGGTGGCTTATTTTATTGCGCTGGTGCGCTATCTCCAGAATTTGTCGCCCATTTCGGATGAGGTGCGCGCCTCCTTTGGCGAGATGAACACGCATTTGTCCGAATCACTCGACGGGGTCGAAACGGTCAAAGGTGCGGCGCAGGAAGATGCCGAAGTGGAAAAGTTCGTCGTCAATGCCCGGCGGGTGCGCGATGCATTTGTCCGGCAGGGCGATACCGAAGCGCGCTTTGTGGCCTTTCTCTTGTATGGGATTGCCATTGCGGGCGGGCTGACCCATGCGCTGATTCTGTTTCGACAGGGGTTGCTCAATACCGGGCAGGTGATTGGTTACTTTGGCCTGTTGCGCATGCTCGATTTCCCAACTTTTACCTCCACCTGGGCCTATACCCAGGTCTCGCTCGGCCTGGCCGGTGCGCGCCGTATCCTCGAACTCATCAACCACGAAACAGACCTTGACCAGAATTCCACCGGTTTTAACGGCGACATGAAGGGTGAGATTGAATTTCGCAATGTCACCTTTGCTTACCCCGATGGCTCTGCCGTTTTGGAAAATATCTCCTTCAAAGTCAAACCCGGACAAACGGTTGCCATTGTCGGCCAGACCGGGGCGGGCAAAACCTCGCTGGTGCGCCTGGTGAACCGCACCTACGATATCACCAGCGGGCAAATCCTGGTCGATGGCCGTGACGTGCGCGAATGGAACCTGGCCGCGCTGCGTTCGCAGATTTCGATGATCGAACAGGATGTTTTCCTGTTCTCACGCAGCATCAGTGACAATATTGCTTTTGGCAAACCCGGCGCAACGCAGGCTGTGGTTGAAAGCGCCGCCGAAGCAGCCCAGGCGCACGATTTTATCCAGACTTTTGACCAGGGCTATGAAACCGTTATTGGTGAGCGTGGCGTCACACTATCAGGCGGCCAACGCCAGCGCCTGGCCCTGGCGCGTGCCTTCCTGACCGACCCGCGCATCCTGATCCTGGATGATTCGACCAGCGCCATCGACTCGGCTACCGAAGACAAGATCCAGCGCGCCATTTCGGCCGCCGCCCGGGGGCGTACCACCTTGCTTATTACCCACCGCCTGTCTCAAATCCGCTGGGCCGACCTGATTGTTGTCATCCGTAAAGGGAAAGTGGCCGCCATGGGTAGCCACGATGATTTGATGAAAACATCTGAAGCATATTCTCGAATTTTTAGGGAGTAAACACATGAAAAAAGCCAGCCTCCTTCAAATCTTGTCCATCGTTTTGATTTTGAGCCTTCTCCTGGCCGGATGCGGCCCGCTGGACGAAGAGACTGAATTCTTGCCCGAAGAAGAAACCCAGCAAGAAACAATCCCCGCCGAAGAATCGCAGCCAGAAACGGCTGTTGAACCTGCCCCTGAGACCTCCGCCCAGCCCGGCGAAGTTGTTTACGACCTGGGTTTTCGCCCTGAAGAGAATGGTTTCAGCTTCAGCAACTACGGCGACGACATCCCGGCCACCAACCTGACCGCTGCGGAACTGCGCCGGATGTTCGGCGACCAGGTTTGTGCGCGACTGGATGGCGATGAATGCACCCTGACACCGCCTGCCGAACAATGGATGGAACAGATTAACGGCTCAATGGCGGGCGGTCACTGTGAGGGGATGGCTGTGTTGAGCCTGATGATGTACACCGACCAGGTTCCCGAAGCCGATTTCGGCGCCAGCGCTGCCACAGAACTGGACATCAACGACGAAGCCCTCCAGCGTGAAATTGCCTATTGGTGGACGACACAAACCGTCGACCCGACTTACAGCAATGTCATCAAGGGCACGCCAACCGAGATTTTGGAAACCGTTCAGCAAATGGATGCCAACGGTGAAACCTACACCATCGGCATTTACAAAGAAGATGGTTCGGGCGGGCATGCCATTACGCCTTTTGGCGTGCAAGATAAAGGCGATGGCCTGTTCGCCATCCTGGTGTATGACAACAACTATCCGGGTGAGACCCGCGAATTGCTGGTGGATACGCGTGACAACACCTGGCTGTACGAGGCCTCCATCAACCCGCAAGTCGAATCCGAGCTGTACACAGGCAATGCCGATACCCAAACCCTCGACCTGACACCCACCTCGGCGCGCCTTGGCGAACAGCAGTGCCCGTTTTGTGACGGCAGCGGCACGGCCAGCCGTGGTTCAAAACTGGCGGCCAACGCCCAACAGCATAACCAGATTTTCCTGGATGGCGATGGTCACCTGCTCATTACTGACGATAACGGCAACCGCCTCGGTTACGTAGATGGCAAGCTGGTCAATGAAATCCCTGACGCGCGCTACAGCCTCTTTCGCATGGGAATTGGCATCGACGCCCCCGAACCGTTGTACTGGATTCCTTCCGGGCTGGATGTGACCATCACCATCGATGGCAGCACCCTGACGGAAGCCTCCGCCACTGACCTGGTGATGATTGGCCCCGGTTTCAGCATCGGCGTCGAAGGCATTAGCCTCGAACCCGGCCAGGTCGATACCGTCTATTTCATGCCTACCGACCAGATGGTGTACTACGAAACCGACAAAGATGAATCGCCCAACCTGTTGGTGGCGGTTGAAGACCAGGGCGCGGCAGATTATTACTTCGAGGTGCAAGGCGCCGATATGCAGGGCGGCGGAGCCATCTCGCTGGTGCTCGATAGCAAAGCGGGCGACCTGCTGATTAACACCGATAAACTCACCAACGAAGGCACCTTCGACTTTTACATGACCCGTATCACCGATGAGTTGGAAGAAGAATTTGCGGCTGAAGAGATTGCCCTTAAAGCTGGCGCATTGGTCTACGTCAACTATGCTGAGTGGAATGACGCCAACCCCGAAGGCATCTACTTTGGTGTAGACCTGGATGGCGACGGTAACATCGACGATGAATATGTAGTCGATGATTCGCAATAACATTGGGAGCCCAATCGCAAAAAGCAATGGGCTTCACCTGAGAAACGATAACTGGATACTGAAAAATGGGTTTCTTTGCCGGACTAAATACAGAAAAGTATGACCGCCAGTATACCGACCGTGAACTGGTGCGGCGTATGGTGGGCTATTTTGCGCCCCAAAAAGCGCGCATGGCTGCCATTGTTGCCCTGGTCATCGTGATGGCCGGGTTGGGCGCGGCGCTGCCGGTCATTGTCAGCAATATCATGGACCTGCTCAAGAATCGGCCCACAGTGGAGGCCATTACGCTGGTTGGCGCGGGCATGACCTTGATCGCTTTTGCCAACTGGGGGCTCAACTGGTTGCGGCGCAGTCTCACCGTGCGTGCAGTGGGCGATGTGGTGCTGGAATTGCGTACCAAGGCTTTTGCCGCCGCCGCCGAACATGACCTGTCGTTTTACGACCAGTTCTCCAGTGGGCGCATCGTCAGCCGCATTACCAGCGACACCAACGACTTCGGCCAGCTGGTGGTCATTGTCACTGACGTGGCTTCCCAAATCGTCCAGACCGTGATTTTGGGCGTGGTATTGGCCCGCACCGAATGGCGGCTCTTCCTGGTTATGCTGGCTTTTATGCCGATTGTGTTTGCCATTGCCATGGGCTTCCGCCGCCTGGCGCGCATCGTCACCAAAAATGGCATGAAAGCCATGGCCGATGTCAACGCTGCCATTAAAGAAACAGTCAGCGGCATTGCTGTTGCCAAGAACTTCCGCCAGGAACATAGCATCTTCGACACCTTTGATGTCGCCAACCAGCAGTCGTACAAGGTCAATGTGCGGCGCGGGTTTGTGCTGGCGCTTGTTTTCCCGGTGCTCAATGCCACAACCGGCGTTTTTATTGGCGCACTGGTCTACGCTGGCGGCTGGAGCGCGGCCCTGGGCATTGTGACGGTTGGCGCGTGGTATCTCTTCATCAACTCGCTCGATTATTTCATGTTCCCCATGCTTAACCTGACCTCGTTCTGGGCGCAAATCCAGGGCGGGCTTTCGGCGGCGGAACGCGCCTTTGCGCTGATCGATGCGGACCCCAATGTTTCGCAGGTCGATAAAAAGCCTGTGCCGCCGCTTAAGGGAGATATCCGCTTTGAGAACCTGGCTTTTCGCTACACCGACAAGGAACCAATCCTGTCTGACTTTAGCCTGTCCATCCGCCCCGGCGAGAACCTGGCCCTGGTAGGGCACACCGGCGCGGGTAAATCTTCCATTGCCAAGCTGATTGCGCGCTTTTACGAGTTCCAGGGCGGCAAGCTGCTCATCGATGGGCAAGACATTCGCAGCTTTGATTTGCAGCAGTACCGCCGCCAGTTGGGGATCGTTTCGCAGGTTCCCTTCCTGTTTTCAGGCACGGTGGCCGAAAATATCCGTTATGCCGCTCCTGGCGCCAGCGATGCCGAAATTACGGCCATGGCGCGCCGCATTGGCGACGGCGAATGGCTGGAGACCCTGCCCAATGGCCTGGAGACAGAAGTGGGGGAGCGTGGCGGGCGCTTGAGCATGGGCCAGCGCCAGCTTGTCGCGCTGATGCGTGTCCTCGTGCAGAAACCGGCCATCTTTATCTTGGATGAAGCCACCGCCAGCATTGACCCGTTTACCGAATGGCAGATCCAGCAGGCGTTGAACCTGATTTTGCACCAATCGACCAGTATCCTGATTGCGCACCGTCTTTCAACCGTTAAAGCCGCCGATAGGATTGTGGTGATGAAACAGGGCGCCATCATTGAGCAGGGTAGCCACGACGGTCTCCTGGCGCAAGGCGGGCACTATGCGGAGTTGTACAATACCTATTTCCGGCACCAAAGCCTGGCGTATGTAGAAAAAGTAAAGGAAATGATCGATAGCCCGGCAGATTAGGTATGCCTGCGCTTGAAATAAAAAAACGTCATCATGTTTCATGATGACGTTTTTTATGCCTAGGGTCCCATTTCCCACGGGACGGTAACCGGTTTTTCCACTTCAGGCAGCAGCGCGGATGGGTCACTGATGACTACCCGGTAGGTCTGTCCGGGGCTGACCTCCAGCGCCTTGAGCGTGTGTGACTCGCAATCGGTGTTGGCCGGGCAGCCGGTAGCCCCGTAGAAGTAATCATCGGGGGCGTTGGTCAGGCGCGCATAAAAAACGTAAGTTCCGGGCGCTTCGACATACAACAGCATTGGCGCAGAGGTTGGCAGGGTGCTGGCTCCGTGCATTCCGGCCGATAGGAAGGTGTGAAAGGTCTTGCCGCTGTTTACTTCCTGGGCATACAGGGTGGCCGAGAACCCGGCCCCGCCGTTGCCCAGGTCCAGGCCAATGACCAGGGTGGCGCGTTCGCCTTCGGGCAGCAGGGTGGCCGTGGGGAACATGCTGGTCGAGACCGGCCACTCGGTTGGGCGCGGGGTGGGAGTGGGGCTGGTCGGGGTGGCGCATGAGGCCAGGGCGGCCAAACCTAGCACAATTACACTGAGTACAAATAAAATGGTTATTCGTGGTCTCATCGGCAGACTGTCCCTGAATCGGATTTGAATGGTCTGATTTTACTCCCGTTTCTTTTCCACATCCCACAGCGATTTTGACAACAGCCCGAGCAGGCAGATGACGGTCGAGAGCGTGCCACCCAGGATGAAAACGGCGCGCACCCCAAAATTTTCTCCCAACGGCCCGGCGATTGCCAGCCCGATAGGCCCGGCCAACCCGAAGACCATGTTAAGTAGCGCCAGGGCGCGTCCCTGGAAGTTGTTGGGGATGATGGCCTGTAACAGCGCGGTCATGGGGCCATTGCCGGTGGAAAAGCTGACGCCGCTTAGGAACCACCAAAAGATGCCTAGCGGCAGCATGTTGCCCGGCGCGAGCGCCGTCAGGGCCACGGTTCCGCATGAGATGGCGAAAGAGACCAGGATGACAGCCACACGCGGCAGGCGCGCGTTCCACATCCCAATGAGCACCCCGCCCAGGATAATACCGATCCCTGCCAGCGCCTCCATCACAGCCACATCATTAACCCCGCCCTGGAAATGTTGTTTGACCAGCAGCGGTGTCAGCGCAAAAGTTGGCATGATGGTCAACACGACCAGCCCGGTTACCGCATAGAGCATGAACAGCCCGGGCGAGTGGTAAATGTATCGCGCTCCGTCACGGATATCATGCAAAATGCTTTGCGGCGACTCGTGGTGGGCGCTGCGCGGTTGCGGGATTTTGTAGAAGAATAAGGGCGTAATTCCCAGCAGGGCGGTGAAAACGTCAATCATCAATGCGCCTTCTATGGGCAGGAAGGCCAGCGCAACCGCACCCAGTGGGGCGGCTGCAATGGTCATCACCCCTTGCAGGCTTTGATTCATCCCGGCCACACGCTCCAGCCAGCTTTCAGGCACCAGGTTGGCGGTACTGGCCGCCGTTGCCGGGTGTTGGAAGGCCTGCATCGTGGCGCGCACGAACATCAGGGTGTAAATGTGCCACAGTTCAATCCGCCCGGTCGAGAACAGGAATACCAGTACCAGCATACAGGCGGCGGTAATGCTATCCGTGACAATCATAATCAACCGGCGGCTGATGCGGTCTGCAATGGCTCCGCCCAAGGGGCTGAACAGCGCCGCAGGTAGCATGCCCATCACCCCGGCGATTGCCAGGGCATTGGCGGAGCCGGTTTCCTGGGTAATCCACCAGACCAGCACGAATTGGGTCAGGGCACTTCCCACCAGCGAGAAAGCCTGCCCGGTCCAAATGGTCAAAAAGCGCGCTTTCCAGTGTGAGTTTTCGGGGATGTTTTCGGTCATGAGAGCTGTAAGCCTGTCTCCTGGGCAGGATTCTTAAGAGCGTGAATAGATACTGCTGATTTTACCTGATAGATTCTGACCTTTATTCTGAGTAAAATACTCCATATTCTGTGGAGGTTTTATGCGCAAACAAAACATCGGAAACCTGGTCATCACGGCGTTGGTAGGGCTGAACTTTGTGATGTGGTTTGTCTTTCCGCCCTTCAACGATGGGCGCCCCAATTTTGCGCGCGCCTATGCCGGCGAAGTGCTCGGTTCTACGGTGATTATCTTGATGGCCTGTGGCTTGTTCCTCGCGGCCCGCCCGCGCTGGGCCGAGCCCTATTTTGGCGGTCTCGACAAAATGTACGCCGCGCACAAACGAGCCAATACCAGCGCCTTCCTGCTGCTGTTTGTTCACCTGCTGGTGGTGCCCATCACCACCGACCGGTTGCTGCCCGGTACGCCGCTGGCGATACTTTCTTTCCTGGGCATCTTAACCCTGGTGTTGCTCACGCTTTCGCCGCGAATCCCGTTGTTGAGCACGCTCACCCAGGCATCTTATGACAAGTGGAAGCAAACCCACCGTTACATTGGGATTTTCTACACCCTGGGTTTTGTCCACTCCTTTTTTGTCGAGCCGCTTTCGGCCCTGGTAGCGTTCAGCTACGTCCAGGGCATTTTCCTGGTTGGATTAGGGGCCTATCTCTACACAGAGATTTTTTCCCGTTATTTCAAAAAAACCCTGCCTTATCGCGTCAGCGCTGTCCGTCATCTCAACGGCAACACCACCGAAGTGACACTCTCGCACCTGCGCGAGCGGCTCACCCACCGACCCGGTCAGTTCCTGTTTGTGCGCTTTCCCGGTGATCGGGTTCTGGATGAAGCGCATCCCTTTACCATCTCCTCCGCCCCGGGAGAGCCAGCCATCCGCCTGACGATCAAATCCAGCGGCGACTTTACCCGTTTTCTATACCAGAATCTCAAAGAAGGGGCAGATGCCTTGCTGGAAGGGGCTTACGGACTGTTCCAGTACCAGCAAGGCGGCCCCAGGCAGGTCTGGGTGGCCGGTGGGATTGGCGTAACCCCCTTCCTGTCGTTTATCCGTCATGGACAGTTTGGCAACCGGCAAATCGATTTTTACTATACCGTTCGCACCCGCGAGGAGGCCCTGTGCCTCGATGAACTCGAAGCCGCTGCACAGGCCCACCCTGAAAACTTGCGCGTATTTGTGCGTTTTAGCATTGAAAGCGGCTCGTTGACCGTTGAAGAAGTGGTCCGGCATGCTGGCGGTGACGTGCGTGACCGGCATATCTATTTATGTGGGCCGTTGGGCATGGTGCAGGCCTTTGCCGAAAAATTTAAGGGCTACGGCGTGCCGCCCGAGAACATCCATTTTGAAGAATTTAACTTCCGCTAGGATACTAAAAATCCCCGCTGGCCTTAAAGCCAGCGGGGATTTGCCTGTGCCTGGTTTTCAAGATGCAGGCCGGTCTATCGGGATGTCGTGCAGTGAAATTTCATCATCCACTGGTTCGACATGGGTGAAAACAACCGCATCTGTAACCGCTTTGCGGATATCGGCCTCGATATCTTCGGCGATGTGGTGGGCGTCGTGAACGGTCATTTCACCGGGCACGAGCACATGCACCGAAACAAAACGGCGTGAGGCGCCCTGGCGGGTGAGCAGCGCGTGGAATTCGATCCCGCGCGCGCGATAAGGGGCCAATGCGCTTTCAATAGCCTGGATGTCTTCTGCGGGCAGCGAAGCATCCATTAGCCCGGCCACTGAACGCTGGATGAGCTGGATGGCTGTCCAAACGATGTTGGCCGCTACGGCAATTGCCACCACCGAATCGAGCGCCAGCCAGCCGGTTAGCCCCACCGCCGCCACCCCGCCGATGACTGCCACCGAGGTCCAGACATCGGTCATCAGGTGGTGCGAATCGGCTTCCAGCGTGATCGAACGGTACTTTTTCCCGGCCCCGAGCAGCACCCGCGCCACCGAAAAGTTGATAACGGTTGCCACCAGCGAAACCCCCAGGCCAATGCCCAGTTGTTCGAGCGGTTGCGGGTTGAAGAAGCGTTCAATGGCGGTATAGGCAATCCCCGCCGCTGCTACCAGGATGAGCCCCCCCTCGACAACGCTGGAGAAATATTCAGCCTTGCCATGGCCGTACAGGTGACTTTCATCGGGTGGGCGGGCGGCAATCGTCAGCATCCCCAGCGCCATCCCGGCGGCCACCAGGTTGATCAGCGATTCGATGGCGTCTGAGAGCAAACCCACCGACCCGGTTAAGAAATAGGCTCCGGTTTTGAGCGCGATTGTGGATACAGCGGCTGCAATGGACAGCCAGGCATAACGAGTCAGCGAAGAACGTTCCATCAGGTCTATTTTCGAGCCATTTCTTGTTGTACGGTGTGGTAAAGGTTTTCTGCTTTCATGTCAGCCAACGAATAGCAGGGGGCCTTGAGGTGGTCGGCCAATTGTTGGGCCAGACCCTGGTCGAAGGCGGCGTGTTCCATGTTGATGACCACGCTTTTGACCTTCTCGGTGGCAATTAACTCGGCAAAATGGTAAGACTCTTCCTGGGGAGGCAGCGAACCGACTGAAACGTTCCCTGCGCCGTCGGTCAGCACGATTAAGAGCGGCTCCACATCGGGATGGATGACCATTTCACGTTTGAGAATATCTGCCGCCATCAGCAGCCCGGCCGAAAGTGGGGTTTTCCCTCCCACCGGGATGTCGACCAGCGCGCGTTGGGCCAGTTGCACGCTGTTGGTGGGAGGCAAGATCAGGGTGGCGCGATCCTTCTGGAACACGATCAGACCCACCCGGTCGCGCCGCTGGTAAGCATCGGTCAGCAGGGAAAGGATGGCGCCCTTGGTGGCGTTCATGCGCTCGGCTACAGCCATGCTCCACGAGGCGTCTACCAGGAACAGCACCAGGTTTGCCATTCGCTTAACACGGATTTTCTTTTGCAGGTCGCCTTTTTCAATGGCAAAAGCCAGGCGCTTGCGCTTTTCATCGCGGCGCTTTTGGTAGGGTGCCGCGGCGCGGATGGTGGCGTCGAAAGCGATATCGGTGCTGCCATTGGCCGGGCGGGCTTTAATATACCGGCCGCGCCGGCGTTCGGTGACCGTCTCAGAGCGGCGTCCGGCGTGTTTGCGGGTGAGTTTATCTAGCGGGGTGTCCAGTTTGCGGGGTGCAAATGTTTCGCCCGGCTTGACCTTTTGCCCGCCTTCCCACCAATTGGAATTGTGGGAGGCGAACACGTCCTGCCGGGCGGGTTCGGTGGTGCCAGGTTGTGTGTCGTCTTCAATCCGGTCTTCTTCTAAGACCGACTTTTTTTTTCCTGCGCATCAGAGTTTTCAGGCGATTCTTCACCCTGTTCCCCTTCAATCGACTGGCCGACCAGGTTTTCGATGCGTTCCTGGAGCTGTTCGGCGGTTACTTCAGCCTGGTAGAAGGGTCCACGCTTGATGCGGTGTGGCAGGGCCAGTTCGGCGGCCAGGGCAATATCATGGTCCGTGATGGAGGTGCGGCCTTCAAAGGCAGCCTGGGCGCGGGCGGCCTTCAGGATAACCAGGTCGGCGCGATGGCCGTCCACATTTAACGAAGCAGTTAGCGCGGCGATGGAGAGCAAATCACGCCGTGAATATTGCACTTTTTCGACGAGTTTGCGCGCCTGTTCGATTTTGTGTGAGAGGTCTTCTTCTTTTTCGAGGAATCGGGTGCGGAATTCGTCCGGATCGGCTTCAAAAGCGATGTTGTGTTCCATAATCATCACACGTTCGCGCGCATCGCGGATGCCGGTGATGTCTACCGAGAACGCAAAGCGGTCCAGCAGCTGCGGGCGCAGGTCGCCTTCTTCCGGGTTCATGGTGCCCACCAGGATGAAACGCGCCGGGTGCGAGAAGGAGATTCCCTCGCGCTCAACGATGTTCATCCCCATGGCTGCCGAGTCGAGCAGCAGGTCTACAACGTGGTCATCCAGCAGGTTGACTTCGTCAATGTAGAGCAGGCCGCGGTTGGCGTTGGCCAGCACACCCGGTTCAAAATGCCGTTCCCCTTTTTGGATTGCCTGTTCAATGTCGAGCGTTCCTACTACGCGGTCTTCAGTGGCAGAAACGGGCAGGTTCACAAACGGGATCGGGCGCACGTCGAATGGCAGGTCTTTGGCCAGGACGGCGCGTTCCTTACATTCGGTGCACCAGGTTGTGGGGCTATCAGGATCACAGCCGAAACGGCATTCTTTTACCGCGCGAACTTTGGGCAGCAGGGCTGCCAGGGCGCGAGCCGCCGTCGACTTGGCTGTGCCGCGCTCACCGCGGATCAGTACGCCGCCGACACGGGTATCGACAGCGTTGAGAATCAGGGCGCGCTTCATGCGCTCCTGACCGACAATGGCAGTAAATGGGTAAATCGTGGGCATAGTGTTTCCTCGGCTGACATTATACTATGCACTCGGATACGCATCCTGATTTTGGTCTGGCGAGAGTAGTACTATTGTGTGAGTTCCGGGTGTATACACAATTAATCCAAAGTATTGCCAACTTGTGTAATCGCCTTTATAATGCGACCTAATCTCATTGCATTGGAGCAATTTAAGTATGATGGATCAACAGGACGCCCTGCAAGGGCAAGGGGGCCGCGAGGACCAATTCCAGGTCGAGAACAACAACGAAACGATGGAAAGCCTCATGCGGTCTGAAGAATCCGGGCTGGAGTTTCCCAGCCAGGGCGAAATCCGCAAGGGCGTAATTGCCAGCATCTCCCCTTCTCAGATCTTGGTTAGCGTTGGCGCTAAATCTGAAGGTGTGATTATGGGACGGGAACTGGAACAAATCCCCTCCTTCGAGCGCGAAGCGCTTAAGGTTGGGCAAGAGATTCCGGTTTACGTGATCAACCCCGAAGACCAGAATGGCAACGTCGTGCTTTCGTATGTTCGCGCCCGCGAAGCCATGGGTTGGGAAGTGGTTGAGAAGATGCAAGAAAGCGGCGAAGCCTTTGACGGTAAGATTGAAGGTTACAACAAGGGCGGTTTGATCGTGCTCGTTCATGGCCTGCGCGGTTTCATCCCCGCTTCCCAGATTAGCATGTCTCGCCGTAACCTCGTTCAGGGTGATACCCCTGACCGCTGGGCCAAGATGATCAGCGAAGACATCAGCGTGCGCATTATTGAAGTGGATCGCGCCCGCCGTCGCCTGATCCTTTCGGAACGCGCCGCGAATCCCGAAACCCGCCAGTCCATCAAAGAACGTGTCATCGAAGAACTGGAAGAGGGCAAGGTATACACTGGCCGTGTGACCTCCGTCGCTGATTTTGGTGCTTTCGTCAACGTCAATGGCGCCGATGGCCTGGTTCACCTTTCCGAGCTTTCTTGGGAACGTGTCCAGCACCCCAGCGAAGTTCTCACCGTGGGCCAGGAAGTGCGTGTCAAGGTCATCAGCGTTGATAAGGACAAGAAACGCATCGGCCTTTCCATCCGCGCCCTGCAAGGCGACCCGTGGTATGCCAAGGTTGAGAAGTTCAAGGTCGGCCAACTGGTTGAAGGCACCATCACCCGCCTGACCAAGTTTGGCGCCTTTGCCCGCCTCGAAGGTGACATCGAAGGCCTCATCCACATCTCCGAGTTGAGCGAGAACCGCATCAACCACCCCAAGGAAGCCGTCAAAGAAGGCGACGTGCTCACCCTGCGGGTCATCCGCATCGATGCTGACCAGCGTCGTATCGGTCTCAGTCTTCGCAAAGTAGATTCTGGCGCCTATGCCGACCTCGACATGAAAGCTCTGGCGGCGGAACTCGGCAAAGACGAAGAAGAATAAACCGTCCAAACGAGAGCGCACCCGCCGGTGCGCTCTTTTTTATTTGGCCAACTTATGCCCCCTTTGATCGTTGATGCACACCAGGACCTCGCCTGGAACATGCTCACCTATGGGCGTGACTACACACGGCCGGTGGAAGAAACCCGCCGCAGCGAGGTCGGAAAAACCCATATCCTCGAGAATAACGGCGATACCACCCTTAGCTGGCAGGAATACCAGCGCGGGCGCGTGGCCCTGGTTTTTGCGACCCTGTTTGCGGCCCCCTGGCGCGACCGGGTTTCTGAGTGGGATGCGCAATCTTATCGAAATGCCGATGAAGCCTACCGGCTTTACCAGGGGCAGTTGGATCTCTACGAGCGGCTTTTTGACCGTTCTCCCGACAAATTCACCCCCATTCGCTCTACCCGGCAACTGAATACCCTTTTAGAAACCTGGAACCAGCCCGATAGCCTCCACCCACACGGACGCCCGACCGGTGTATTGACCCTCATGGAAGGTGCAGATTGTGTCCGCAACCTGGGTGAGTTGGCCGAGTGGTGGGAACGTGGCGTGCGCATCCTTGGCCCGGCCTGGATGTCTACCCGTTATACGGGCGGAACCGGCGAACCTGGCCCATTCACCGCCGAAGGGCGGGAATTGCTGGCGGCCATGCCCGATTATGGCTTTACCCTCGACTTTAGTCACCTGGCCTGGGAAGCGGCTCTCGAAGCTCTCGACCGCTATGAAGGCCCGGTGGTGGCAACCCACGCCAACCCGTTGAAAATGGTTAAAAACGGGACATCTAATCGCTTCCTGACTGATGAGATTATCGATGGCCTGTTGGAACGTGACGGCGTGATTGGCATTGTCCCGTTTAATCGGTTTCTCGATCAGGGCTGGAAGAATTCTGACCCGCGCAGCCAGTGCACGCTCGATATGGTTGCCACCCACATCGACTATATTTGCCAGCGCGCCGGGGATGCCCGGCATGTGGGATTTGGCACCGATTTCGATGGCGGTTTTGGCCTGCAACACATTCCTGTAGAACTGGATACCATTGCTGACCTGCACAAGATTGTGCCTCTTTTGCAGCAGCGTGGTTATTGCAACGAAGATATCGACGCCATCCTTGGCGGGAACTGGATCAACTTTCTCCAAAGGACTCTGCCCGCATGAGTGACAACAACCCCACGACCGAAACCTCACCCAATCGTATTCCCACCGACCGTGTTCGTTTTGGATTGTTTGTCAGTATCCTTGGCATGATTATTTTCAGCATTGGCGCAAAACCCGAGTGGTTTGGCCTCGATCGCAGCCCGGTGATTGGGTTTGTGCAAATCTCGGTTTTCCTGATTGGGTTGGCAGTCATGTGCCTGGGGGGGTACATTGGCCTGGCGGCCTTGTGGGGAAACGAGGAGAAGACCATCGCCGCCGATATTGGGCTGCGCCTGATTGGGACCGGTTATGTGCTGGCGGTTTTTACCGGCATGGCGGATGTCTTTGGCATGAGCGTCATCGATACGCCCCAGGTGCCGTTTTTTGGTCCCTGGCAGGCCGCTGGGGTCGAAATTGGCATGGCCGTAATCGCCATCGGGATCTTGATGATGATACCTTTTCACCAGTTTCAAAAGAAAAGGGCTTAATGCTTACGAATGGATTAAACACTGGCCGACGAGGCCAGTGTTTTTATTAAAGCAAGTGCTCCGGACAGGCAAGCCGCCGGAGCACTACTAAAGAGGAGAAAACTGCTTACGAATGAGCCGGGGCAACCAGGTTATGTTTCCCGGCCGGGGTAAGAGACGGACAGGCTTCGGGCGAAGCTGTTTTTGACGGGTACTCCCAGACTCTGGCAGTGAGATAAGCGATTCCCAAGGCGCGCGCAACCGAAACACGGTGGTGACCATCTTCAACGTAGTACACCTCGCCCACTTTGTGAACGATGATGGCGGGACAATTTTCGCGGCTCAGGTAAACGTTGACCCAGCGCTCGACCAGGTGTTTTTTCAGGGGTCGGAACAGGCGGTCGAAGTCCTGGCTGCGGTCGAATGTACCGATGATTTTCTCCAGCGGAATTTCGACATGACCGGCAAAGGTTTTGTTGCCAACACCGACTTTGGACAGGCCGGGGAAGACCAATAATTGATTGTGTTTGCCTATTAACCGGGCTAGCAGGTTGTGTTGTAGGGCCTGCATGCGCAGGTTTGAGAATTCTTGGGTCGCAAAATTACGGATACAGGTTACGGTAGGGTATAGGTTCATTTTTTGTGTCCTTTTGCAACCGGTTGCAAACTTGTTTCAAAGAAAAGCCGTCGTAACGGCCAGGTTGCAACCGGCATGGTGTGGTGGAAAAACAGCCGGTGAACAATTTGATGGCGAGCAGCAGCAGAGCAGTGGATGGATATCGTTGGGGAACTCCTTTTGGGTTGTTTGCAACCGGTTGCATTCGGCGTGAAAAAAATATCTTTTAGGCCGATTCTCTCAAGATTAATTCAACGGGCATGGTCATGTTGGTGATGACTCCTGTTTCAAGATACTGCACCAGGTTTTGGGCGAGCATCTTTCCGGCCAGGGGAATGTTTTGGCGAATGGTGGTCAGCGGCGGGTTGCTGTGCGCCGTAATTGAAAGGTCGTCGTAGCCGATAACAGCCACTTCTTCGGGGACGCGGCGGCCCATTTCTCGGATGACATCCATCGCAGCAATGGCCATCAAGTCGCTATTGACAAAGACTGCATCCAGGTCGGGGGCCTGGGTGAGCAGTTGTCTCATAGCCGTAGCCCCGGAAGTGTTCGAGAAATCACCATAGGCGAGCAGGGCCGGGTCTATGCTTTTCCCGGCCGCTTTTAGGGCGGTTTCGTAGCCATTATGGCGCTGTTGAACTTCCAGTTCTTCGGCCGGACCACCCAGGAAGGCAATTTTTTGCCTGCCGGAGCGTAAAAGGTGCTCTGTTGCCAGCTTACCGCCGGTGAAGTTGTCGCCCATGATCGAGCAGAATTTGTAAACCGGGTGCGGAACACCCCAAACGATGAATGGCGCGCCCATTTCAACCAGGGTTTTGATGTGGCTCTGTTTGCGGGTGGAGGTCATCAGGATAAACCCATCCACCCGGCCGGTATCCAGATACTGGTGAGCCCACTTTGAGTCGTGCGGGTCGACATGAACCACCAGCAAGTCGTAGCCTTTGCTGTGCAGGCCGCTCGAGATGCCGCCCATGATTTCCAGTCCAAACAGGTCAGCCCAGGTGAAATCGTGATGATAGGCATGCGTGATGAAAGCGATGGTGTGGCTGACCTTTTTGCTTAAACGCTGGGCCGGGACATTAATCTGGAAATCGTGCTGGCGCGCAATGGCACGAATACGTTCCTTGGTTTCGTCCCCAATCAACGGGCTGTCGTTCAACGCCCGAGAGACGGTGGACTTGGAAACCCCAGCCAACCGGGCAATGTCTGCGATGGTTTGAACCGTTTTTGTGTTCATGCTTTGTGCAACCGGTTGCATTATAAGACAGGTGTTTTTGCCTGTCAAGGGTCCGCTTAAGGCCCAGGGTAAACCTTCTAAAACTGCAACTTTTACTTCCCTTCTGCGCTATACTGTCTCATAACTTTGCCATACTTTACAGGAGGCCTTATGCCATCCATTCTTGAAGTTAAGAACCTTGTCAAAAAATACGGCGATTTTCTCGCTGTGAAAGGCATCACCTTTAAGATTAAAGAGGGTGAAATCTTTAGCCTGTTAGGGCCTAACGGCGCGGGCAAAACGACCACTATTTCAATGCTTTCAACCCTGTATGATCCCACCGATGGCGACGCAGTGATTGGTGGTCATTCTGTGCGGCGTGAGCCGATGGCGGTGCGGCAGGTGATTGGCGTCGTTCCGCAAGACCTGGCCTTGTACGAAGACCTGACCGCTCGTGAGAACCTGGTGTTTTGGGGCCAGATGTACGGGCTGGGCGGCAAGGCGCTCAACAGCCGGGTCGATGAAGTTTTGGAACAGATTGGGCTCACCGATAAGGCCAAAAATCGCGTCAAAACCTACAGCGGCGGGATGAAGCGGCGTGTCAACATTGGCGTCGGCCTGTTACACAAACCGCGCTTGCTTTTTATGGATGAACCGACCGTGGGGATCGACCCGCAGAGCCGCCGCGCCATCCTCGATACCGTCAAGGCGCTTAACGAGCAGGGCATGACCGTGCTTTACACCACCCATTACATGGAAGAGGCGGCCGAACTCTCTAACCGGGTTGGGATTATTGACCACGGCGAATTAATTGCCATTGGGACCCAGAAAGAGCTAACCCAACAGGTGGGGCAGAGTGAGACGTTGATCCTGCACATCGGTGAAAACGACGATGCCGAGGCCCTGGCCCAAACCCTGAATGGTTTGCCAGGTATATTGGAAGCCAGCGCTGTTGAACACGATGTGTCAGTTATCACTCCCGAAGCCGAGGACGTGCTGGCTTTGGTGGTGACCAAGGCCAACGAGCGCGGCATCAAAATTCGCTCCATCGACATCCGCGAGCCCAATTTGGAAGCAGTGTTCCTGCACCTGACCGGGCGAGCGCTGCGTGATTAGCTATCAGGCGGAAATTTTCCCTTCTGCCTGTAGATGCTGGAGATTCCATGCTTAAACTACTCTTAATCGGTCTGAAAGATGTGCGCCTGGTGTTTCGTGACCGGGCGGCGCTCATATTAATGTTGCTGGCGCCTTTTGCGCTGACCCTGGGCCTGGGGTTTGTCACCGGCCGATTTAGCGGCAACACCGGTTCCGGGTTGAAAGATATCCCGGTGGTGATTGTTAATCAGGATCAGGCCCAACTGGGTGATGCGCTGGTGGATACGTTTAAATCCAAAGATTTATCCGAACTGGTTGAGCCCAGCCTGGCCGACTCCCCGGAGGCGGCATACCGTTTAATAGACGCCGACCAGGCTGCGGCAGCGGTCATCATCCCTGATGGATTTACCGAAAGCATTATCCCCAGCCAGGAGATGATTGACCGCGCGCGGCAAGGCGAAGTGCTTGAAAACACGACTGTACAGCTCCAAATCTACACCAACCCTTCGCGGCCGACCTCCGCCGGGGTGATTAAGGCGATTGTGGATGAGTTTGTCAGCCGGGTGGAAGAAGGCCGCATTACCGGTATGACCAGTATGATTGGCATTCCCGGTATTGAGACGCTGCCTTCCGGGCAGGTTGAAGCCATGGTCAAGGAAATGTTCGATGGCATGGAAGTGGAAATGGATTCCAATGCGGCCATCACGCTTAAGACGGACGAACAAGGCACGGCCGCGGTTGATTTTGACCCGCTGGCCTATATGGCCCCTGGCATGGCGCTGATGTTCCTGATGTACACCGTCAGCTATGGCGGGCGTTCCTTGTTGGCTGAAAAGACACAGGGAACCCTGCCGCGTTTGCTGGTGTCGCCGACCACTTCTACACAAATTTTGGGCGGCAAGGTGTTAGGGATTTTCCTGACCGGTTTTGCGCAGGTGGGCATCCTGATCCTGGCCAGTGTGGTTTTTTTTCGGGTTCAGTGGGGTGATCCGCTGGGGCTTGTGGCGCTGATTGCCGCGGCGGTCTTTGGCGCAACCGGGTGGGGCATGCTCATAACTGCGCTGGCGCGCTCCACCGGGCAGGTGGGAGCCATTGGCTCGGCGGTGATGCTTATTTTTGGCATTATGGGCGGCAGTTTTATCAATTTGGAGCAAATGCCCGCATTTATCCGTACGTTGAGCGGCATCACGCCCAACGCCTGGGGCTTGGATGGTTTTACGACCCTGGCACTGGGCGGCACGCTGTTGGACCTGGGCAAACCGATCCTGGCGCTGGTGGTGATGGGTACGGTGTTGTTCGCGGTTTCGACGGTCATTTTTGGCCGGTCGAATGTAATGAAACGCTAAAGTGGTGAGATAGTCTTATGAAAAAAATCCTTGCCATCGTCTGGAAAGATGCCCTGGTTCGCTTTTCGGGCTTTTCGGAACTTATCTTTTTTATCATCCTGCCGCTGGTGTTTACTTTCATGCTGGCGGGTGGCACGCCGGATGGGGAAGGCGATAGCCGCATCCGGTTGCTGGTGGTGGATGAGGCCCGGACCGCAATCTCACAGCAGATTGTTGCCGAGCTGGAAAATTCCACCGCCGTGCGCCCCGAAGTGGTGACGCGCACCGACGCGGATGAGCAGTTTAGCCAGCGCCGTGCTTCAGCGGTCTTTGTGCTCCCGGCTGGCCTGGACCTGGATGCTTTGCAGGCCGGGACCGCCAGCGTGGACTTGCGCCAGCAGCCCAACAATCTCAACGCCACGGTGGCCGAACGGGCTATCCAAACTGCCTTGCGCAAGGTCTCCAGCGCGGTGAGCGCTGCCAATACGGCTGTGGCGCAACGGGAGAAAAATTTCCCATTTGCTTCGGAGGCCGAGAAGACAGCCTATTTTGACCAGGCGCTGGAAGATGCGCGTATTTTGCAGGCAGAGGCTCCCCAGCGGGTCACCGTCACGGAGGGTGCAACCCCCGACCGGGTGGAGTATGACCCGCGTGCCAATTCATCGGCCGGGCAGTTGATTACCTGGGTTTTTATCCCGTTATTTGGTATCTCCGAATTGTTTGCGTACGAGCGCGCCACTGGCACGCTGCGCCGTTTGTTGACCACACCCACGCGCAAAGCCACCTATCTGCTGGGAACCATCACCGGGCAGGTGCTAATGGCCCTGGTGCAGATGCTGCTGCTGGTAGGGTTTGGCATCCTGGTCATGAATCTCAACTGGGGGCGTGACCCACTGGCTTTGCTGGTGATTTTGCTTTCTGCGGCGTTGGCTGCGGCAGCCATTGGAACCAGCATGGGAACTTTTGTCAAAAGCGGCGGGCAGGCCAATGGCCTGAGCATTATGGCCGGGATGGTGATGGCCCTGATGGGCGGCTGCTGGTATCCGCTGGAGTTGTTCCCGCCCGCCATCCAGACGGTGGTCAAAATTTTGCCGACCACCTGGGCGATGCAGGGCCTGCTCGACCTGGTCTTGCGTGGGCGCGGCCTGGTCGATATCCTGCCCGAAGCCGGGGTGTTACTGGGGTTTGCGGCCGTGTTTTTCACCCTGGGAGTATGGCGCTTCAGGTATGAATAAAAACAGAAAGGCGATCCGGTTCGGGTCGCCTTTCTGTTTTCCTGTACAATACGGGCGGAGGAGACAATTTTATGGCAACCAAACCCCGCGCCCGCGACCTGGGCATCCCTTTTGAGGGTACCCCTGGCCCGTATAACGCCATCACCGATGTATCTGGCGTTGAAGTAGGTATGAAGACCCTGATTGAAGGTCAAACTTGCCGTACCGGTGTGACCGTCATTCATCCGCGTGGCAAACAAGATTATGACCCGGTTTTTGCGGCCTGGTTCCCGTTAAACGGGAATGGTGAGATGACTGGCACCGCCTGGATCGATGAGGGCGGTTTCCTGGAAGGCCCAATTGGCATTACCAACACACACAATGTGGGCACGGTCCGTGATGCCATCATTCACTGGCAGGCCAAAAATAGCAAGTTTTTCCAGCCGTGGTCTTGCCCGGTGGTGACCGAAACCGCCGACGGCTGGCTGAATGATATGAATGAGTTCCATGTTCATATTGAGCACACGCTCGCCGCGCTGGATCAGGCCAGCGGTGGGCCAGTTGCGGAAGGAAATGTGGGCGGCGGCACCGGAATGACCAGTTTTGAGTTTAAATCTGGAACCGGGACTTCCTCGCGTGTGCTGCCAGAAAAATTTGGCGGGTACACGGTCGGGGTGTTGGTACAGTCCAACTTTGGGCGGCGCTTCCAACTGACTGTGGCGGGTGTGCCGGTGGGCAAGCACATCACCGAAAACTCCCCGTTGACGAATGGCGAAAACCCGTTCCGCGAGCAGGGTTCGATTATCGTGGTGGTGGCTACCGATGCGCCGCTGGTTCCGTATCAGCTGCGCCGGTTGGCGAAACGGGCTTCCATTGGGCTGGCGCGCACGGGCGGGATGGCGGGCAACGGCTCGGGCGATATTTTCATCGCTTTTTCAACCGCCAACCCTGGCTGTGCCCGGCCGGAGGGCGGCCTGGCCCATGTCACGATGCTGCCCAATGACAGCCTGGACACTATTTTCTGGGCTACGGCATATGCCACCGAGGAGGCCATTATCAACGCCCTGGTGGCCGCCGAGACGATGAACGGGCACGAGAACATCACTTTCCATGCCCTGCCACATGAGCAACTGCGCGAGGTGATGCGCCAGTACAACCGGCTGGTGGAAGGATAAAAAAGAAGGCGGGCGATGAGGTCATCATCGCCCGCCGCTGAATATACAGAAAACCTTATTCGCCCTGTTGGATCTGTGCTGCCCGCAGGGTGTTTTTCATTAACATGGCAATTGTCATGGGGCCGACGCCACCGGGGACGGGGGTGATGAACCCGGCTACTTCTTTGGCTTCGTCAAAATTGACATCGCCCACCAGCCGGTAGCCGCTCTTTTTGCTGGCATCTGGCTTGGAATTAATACCCACATCGATGACCGCTGCGCCGGGTTTGATCCAGTCGCCGCGTACCATTTCGGTCTTGCCGATGGCCGCAATCAGGATATCGGCCTGGCGCACAACACCGGGCAGGTCTTTGGTGCGTGAGTGACAAACCGTTACGGTGGCATTCTTGCCAATCAGCAGCAGCGCGGCGGGCATCCCGACGATGTTTGAGCGGCCCAGCACCACGGCGTTTGCGCCTTCAATCTTAACCCCGGCCTGTTCGAGCAGGTAGATGCATCCGTAAGGGGTGCACGGCACAAATAGGGGATCGCGTCCCTTTTGGGCCAGGCGACCAATGTTGATGGGCGAGAATCCATCCACATCTTTTTCGATGCTGATCAGTTGCAAGACGCGTTCTTCATTCAGGTGGCCCGGCAGCGGCAATTGGACGAGGATGCCGCTAATGGCCGGGTCGGCGTTCAGGTCTCTGATGACTTTTTCCAGGTCTTCCTGGCTGATATCGGCTGGCAGGTGGTGGTTGACCGAGCCCATCCCCAGTTCCTGGCAGGCTTTCCCTTTGGCGGCCACGTAGGTGGCCGAATCGACCCGGTCGCCGACCAGGACGGTGGCCAGGGTGGGTTGGGGCTTCCCGGCAGCGGTGCGTTTGGCTACTTCGGCGGCCACTTGCTCACGGACTTGCTGGGCGATTAGTTTTCCATCGATGATTTGTGCTGTCATTGGTTCTCTCCAGTTGGTTTGTGAAAGACAGGGCAAAATCATTATACAACCGGCGCGATTCTTCCCCCTAGTGACAAATGTCAATAAACTTTGAGGACCGCCTCGCCGTTGAAGCGGCTATGTTTAAGATCGTCCAGGGCGCGATTGGCTTCGTTTAACGGGTAAACGGTTACAGTGGATTCGATCCCCACCGTGGCCGCCAGGGCCAGGAATTCCTGCCCGTCGCGGTAGGTGGCATTCGCTACCGAGCGAAGGGTCCTTTCTCCCCATAACTTGGAATACGCAAACGAGGGAATGTCGCTCATGTGGATGGCGTTAATGGCGATGGTCCCGCCGGGACGGACGGCTTCCAGCGCCCGGACGACAATGCCCCCCGCCGGGGCGAAAATCACCACCCGGTCGAGCAAATAACCCGGATTTTGGCCTGCACTGCCCGCCCAGGCCGCTCCCAACGCCCTGGCATGGTCCTGGTGGTTAAAATCACGGGTAAAAACGGACACTTTACAGCCCCAGTGATGCAAAACCTGGATGCACAGGTGGGCGCTGGCCCCAAACCCGTACAAACCAACGCGTTCACCCGGCTGGATATCGGCTTTTTTGAGCGCCCGGTAACCAACAATGCCTGCGCATAGCAAAGGCGCGGCCTGGTCGTCGGGGATGGTCTCGGGCAGGGGCAGGACGTAACGGGCATCGGCCAGCATGTTTTCAGCATAACCGCCATCCAGGCTGAAGCCGGTGAAGCGGGCGTTGGGGCACAGGTTTTCTTCGCCGCGCTGACAGTATTCGCAGGTTCCGCAAGCCCAACCCAGCCACGGTACCCCCACACGCTGCCCAATGCGCAGGGGAACGTTGATTGCCTCGCCTAGCGCTTCCACTGTTCCTACCACCTGGTGGCCGGGTGTGAGCGGGAAACGCGGCGGCTGGATCTCGCCTTCAACCGTGTGCAGGTCGGTATGGCATACGCCACAAGCCGAGACGCGAATTCGCACCTGGCCGGGTTCCGGCTGTGGCAGCGGCAGTTCCGCGTGGACAAGCGGTTTGCTTTCGATGGGGGCAGCAGCATTCAGGCGAAGAGCATGCATAAGGTGACCCTTTCTACATCTTTATTGTATGTCAAATCAGGTGATTGCATGCTTAAATGCAAAAGGGTCACGGCTTACAAGCCATGACCCTTTTGGGATGGGTTGGGTCAGCCTCGCAGGAGTGAGCGGGAACCAGCGCTGCGCCGGGCAGGGGTTGCCAGTTCGCGCGCTTCCACCATGCCCCAGCGGCTGGCGCCGAGGTATAAGATGTCGAGGATTAAATCCTCGTATGAAATTCCCTCGGCGGCGGCTTCCAGGCACAGGTCGCTGTAGCCGGGGGTCAGGCCGGGCAGGGTGTTGATTTCAATCAACATCGGCTCACCTTCGGCATTTAGGCGGATATCGGTGCGGGAAACATCAATCGCTTTAAGCGCCATGTGAGCCTTAACGACCAGGGTTTGCAGTTTTTTGGTCAGTTCGGGGTCAATTTCGGCCGGGCAGATGTAACCGGGTGCACCCTCTTCGCCAATGTTCTTGGATTTGGAGGCCTGGCTGTAGATGCCGGGTGTGACTGAGCGGCTGCTATCCAGCTCCAGCACCGGGAAAACATGGTAGCCGTGTTTGTCATCGTACCATTCGGGGTGGCGCGAGTATTTTTTCGAGTCCCAGCGGCCGATGAGCCCGCAGGTAAATTCGCGCCCGGAGAGAAAGGTTTCCACCAGGGCTGGTTGGCGGTAAACACCGATGATGTATTTGACGCGTTCGCGCAATTCAGCTTCGCTATTGACAATGGCCTTGGTATCGACGCCCATACCGGTACCTTCGCGAGCCGGTTTTACGAAGAGCGGGAAGCGCAGCTCGGCGCGCAGCGGTTCATCGCCAACGATGAATTCTTGGAAAGGGGCTACCGGCAGGCGACGGTCGCGCCAGATGCGCTTGGTAAGGGTCTTGTCGAGCGAAATGGCATTTGCCATGACCCGTGAATGGGTATAGGGGATGCGTAACATCTCCAACAGGGCCGGCACTTGCGCCTCGCGGGCGTCTCCGCCCAGGCCTTCGGCAATGTTGAAACAGATATCAGGTTTTATGTCTCGCAGGGAGTAGGGGAGTTCACGGTCTGCCTGGATAAAGACCGTTTTGTGTCCATCGGTTTCGATGGCATTGCGGATACAGTCAATCGTCTCGATGTGGTCGTAATCGGCCAGTGCGTCGGCAGCGACATCGGAGGGGAGCTGGGCGTTATCGTCCTTGATATTGGCCAGGACGGCTACCAGCCAGGGTTTCTCGGGCCGCAGGCGACTGGGAGGCTTTTCGGAATCTTGAGATAGCGGTTCATCGGTCATTTTTTTCTCTCCTTGAGTAAAATCGTGGGTAGTATAGTACATTACGCGCGCAAGACAAGGGGAGTTGCATTAAGGTTTTGTAATAATTCAGTCTTTGCCTCAGCCGAGGTTTGTGACGCGGGGTGATGGGGTCTGTGATTTATGTAACTAGACATTTGCCCTCCTTTCAGGTATGATTGGCCCGTTCTGGCAGGTGCCAGGACCGTATTTCAATTTAATTCCCCGGTAATAACGACCTTCGGGTCGAAAAATAAAATACACTCACCAAAGGCAGGATAAATTTTGGCGTGGAGGCGAAATGACAGACCTGATTAAGCAAATCACCAGCGATTTTCAGAAGCAGATTGACGCGTTCAAGCCCGAGGTCAGCGTCAGCGACATTGGCACGGTCGTCGAGGCCGGTGACGGTATCGCTCGTGTGGAAGGCCTGGCCAACATCAAGTCTCAAGAATTGGTACGTTTTGAGAATGGCGTGATCGGCACAGCGTTCAACCTCGAAGAGAATAGTGTCGGCGTGATCATCATGGGTGAGTACTCTGGGATCACCGAAGGCATGACCGTGCGCGGCACCGGGCGTATTGCTTCTGTTCCCGTTGGCGACGGCCTGGTCGGACGCGTGGTAAACGCGCTCGGCGAGCCGATTGACGGCAAGGGCCCGCTCCAGTTTAGTGGTTACCGCCCGATCGAGCGTATTGCTCCGGGTGTGGTGGGGCGCCAGGACGTGGATACTCCTGTTCAGACCGGTATCAAGGCGATTGATGCAATGATCCCGATTGGTCGTGGTCAGCGCGAACTGATCATTGGCGATCGCCAGACCGGCAAGACCGCCATTGCGATTGACACGATCATCAACCAGAAGGGCAAGGGCCTGGTTTGTATTTATGTAGCGATCGGCCAGAAGAAGGCGGCGGTTGCTCGTACCGTGGCCCTGCTCGAGCGGCACGGTGCGATGGATCACACCATCGTCGTGATGGCCTCGGCAGATGAATCGGCGGCTTTGCAGTACATTGCGCCTTATTCCGGCTGCGCCATGGGTGAAGAATTCATGGAAACCGGCCGCGATGCGCTGGTAGTGTACGATGACCTTTCCAAACACGCCTGGGCGTATCGCCAGGTTTCGCTGCTGTTGCGCCGCCCGCCTGGACGCGAAGCTTATCCTGGCGACCTGTTCTACCTTCACTCCCGCCTGCTGGAACGCGCTGCGCGCATGTCGGTTAACTATGCGGTGGTGAAAGCCGATTTTGATGGCCAGGCAACCCAGGCCGATGCGCTGGATGGCAAGATTTACACCGGCCCGATGGCGGAACATGACGCCAAGGAAACAGTTAAGGCCAAGGGCGAAGGCTTCAAGGTGGCCAAGGTTGCCAATACGGGTGGCTCGCTGACCGCTTTGCCGATCATTGAAACCCTGCTGGGCGATGTTTCGGCTTATGTTCCGACCAACGTTATTTCCATCACCGACGGCCAGATTTACCTCGAGTCGAACCTGTTCAACGCTGGTATTCGTCCGGGTGTCAACGTGGGTATCTCGGTTTCGCGCGTAGGTGGCGCCGCCCAGACCAAAGCCATGCGCCAGGTGGCAGGCCGTTTGCGCCTCGATATGGCCTCCTACCGTGAACTGGCTGCCTTTGCGCAGTTCGGCTCCGACCTGGACAAGGCTACCCAGGGACAGTTGAACCGTGGCCGCCGCATGCAGGAAATCCTGAAGCAGCCACAGTATGCTCCCTCCTCGCTTGAACACCAGGTAATGGTCATCTTTGCCGGTACCCAGGGCTTTGCCGATGAAGTTCCGGTGGAAAAGATGCGCCAGTGGGAACTGGATGTGGTCAAATACCTCGACCAGTCTTATCCCGAAATTGGGAAAGACATCACCGAGAAAAAGCAAATCACTGCTGACAATGAAAAGAAGTTGCGTGAAGCGTTGTCGGCTTTCAAATCTACGTGGCAAGGCTAGCATGACGAAATGCGTTCCGCTGATTGAATAAGTGGAACGTATTCCGTACTTAGGAGAACCATATGGCTTCTGCCCGAGAGATGCGACTCCGCATCAAAAGTGTCAAAAATATCTCGCAGGTGACCCGCGCGTTACAGGCGGTGAGCGCCAGCAAGGTGCGCAAGGCGATTTCGGCCCTGATGGGTACGCGTCCTTACGCCACCAAAGCCTGGCAGGTGCTCACGCATGTTGCCGGGCAGCCGGGGCGCGATACCTTGCATCCGTTGCTGACCGGCCGCGCCGAGGTCAAACAGACCCTGGTGGTGGTGGTCAGCGGCGACCGTGGCCTGGCGGGTGCGTATAACACCAACCTGATTCGGTTTGTGCTGCGCAAATTTGCCAACTGGCCCACCCCGGTCAGCTACATTGCTGTGGGACGCAAGGGCCGCGACCTGTTGGTCCGCCGCCGCCTAAACGTGATTGCCGATTTTAGTAACCTGCCTGCTGCGCCATCCTTCGCTGATGTCTCGGCCATTGGTCGCCTGGCGGTGGATGAATACCTGAGCGGCCGCGCCGACGAAGTTCACCTGGTTTACACCGACTTCGTCAACATGGTCAAGCAAGATCCCACGGTTAAGAAGTTGCTGCCCCTCGAAGTGGAAAGCAGCGAAGGTCGCGTGGAATCTTTTGAGCAGGTTAAGCGCAATTCGGCGGCGTATATCTACGAACCGGCCGAGCGTGAAATCCTGGATGAAATCGTCCCGCGTTTCACGGCTTTGCAGGTGTACCAATCCATCCTCGAATCGCTGGCTTCGGAACACGCCGCGCGCATGGTTGCCATGCGTAACGCAACCGATAATGCGCTCGAATTGGTGGGCGACCTGCAACTACAATACAACAAGGTAAGACAACAAGTGATTACAAACGATATGCTCGATATCGCTGGCGGCGCTGAAGCGCTGGCCCAGGCATCTCAACATGCTGGAGGAGAGAATGGCTAATTCGACTGGACGTGTGGTTCAGATTCTGGGCGGTGTGGTAGACGTTGCCTTCCCTGATGGGGAACTGCCCGAAATTTACGAAGCGATTGAAGTTGCTCGTGATGGAAAAGAAGCGTTGATTCTGGAAGTGCAGAAGCACCTTGGGAACAACTGGGTGCGTACCGTTGCCATGGACTCCACTGACGGCCTCCAGCGCGGCGTTCCTGCCATTGCCACCGGCGCACCCATCCTGGTCCCGGTGGGCCCTGCCACCCTCGGGCGTATCTTCAATGTGTTGGGCAAACCGGTAGATGAAAAAGGCGAGGTCGATGCGGCCAGCCATTATCCCATTCACCGTTTGGCCCCCACCTTCGATGAACAATCCACCGGCGTACAAATCTTTGAAACCGGCATCAAGGTCATCGACCTGATCGCCCCCTTCACCAAGGGCGGCAAGACCGGTATCTTTGGCGGCGCGGGCGTGGGCAAAACCGTTGTCATTACCGAACTGATCTCCTCCATTGCGCGCGTTCACAAGGGCAACTCCGTGTTTGCTGGCGTCGGCGAGCGCACCCGTGAAGGCACCTCGCTCTTCCGCGAAATGATCGAATCGGGCGTTATGAAAGACACGGTGATGGTCTTCGGTCAAATGAACGAGCCCTCCGGCGTGCGCTTGCGTGTGGCCCTCTCGGCCCTCGCCATGGCCGAATACTTCCGCGACCAGGGCAAGGATGTGCTGCTCTTCATCGATAACATCTTCCGCTTCACCATGTCCGGTTCCGAAGTGTCAGCGTTGCTCGGGCGTATGCCTTCCGCGGTGGGTTACCAGCCCACCCTGGCGACCGAAATGGGTGAACTGCAGGAACGCATTACCTCCACCCGCACCGGCTCCATCACCTCGATGCAGGCTGTGTACGTCCCTGCCGATGACTACTCTGACCCGGCCCCGGTGGCGACCTTTACCCACCTCGACGCCACCATCGCCCTCGAACGCGCCATCGCTGAAAAAGGCATTTACCCGGCTGTAGATCCGTTGACCTCCACCAGCCGTATTCTCGACCCCAACATCGTCGGCGCTGACCACTATGCCACCGCCCGCGAAGTTCAGCGCGTTTTGCAGCGCTACAAAGACTTGCAAGATATCATCGCCATTCTCGGTGTCGATGAGCTCTCCGAAGACGACAAGTTGCTGGTCTCTCGCGCCCGCAAGATCGAGCGCTTCTTCTCCCAGCCCTTCGTCACCGCCGAGCAGTTCACCGGCATCAAGGGTGTGTATGTCCCGCTGCGTGACACTATCCGCTCCTTCCGCGAGATTCTCGACGGCAAGTGCGATGACCTGCCCGAACAGGCCTTCCAGATGGTTGGTACCATCGACGATGCCCGCGAAAAAGCCGAAAAACTGGCTAAGGGCGGTTAAATCTGTGTCAAGTGTCCGGTGCCGGGCGTCAGTCAAAAACCTGATGCCTGGCACATGACACCGGAGAACTCTTATGCCGATTCGATGTGAAATCGTTTCCCAGGACCGTATGGTCTACGAAGGCGATGCAGACATTGTCGTTTTGCCGGGTATGGATGGCGAAATGGGCGTTTTACCGCATCACGCGCCTTTGCTGACCACACTCAAGTTTGGCCTGATCAAGGTCCGCACCAAAGGCGAGGAACAGGTCTTCACTGTGGCAGGTGGTGTAGCTGAGATTCAGCCTGATATCATTACCGTACTGGCAGATGCCGCCGAAAATGTGCATGAAATCGATGTGGCCCGCGCCGAAGCGGCTCGAAAACGAGCCGAAGATGCCCTGTCCAATGTTCGCCCCGAAGACGTGGATGCCTATTTAGCCCTTGAGGCCGCCCTGCGTCGCTCTAACCTGCGACTTGATGCTGCAAAACGTTTCCGCTCCAACAAGCGCACAACCTACGAAGAGTAAAACACACCCATGGCAGGATTTTCGAAAGACCTGGGAATTGACCTGGGGACAATGTACACGCGTGTTGCTGAAGGGCAACAAATCATCGTTGAAGAACCGACGGTGGTTGCCATTGACGTTGCTGACCAGAAGATTGTCGAAGTTGGCAAACAAGCGCGTGACATGGAAGGTCGTGTTCCAGATACCATCGAAGTGGCCCGGCCGCTCCAAAATGGTGTCATTGCCGATTATGAAATCACCGAAAGCCTGCTGCGGGTCATGCTTCAGCGCGTCAGCGGTCCGTTGCGCATTTTCAAACCCAATGTGATGATCACGGTCCCGTATGGGGTCACCAGTGTCGAAAGTCGCGCCGTGCATGAGGCAGTGCTCCAGGCCGGTGCGCGGGATGCTTACCTCATCCAGCAGCCGCTGGCGGCAGCCCTGGGCGTGGATTTGCCGATTAATTCACCCTCCGGCAATATGGTTGTCTGCCTGGGCGGAGGCGCCACCCAGGCGGCTGTTCTGGCCATGTATGGCATTGTCTCTGCTGAGACCATGCGCGCAGGCGGCCAGCAAATGGATGAGGCCATTGTCAACTATGTGCGCCGCAAATATGGCATCATCATCTCGCCGTTCACCGCCGAGCAAATGAAGGTCAAAATTGGCGCCGCTGTGCCCCAGGATACAGAACAGAGCATGGAAGTACAGGGCCAGGATCAGGTGACCGGCCTGCCTCGCCCGGTAACACTCACCACCGGTGAAATTGTTGAGGCCCTGCAAGAGCCGCTTAAATCGCTGACTGAAACCTGTCGTCGGGTGCTGGAGAAGACTCCCCCCGAACTGGTTTCCGATATCATCGACCGTGGCATGGCTCTTACCGGTGGCGGGGCGCTGCTGCGTGGCATCGACAAGTTGTTGACAAAATCGCTGGGCATCCCGGCTTACCTGGTTGATAACCCGCTTACCTGTGTGGCCGAAGGCGCCGCCCGCGGCCTGGGGATGTACAGCCTCCTGCGCCGAAACCTTCCGCAAGTGTAAAAAACGACAATAAAACAGGCTGGAGATTTTCTCCAGCCTGTTTTTGTTGGGCAATATATCATGCCTTTTCCGCTACTTCGGGCAGCGGCAGGGCTTCGATCAGGTTGCGGACGCGGAATTTTTCGATATATTCGCGGGTTTCCCAATAGTCCAAATCCAGTTCGTCGGCAATCTCAAAGACCGATTGTTTGCCCTCGAAGCGCATCATCATCTTTTCGATGGCGCGGTTCAGCTTCCAGTTGACCTGCCAGTCGACGAACAGGCCGTGCCCCGAAAGAAAGACCGGGCCGCGGAATTTGCGCTTGGGCAGGTAATCGGTGGCATAGACGCGGATGATTTCCTCGATCACATCCGCCGCTTCCTGCAATTTGTCCTCGTGCATGATCTCGAGATTGTCATCAGTGGTGTGATATTCGGGGTAGGGGTAGCGGGTGACGGAAATGCACGGGACGTTGATGCCGGGGCCATTCAGGACGCGCTCGTCGTTGGCGATTACATCCGCAAAGGTGCCTTCCCGGAACTCTTTTCCCCGTTTCTTGAGCACATACTGCCCGACTTTATCGAGCGCGGCGTTGTGCTGGCGGGTGTGCTGGAGCGCGATCGTGTTGTCGTTGCCGGTCATCTCGATGAAAATGCCGCCCTTAATGCCGGGGATCAAATCCTCGTGCTGGGCCAGGTAGGCGATCGTGCCGATCGTTTCAGCGCCAAACCAGAAGCGGATGCTCATCGAACCGGCCGGGAGCGGATTCGCCGCCAGCCGCCGCGCCACCTCGATGGCCGTGACCACACCCGCGGCATCGTCGTTGGCCTGGTTGGGGTGGCAGGTATGCGCCATGATAAACATCTCGCCCGCTGTTTCAGATTTCCCGCCCCGAGGGTGGATGACCGCCTCGGCAACTTTGAATCCTCCCGCCGCCGGGTCGGTTAAAAACTCGGAGCGAATCACCACCCGGTAGTTCACGTCGCGCGGCAGGCTGTCGAACAGGTTTTTGCTCAGGCAGAAGCCCCACGAGCGATCGTAGTATTTAAATTTCCACGGGATAGCGTGCGGGCGTTTTTCGTTGTAGTAGAGATGCGGTTCCAGCTCGCTCCAGGGCATGACGGTGTCCATCGGCAGCGAGTAAGAGACCAGGTGCAGTGGATTGTCCTTGAAATCGACCACCCGTTGGCCGTCCTCGGTTTCCAGGTAGGCTTCATGCACTTCGTAGCGCTCGGGCACGTACCAGGTCCAGACCGGCGTCAGGGGGGGATACGTTTCAATTTTGTAGTGGGCGGTTTCAGGCAGGTACGAGCCGATGATCTCCAGCGCGGTATCCATCCCATCGGATGCGAGCGTGCGGTGTAACGGGATGATCTCCGCTAGGATATCCTTCAAAGATGTGATCGGTTTCATCGGCGGGATCCAGTCTTTGGCCTTGTCCGCCGTTTCGAGGATGTAGGTCAGGCCGGGGCCGGGATTGTCCTTCAGCGCCTGGACCGCCACCCTGAAAACATCCTGGCACTTCATCAGGCGGCACTCGCCCAGGCCGATGGTGCGCTTGTTGACCACCTGGCTGTCGAGCAGCGCGCCGATCGGCTCGAAGTCGAGCACCACGCCCTTTTCCACATCGCGGACGAACATGGTGTAGGCGACCTCGTGCGGTTTGCCCTGCAAATCGATGGCGGTGCCCTTGAATTCTTTCAGGAAGCGGTAATCGACGCCGGCCATTTGCTCGCAGTGGTGCAGGAAGGTGATCGATTTGCTGTAGGCCAGGCCCAGGATCAGGATTTTGGCGTCCCACTCGCGGAATTTGGTGAATATAGTCGTCTCGCCGAAACAGTCGTTGGAGCGGTGTGCGGCCAGTTCGTCGGCGTGTGCGCCGATGGCAGCCATCGAGTAGATCGGGTGGAACATGCGTTTGGCGCGCGGGTCGAGGCGGACGAGTTCGGTCAGCACGCCCATTTGCGAGGGCGTGGTGCGCATGTCCCAGGGTGTGCCGCGCAGGAAGTCGTAATTGAAGGTCGGCATGATCAGCGTACCTGAAGGGCCGATCACCTCGAGAATGGCGTCGATCACGCCCTGCGGGCCGCCTTCCACGCCGCCAGGGGCGCGCCCGAGCGAGGAATAAGCCGAGTGAACAAAGATGGTATCGCCAGCGGTCATGCCGAGGGAGCGGAATTCATCAGCAAGGAAAGATTGGGTCAGCAAGGAAGGTCTCCGGTGGTGGGGTTATGAAGAAATTCTAACAGAAATAAAGAGCCGAATTATAACTTTACCCGTTCGTGGGTCAGGCTTTGTGCCTCGCGCATGGCTTCGGTGCGGATGGAGATGGGGAAACGGTCGGTGAGCGGGCTCAGCTGGGCCCCGGCCCGCGACGGCCAGTAGGTGAGGACATAAGCCAACCAGCGGAAGGAACCGGTCATCTCAACGGCGTCTTTAAGCTCGTCCAGCGTGGCCTGGTCCCAGCCACCGAACAGGGCGTAGAAGAAGTTATAGAGTGGGAAGCTGGGCAGGATGGCGATAAAGAAAATCAGCACACTGGTAATCTGGTCGCCCTGCCAGATCAGGCCTGTGAGCCAGCGCAAAACTGCGTAATGGGCAATCGCTGCCAGCAGCGGGGCGGCAGCAGCTTGCCAGAAGTAGAACTTTTGCGGGAAACAGGTGCGGTGGTTGACAAAATAGGATGCCAGTCCCTTGGCGGTGAGCGCCACAAGGTAAGCGATGATGAGGGCGGTGACCTGTAACTGTGCCAGCAAGAAAAGCGCCAGCAGCACGCGCAAGACCTGTTCGGCGGCCACCATTAGCGATTTAAGATAAGGCTTGTTTGAGCCTAATTGCACCTGGTCGCCAACCCAGGATGGGTATTGCAGCGCCCCCCACAGCGTGAGCGGAATGACGTAAACGGCGGCCCGGCCAAATTCCGGACCCGTGGAGCCGAGGATAAAGCGGTCGGCAACCGCAAAAAGCACGGCGGCGATGAATCCGCTTACCATACCGCCATATTTGTAAAACATCACCGCGTAATACTGGCTAAGGATTTTCTTCCCGTTTGAAACCGCTTCTGAAATTGCGGGCATGACACTATCGCCCAGGGTGGCGATGACATTGAAGGCAAAGACGAAATTTTGCGCCAGCCCCCAGTTGCCCCAGATTTCGGCATAGTTGATGAGACGCGCCTGGGTGATGGCGATTTCGGCGGCCTGGCCCCCGGCCCATGCAATGGAGCCCAGCATCTCGAACACCCCAAATTTGAAACTGGTCTTGACCACTTCCCAATCGAAGTGGGCCAGGAAGAGCACCTTTGCGTTGTAGCCGATGCGCCGGTAAAGCCACAACCCCCACAGGAAGGTCAGCAACTCGGCGCTGTAGGCCGCAATTCCCAGCCCGAGCAGGCCGCCCATGGCGCTGCCAAAGGCCGGATTGGAACGCCCCCAGGCGAACATGAGCAAAACAAAAACCGGCTGTACCAGCATTGGCAAGATCACCTGCTGGCCGATGTCGAGCATGCGGCTGTAATCGCCTCGCTGGAAGCCGTTAAAAGCATGCCGGAAGACCAGGTAAAAACCCGGCAGTTGGATAAACGAATGCAGGATGACGCTCCAGGCGTAAAGCGCATAGGCCGAACCCGGCGCCCAGGTGCTGGCTAGTCCGATGACGATTGAAACCTGCACCGCGCCGGAGAGTAACTGCCACCATACAAATACCTGCCCGTATTGGATGCCCTTTTTCGGGTCACGTACCCGGTATTCGGACAGGTATTTGATAAAAGCGATGCTGGTGCCCATATCAAAAAATTGCCAGGTGAGCGCAAAAAACTGGGTTACACGTCCCCAAATTCCCAGGGCTTGCGCCGAGGGCAGGATAAACGAAGGCAGGATCAGGTTCTGGTAGATGATAAGCGGGATGAAAAACACCAGGCCCATACTCAGGGCCACCAAAAAGCCACCCAAAGGCCGGTGAAAGCCCACACTTTCCCATTCGGTGGCGGCTTCTTTGGTCTCAAAAGCCGCGCGGTTCGAGACAATTGCATCCAGCGCCTCGGGATGAGCCAGGCTGTAGCGCCGCACCAACACAAAAGCGACCATGGCTGTCGCCAGCAGCAGCCCCATCACACCCAGCAGCAAGATTCGGTCGCTGGCATGCGGCACCGGGCTGGCGGGGTAATCGGCAAAGCTGAGCGGCGTTTCGCCCGCCGCGCGCACCGCCAGGTGATAGACCAGGTAATTAAAATACGCCCACTCTTGAATCTGCGGGTTGTTTTCACCCAGGTAAGCCGTCCAGACAAACAAACGTTCCCCATGCGAGAACAGGATCCAGTCGCCGCCCTCGAAATTGACCACCAACGGGATGAGGGAAGAAATCGGCGATGTGACCTGGGCCCGTTCTCGAAGCTGGGGCGCGCTGTTCCAGATAATCCCGTTTAACAGCGGATCTTGCGCCCCGGGAGCCTGTGTCACGCTGACCGGGTTTCCTACCGTCTGCAGCGTTGCCGGAAGCCCCGTAACCGCCTCCAGTTGCGAGGCGCTGATCCCCGGCCCGAGGATGACCACCACTCCCGCACCCGCTGCGATTCCCTGCGCAATGCCTGCATCGGATGGTATTTCCCCGTTTAAGAAAAAAACATCCGCCACAGCCGGGTCGGTGACAAAGTGAAAGGTTCCCGGCGGGGCCAGGGTCAGGGCGGTGTAAACGGCATCTTTTTCCCCGGCAAAAAACAGGTCGATCGGGTCGCTGGCCTGCGCCGGGCTGGCCTGTCCAAAAGCAACCAGGAGAACTACCAGGGCGAGAAGTATTCTGCGCATGAGAATTCCTTTGTTGGCCTAGGGTTCGCAAATTTTGCCTGCGCGGGGCTCTATTCCTGACAGGCGTGATAGACATTCACTGGAGGCTCATCCGCCTCCCTGGCGCATAATTACCAGTGTCATAATGCCTATTCCGCACACGGCTGTGCACAGAACCACAAGGGCAATCAGGCAGCCGGGTATAAAGCGTCGCAGCGCAGCCCAAACGGCAAATGCGCTAACTGCCCCGGTGGCAATGGGTTGGGCCTTGCGCAAGGTTTCGGTTACAAATTCCCTTTCGTCCTGCGCTTTTTGGGCTTTTTCACCGCTAAAGCGCGCATTTGCCGCCGCTGCGAAGGGGTCGAAGGTTGGTCTTTCTTCACCTGGCAGGGAGGTGTTTTCGGGCTCTTGGCTCTGCTGCCAGAGCAGGTTGGCAGGGATGGTCAGGGCCGAGCCGCAAAACGGGCAGGGCATATTGTCGCGGTTGGGCGCAGGGTTTACCGGCGCGCCGCAGGCCGGGCAGGGAAAGGATTCTTTAGGCATTCAATAACTCGCGAATTATCTTTAAGAAGGCTGATTTCAATGGAGATTATTCTTGTGGGAAGTATGGGTTCCAGGCCACTTCCCAGGGGTGACCATCCGGGTCGGCGAAATAACCGCTATAGCCGCCCCAAAAGGTGTCGGCTGCCGGTTTGAGCAGGGTTGCCCCGGCTGCCAGGGCTTGCGCAATCACGGCATCGGCTTCAGCTTTGCCGGTTACGTTATGCGCCAGGGTGACGCCACCAAAGCGGGTGCGTTCGGGGGGCAGGCTGGCATCCGCGGCCAGCTCATCCCATGGATAGACTGCCAGCCAGGTGCCTTTGAGCTGGAAGAAGGCAATTCCTTCGCCTTCTTTGAAGGTGGTTGGCAGGCCAAGCCCGTCACGATAGAATTTAACCGACCGCGCAAGGTCGGAGACGCCAAGGGTGATGATTGAGATTTTAGGTTCCATGTGCTTAAGCATACAAGAGAATGGAAAAACAAGAAAGAGGAAAGTGCATCAAGCTGCTTTCCTCTTTCTTGGGGTATCACAGAAGGCGTTTTAGCGCCGATTTTTGAGGAGGGAGGCCGCCAGGGCTGCACCCGCAATCAGCACCGCACCGATAATCAGACCCCAGGGTGGGGCGGTCGTTGCCGGAGCCGGTTCGGGGTCAGGGGTTGGGTCTGTCACAGCCTGGCTGGTGGCGGTCGGTTGGCTGGTGGCGGTGGCGGCCGGGGTGGCTGTGACCTTGGGGGTTGGGGTGGCGGTGGGGGCTGCCGTGGGCAGGACGGGTGTTGCCGCGGGGGTAAATTGCGCGTTGATATCGGCTATGGTGGGTTGGACCAACTCGCCGGGGACGAAGACATCCAGCATGGCGTTGCCAATCACGAAACCGTCGTTGCTGCCCAGTTCCAACCGGGCAGTGCGCAGGTCAAAGACGAAGATGCCATTGGACCCGAGTACTGTTGCGCCGTCCGCGTTGAGGCGCAGGGCGGTGTCTTTATTCAGGCCAATGCTCAACAGGTCGGGGTGGTTATAGGCCAGCGAGAACAGGCGTCCAAAGCGCAGGTCGGCAATCAGTTGCGGTTCGAGGGTGATATTGACCCATCCCAGGCCGGGTTCCATTTTGGTGCGGCCCTGCCAAAAGGATTTTTGCGTTGCCAGTTCGGCCAGTTCCGAGTCAGACGGGGTGGGTTCGTGATTGGCGTAGAAGGCCCCAAACAACGGCGCGGCGGCGTTATCTGCCAGGACGGGGTTGCCCGCCAGCCAGAAATCTTTGAGCGGAGCCAGGGCGGCCGGGTTGGCCTTGGACTGGTCTTTGCCAATGACCAGCACGCCGGTAATCCCTTGGGGCAGGCTAATGGGTTCGTCCCCGGCCACAAGCGATTGGACGGTGACACCCAACCCGGCGCTGTATTTTTTGATGGCAGTTTCAGCCGAGCGCCCGGAGGGGTAGCCGGTGGCGACAATCAGGATGTTTTCACCGGCCACTTCTTTGAAGGCCTGCAAGACTGGGCTGGATTCGAGCGAATCAAGCTGGTCGCCGCCCAGGAAAAGTGGCCCGGCCCCGGCGGGGATGGACAAGGTCTCGAAGCTGCGTTCCAGTACCGGGGGCGGGTTGCCCAGCGACGAGGTGCGGGTGTTCAGGTCGTAGGTCACTTCCCCAGGGGAGAGCAGGTTTACGATCACATTGCGCAGACTGATGATCGGCGGGCGCTGGGGGTCGATGGTGACGTATTGGGCAGCATCGGCAGAGTGGTAGGTTTCAGCGTCTAGCACGGTAACGGTGTACAGGCCAAAGACATCGCGCAGCACTTCACTATCTGAGACAACCCCAGTATAGGCATCTACGCCTACGCCCAGGTGCGGGTGCCCCGGCTGGGTGATGACGTTGAGCAGGCGTCCCATGCGCGCGCGCTGCATAAAGTGCTGGTCTACCACAGCGTTTTGAACCCCAAATGCAAAGCCGCGTTTTTCTTCACTGTTCCACAGTTTGACAGATCCGGCGAACAAGCCATCGTTGATGCCATAGCCAATTTGCAGGGAGGCGATCATGAGCTTTGATTGCATAGCCGCGCCTGCGCTGGTCCCGGCGATGATGGTGCCGTTGGCATGCAGTTCGTTAATGCGTTCTTCTACCGGGGTGTTGATAATGGCCCCCATGCCGGTTTCCTGGTCGCCGCCCAGGATGAAGATCATGGCAACATCGTCGCTGAAATAGGCCAGGTTTTCGGGATTTTTGGCGTCTTCCTGGGTGAAGATGGGCAAAAGGTCCACTTTGCAGGTCAGGGTGGAGCCTTCGGGTAGGTTACGCTGGCAGGCGCCCTCAGTTTGCAGACGGCGTTCCTCGGCATCTTTCAGGTTTTGGGCACGTTCACCCGCCAGGATGGATTGGGCATTGGTGGAGTAGGGGGAAGCCAGCACCAGGATGTGCACAACCTCGCCGCGGGCATTGGCAATGGCGTGGCCTGCCATGGCATTATACGTGTCGGTGTATCCTGCGCCGATTGGAAGCAGCAGGCCAGGTTTAGATTGGGCTGCTGCCGGGGCCGCTGCCATAAAGACCAGCAGCGCGGCGAGCAACAGCAAAGCAAGGCGGTTTTTCATGAAGACACCTGTACAGGAACTCTATTTTTTCGAAATTGTGTGCCGCGGATCGAGTGCGTCGCGCAGGCCGTCGCCGAGGTAGTTGATGGCAATCACGATGATGAAAATCATCAGGCCGGGGAAGATGGCCGTCCAGGGGGCGGTGGTCATTTGGCTCTGGGTGTTGGAAAGCATGTTACCCCAGGTGGGGGTGGGCAACTGAACCCCAAAACCGAGGTACGAAAGGCCGCTTTCGCTGATGATGGCCCCGGCCAGGCCGAGGGTAGCCGACACGATGATGGGGCTGGCGATGTTGGGGAAGATACGCAGGAACAGGATCCGGGCATCCGAACCGCCCAGGGCGCGGCAAGCCTGGATAAATTCGCGTTCACGAAGCTCAAGGGTGGAGGCGCGCACCAAGCGGGCGGTCCCCATCCAGGAAAGTGCACCGATCACCACCGAGATGGGCAAGAAAGAACCGGCTTGCAGGAAGGGCAGGTCGAGGGTGCGCAGGAACATGCCCAGGGCGATCAGCACAAACAGGCGCGGGATGGACATGAAGATTTCAGTGGCGCGCATCAAAATGCTGTCGATCCAGCCGCCATAGTAGCCTGAAACCAGCCCGATGACAGAGCCGAGAACAATGGAAATCGCCATGGCGAACAGGCCAACACTCAGTGAGATGCGCCCGCCGTACAAGACACGCGCAAACATGTCACGGCCGAGGTCATCGGTGCCCATCCAATGTTCGGCGGAGGGCGGCTGGAAGCGGTTGAGCAGGTCCTGGCTCATGGGGTCGTAGGCCGAGAAAAGCGGCGCAAAGGTGACCAGGATGACGATCAACAGCGAAACAATCCCGCCAGCCAGGGCCATTTTGTGTTTGCGGAAACGCGCCCAGAAGAACAGGAATAAGGACTGTTCGCGCAGTGTTTGCGGTCTTGCGGTAATGGAGGAGGTGATTGTCATGGTTTATGATAACCGGATGCGGGGATCAAGTGCGGCGTAGATGAAATCGACCAGCAAGTTGGAGGCGATAATCAGGGCCGATTCAATCATCAGCACGGCCATCACCAACGGGTAGTCGGTCTTGAGTGCCGCGGTGAAGTACAGGCGGCCAATGCCGGGCCAGGCAAAAATTGTTTCGGTGAACAGTGCGCCGCCAAACAGCGAGGGCAGGTCCAGTGCGATTAAGGTTACCAGCGGGATAATGGCGTTGCGCAGGGCATGTTTGTAAATCACCAGGGTTTCGCGCAGGCCTTTGGCGCGCGCCGTGCGGACGTAATCTTCGTGGATGACATCCAGCATCGACGAGCGCAGGTAGCGCATGTACCCGGCAGCCGAAACAAAGGTGAGCATGGTAACCGGCAAGATCAGGTGTTCGATGCGATCCCAGAGCGAGAACGGCGCGCCCAGGGTATACATACCCGAGCCGGGCAAGAGGGGTTTGCCATCGCCGCCGCGCAGGTTGACGGCAAAAACAATGATGAGTAAAAGTCCAAACCAGAAGACGGGCAGGGATTGGCCCGCAAAAGCCAGGGTGGTGGAAATGTGGTCGAACCAGGTGTACTGTTTGACGGCGGAGAGAATCCCCAGTGGGATGGCCACCAGCAGGGTGAAGACCAGCATCAGGCCCATCAACAACAGGGTATTGGGCAGCCGGTCGGCAATCTCTTGCAGCGCCGGTCGTTTGGTGATGAGCGAATTGCCCCAATCGCCCTGCAACATGTTGCCCAGCCATTTGAAGTAGCGCACCGGAATGGGGTCGTCGAGCCCGAATTTGGCGCGGATGCGTGCCAGGTCCTCTGGCGAAAAGTCGGAGCGTTCGGTGTAGGCGCTCATGAACCCGCCGGGCACAGACGAAATCAGCCCGAACAGGATCATGCTGATGACTATCAGCGTGAAGAGGGATTGCAGGACGCGACGGGTGAAATAAATGGCCATAAAAGCTCGCTGGGAGTGGTTGGATGACAGGGTCTCAGCCCCTGCGTTGGCCCCTCCTCCCATTTCGGGAGGAGGGGCTGGAATGCCATTAGGTTACTTGGACATCCACCAGTTGGCGGAGTCCCAGGCGAAGTCCACAAAGGTCGGGGAAATCTTCAGACCGTGGAATTCGTTGCGGTGGCCCATGATGGACAGGCGCTCGTACAGGAACAGGCGCGGGATGTCTTTGTTAATCTGTTCGACCACTTTACAGTACAGGTCCTTGCGCGCGGCGGTGTCGGTGATGGTGGCGGCTTCGTCGAGCCAGGCGTCTACATCGGCGTTGATATAGCGGGCGAAGTTGGCGCCAGTGCCTTCATTTTCGGCGGTGGGGATCTGCGAGCTGTGGTAGCTGGAGTACAGGTGGCTGTCGGGATCGGTGCCGGGGCCGGTGGTGTACATCACCAGGTCGTAAGTGCCATGATCGCGCATACCATCGCTTTCCCAGCTGGCGAACAACACGTCAGATGGGACGTTTTCGATGACCAGTTCGATGCCGACGGTCTTGAGCATTTCGGCCAGGACCTGTTCGGTCTGTTCGCGCAGCTGGTTGCCGGTGGTGGTGGCAATCTTCAGGCTCATGCGCATGCCGTCTTTTTCACGGATGCCGTCAGCGCCCATCACCCAGCCAGCTTCGTCGAGCAGGGCGTTGGCTTTTTCCACGCTGAATTCGCTCACCGGCTGCGGGCAGCCAAAGGTGCCCACCGGAACAGCGCTGTTACCGGCTTTGACATTGCCATACAACAGGGCGTCGACAATCTTCTGTTTGTCGATGGCGTACTGCAGGGCCTGGCGCACGCGCAGATCGTACAGGATGGGGTGCGGGGCGGTGGCCGGGTCGGCCGGGGCGGTGCCGTCGTTGGCGCCGAAGTTGATTGAGAGCAGTTCGTTCTCGCCGGTGACAGTTGCCACAAACGAGACACCCTGCGAGGACAGCTGTTCGAGTTCGGGGAAGTTGGCTTCGGTCAGGTCCCACAGGGCGTGGATTTCACCGGTGCCAAGCAGCTGCATGCCTACTTCACGCGAGGGCAGGATCTTGAGGATCACGCTGTCGAGGTAGGGCTTGCCTTCTTCGCGGTAGTAGGGATTGCGGCTAAAGGTCAGGTGGTCGCCAGGAACCCATTCGGTCAGGATGAAGGGGCCAGTGCCAACCGGGTTGCGGTTGATGTCCCAGGTTTCCATCTGTTCCAGCGGGCCAGCGGTATCGGGCACCAGGTAGGCGAACAGGCGCAGGTAGGGCGCATAGATTTCGCCAAAGGTGGCGACAACGGTGTACGGATCGGGGCATTCGAGCGATTCGATATCACGGTACCCGGCAGCGCTCACCTGTGAAAGGTCGGAGAGCGCGCCATCCATGGTGAACTTGACATCGTCGCAGTTGAAGTCGGAGCCATCCGACCATTTGACGCCTTCGAGTAGTTTCCAGGTCACCACCAGGCCATCTTCCGAGACGGTCGGCAGTTCTTTGGCCAGCACGGGCACGTATTCACCCTTTTCGTTGACCGAAACCAGGCCTTCCACGAACAGCGAGGTCACCGCATCTTCGATCGAGGACGAAGTCAGCAGGGTGTTCATCATGCCGGGTTCCTGCGGGGTGCCGATGATGACCGTTCCGCCGCTAACGGGGGCGTTGGGGTCAAGCGTGGGGGCTTCGGTGGCGGCCGGTTCGGCGGGGGCGGCATCCGTCGCGGCGGGCTGGGCCGGTTCGGCCGGGGCTTCGGTGGCTGCCGGGGCGCCACAAGCGGCCAGCACAAAGGCCAACACCAGGAAGGCAAATAAAATCTTCTTCATATCTCTTCTCCTTTTGGAATTTATTCATCCCAGGTGCGCTGGCTTGGCGCACCTGTTGGATCACTCAACCAGGGACATCTTTTCGGGGATGAGGACTTCCCCGTTTTTATAGCGGCAGCCATCGGTGAGAATATGCACCTTCAGGTTGGAAACCGCCACCGGGCCGCGATTCTCCACATCGGCCACATCCGTATAACCCATCTGGCTGCCATCGACCAGGGTGACCGCGCCGGAGCCGCACACCGTGATTGAGGCGTCTTCCTCCACAATGGCGGCGGTGTCTTCGTCGAGCCCTACGCCTAACGCGCCGGGATAGGCCGCCACAGCATAGATGAGACGCCCCAGCCGGTCGCGCTGGCGAAAGTGCTGGTCAAACACAAATTTATCGGTGAAGCCCAGGCCCGGCGAAAATTGCACAATCCGCTCGCGTGGGGTAGGGCCGCCTTTGCCGTAGGCGATCATGGTTTTCGAGAGAATCGAAGCCCCGGCGCTGGTCCCTCCCACCAGGCAGCCGCGGCGGTAGGCGGCCAGCAGTTCAGCTTCCAGTATGGTTCCGCCAATCAGGGCCGAGATGCGCATCTGCGCCCCGCCGGTGAGGAAGATGCCGGTGGCGTTGCGAATGGCTTGCACCTGTTCAGGCGTTCCAACCTGGTTGCGCTGGCGAAATTCCAGCGCAACTGCCTGGCCGGCGCCCAGTTCTTTGCATTGGTTGACATAAATTTCGCCGGTATCGGCGAGCATCGAGGCTTGCGGCAAGATCACAATTTGTGCCGCTGCGCCGCCCGCACGGCGGATAAACTCACGCATGATCACGGCGTCTTCTTTATCCATTGCGCCGCCAATCGCCATCAGGGTTGTCATGATTTGCTCCAGAGGTCAGTTTTTGTTCTTTTGTAATGAAGCAACCAGCTGGTTGCCGGTGGCTAAAATGTGGGCTTTCATGGCCTGTTCGGCAGCTTCCGCATCCTGGCCGTGGAGGGCGTCAAAAATGGCCTGGTGTTCGCTGGTGTCGGTGGCGTCCCGCTCGGGCAGCGGCTGTGAGGCCGTGGCGGCGAAATTGGCAATCAACATGGTCGGGAAGGTGGCCCACATCTGTTGCAAGGTGCGAATCAGGTATTCGCGACGGCTGGCGGTGAAAATAACCTGGTGAAAGCGCCGGTTTAACTCACGGTAGGCGTTAACGTTTTCAGGCGCGGCATTGTTTTCCATTTCCAGCATCAACTGGTGCAACTCGGTGATTTCGTTGGGGGTGATGTTGTGTGCAGCGGCAGCGGCGGCGCGACCTTCGAGGAAGGCGCGATGGGCATACAGGTCGGCCACATCGTTAACTGAAAACGCAATCACCCGTACCCCCCGGTAGGGGACATGTTCAATCAACCCCTCCGCGGCCAGTTCCTTTAGCGCTTCGCGCACCGGCATCTGGCTCACATTTAATTCCTGGGCCAGTTTTTCTTGCCGCAGCCATTCACCGGGCTTGTAACGGCCTTCGAGAATGGCCGCTCTTAACTGGTCTGCGACGAGGTTGCGTAACTGGCGGTGGGTGGTTAACTCTGTGAACATGATGGGTTTATCTCAAAAAGGCGGGAGTTTGATATTAGATATAATATCTAATATCAGAATAGCATCATTGAAGGGTGCGAGTCAAGTAGCCGGGCTATTTTTTAAGGTAAACGCAGCCGGTGTTTTGGGGCCTAGGCTTGCCAAATCGACGCGCTGTAAAAAGCGCAAATTGTGCCTGCGCTGGGTATAATCAACCTATGACTGACCCTCGAAACCGTCCTGTAGACCCAGAACCCAAGCCCGATGACCGCGTTGACCATGCCCTGCGCCCGCAGAAATTGACCGACCTGATTGGTCAGGACCAGGTGAAAGAAAACCTGGCAATCTTAATTGCGGCAGCCAAACAGCGCGGTGAAGCCCTCGATCATGTCCTGTTTTATGGGCCGCCGGGCCTGGGAAAAACCACCCTGGCGCATGTGCTTGCCAACGAAATGGATGTCAACATCAAAATCACCTCCGGCCCGGCCATCGAGCGCGCCGGGGACCTGGCGGCCATCCTGACCAACCTGCGGGCGGGCGATATTCTTTTTATCGATGAAATTCATCGCCTTGGGCGGGCGGTGGAGGAAGTGTTGTACCCGGCGATGGAAGACTTTGCCCTCGACATTATTATCGGCAAGGGGCCTTCGGCGCGCTCGATTCGGCTCAAACTGCCGCGTTTTTCCGTTATTGGGGCCACCACCCGCCTGGCGCTGGTGACCGCTCCGCTGCGGGCGCGGTTTGGGGCCGTATACCGTCTCGACTACTATGACCAGCCTGCCATGGAATCTATCGTGCGGCGCGCTGCCAGGATGCTGAAAGTGGAAGCGGAGCCTGAAGGTGTCGCCGAAGTGGCGCGTCGCGCGCGCGGCACGCCCCGTATTGCCCTGCGTTTACTGCGTCGCTCGCGTGATTTTGCCCAGGTGCGCGGCACCGGGCAGATCACCCGCGAGATTGCCGCCGCCGCCCTCGACCTGATGCAGGTGGACCCGCTTGGCCTGGATGATGTCGACCGTCGCGTACTTAAGGCCATCATCGAGAAATACGGCGGCGGCCCGGTGGGGCTCAATACCATTGCGGCAGCCATCAGCGAAGAACCCGATACCATTATGGATGTGGTTGAGCCGTACCTGTTGCAGCTTGGTTTTATCGACCGCACCCCGCAGGGGCGTGTCGCCACCCGCATGGCGTATGCCCACCTCGGTTTTGCCTACCCTGAAAATGGCGAGCAGCCCAGGTTGTTATAGTTGTTGCCGGGGCAACCCTTGCCCTGTGAAAGATTACAATGCTGCGTGAAACCCTGCTGACTACAGAATATGGTGCTCTCAACCTCGCCGAAGGCCCTGCAAACGGGCCTTTGCTTGTGTTATTTCATGGCTTTACCAATCGCTGGCAGGTTTTCAATGCAATCTTGCCAACCCTGACCCCTCATTGGCATGTGGTGGCTTTTGATTTTTGCGGGCACGGAAAATCTGGGCGCAGCCCGGAAGGTTATACCGCCAGGCGCTTCTTTCAGGATGGTGAAATGGTCCTGAAGCACCTTGGCGCACAGCCGGTTGTGCTGTTGGGTCACTCAATGGGCGGGTCGATTGCGCTGCACCTGGCCCAGTTTTTCCCCGGGCGGGTGCGCGCCGTGGTGACCGGGGATACTTCGCTCAACCTGGCAATCCACATTGACGTGATGAACAATCGCCGCAATGTAAAGTTGTTTGGCTTGCGCCGCAAACTGGCCGGGCGGCCTGTAGACGAATTGTTGCGGCGTGGTCTGCCACCTGAACAGGCTGAGGAAATGTCGCAGTTGGACCCGGCCGTGATGGATTTCCATGCCGAGGGCCGCGTTGCGGGCTTTTTTGCCGACGTGCAGGATGTAGATTTTGCTCAAATTCGCTGCCCTGTGCTCTTGACCCAGGCCAGCCCCGAAAAAGGCGGTCTGTTGCAGGATGCTGAGATTCCGCCGGTGCTGGCGGCGCAGCCCCAATTCCAGTTTGTGCGCTTTGAGACCGGGCACGACCTGGATATTGAAAAAGGGCCAGGTGCGCCATTTTGGCAGGCGGCATTAAACTTTTTGAAAGATGGACTGTAGACGGGTTGCCTTTTGAGTCAAATGATGAAAACCTCCGATTTCGATTACGACTTGCCCGAAGTTTTTATTGCCCAAACGCCAGTGGAGCCGCGCGATTCGTCGCGGTTGATGGTTTTAAACCGGGCAACCGGCCAGTTGGAACACCGCATTTTTCGTGAGATTGGTGCTTATCTCAATCCCGGCGATTTACTGGTGGTTAATCAGACGCGTGTTATTCCGGCGCGGTTGAAGGCCTGGAAACCGACCGGGGGCAAGGCCGAGATCTTGCTGCTGCGTAGGGAATCTGAGCTGGTTTGGGAATGCCTGGTGGGTGGGAAAGGCCTGGGCGAGGGGAAGACGCTGCGGCTGGAGGACGGTCTCGAAGCGGAAATCATTGCCAGCCTGGAAGGGTCCCGCCGCCGGGTGCGGTTTGCCGAAGCGGTGGAGAATCATCTCCAAACAGACGGGCAAATGCCGCTGCCGCCCTACATCCACGAAAAATTAAGCGACCCGGAGCGCTACCAGACGGTGTATGCCAAGACGCCCGGCTCGGCTGCTGCACCGACGGCTGGCCTGCATTTTACGCCGCGCCTGATGGATGAACTTAAGGCCAGGGGAATTCAGTTTGCCGAAGTGACCCTGCACGTTGGGCTGGATACTTTTGCCCCGGTGACCGAGGCCGACCCAAACGAGCACAAGATCCATACCGAATGGTGTGAGTTGCCAGCAGAAACGGCAGAAAAAATTAATGCAACGCGAGCCGCGGGCGGCAAGATTATTGGCGTGGGCACAACCAGTGTCAGAACGCTCGAAAGCGCGGCGCAGGCTTCGGCTTTTCCTGAGCACTCGTCACGGCTCGCTGCTTTTTCTGGCCCCACCTCTATTTATATTCTTCCCGGCTACCAGTACAAGATTGTGGATGCGATGGTCACCAATTTCCACCTGCCCAAATCGACGCTGATTATGATGGTCAGCGCTTTTGCCGGGCGCGAGAGGGTGCTGGGTGCCTATGAAAGCGCCAAACAAGAAGGTTATCGTTTCTTTTCGTTTGGCGACGCGATGTTGATTCTTTAGAAGGTGGAAAGTAGCCACCCCACTTTCTACTTTCTATTCACGATAGGAGCTCCCATGTTGCAACCTTTTACCCTTGGCGTCAATTATTGGCCGCGCCGCAAGGCCATGTACTGGTGGTCGCAGTTTGATGCGGCCGAAGTCGATGATGATTTTGCCCTGATCCAGTCGCTGGGCCTGAACGTGGCGCGCATCTTCCTGCTTTGGGACGATTTTCAGCCCGAGCCGACCCATGTTGAAAAAAATGCGCTGGCGAACCTGGCCAAAGTGGCCGACCTGGCCGAAAAACACAAGCTAGGCCTAGATGTAACCTTTTTCACCGGACACATGAGCGGCCCCAACTGGGCGCCACGCTGGTTGTTAGAACAGCGCGAGGGCTTTTCGTCGCCTTATTTTGGTTTTATGCGCCAGGTGGTCAGCCAGGGAAAAATCGTTCCGGATGGCAATTACCGCAACATGTTCAGTGACCCTATGGCGCGTGGCGCCGAACGGTTGTTGCTCAAGACGGTGGTGCGCGAATTGAAAGACCATAAAGGCGTTTGGATGTGGAACCTGGGCAATGAACCCGACCTGTTTGCCTGGCCCGAAGATGCCGAGCATGGCCGCGCCTGGGTGCGAGAAATGACCGATTTGATTAAAGATATCGATCCGCAGACCCCGGTTACGGTGGGGCTGCATGCCGGTGACCTGGAAGAAGATACGGGCTTGCGCGTCCACGATGTCTTTGCCGAAACAGATGTGGCTGTGATGCACGCCTATCCCATGTATACCGAATGGGCGCGCGGCCCGCTCGACCCCGACCATGTGCCTTTTATGACCGCGCTTACCGCTCATTTGGCCGGTAAACCCGCCCTGATGGAAGAGTTTGGCGGCTGCACCAACCTGCAAGGCCAACCCTCCGAAACCTGGGCGTGGCAGGCCTATGGCCTGGACCGGACGCAATTTATGGCCTCCGAGGATGATTTCAGCGAGTACATTCGCCAGGTGCTGCCCAACCTTCAGGCGGTAGGCGCAACCGGGGCCATGCTCTGGTGCTTTGCCGATTACGCCGAGGCGCTGTGGAACGTTCCGCCCTGCGGCGAATCACGCCACGAGCGGCATTTTGGCCTGGTTCGACCCGATGGCTCGCTCAAACCGCATGCCGAGGTCATAAAACAATTTGCCGCCACCCGGCCCACCGTTGGGCCTGTTCCCGAATACGCCAAATTCCCCGGCCTGCAAGGCGATCAATTTTACGAGGAGCGCCAGTTCGAAGACCTGGGCACACTCTTCCAGCAATATCTCAAACGAAAAGGATAAAACCAGAAAGTAGAAGGTAGGAATTCAATAGGCCTTCTACTTTCCGCTTTTATAACAATGGATAAACTAAACTCCCTGAATACTGAAATCGTCAATTGCCGTAAATGTGAGCGGCTGGTGGCCTGGCGCGAACAGGTCGCGCGCGAAAAGCGTAAAGCCTACCGTGACCAGGAATACTGGGGCAAACCTGTTCCCGGTTTTGGTGATCCGCAGGCCCGTGTCTTTGTGGTGGGGCTGGCCCCTGGCGCACATGGTTCGAATCGGACTGGCCGTCAATTTACAGGCGACGCGTCGGGCAATTTCCTCTACCCGGCCCTGTACCGCGCGGGATTCGCCAACCAGCCCGAAGCGGTCTCCCGTTTCGATGGCCTGGTTCTCACGGATATGTATACCGCGCCTGTCTGTCGCTGCGCCCCGCCCGACAACAAGCCCACACCCGATGAAATGTCCAACTGCCAGCCCTATCTCGAGGCTGAATTGAAACTCATCCAGCCCAAAGTGGTTGTCGCTTTAGGTCGGATAGCGTTTGAGAGCATCTTACGCATATATTGCCCGCCAGGTAAAGACGAAAAACGAAAGAAAAACACTCTTTCCTCTCTCGTCTTCGCTCATAACGCTTTCTATCGGCTGGGCGAGACCGGCCCCTGGCTGGTCTGCTCCTACCACCCCAGCCAGCAGAATACCCTGACCGGTAAATTGACCCTCGACATGTTTGACGCCGTGTGGCAAAAGGTTCGTGAGTTGTTGGAAAGCTGAAAATTTGAGACCCTGTGTCTCCGCTAAAGGTTAATTGTGAAAAAGATACTCAAAATTACCGGGCTCGTCATCGCCGGACTGCTAATCCTGATTCTGGGCGGGTTCATCCTGTGGGCTGAAACCCCGGCCCGTCCGCAATCGGCTGCCCTGGCCGCGCTTCAATCCGATAGCGCCGTCACCGTCCTCGACCAGGGTGAATACATCCTGTTTTACCCGGCCGCCTGCAAGATTCAGCGCACCGATGCCAAAACCCGCCCGCCCATCGACGCGCATCCCACAATCGGTTTTATCTTTTACCCCGGTGGGCGTGTCGATTATCGCGCCTATGCCCCGGCCCTGCGCCAGATTGCCGAACAGGGCTACCTGGTTGCGCTGGTTCCGGTGCGCCTGAACCTGGCCTTTTTCGACATCGACGCGGCCTCCCCGGTGCTGGCAGATTTCCCCGAGATTGAAAAATGGGTGGTCGGCGGGCATTCGCTGGGCGGCGTAGCGGCCTCCATTTTTGCCGCTGACCAGCCGCAAGTTGGCGGGTTGGTCTACTGGGCCTCCTACCCCGCCGACGACAGCCTGAAGGATTCGGGGCTGCCGATGTTATCGGTCTACGGCACCCAAGACGGGTTGGCGACCGGCGACAGCCTGGCTGCTGCCAGGGTGAATATGCCTGCGAATGCCCTGTTTGTTCCCATCGAGGGCGGCAACCATGCCCAGTTTGGCGATTACGGCCTCCAGTCGGGTGATAATCCGGCCACCATCCCCGCCGAAGCCCAGTGGCAGCTGGCTGCCCAGGCTACGGTCGATTTCCTTAAATCCCTCAATCCATAAAACGATGAAACGCTGGCAAAAGATTCTCTCCACGCTCGTGTTGTTCCTGCTTGTGTCTGTCTTATTTGGCCCGTTCCTGGTGCCTGTTCCGCCGCTGGAAGACACCGTTCCAGAAAAAGAACTGGCCGACTCGGACAGCCGTTTTATCGACGTGAATGGGTTGAGCGTTCATTATAAGGAAATGGGCCAGGGCGAAACCACCTTCATCTTGTTGCACGGGTTTGGCGCGTCGGTCTTTTCCTGGCGCGAGGTGATGCAGCCTTTCTCTGAATTGGGGCGTGTGATTGCCTTTGACCGGCCAGCCTTTGGGCTTACCTCGCGCCCATTGGACTGGGAAGGTGACAGTCCCTATGGCCCCGAGGCCCAGGTGCAACTGGTGGTCGACCTGATGGATGCCCTCGGCGTGCAAAAAGCCATCCTGGTGGGCAACTCGGCCGGTGGGACAATTTCCATCGCCACTGCCCTGGCCCATCCCGAGCGGGTAGCGGGACTAATTTTGGTTGATGCGGCTGTTTATGCGGGCGGCGGTTCCCCGGCCTGGGTGCGGCCATTGCTTAATACCCCGCAGCTAGACCATCTCGGCCCGTTGCTGGCGCGCCAGATTTCTACCAGCGGCGATGACTTCATTCGCACCGCTTTCCACGACCCGGCCCTGGTGACCGATGAGATCCTGGCGGGATACCGCAAGCCGCTGCGCTCACATCACTGGGACCTGGCCCTGTGGGAATTGACCAAAGCCAGCCGCCCGTTGGGCCTTCCCGAACGCCTCGCTGAGCTCTCGTTACCGGTGCTGGTCATCACCGGAGACGATGACCGGATTGTGCCTACCGAACAAAGCCTTCAACTGGCCCGGGAGGTTCCTGGTGCGCAGCTGGCGGTTATCCAGCAGGCCGGTCACCTGCCACACGAAGAAAAGCCGGTTGAATTTATGCAAGCCGTGCGCGATTTTCTGCCCCGATAAGAAAGGTTGCCCTCCTTGAAAGTCAACACCGTTGCTCCCGATTTTAGCCTGGCAGATTTTGAAGGCCGAACAATCCGTTTATCCGACTTTAAAGGACAAAAGAACATCGTCCTGGTCTTCCTGCGCGGTTTTATGTGACCGCATTGCCGGGCGCATCTCGCGCGCCTGCGCGATGATTACGCGGCTTTTTCCGCGCGTGACGCGGAAATTTTGTGTGTTGGGCCAGATGGCGCGCGCGCATACGCGCGTTATTGGAGCGAAAACCAGCTACCTTATCTCGGCCTGCCTGACCCCAAGCATACTGTTGCCAACTTGTACGGCCAGGAGTGGAACCTGTTCAAGCTGGGACGAGTTCCGGCGCTGTTGGTGGTCGATAAAATGGGCCAAATCCGCTACCAGCACTACAGCGATTCGATGCAGGACATCCCTGAAAACAGCCTGGTTTTGTCGATTCTGGATAAAATCAGCCTTGGCGTATAAGCCTGCTTTTTAACGGCCCCCGTTCTTTGCCAATTTGTTCACCCCTTACCGGTAACGCAGGAGCATCCCATATATGAATCCCTCTTCCCAGAGTACAACGCTTGGTCCCATTGCCTTTCTTGGCTCGGGCGAAACCTCCCTGGCGGGTGGGCGCGTTTTTGAGCATCTTGCGCGCCAGATCCAGGCTCCGCTACGGATTGCCGTGTTGGAGACCCCTGCCGGGTTTGAATTGAACTCGGCGTTGGTGGCCGGGCGCGTGGCCGATTTTCTCAAAACCCGCCTCGGCAACTACAAACCGCAAATCGATGTTATCGCCGCCCGCAAGAAGAACACCGCTTTCAGCCCCGATGACCCCGAGACCATCGCCCCCCTTTTGCATGCCAATCTCATCTTTATGGGGCCGGGCAGCCCCACCTACGCCATTCGCCAGCTTCAAAATACCCTGGCCTGGGACGTGTTGCGTGCCCGGCATCGCCTGGGCGCGACCCTGGTTTTTGCCAGCGCGGCCACGATTGCCATCAGTCAGTGGGGCCTGCCGGTGTACGAGATTTACAAGGTGGGGCAGGATGTTCACGTGGTTCCCGGCCTCGACCTGTTCGATGGCTTCGAGACGCCCTTATCCTTCATCCCGCACTGGAACAACGCCGAAGGCGGCACCGACCTGGATACCAGTCGCTGTTTTGTGGGCATGGATCGTTTTAGCGAATGGTGCCGCCAGCTTCCCGAAGAACACACCACCCTTGGGCTGGATGAACATACCGGTATCATTTTTGACTTCCAGAAGCGTGAATGCCTGGTGATGGGCGTCAGTTCGGTTTCGCTGGTGCGCACCTGCAATCCCGATATCTTCCCGGCAGGCTCGACCATTCCCCTGGATGAGATTGGTCGCTTCCGGGAGCCGACCCCGCTTGAAAGCGGCATTGCGGCTGAGGCCTGGGAGATGGTCAAAAACGCCCCCTCGCCAGCTTCCGTTATCGAAGCGGTCGCCCCGCCCGAAGTGGAAGCCCTGGCCCAATCCCGCCAGGCGGCCCGCGCCCGCAAAGATTGGGCCGCCGCCGATGAATATCGCCGCGAGATTGCGGCCCTGGGCTGGGTGGTGACTGATACTCCGCAGGGACCCAAATTGGTTAAAGCCTGATTTGGGCGGTAAAATAACAGTTATAACCTCCACAGAGATCGCAGGTGTTTGAAAACCAGGCACCACTGCGGCGGGTCTGTGGATTTTTATTATCTTTCATACTCGGGAGAGAAAAATGGGACTGAAACCTGACCACTGGATTCGCAAGATGGCGCAAGAGAAGAAGATGATCGAACCTTTCGTCGATTCGCAGGTGCGCAAAGGGGTGATTTCATATGGCGTGTCTTCTTACGGTTATGATTTGCGTGTAGCGGATGAATTTAAGATTTTCACCAATGTTTTTGGCGCAGTCGTAGACCCCAAGCACTTTGATCCGAAAAGCATGGTCGATTTTGTGGGCGAGGTGTGTGTGGTTCCGCCCAACTCGTTTGCATTGGCGCGTTCGATCGAGTATTTTCGCATCCCGCGAGGCGTGCTGACGGTCTGCCTGGGTAAATCGACTTATGCGCGCTGCGGCATTATCGTCAATGTGACGCCTTTTGAGCCCGAGTGGGAAGGCTATGTGACCCTGGAAATCTCGAACACCACGCCGCTCCCGGCCAAGATTTATGCCAACGAAGGCCTGGCGCAAGTCCTGTTCTTTGAAGCCGATGAAGAGTGTGAAACCTCCTATGCCGATAAAAAAGGCAAATACCAGAAACAGCAGTCGATTGTGTTACCAAAGTTATAGCAAAAAGCCCCTGGAATTTCTCCAGGGGCTTTTTTATGCTTTGCGATTTACATTTTATTTGCCGTGTTCGGCGTCGTATTTCCTGACATCTGCAATGGCTTTCTTGACATTTACAAATGGCAGCAAGACCAGGCCTACGACAAAGAAGAAGATGAGGGAGAGGATCGCCAGGCGCAGGTTGCCAAAAAGCTGGTTCATCAGGCCAAAGAGCAAGGGCCCAATCCACGAGGTGCCGCGCTCGGAGACCTCGTAGAAGGAGTAGAATTCCGCTTCTTTGCCGGCCGGGATCATCTGCGCAAACAGGCTGCGGCTGATGGCCTGCGACCCGCCCATGACCAGCGCGATAAAAGCGCCCAGGATAAAGAACTGCGTCACGCGGGTATCGCCTTTGAGCCCGCCGAAAGCATAAATGACCACCCCGGCCCAAATGACCAGGCTGACGATGATTGATTCTTTTGCGCCAATCCATTTGGCCAGTTTTCCCCAGAACAGGGCTCCAAAGAAGGCCATAAACTGGATCATCAGGATGACGATGGTCAGGGTTCCGGTTTCAATCTCCAGCCCGCCGCGAACCAGGGGAGCTGCCGCAAAGGTGGCCGAAACGGCGATCACCGTCTGGATTCCATCGTTATATAAGAAATAAGCCAACAGGTAGCGCAGGGTTTCGGGGAAGTGCTTGATCTCGCTCAGGGTGTGGCGCAGCTGTTGAAACCCGGCGCTGACGTAGGTTTCACCGGCTGGCAGGCTGCGATGCGCGTGGCGCGGCCGCAGGCGTGTCCAGGTGAAATAAGACCACCCCAGCCACCAGACCCCGGCCGAGGCCAGGTTGATGCGCACCGCCAACCCGGTTGGGACTCCTAATGCTTCACGGAATTGGTAAAAGGCCAGGTTTAGCAGCAGCAAAAGTCCGCCGCCCATGTAACCCATGGCCCAACCATAAGAGGAGACACTATCGCGTTGATCTTCGCTAGCGATATCTGGCAGGTAGGAATTGTAAAAGACCATGGCTGCCCCAAAGGCCAGGTTGGCAACAATGAAGAGCAGGCCGCCCAGCCACCACAGGTTGCCCATCACAAAAAAGAGCAGCACGGTGGCAATTGCGCCAATGGCGGCGAAGAGCTGCATCATTTGTTTGCGCATGTGCGAGTAATCTGCAATTGCGCCTAAGATGGGCAGGAACAGAACCTGCATACCCACCGAAAAGGATACGCAATAAGGCAGGAAGGAATCTGGCGCAATGGGAATACCCGCCAGCCGCACCATTCCGTCTGGGTTGACTTTGGCGGCTTCGGAAGCCAGCGAGGCCAGGTATGGGCCGAGAAAAACGGTCCCGACCGTGGTGCTGAAGGCGCTGTTGGCCCAGTCATACATGGCCCAGCCAAATATTTCGCGCTTGTCGTTTGCTGCGATTGATGCGGTTGCGGTTGCCATTTCTCCTCCAGGTTAATTTGCTGTCACTATTCTACATCTTTCAGACCTGCTTGGGGTGAATATTTACAGACTGTTAAAACCCGGCTTGCGCTGAAACGTTCTTGAAACGCCTCTGCACGGATTCAAATCAGATGCTCATGTTAAGATTTAGGCAGGTGAATATGAGCGCAAACCTGCTTTTCCCTTCCGATTTTACCGAAACCCATTCAATTGACCGTGAAGCCTTGCCCGAAGCCATCCAGGGCTTCCAGGCCGATATGCAGACCGGCGTGGTCAAAGTGCAGGCTCCAACCTGGCCGGTGCATTACCTGCTGTTTGTGCGCGGTGGGTTGGTCAACGTTTATCGCTGCGGCGAAAAGATGGATCGTATCGGCGCTGGCGACTGGCTACAAAATCTGAACGAATCCAGCCCTTCGGCGAGGCTCAACACCCTGGCCCTCACCCCGCAGGCGGTTCGCCTGGTCAAAATCCTGGTCGAACAGGACGAGATTCCGCTCCAGGCTTTGCCAAAAGAGACCAGTCTGCAAGAACACATTGAGCGCCTGATGAAATATCCTGCCCCGGCGCTGGTGCATATCACCTGGCCGGGTGCCAACGGTCTGGCCTTGTTCCCCGGCCTGGGAAAAGCGGCTCGTTATACCCTCTTTATCTCCCCTGACCAGGTTTTCCACTCACCGGGCAGCATGGGCGTCTTATATGGTTGGCCTGAAGCGTGCACTTCCGTGCGCCTGCTTACCAGCAACGCCCTTACGCCAGCCTGGACCGAATACCTGCTGCATTTTTCGTTTTCAGCCATGGTGGGTCACCTGCTCGAGCGTCTGGCCGAGATCAGTGACCGTATCTTGCTCAGTACCATCATTCGCGACATTAATTTCACCACGGCCGCCCACGGTTGGAACATCAGCATTGCCACCAACAGCATCGTCGATCAGGCTGTTTTTTCCACGCCCGAAGAAGCCGCAGAAGTTTACTCGCGCCTGCTCGAATTGATTTTTCACCATGTCGATTCTGTGGTGGGGGCCAATATGGTGGCGGTCCTGTTGCGCGAAAGCGCCATGCGCCTCTCGCCTTTGTGCCGCAATGTGATGCAGGAGCATCTCCTGATTACCCCGGTTTCATAGAGCAGTATGCTCGCATAGGGGGCGTTGTGGTATCATAGTCTTGCTTCAACGGACATGCTTACACTATTCGAGAACGTCTACCCGTCTCTACGACATGTCTCCGCCAGCCAATTCCAGGCCATGTTGAGGTTGTTTCAACAGGACTTGTTCAGCGGCCTGGTGGAAGTCAACTATTCCCCCCACGAAAAATTCTTTATCTTTTTACAAGACGGCCAACCCGCCGCCTGCTACCGTTATAGTGACCCGGGCCCTGCCCGATACGAGGTCGATAACCTGGCGATGGTTCTGGCGGGCAAAGGTGACGCGCAAATTCGTGTTTGTCCGCTCTCGCCCCGTTTTACGCGGGCCTTGCGGACCCTGATCGAGCAACAGGATCGTCACGAAATACACTCGTTACAGACCTCCGCCCTGGCAGCCCAGATCAACGAATGGCAGTCTGCTCCAGACCCCAGCCTGGTGCACATCCAATGGCCTAGCGCCCAGGGTTTTGTCTTCCTGCCGGGGAAAGGATTTACGCCTCGTCAGTATCTATTTGTCAATGCCGACCAGGCCAGCGAATCGGCCGCGGCTGCTGCCTTGCTTTCGCATTGGAACGAAACCACCTGCGAGGTAAGCCGTTACCCGTTTTGTGATACCCTGGCCTGGCAGGAGAATAGCCTGCACTTTGGCTTCACCCTGCTGGCAGAGCAAGTGGTTAGCCGTTATGAAGAACTGGCCGGGGGTGTTTTGCTGCGTAAAATGGAAGACAGCATCAATAGCATGGCGCGTATCCAATCTTGGAACATCGCTTTTATCGACAAGTCAGTCGATGACATCCAGACCTTTGCTTCACTCCAGCAGGCCGTAACCGTATACCGTGCCATTTTCCAGAGTGTGTTCACGCACACCTCGGCCGTTATTGGTCCCAAACTGCTGCTGTCGAGCGTCCGCGAGGGGATTGAACTCCTCAGCCCACCGGTGCAGGTGGCCCTGCGCCAGAACAACTTGCTGGGCGAAACCAGGGTTAATCTATGAAGAGACGACATATTCTCTACGCCGCCCTGGTGGGCGCAGCTTTGCTGGTTGTGTTTTTCATCTTTGTTTATGACAATGCGCCCTTCGGCGACGATGTTTCGGACTTGGTGGTAAATCTGTTTTATCCATTTGTGGCGTTATTGTGTGCCAGCGGCGTGACGGCCGTGTTTAGTTACTACCAGCGCGGCGACCGGCCCTATGGCGTCTGGCTGCATTTTCTCATTGGAATCTGGTCATGGGTAATGGCCGAAGTGAGCTGGGTAATTACTTACATGGCGCAGGGGGAGGTTCCTTCCCCGGCTTTGCCCGATTTGTTCTGGTTCATTGGCTATTTCCTGTTTTCTCTGGCCCTTTTGCGCCAGTATGAGCTTGTTTTTCGCCAACGGATTGCGTTGTGGGTTCTGGGCCTGTTATGGCTAGGGGTGATCTTGCTCACCGCCCTGGCGATTGTCTTGACCGGGAATATCGTCAACGCTCCCAATATGGTCGAATTCTGCTACGCCATAGCCGACTTTGCGCTTGGCCTGGCGGCCATGCGTTTGCTGATTGCCTTTGGTGGCGGGAAACTCTCGCGCCCCTGGGTTGGATTGCTGGTCTTGGGCATTTCAGATGGTCTGTATGCCTGGGCATACGCAACCGGGATGTATGCTTTTTCGGCCTCGCAGGGCAGCATCCTCAGCATGCTGATCGATTCGATTTATGTGGCGGCGTATCTTGTGCTGACAGTCGGTTTTCTGTCTCAGTGGTTGCTGCTGCGCCTTGGGCCAGATGAAATTGCGGCACCGGTGATGCGCTAAATCCCCTTTGTTAAAAAATTGTATTGACAACTTGGCCGTTTGTTGTGTATAATCACTTTTTGCCGTCATGCTGTGTGGCATGATGGTTTTTCCATTTCCTGGGTGTTTTAAATTCAAGCTAGGAGTTCCCGATGGCGTCCGCTCTTTCCCGGAAAAATTACGCGCGCATCCCTGTCGATTTGCGACTTCCCAATCTTATCGAAGTGCAACTCGATTCTTTTGAACGCTTAAAGCGTGAGGGTCTTGGCGACCTCTTCCACGAAGTTTCGCCAATTGAGTCTTACAACAAAGGCATGAAGTTGTACTTCCCCAGCCGCTCGCCTGAATCGCAGGAGTGGGGTCTAAAGTACTGGTTTGGCGCGCCCAAGCACAGCATTGAAGAATGCGTGGAGCGTGATCTAACCTATTCCAGCCCGTTGTATGTGTCGGTGTTGTTGGCCGGGCCAGATGTGCCTGAACCCATCAAGCAGGATATTTTCCTGGGCGATTTCCCCGAAATGACCGACAAGGGTACCTTCATTATCAACGGCACCGAGCGCGTTGTGGTTTCGCAGCTCATTCGCTCCCCGGGTGTCTATTTTGAAGCCCCCACCGACCGCGCCACCGGTCGTTCCCTGGCAATGGCCAAGCTGATTCCTGATCGCGGCGCGTGGATGGAATTTGAAACCCGCAAAAATGACTACATCATCCTGAAGTTCAACCGCAAGCGCACCGTGCCGATTACGGTCTTCTTGCGCGCCCTGGCCGCAGTTGGCGATGGCCTTGCGGATGGGATTTTGAATACCGGTTCCGATGAAGAGATCATCACCCTGTTCCAGGATGTTGACAATAACCCGGATCGTATGTTCATCCCGACCACCTTGCGCCAGGAACCCGAGTGGGACCTGTCTGGTGGTTTGACCATTGCCCAGGCCGCGCTGATCGAATTCTTTAAGCGTATGCGCCCCGGTGACCCGGCGACACTCGACAATGCTCGCGCTTTTCTCCAGGAACAACTTCACGACCAGCGCCATTATGACCTCGAGCGTGTGGGTCGCTATAAATTGAACCAGAAACTCGACCTGAATGTGCCGATCCCGCATCGCACCATCACCAAGGGAGACGTTATCCGCCTGGTGCGCCGCATGATCCAAATCAATAACGGTGTTGAGCCGCCCGATGATATCGACCACCTCGGCAACCGCCGTGTCAAAACCGTCGGCGAGTTGATCCAGAACAAGCTGCGTATTGGTTTGCGCCGCATGGAGCGTGTCATTAAGGAACGCATGTCCATCCGTGACCAGGAACAGCTCTCCCCGGTGACGCTGGTGAACATTCGCCCGGTAGTGGCTGCCCTGCGAGAGTTCTTTGGCTCCAGCCAGCTCTCACAGTTCATGGACCAGACCAACCCGCTGGCTGAACTGCGCCACAAGCGCACGCTTTCGGCCCTGGGCCCTGGCGGTCTGCGCCGTGAACGCGCCGGTTTCGATGTTCGAGATGTGCATCACTCGCACTATGGCCGCATCTGCCCAATTGAGACCCCTGAAGGCCCGAACATCGGTCTGATCGGTCGTTTGGCGTCATTTTCGCGTGTTAACGAGTATGGTTTTATTGAAACCCCCTATCGGCGCGTGATCAAGTCCCTGCCCGCTTCCGATCCTCGCCTGGTCGGCCGCTCGCTGCGCGAAAAGATTGTGATCGATGGTCAGACTGTTGCGGAAGACGGTGCGCGTGTCGATGAGAAACTGGCCAAGTCCATGGCCGCACTCAGCCGCGAGATCCTGGTGGTCCCGTTCGTTTCGGACAAGATTGAATATCTTTCCGCAGATGCCGAGGACAAGTTCGTGATCGCTCAGGCCAATGCGGTCTTGAATGAAAACAGCGAATTTGTTGGCAACCGCGTTTCGTGCCGCTATCACTCTGGTTTCATTGATTCAACTCCCCAGAACCTGGACTACATGGATGTGGCTCCGCACCAGGTCGTGGGTATCAGCGCTGCGCTCATCCCGTTCCTCGAGCATGATGATGCCAACCGTGCTTTGATGGGCTCGAACATGCAGGCCCAGGCCGTGCCGCTCGTCCGCCCCGAAATCCCCACCGTTTCAACCGGCATGGAATATTATGCCGCGCTCGACTCGGGCCAGGTGGTTGTGGCTGACGACGATGGGGAAGTGGTGTCTGTCACCGGCAAAGACATTGGTCTACGCCACAGCGACGGCAGTCTGAAAACCTATACGCTGCGTAAATACCAGCGTTCCAACCAGTCGACTTGTATCGACCAGCGCCCGGCTGTCGTGAAGGGCCAGATTGTGAAGAAGGGCGACATTATCGCTGATTCTTCCTCCACGGACGGCGGCGAACTGGCCCTCGGCCAGAATGTGGTCGTGACCTTCCTCTCTTGGGAAGGCGGCAACTTTGAAGATGCCATCCTGATCTCCGAACGGCTGGTGCAGGAAGACCGCTTTACCTCGGTTCATATTGAAAAATATGAAGTCGAGGCTCGCGATACCAAGCTCGGCCCCGAAGAAATCACTCGCGATATCCCCAATGTCGGTGAAGACGCCATCAAAGACCTCGATGAGAACGGTATTATTCGCATCGGCGCCGAAGTCGGCCCCAACGACATCCTGGTTGGCAAAATTACGCCCAAGGGCGAAAAAGAACTCACCCCCGAAGAGCGCTTGCTGCGCGCCATCTTTGGCGAAAAATCCCGCGACGTGAAAGACAGCTCCCTGCGCATGCCGCATGGCGAACGCGGGAAGGTGGTGGATGTCAAGGTCTTTACTCGCGAAGACAATGCTGACCTTTCTGCCGGTGTCGATATGATGGTGCGCGTCTCGGTGGCCCAGCGTCGCAAGATCACCGCTGGCGATAAAATGGCCGGACGCCACGGCAACAAGGGTGTTGTTTCGCGCGTTGTCCCGGTTGAAGATATGCCTTACCTCGAAGACGGCACCCCGGTTGACCTGATCCTGAACCCATTGGGTGTTCCTGGTCGTATGAACATCGGCCAGGTGCTGGAAGTCCACCTTGGGTGGGCAGCCAAACGCCTTGGATATCGCGCCCTGACCCCCGTGTTCGATGGCGCGAAGGAAGAAGAAATCGAAGCCGAACTCGCGCGCGCCTGGCTAGTTGACGAGGCCTGGCGTGAAACCGGTATTACCGCCTGGGAATGGCTCAGCGAACAGGATTACGACCCCGAAAGCATCCGCGACGACGATGAAGTTCGCAGCCTGTACCTCGAACATTGGCTCGGCTCGCGTGGTTACGATGTTTACCGCATCGCCTCCGATCCCGATTATGCCCGCCGCTGGACCGCTTTTGAGTGGTTGAAGGATAGCGGTTACGACCCCGAAGGGATCCTGGCGTTCGAGATTCCGAATGTGGTCGACCGTGCTCGTATGGATGCCAACGCCATGGAAGCTTGCTTGCGTCTGTGGCTCGATCGCATGGGTGTTAAGGAAGAACTGGCAAGCGAAGACCTGATGAAGGTAGCCCAGCAGAAAATGCTGGAGACGGCTGTGCCGGTTCCGACCCTGGGCAAGCAGACCCTGCGCGATGGTAAAACTGGTGAACTGTACGACCAGCCGGTGACCGTGGGTGTCATGACCATCCTGAAACTCCACCACCTGGTGGAAGACAAGGTACATGCTCGCTCCACAGGCCCATATTCGTTGGTGACCCAGCAGCCGCTGGGTGGTAAGGCTCAATTTGGTGGTCAGCGCTTCGGTGAAATGGAAGTGTGGGCGCTCGAAGCTTATGGCGCAGCGTACACCCTTCAGGAAATGCTCACCGTCAAATCGGATGATGTGACGGGCCGCGTCAACACGTATGAGGCTATCGTCAAGGGTGAGCCAATCGAAGAACCAAGCATCCCGGCTTCCTTCCGGGTGTTGGTCAAGGAACTCCAGTCGCTCGGTTTGGCCGTGGAAGCGGTCAATGAAGGCGGGGAGGTGGTGAAGTTTGGCAAGGATGAAGAGAAGGTCCATCCGCCCAAACTTGAAACCGGTCTGCTGGGTCTGGGCGAAGATTTGATGGAGATGAAGTAGTTTCCTTGACGGGCATTTCTGGCTGTGATAAAATAACCAGCCGTTGCCCAAAGTAAGACCATCTTACTCTATTGCGCAAGACAAGTGAGGCCATCAGGCAAGAATGTGATGGCCTCACTATTTGCTCGAATTTCGTCATTTTAAGTCGTTTGTAGGAAAATTTTCTCGGAGGCGAACGTGCCCACAATTAATCAACTGATTCGCAAAGGCCGCCAATCCAAAAAGGTCAAGAGCAAGGCCCCGGCTTTGCAGTACACGCTAAACACCAATAAGCAGCGCCGTTTCCGCCAGGCGGGTGGTGCTCCTCAGAAGCGTGGTGTCTGCACCGTGGTCCGCACCATGACTCCTAAGAAGCCAAACTCCGCGCTGCGCAAGATCGCCCGCGTGCGTTTGACCAATGGTATTGAAGTAACGGCATACATTCCTGGTGAAGGTCACCAGTTGCAGGAGCACTCCGTGGTACTCGTCCGCGGTGGTCGTGTTAAAGACCTCCCCGGTGTGCGCTACCACATCGTGCGTGGCTCACTGGATACGACCGGTGTCGCCAAGCGCCGCCAGGGTCGCTCAAAGTACGGTGCGAAGCGTCCGAAAGAAGGCGCCGCTGCCGCTCCTGTCAAGAAAAAGTAATCCATTGGAGATAGAAAATGCGTAGAGGAAAGCCTGAAGTTCGTCCGATTTCGCCAGATTTACGCTTCAACAGCGTTCCGCTGGCTACTTTTGTCCAGCACATGATGCTTCGCGGTAAGAAAAGCCTGGCGTGGAAGCTGGTTTATGACACCCTCGATATGATCGAGGAAAAAACCGGCAAGCCGGGGATCGAAGCCTTTGACACCGCCATCAAGAATGTTGGCCCTGTCATGGAAGTTCGCCCTCGCCGCGTTGGTGGTGCTACCTACCAGGTCCCGATGGAAGTCCCCGCTGACCGCCGCCTGACCCTGGCGATTCGCTGGATCCTGTCTTCTGCTCGCTCCCGCTCCGGCAAATCCTTCCCCGAAAAGCTGGCCGGTGAACTGATGGATGCTTCTACCAATCAGGGTGCCTCCATTCGCAAGCGTGAAGAAACCCACAAGATGGCAGAGGCCAACCGCGCCTTCTCCCATTACCGCATGTAGTTTGAGTAGATGAATTAGAGGTTTAGAAATGGCGCGTAAGTACCCGCTCGAAAAGTACCGTAATATCGGTATCATCGCTCATATTGATGCCGGTAAGACGACTACCACTGAGCGTATTCTCTTTTATACCGGAAAAACTCATCGTATCGGTTCGGTTGACGACGGCACAACGGTCACCGACTGGATGGTGCAGGAACGCGAACGTGGTATCACGATCGTTTCTGCGGCTGTTTCTGCTGAATGGAAGGGTTATCAGTTCAACCTGATCGACACCCCAGGCCATATCGATTTTACGGCAGAAGTCCAGCGCTCGTTGCGCGTTCTGGATGGCGGCGTGGTTGTTTTTGACGCCGTTCAGGGCGTTGAGCCGCAGTCTGAAACCGTTTGGCGTCAGGCGGATCGCTATGGCGTTCCGCGCATTTGCTTCGTCAACAAAATGGATCGTGTGGGCGCTTCTTATGAGCGTTCCATTGAGTCCATTCGCCAGCGTTTGGGCGCCAACCCGATCCCCATGCAGCTGCCGATCGGCAGTGAAGCCGCTTTCAAAGGCATGATCGACCTGCTTACCCGGCAGGCAGTCTTCTTTGAAGACGATCTTGGGCGCGAACCCAAGTACATGGATATCCCGGCCGATCTGGTGGATCGTGTTGAAGAGATGCGCCATGTTATGGTGGAAAAAATCGCCGAAACCGATGACGATTTGACCATGAAGTACCTGGAAGGCGAAGAAATCTCAATCGATGAACTCAAAGCTGCTTTGCGCAAGGCAGTGATCAGTGGCAAAGCTTGCCCTGTTTTCTGCGGTTCATCCCTCAAGAACAAAGGCGTCCAACTGGTTTTGGATGCTGTGATCGATTTCCTGCCTTCCCCGCTGGATATTCCGGCTGTGCGCGGTACCGACCCCGATAACACCGCTGAATTTATTGAACTTCCTGCCCAGGATGATGCTCAGATGAGCGCCCTGGTCTTCAAGATTGTTACGGACCCCTATGTTGGTCGCTTGGCTTATTTCCGCGTTTATTCCGGGGTTTTGACCCAGGGAACGATGGTTACCAACTCCACCAAGGGCAAGCGCGAACGCATCGGCCGCCTTATTCGTATGTATGCCGATCGCCGCGAAGATATTGAAGAAGTGCGCGCTGGCGATATCGCTGCGGCGTTGGGTTTCAAAGAATCCTTCACCGGCGATACCCTGTGCGATGGCAAGAATGTCATCCTTGAGAGCATCTCCTTCCCCGAACCTGTCATTACCATTGCGGTGGAACCCAAAACCACCAGTGACCAGGAAAAGATGGGCGAGGCCCTTCGCAAGCTCTCCGAAGAAGATCCCACCTTCCGTGTTCGTTCAGATGAAACCACCGGCCAGACCCAGATCTCTGGGATGGGCGAACTCCACCTTGATATCATCGTCGATCGTATGATGCGCGAATTCAAGGTGCAGGCGAATGTCGGTAAACCCCGCGTGGCTTATCGCGAATCGATTACTCGCAGAGTGGACAAAATTGACCACAAGTATGCCAAGCAATCCGGCGGTCGTGGTCAGTATGGTCATGTAGTTATTGCGATGGAACCTGGCGAGCGTGGCTCGGGCGTGGTCTTTGAAAATAAGATCATCGGTGGTTCCATCCCGAAAGAATACATCCCGGCTGTCGAAAAGGGTATCAAGGAAGCTGCTGATAGCGGCGTTCTGGCTGGTTACCCGGTCGTTGACTTGAAAATCACCCTGACCGATGGCTCGTATCACGAAGTTGACTCCAATGAAATGGCCTTCAAAATGGCTGCTTCGATGGCTTTCAAAGAAGGCGTACATCGCGGTGGCGCAGTTTTGCTGGAGCCGGTCATGAAAGTGGAAGTTGTCACTCCTGAGGAATACCTCGGTGACGTGATTGGCCAGGTCAACAGCCGCCGCGGTATGATCCAGGGCATGGAAATGCGCCCCGGGAATGCCCAGGCTGTCAACGCAATGGTTCCGCTTGGCGAGATGTTCGGTTATGCAACCGAACTGCGCTCTGCCACCCAGGGCCGCGGCGTGTTTTCGATGGAATTCAACCACTATGCGCCTGTGAGTGAGTCCGTGGCGCAGGAAATTCTCAAATCGTAATTTTGCCTCTCAAGTTATAAAAGGAGTGTTCATTCATGGCGAAGCAGAAATTTGACCGCAGCAAACCGCATTTGAACGTAGGGACGATGG
>CAZLSP010000019.1:0-84716 GCA_964562145.1 uncultured Anaerolinea sp. | reverse complement strand
GGACAAAGCCGTCAAAGAAGCCTTCAGCTTCTATGAAAATGGCACCCCCACCCCGGCCCCCACCGCCACCGCCTTCCTGACCCCCACCATTAATCCCACCTCGCTGGCGATCGTCACCATCACCCCCACCGCCACCCCCGAGACCCCCACGCCCACGGCAACCCTCGATCCTAACATCACCCCCACAGCCACGGCGACCCTCGAACCAACTGCCACGGCCGGCCCCACCCTCACCCCCGGGCCAACCTCGACTCCCTTCACGCTGGACGGTTACAACACGTTGTTCAAAGAACGTCTCGACGCCATCTCGGCAGAGACCGGTATCAATGAAACTGAGTATCGCCGTCTGTATGAAGGCACCCTGCTGCGCGACAAACTGCTGGCCGATGTCACCAAAGACCTGCAACCCTTCGAAGAGCAGGTTTGGGCTCGTCACATCCTTGTCGCTGATGAAGCCACCGCCCTGGTGATCATCGAAAAGATTAAGAGCGGCGATGACTTTGCAAAACTGGCCGCCGAATTCTCTATCGACACCAGCAACAAAGACAGTGGCGGCGACCTGGGCTGGTTTGCCCGCGGCGCAATGGTGAAAGAGTTTGAAGACGCGGCTTTTGCCCTGCAGCCCGGCCAATTGGTCGAGAAACCCGTCCAGACCAACTTCGGCTTTCACGTCATCCAGGTCATTGGGCACGAAAACCGCCCGCTGACCCAGGATGAGTTTGATAGCTACAAGCAACGGGTCTTCCAGGAGTTCATCGCCACCCTGCGCGAAGGCGCTACCATCGAAACCTTCGACATCTGGAAAGAAAATGTGCCAACTGAACCGGCCCTGCCGACTCAGTAATCACGCTGCCTGAACGTAAAACGCCCTTCCGCCTGGAAGGGCGTTTTTTTCAAACCCGGCGCTAAATCGTCACCTTACTTCTATGGTATATTCCGCAGCATGAGCGACCAACCTCCCGTCTCACTCGTCCTCACCCGCATGGGCATTCCGCATCGCGTCTTTCGCCATGAAGGACACGTCACCTCGCTGGAACAAGCAGCCAGCGAGCGCGGCCAAACCCCGGCCCAGGTGATCCGCAGCATCGTTTTTCGCCTCGGGGAAGATCACTTTATGATGGTCCTTATGGCTGGCCCGGCGCAAATTTCCTGGCCGACCCTGCGCAGCTACCTGGGACAATCGCGCATCACCATGGCCAGTGAAGAAGAAGTCCTGGCAGCTACCGGGTATCGCGTTGGAACCGTTTCACCTTTTGGCCTGCCGCGCCCTATGCGCATCCTGGCCGATGAAAACGTCTTTGCGCCGCAAGAAATTTCCATCGGCTCAGGTGCCCGCAATACCGGCATCATTCTAAAATCGGCCGACCTGCAACGCGGTCTCGGAAATATCGAAACTGGAAAGTTTTCCGCCGGGTAAGGACTGGAAAAATTGAATTCTTTGACTACAATTGGCGCTATGAAAGTTCCACAGGCAATCGGTCTCGACCAGTTACTCCAAAACCTCCCGGATTACTACACAGAGTTCGACCGGGCGATGGTAAAACGCGCCTACGACTGCGCCGCTGAAGCACATGCGGAACAAAAGCGCCAGTCAGGTGAACCTTACATCAACCACTGCGTGGCAGTGGCATCCATCCTTTCCGAAATGCGCATGCCCTCGGAAGTGGTGGCCGCCGGACTGCTACACGATACGGTGGAAGATACCCCCATCACCCTCCACGATTTGCGCGTCAAATTTGGCGATATGATCGCCAACCTGGTAGATGGCGTTACCAAGCTCGACAGCCTGCCGCGCGTCTCACGCAGCGACCGGATGAACGACAACGATAACGACGACGGGGCCAGCATGACCCCCGAACAGGTTTCCAAACGCAAAAAACAAATGTCGATCGAGGCCATGCGCAAAACCTTTCTGGCCATGAACGATGATGTGCGCGTCGTACTCATCAAATTGGCGGACCGGGTCCACAACATGCGCACTCTCGGCTACACCCGCCCCGAGAAGCAGAAACGCATTGCCCAGGAAACCCTCGATATCTACGCCCCGCTGGCCAACCGCCTGGGCATCTGGCAAATCAAATGGGAATTGGAAGACCTATCCTTCCGCTATGTTAACCCCGAAAAGTACAAAGAAATCGCTGAACAAATCTCCGACCGCCGCAGTGTGCGTGAAGAGCAAATCATCAACATCATTGAACTGCTCTCCAAAGTGCTGACCCAGGCCGGGATCAAAGTGGAAATCAGCGGGCGGCCGAAACACATCTATTCGATTTACCGGAAAATGGTCCAGAAGGGCAAAACCTTCGAAATGGTGCGCGATATTCGCGGCGTGCGCCTGATGGTCCCCGATATCCCGTCATGTTACTCGGCGCTTGGCATCATCCACAACCACTGGCGGCCCATCCCCGGTGAATTTGACGATTACATTGCCGCGCCCAAAGACAATTTTTACCAATCGTTGCATACCGCCGTCATTTATGACGACGGCAAACCGCTTGAAGTCCAGATCCGCACGCCCGAGATGCACCAGAACTCAGAATATGGGATTGCCGCGCACTGGCGCTACAAAGAAGGCGGCAAACGCGACGCCAAATATGAACAGCACGTACTCTGGCTGCGCTCGATGATGGAATGGAAACAGGATGTCAACGATGCTCAGGAATTCGTCGATTCGATGAAAACTGATGTCTTCGAAGACCGTGTTTATGTTTTCACCCCCAAAGGTGACATCATCGACCTGCCAGCGGGTTCCACCCCCATCGATTTTGCTTACCACGTCCACACCGACGTAGGCCATCGTTGCCGCGGCGCCAAGGTGGATGGCAAACTGGTCACTCTCGACTATGCCCTGCGAACCGGCCAGCGGGTTGAGATCCTGACCTCCAAACAGGGCGGCCCCAGCCGCGATTGGCTCAATCCCTCGCTTGGGCTGGTAAAAACCCAACGCACCCGTTCCAAAATTCGCCTGTGGTTCAAGAAAGAAGATCGCGAACAAAACCTTTCCCAAGGCCGCAGCATGCTCGAGCGCGAGTTCCGCCGCCTGGGCCTGGGCGCCATCAACCTGGAAAACCTGGCGCGCCAGTTGTATTACAAAAACCCCGACGAAATGTTCGTAGACCTGGGGACCGGCGACCTGACGATGAGCAACATCGTCAACCTGCTTTCAGAACAAGAAACCCCCGGCAACGAGCTGGTTGCATCGGCCCCCAAAAGCGAACCCACATCCACAGACGCCGTTTCGGTGGTTGGCCTGCGCGGAATCCTGGCGACAACGGCCAAGTGCTGCAACCCCACCCCCGGCGACCCAATCATCGGTTACATTACTCGCGGGCGCGGCGCCACCATCCATCGCCAGGATTGCTCCAACGTGCTGCGCGCCACAGTTAACGAGCGTGAACGCCTGGTGAAAGTCAGCTGGGGCAAAGAAACCCACACCTACCCGGTCCCGATCCGCATCACCGCCTTCGATCGACAGGGATTGATGGGCGACATCTCGAACCTGCTGACCAGCGAGGCCGTTAACATCGTCGATGTGAACGTGCGTGTCGATCATGACCACGAAAAAGCCGACACAGCCGACATTCGCCTGATTGTAGAAGTGCGGGATATTGCCCAGCTTAGCCGGGTGTTGACCCGCATTGAAAACCTGGCCAATGTTCTCGATGCAACTCGTGTCAAAAATAACTAATTCGCAAACTCTTTTTCTCCCAATTCAATGTAAACTATAGCCAGTTTACCGGGCAAATTGACTTTAGTGGTGTGCAGAATCTAAACTCAAAAACTCTTTGCCAAAGAGGGATTCTTATGGGGACTACCACTTCTGTTTCAATTGAAAAAAGCCCAACCAAACCACTCACCAAGCCCAAGCCCAAAACCGCCGAAAAAGCGGAAACAGACGAGGCCAAGGCCAAAAAGGCCACCACGCCGCGTAGCACCACCAAAAAGCCTGCCAAGAAACCCTCCGAGCAGGTTGACAGTAAATTAAAAGAAAAGAAAACCCGCAGCACGACCAAAAAGGCCAGCGAAACAAAAACCACCCGGGCTAAAAAACCGGCGGCAGCCAAACCACGGGTTTCGAAGCGCAAAAAGCCCGAAACCCTGATGGATAAAACCACCGAACTGCTTAAAAATGAAATCCCGCGCATTCGCAAGTTGCTGCGGGAAACCACCCAGAGCGCCCTGCGTAACGAAACAGCCATTATGATCACGCTCGGCGGGGTCTACTTTATGATGCCGGTGGTCGTCAAAGCCTTTGTGCCCGAATCCCTGTTTGTCAAATTCTGCATGGAAAATCTCCATGCACTCATCGATGAACCGGTAAAAAAACCGGCCTAGAACATAAAAAAGTGGTGACGGTTTTGCCGTCACCACTTTTTTTCGGTTATAATGTCGCGGCTTTTGAAAGGACGAAACATTCCCATGCTTAGCGTCCGTGAAGCTCGCGACCGAATTCTCGCTCACTTTTCCCCGCTAGAAGAAACAACCTGCCCGCTCGACGAGGCGGCCGGGCGTGTGTTAGCCCGCGCCATCCTGGCCGATACAGACCTGCCACCCTTCGACAATTCCGGTGTCGATGGCTTCGCCGTCCTGGCTGCCGATGTGGCCCAGACGCCTATCGCGCTGCCGGTGGTCGCCGATATCCCGGCCGGGAAAGCCGCCCGGTTAACTCTTCTGCCCGGGCAAGCCGCACGCATCATGACGGGCGCGCAGGTCCCGCCCGGAGCCGATGCCGTGGTCATGGTTGAAGACACCGATTTCGGTCCGCAGGCGGTTGGTTCGCTGGCCCCGCAACAGGTCACCATCCATAAACCGGTTCGCTCTGGCGATAACCTGCGCAAACGCGGCACCGACATCATCGCCGGGCAAGAAATCTTCCGCGCCGAGCAGGTTTTACGGGCACAAGACCTGGGAATGCTGGCGATGCTGGGGGTTGCCCAGGTCCCGGTGCGCAAAAAACCGCGCGTGGCAATCCTTTCCAGCGGCGACGAGCTGCTTCCGGTGGAAGCGGCGCTTGAAGCGGGCAAAATCCGCGACTCGAACACCTACACCCTGGCGGCGCTGGCTGCCCAAACCGGCTGCGAGGTGCTGCGTCTGGGCGTGGCCGCCGACCGGGCGGAGGAAGTTCGCGCCCTGCTCGACCAGGCCGTGAAGGCCGGGGTGGATGTCATCATCTCCTCGGCGGGTGTGAGCGTGGGAGCCTTCGACTATGTTAAGGAAGTGGTTGAAAGCGCAGGCGCGCTGGATTTTTGGAAGGTGAACATGCGCCCCGGCAAGCCGCTGGCCTTTGGGGCTTATCGCGGCATCCCCTTCTTTGGGCTGCCCGGCAACCCGGTTTCGTCTTTCGTCAGTTTCCTGGTCTTTGTGCGACCGGCGCTCAAGCGGCTGTGCGGCATCGAAACGGCCAAAACGGATACGGTGAGTGTGGTCCTGGCCGAGGGCCTGGAGAGTGATGGACGCGAGAGTTACCTGCGGGCGGTGGTCACGCATGAAAACGGCCTCCTAAAAGCCCGCCTGACCGGTCACCAGGGGTCGGGAAACCTGTTTTCGCTGGTTCAGGCAAATGCTTTACTGATTATCCCAAGTGGTGTAAAATCCTGCCCGCCCGGGTCAGAACTAACTGCCTGGCTTTTGGAGACTTGAAATGGATAAAAAATTGTTCTGGGCCTCGGTGGCCCTGGCCGTGTTGGGGATCGCAGTTTCGATTTACATGACGGTTTACAAAATTACATCAAACAGCGCCATGTGCCTCGGCAGTGGCGATTGTTCGACAGTCAATGCCAGCCGATACTCAGAAATCTATGGCATTCCGGTGGCGGTAGTGGGTGTGGCAGGCTATCTGGCCATCCTGGCCCTGTTGTTGCTCGAACAACGCGGCGACAAGTTTTTCCGCCAGAACAGCCCGCTGGGCGTCTTTGGTCTTTCTGTTGGTGGCTTCGGGTTTACGCTTTACCTCGTCTATATTGAGGCCTTTATCTTGAAAGCGTATTGCCCGTTTTGTGTTACCTCGCAAGTCACAATGACCATCCTGTTTATCCTTTCGGTCATACGTCTCGTAAGACAACCTGTTAACTAGGAGGAAATCATGCCCCGCATCCGCTGTCACTACACCGACTGCGTTTTTGTTGACGAAGGCTACTGCTCTGCCGCCGCGGTTGAGATTGACCCCGATACCGGCTGCGCGACTTACTCCCCGACCGATGGCGCTGCTGCCGGTGAAGACCAGTGGGAAGAAGAAGAACTGGAAGAATGGGAAGATGAGGAAGTCGACGAAGAGGACGATAGCTGGAACGACGACGAAGAAGAAGAATTCTAACCCGAACGCCTCGCTGTCACGCCGTTAAATACGCCAGGGCGGGTCTTATAGACCCGCCCTGGCTTTGTTTTCTATCCCTTAAGGGTATACAAGAAAATGCCCGCCGCTACAGCCAGGTTGAGCGAACTGCCCCGCCCGCGCATGGGCAGCGAAAGCATATCGTGACATACTGCCGCCTGTTCGGCGCTGAGGCCTTTTTGCTCAGACCCGAGCAAAAGCAGCGTAGATCGTTCATCGAGCCGCGCCTGGCGATAATCGAGCGTCGCATGCGCTGAAGTACCCAGGATGCGGAACCCACCCTGACGAGCCCAGGCCGCAAAATCGGCAAAACTGGCCGAGACAAACGGTTTCCAGAACAGGGCTCCCATACTGGCGCGCACCACTGACGAATGGTACGGATCCGCGCCGCCCTCCAGGAGCAACAAACCATCCGCGCCAACCGCATCAATGCTGCGCAGGATCGTGCCAATGTTGCCAGGGTCCTGCGGCGCAACCAGCGCCACCGCCAACCCAAAACGCGGAAAAGCCGCCAGCGAGGTTTTTTTCTGGCGCACCACGGCGGCAATCCCCTGCGGGTTTTCTTTCTCGGCAAACGACTCAAAGGCCGCTTCGGAGACTTGCACACAGCGGATATTCGTCTTTTCGAGTTGCCCAACCAGGTCGCGGCCAAAACCACTCTTCAGCCGTTCGGGAGCATACAATAACGCCTCAATCTCCCAACCGGCCTGCGCAGCCTCGCCAACATGTAAAATACCCTCTACAAGGAAAAGCCCGCTTTCATCACGGGCTTTTTTCTGTCGCAGGGCACGGGCCTGTTTAATCAGCGGGTTGGCGGAGCTGGTAATCAGTTCAGTCATAGCCCTATTTTACTAGGGTTTCACCACGGTAAGCTTACCCAGCATCCCCGATTCGAGATGCCCTTGCACGCCGCACACCACCTGGTATTCACCCGCTTCGGCCGGGGCGGTAAAAGTAAAGGTCACCACCTCTCCGGGCTGGGCTTCGGCCGACCAGAAAATGTTGGCCTGGTCATCCTCGTTAAACGGCATGGAGGCTTCAGCGCCAGCGTTTAGGAGGATGAAATTGTGTAGAATCGCACCCTGGTTGTCGAGCGTGAGGGTGATCTCTTTCCCGGCCGGGACGGTTAACGACTTGGGACTAAAAGTAAATTCGTTCATCACAACCGTTATTTCGGTCGAGGGTGCAGCGGCGCTGCCGCTGCAAGCGGTCAATAAAGAAAAGACCAATACAAAAGTTATTAGGCGTTTAAACATAAATTTTCTCCTGATAGGTTAAAGTGCATGGTAATGTCTAAAGCAAGCCAGTGCAATCATCCGAAGGAATGATTGCTGTCATATCCTTTAATCACTCACCTTCGTTTTGATGTAAACTTGACAGACAAAGGACGCTTTCTTTGATGAACACCCCCCTCCCCAACCCCATCCTGGTCACAGGCGCAACCGGATTTATCGGCCGCGCACTGGTGGAGCATTTGCTGCGCGAGGGTCACATCGTTCGCGCGCTGGTAGTACCCGAGGAACAAGGCCGCACCGGCTGGCAGGGTACGGTGCAAGAAACCATCGGCGATGTTCGTAACCGGGAGAGTGTAGAAAAAGCCGCTGCGGGTGTAAAAACCATCTTCCACCTGGCGGCCATTGCCACCGATGCCGGGTCGGAGCAACTCCACCACCAGGTCACTGTAGAGGGAACAGGTCATGTCCTGTTAGCGGCTGCCAGCGCCGGGGCGCAGGTGGTGCTCACCTCGAGCGTAACCGTATACGGGACGAAGATCCAGACCGAAGTGCTGACCGAAGACCTGCCGTGGGGGCCACCCGCGGGGCGTTATGGCAAATCCAAACAGGCACAGGAGCGCCTGGCATGGCAGCTGGCCCGCGAAAACAACACCGCGCTGACGGTGATCCGGCCGGGCAATGTCTGGGGACCACACAGCAAGCTGTGGGTCGATGGGGTTTTAGCCGAATTGCGCCGGGGCACGCCCGCGCTGCTGGGCGGCGGTGACTTCAACGCCGGGTTATGTCACGTCCAAAACCTGGTGGATTTGTTGGTGCTGGCAGCCAGTAGCCCGGCCGCCCAGGGCCGCGCCTTTAACGCAGCCGATGATGCCGACATCACCTGGAAACGCTATTTTTCCGACCTTGCTGCGCTTTCAGGCGCACCCCAACCCCGCTCCATCCCGCGCTGGCTGGCAAAAATGCTGGCAGCCGGGATCGAACCCGCCTGGAGACTGTTCAGCGCCACACGCCCACCGCTGACTTTTGAAGCCTACAACCTGGTCGGCTCCGACCATCGCTTTCCCATCACCCGCGCCAAAACCGAACTCGGCTACGTCCCGCGCATCGACTACCCCACCGGCCTGGCCGGGGTGCGTGACTATTTGAACCCCAAAGGCTAAACCATGGCTCCCGAAGACCAGGCAACGTTTATTTGCTACGGAATTTGTTTATTTGCGCTCGTGCTAATGTTCGGCGGCCTGTATATTGAAAGCCGTAACATGAAGAAACGGGCAGAAAAGGAGCACGAAAAATGACCACCCTTACCGGTAAACCCCTGATCGACCGTTATTTCCAGTTCGCGCTGTGGCTGGGCATATTTACGGTCTTCTACAACCTGTTGGAAGGATTGGTTTCCATTTATTTTGGTGTTGCCGACGAAACCATTGCCCTGTTCGGCTTCGGCGTTGACTCGTTCATCGAGGTCGCCTCGGGGATCGGCATCGTTGCAATGATCCTGCGCATCCGCCAAAACCCGGAAACTTCCCGCTCCGAGTTCGAAAAAACCGCCCTGCGCATCACCGGCAGCTCATTTTACGTCCTGGCTGGCGGACTGGCCTTAACCGCAATTGTCAACCTTGCCACCGGCCATAAACCCGAAACAACCGTGGCAGGTGCGATCATCTCGCTCATTTCGATTGCCGTGATGTGGGCGCTGGTGGCCGCCAAACGCAAAGTTGGCCGCGCCCTCAACTCCGCCCCGATCCTGGCAGATGCCAACTGCACCATGACCTGCATCTACATGTCAGTGGTGCTGCTGGCGGCCAGCGTTATCTACCAGCTGACCGGGTTTGGCTTTGTCGACAGCCTCGGTGCGCTGGGACTGATCTATTTCTCATACAACGAAGGCAAAGAAGCCTTTGAAAAAGCCGCCGGTCTGGAATGCGAATGTGGGGACGAGCACTGCGCCACCCAAACTGGTCGGGAATAAGCCATGAGCCAAAAACGCCGCGCCTGGATCGAAGTGATCCCTGAAAACGAAGCCGAAGGGCTGCTTAAAACTCTTTACGAGCAAGAATTCGACCAGGAAAAACAAGGCACCGATAACATCCTGGCAGTCCATTCTCTTAACCCGCCCACCCTGCGCGCACATGCCGACCTGTACCATAGTGTTATGCACAGTAAAAGCCCGCTCAGCCGCTCCGAACGAGAGATGGTGGCCGTCGTCGTCAGCGTCATCAACCACTGCCACTACTGAATAGTCCATCACTCGCGCGGTCTGCTGCGATTAACCAAAAAGCCCGAACTGGTGAAAGCCCTGCAACAAGATTACCGCAACGCCTCCCTGCTCCCGCGCCAGCGCGCCCTGCTAGATTATGCCGATAAACTGACCCGCACCCCCGGCGAAATGAACGAAAGCGACCTGGCCCCGCTGCGCCAGGCCGGTCTCAGCGACCGTGCCATCCTCGACCTCAACCAGACCGTCGCTTATTACGCTTACGTCAACCGCGTAGCCGACGGGCTGGGCGTCGTGCTCGACGAATACGCCAATCACCCACCCCCAGAATAACCCACTCACACTGGCTCAAAGGTTCTGGGCAATTGCGCCTGTCAGGGGTATAATCTGCCTGTCTTTGTAATTCAGGAGCAGAAGAATGACGGATAACCTGTAAACATCCACTATTTTTTTGGGGTACGGCCCGCTTATTAATATTTAAGCCGGGGGCGTTGGCCCCCGGTTTTTATTTGTGGATTGCAAAAGCTCCCCTTTTGCAAATGTTTCAAACAGGTTCCTTATGCTTACAGCTCACCACCTTACCAAATCTTACGGCATCCAACCTATCTTACAAGACATCTCCTTCAGCGTCAGCAGCGGGGAACGAATCGGCCTGATTGGCCCCAACGGCTGCGGCAAATCGACGCTGATGCGCATCCTCGCCAATCTCGAAAAACCTGATGCGGGGACGGTGGCGCATACGCGCCCCGCGCTGCGCATCGGGTACCTGGCCCAGGGTCTCGAACCCGCTCCGGGGCAAACCATCGATTCGACCCTCAACCTGCAAACCGTTAACCAGGCAGAACTCGAAGCTGAAATCGCCGCCCTGGCCCTCGAAATCGCCAGCGACCCGCACAACGCTGCCGCCCAGGGGCGCTACGACTCGACCCTGGCGGCCCTTTCCAATCCACCCACGCCGCCCGAAACCATCCTCGCCCCGCTGGGCCTGGCAAACTTCCCGCTCGATACCCCCGTCCAACACCTGAGCGGCGGCCAAAAGACACGCCTATCGCTGGCAAAAATCCTGCTCAACGACCCGCACCTGCTGCTGCTCGATGAACCCACCAACCACCTCGACATCACGATGCTTGAATGGCTCGAAAACTGGCTCAACAGTTTTCGAGGCGCGGTCCTGATCGTCTCTCACGATCGCGCCTTCCTCGACAATACAGTCAACACCATTCTCGAACTCGACCCGACCACCCACAACATCAAAACGTACCCGGGCAATTACACCGATTATCTCGATCAAAAAATTACCGAGCGCGAACACCTGAACGCCGCCTGGCAAGACCAACAGGATGAGATTGCCCAACTCCAGGCCGCCGCCGCCCACATTCGCGGGCTGACGAAGATGAAAAAAGGCGGCAAAGCCGATAGCGGCGACAAGTTTGCAAAGGGCTTTTTTGGCAACCGCGCCACCAAAAACGTGGCCGGGCGCGCCAAACACATTGAAGCCCGCATCGAAAAACTGCTCACCGAAGACCGCATCGAACGCCCGCGCCCTAGCTGGCAAATGAAGCTCGATTTTGGCGCTCCAGCCCACCAGAGCAAAGATGTGGTCATTGCCGAAGCCTTATCCATTGGCTATACGCCGGAAAATCCGCTTTTAACCGGTCTCAACCTGCACATCCGCGCCGGGCAACGCATTGCGCTCACCGGCGAAAACGGTTCGGGCAAAACTACGCTCATTCGCACCCTCACCGGCCAAATCCCGGCCCTGGCAGGCACACTCAGAGTTGGTGAAAAAGTCAAGCTGGGCTATATGTCCCAGGAGCAGGAATTGCTCGATCCGGCCCTGAGCGGCCTCGCCACCATCCAGCGCGTCGCCCCATTCAGCGAGACCGAAGCGCGCCATTTCCTGCATTTTTTCCTGTTCAGCGGCGATGACCCACTCCGCCCCAGCGGGAGCTACTCATACGGGGAACGCGCCCGGCTGATGCTGGCGCTGTTGGTGGCGCAAGGCTGCACCTTCCTGGTGCTGGATGAACCCATCAACCACCTCGACATTCCTTCGCGGGCGCGCTTTGAACAAGCCCTGGGCACCTTTAAAGGCGCGGTGCTGGCTGTCGTGCATGACCGTTATTTCATCCAAAACTTCGCCGAAGATGTCTGGAATATCGCCGATGGGAGTCTGAAAAAATGGTAAAGCCCCCCACCCCCCATCCAGATGTGAACGCTGTCCTGGCACAACTGCTAACAAGCGCCCAGGCGATCCTGGGCCAACAGTTGACGGGCATGTACCTGTACGGGTCGCTTTCCAGCGGCGATTTCGACCCCAAAAGTAGCGACATCGACTTTGCCGTTGTAACCGAAGGGCTTCTAACACCCGAAACCATCGCTGCGCTACAGGCTATGCACCAGGCAATTTGGGCCAGCGAGCTGAAATGGGCCGCCAAGCTGGAGGGCGCTTACCTGCCTAAAAGCCTGGTGCGACGCCACGATCCCGATGGCCCGGCCTGCCCATCGGTCAATGAAGGTGCCTTTTATCTCGCCCAACCCGGCAGCGACTGGATTATCCAGCGCCATGTGATCCGTGAAAGCGGCGTAATTTTGCATGGCCCCGACCCCAAGACCCTGATCGACCCGGTCTCAGCAGCAGACATCTGTGCCTCGATTCGCGGGGTGCTGCGCGAATGGTGGTTTCCCATGCTAGCAGACCCGGCCTGGCTGCGCCAGCACGGCAGCGAATATCATGCTTACGCAGTCATAACCATGTGCCGGGTACTGCACGGCCTGCACCACGGAACGATTGTCTCGAAACCGGCGGCCGCGCGTTGGGTGGGTCTGCAATATCCGCAGTGGCGCACGCTGATCGAGCATGCCATTGCTGCACAACATGGCAGCCAGCCCGATTTTTCCGACGAAGCGCTCGACATGATTCGCTTTGTTCAGGAAAACCTGCCAGCAGGTCCCGAAAACGCTTTTCAACGTTAATTGCCATACCCTACTCACCGCAACCGGAGAAAATATGCTTCCAGCCCGCTACCAATTCATCACCCCCGCTACACACAGCGACTATCGCGAATTTGTCAGCTCAATCGCCGGGGCCAGTTGGCCCGAATTCATGCTAAACGACCCGATTGCCGATCAATACTGGGATGACCTGTTTACACGCTTCAGCGACTATCAGTTTGCCCTGCTCGACACCCAAACCGGCCGCCCGGCGGCAATGGCCAACTCGCTGGTCCTGCACTGGGATGACGACGTGAACAACCTGCCAGAAGGCGGCTGGGACTGGGCCTTTGAACAGGCTGTCAGCGACCACCAGCGCGGCCTGGCCGCTCGCACCCAATGCGCCATCCAGATTGCCATCCACCCCGATTACCGCAGCCAGGGCCTGAGCACCTACATGGTCCAGCGCATGCGCGCCATTGGACAAACCAAAGGCTTCAAAAAGCTGGTCGCCCCGGTGCGCCCCAACCAGAAGAGCTTATACCCGCTAACCGAAATCGACCGTTACATTCATTGGAAAACCCCCGACGGCCTGCCTTTCGACGCCTGGCTGCGCGTCCACGTGCGGCTGGGAGCCAAAATCATCAAACCCTGCCACCAGGCCATGACCATCCGTGGCACACAAGCCGAGTGGCAGGCCTGGACCGGTATGCAATTCCCTGAAAGCGGCGCTTACATCATCCCCGGCGCGCTACACCCCATGCAATTCAATCTCGAAGCCGACCAGGGGGTGTACGTCGAGGCCAACGTCTGGACCGTCCATGAGCTTTAGCACCCTATGCTAAAATAACGCCATGAAACGCTTTTTTTGGCTTGGGCTGGCCTGCCTGTTGCTTGCTTGCCAGCCACAACCGGCGCAACAAAAGCCTGTCGTTTTTCTCATCGATGGGAAGAACGTCTACACCCTCACAGCCGATTCGGCAACCCCGGCCGCGCTCGCGGCCCAGGCCGGGTTGACCCTGCGCCCCGCTGACCGTTTCTTGCTCAACGGTCAATGGATCCCGGCTGAAATGGCGCTGCCGGTCGGCCCCACTTACACCTTGCAGTTGCGCCGCGCCGTAAGCATAACCCTGCTGACGCCTGACAGCCAAACGACCTTCGACAGCACGGCTGCCACCGTCGGGCAGGCCCTGGCCGAGACCGGGTTACAGCTTTTTGCGCGCGATTACATTGCGCCGCCGCCTGAGACGCCTCTCCATGCCAGCCTGACGGTGGAATATCGCCCGGCGCGTGCTTACACCATCCGCGCCGACGGGGTGGAGATAACGGTCAAATCTTCAGCGCAGACCGTTGGGCAGGTGCTGGCATCGGGGGGCATGGCGCTGCTCGGGCTCGACCAAAGCCTCCCGGCGGAGTCGGACCCGGCTCCGGCTGACGGGCGCATTGAAATCATCCGGGTGGTGGAAGCGGTCCAGGTGGTGCAAAAAGCCATTCCTTTCCCCGTGCGCTACGAATTTTCAACCGAGCTCCCGCTTGGGTCCGAAAATATCCTGACACCCGGTGAACCAGGCCTGAGCCTGAGCATGGTTAAGATTCGCTATGAAAACGGCGTGGAAGTATCGCGCTCAACCGAAAGCGAAAGCGTGGTGCGCCCGCCAGTGGCGCGTGTGGTCGGACGCGGCACGCAGGTCACGGTGCAATCGCTGGATGTCTCAGGGACGCAGTTGCAATACTGGCGCGCCGTGCAGATGTATGCCACATCTTATTCGCCTTGCCGCTCGGGGATTGCTGGCTGTTCAAGCGGCACCGCCAGCGGCCTGCCCGTGAAACATGGCGTGGTAGCCATGACGCGCGACCTGTTCAATGCCTTGCGCGGTTCACAAGTTTACATCCCCGGTTATGGGGTGGCCGTCATTGCCGATGTCGGCGGTGGCTTTCCAGACGGGCGTTTGTGGATCGACCTGGGTTACAGTGACGATGACTGGCAAAATTGGAGCGGCTGGGTGACGGTTTATTTCCTGGCCCCGGCACCAGCTTACATTCCACCGCAGCTACAATGAGACTTCGTATTCATGTCCAAAACCGAACGCACTGCTCTGTTTGCCCTGATCTTAATCGCCCTCGGTCTATGGGCGCTGGTAGGATACAAGTTTTACCGCGGCACCTGGCAGGCCCCACTGGGACCGGCGCTGGCGCTGCCCACTTATCCCCCACTACCAGCAGCAGCCACCGAGGCGTTAATGACCGCCCGCGCCCCGGCCGGACCAACCGCCACGTTCCTGCCCGGCCAGCCAACCCTGACTCCTTTTATTGCCGAGGGCGGCGCGCCGCAATGCAGCGGGCCGCTGACGATGACCATCCTGGCCATTGGCTCGGATACTCGCGCCCAGGGCTACCTGTACGGCCTGGCCGATGTCATTCGCCTGGTGCGGGTCGATTTTGTCACCCCGCGCGTCACCGTGCTCGAATTCCCGCGTGACCTGTGGGTTGAAATCCCCGAACTCGACCCCAGGCACGGCATCGACCACGGCAAACTCAACCAGGCCTACCTGTACGGCAACAAAGGCATGGGCTATTACACCGGCCAGGGTGAAGGCCCCGGCCTGCTGGCCCGCACCCTGGATTTGAATTTCGGGGTGCGCCCCGAGCATTATATTGCCGCCAATATGCAGACCTTTGTCAAGCTGGTCAATGTCGTCGGCGGTATCGATGTAACCCTGCCCGAACCGGTCGATGGCCGCAAAGCCGACCAGCAAGGCCGCAACGACCTGTATTTTGAAGCCGGTGAACACCATCTCAATGGCGCGCAAACGCTCATGCTGGCCCGAATCCGTGAGCAAAGCACCTTCGAACGCGCCGACCATCAAAACCTGGTGCTGTGCGCCGTCCGCGATGCACTGCTCAAGCCCGCCAACATCACAAAAATCCCGCAGTTCATTGACACTTTCGATGGCGCAGTCCAAACCGACCTCAGCCCGCAACAGATTAGCCAGCTGGCCTGCCTTCTGCCCAACCTGAACGGCGCCAATGTCTCGTTTGTGTCGTTCCCGCGTGAAATGTTCACATCCAACCGCACCTTCGACAAAGGTGTCCAAAAAGAAGTCTTTATTCTTGAAGCCGATTTCAACACCCTGCGCCTGTACGCATCGGCCTTCACCAGCGGAAAATGGCCCGACCGTTATAACATCCCGGTCGGCACTTCCGAACCTGGCGCAGCCTCTACTTCCCCTGGCGGATTCCAATGCCCCTGACCCCTGTTCCCCCTCTTAATGCGGCCTCCCTACTTCGAGAGCATGGCCTGCGCGCCGACAAAGCCCTCGGCCAGAACTTCTTGCAAGACCCCACCGCGCTCGAGAAAATTGTCCATGCGGCAGAAATCCAGGCGCAAGATAGTGTGCTGGAGATTGGTCCCGGCCTGGGCAGCCTGACACGTTACCTGGCGGTTGCCGCCCGCTCAGTCACCGCTGTCGAACTGGACCACAGCCTGGTTCCCATTTTAGGCAGTGTTCTCGCCCCGTATCCCAATACCCGCATCATCGAGGGCGATATCCTCGGGTTTCCCCCGGCCACATTAATCGACAGCCCGGATTACCTGGTGGTAGCCAACGTGCCTTATTACATCACATCGGCCATCTTCCGCCACCTGCTCGAGACCGCCCCGCGCCCGCGCCGCATCGTGCTCACCATCCAAAAAGAAGTGGCCCAACGCATCTGCGCCGGGCCAGGCGATATGAGCCTGCTGGCCCTCAGCATTCAGGTTTACGGCCAGCCACGCATCGCAGCGACCATCCCGGCCGGGGCGTTTTACCCGGCCCCAAAAGTGGACTCGGCCGTCATCCGCGTCGACCTGTACCCGCAGCCAGTCATCCAGCCCGAGTTACTTAACCGCTTCTTCCGGCTGGCCAAGGCTGGCTTTAGCCAGAAACGTAAAACCCTGCGGAACAGTCTTTCCGCAGGGTTAGGAATCTCTGGAACCGAAGCCGCTCAATTGCTGGAACGCGCCAACATCGACCCCATGCGCCGTCCTGAAACCTTGAGCCTGGCCGAATGGGAGCAGCTGGTTAGGGTTTGACAGCCACCCGCCGGGCATTAACGCCACCGGCACGCAAATCTTTGTAAGCGGCCTTCAAACGCCAGACCCGCATGGCCGCTTCCAACTGGATCTTTAACGACATTTTTGACTTGCCAGCCCGCCGTTCGGCGAAATAAATCGGCACTTCAGCCACGCGCAAGCCCAGGCACCAGGCCACATAGGCCACTTCCACCTGGAAAATGTATCCGTTCGAGCGAATCCGATCGAGGGGCATGGCTTCCAGGGTTTCACGCCGCCAAAGCCGGAACCCGGTAGTTACATCGTGTAATGGGAATTGCAATATGGTGCGGGCATAAAAATTCCCAAACCCGGAGAGCCATTTGCGCCACAACGGCCAATCACGGTCCAGGCTGCCGCCTTCCACATATCGTGATCCATGCACAACATCCGCGTTTTGCAGGGCAGCCACCATTTCAATGAGCTTGGCGGGATCATGTGAAAAATCTGAATCCATCTGACCGAGGACATCCGCGCCCTCGGCAATGGCTTGCTCGAAGCCCTGCAAATAGGCGGTTCCCAGGCCCAACTTCCCCGGGCGATGGATAACCGAAATCCGCCCGGGATGCTGTAAAGCCAGTTCATCGGCCACCCGGCCTGTGCCATCGGGGCTGTTATCATCGACAAACAAAAGACGCAAATCCTGGAGCGGAAGCGCAAATAAAGCGGAGACCAGCTTGGGCAGGTTCTCCGCTTCGTTATAAGTTGGCATGACGATGGTGATCTGCAAAAAAACTCCTGTTATTTTCGACGCAACAAGTCCGCCTTAAAATCATCTGCCGAGGCAAAAGAATGTTCCGCCAGGTTGGCGTGGATCACACGCACAGCCAGGCGATTCTTGCGGTTGATGGCTTGTTCACGGTCGCGAATGGGGTAAAAATAATCTAACGACTGTTCGAGACGGACGCGCACGCGGTCTTCAACGGTAGCCAGGATACCAGGGTCCACAACCAGCAAGAAATCGGCCGGAGCCAGGTGTCCAATAAAGGCTTCGGTGGCATTGCCGTCGTGCACCGCGTTGTGTATCATCAGGCTGACGGCCCGCATCACATCATCGGAGGCAACAAACCCATAATTTTCGCGGAAAGCGTCGAGATTTTCGAGCGAAACAACCAGCATGGCCTGTCCGGCCTTGTTGAGTGTTTCGGTAATCTTTTCATCTACCAAAGAGCCTTCGGGCAAACCGGTGACCGGGTTGGTCAGGGTATCCTGAGTGGCACGGCGCAGGGCATTGCGAACCCGCAGGCGTAATTCCTGTACATCGAACGGCTTGGTGATGTAATCATCTGCGCCCAATTCGAGGCCATGCAACCGGTCAGCCCGGTCACGTTTTTCGGTCAGGAAAATAATCGGGATGGCGTTGGTTTTACGATCAGAGCGAAGCCGACGGGCAACTTCATAACCGTCAATATCGGGCAAACGGATATCGAGAATCATCAAATCGGGGCGGGAAGTGCTCGCAGCCCGAACCCCATCCTCACCCCAATTTACGGTAAATACTTCATATCCTTGTACGCGGAAATATGCGTTGAGCATATCAGCCACGTCTAAATCGTCTTCAACTATGAGGATTTTCGGTTTTGGCTCGGCCACGGCGTCCCTCACCTGTTCTGACTAGGCAATTGGTTCCTTCTGGATGATGAATTCGCAAACATCATCGCCGAGGCCAATGCATTTAGATTCGTTAACGCGGAATTCGTTCCCGCCGGAGACCCACTTTAGGCCTTCTTGCAACAGGCCGACCGCCACAAAACAAACGGGCTTGTCGACGCCAGAACGGCCCCAGCACACCGGACATTTATGGATGGTGTAAACAAATTCGTTTTCACGTTCTTCTACGGTGCTGTGCTGGTCGCTGACCTGGGTAAAAATCTTTGCCATGGCCGGGATACCGATGCGCAGCTTGGCCTGTAAAGGCAAGACCTTAAAAGCCAGGTCACCCACGCCTGCCAGCGCGCCAAAGTTGCGCAGCGCGTCGGCAAAGGTAGCGCGGCCAGCGCGCAGGGCCAAACCACGGCCGCCACGCGGTCCATACATTTCTTCAAGAGCTACATTAATGGAGGATACATCCGCAAAATCGAAGGACTTTTCGAGACTATCAGGCGGATAGTTATCAATATATGCACTCAGCCCGGCCAGGTTTAGAATGGCGTTCAAGCCATTCTTCCCCATCACTTCTTCCAGGGCTTTTATCATGATCATCCCGAACTTGCTCGGGTAATATAATCCAGCTTTTTGGATCGGGCTCATAACAGTCTCCGCCTTAGATGAGTTTTTCGAGGTCTTCGGTTGCGCGACGCATATCGAGGAAGATCAAGCCCAGTTTGGCCTGTTCACGCGCCAGAGCGGTTAATACGGCTTCTTCACCCACAGCCATAAGGACAACCGCGCCCTTCTCGCCCTTGATATAGACCTGTTCCAATGAACCACGGCCAAGTTCAGTGGCAATCCGTTCGCCAAGCGATAGCATAGCCGCAGACATTGCCGAGACGCGGTCTTCTTCAACGCCCTGTGGGAGAGCAGAAGCAATGCTCAAGCCATCTACGCTAACGACTGCTGATGCTTCAATGTCCGGTGAAGATGCCTGCAATGCGCGCAAGCGGTCCACCATTTGCTGGGTACGAGACTTGGACAAGGCAACCCTCCAAAAAATTTAAAGTCAATCACTTTTCAGACGATTGACTGTTGTTATTCAGCGCGTTTTACTTTAGCACAGCGACAAATTGATGTCAAGCCGCGACACCGAAACTTATTATAGCATGAGACTTACAAAGAGTTTACATTTGCGAAATTAAAAAGCATGTATAATTTTGCCCATCCTTACTGGATTTGAGACCCTATGCAAACCTTTTTTCGACTTTTAACCATTCTATCGCTGGCACTTTCGTTTTACCCATCCCAACCGGCACAGGCCCAGGCAGCTAACAACCCTGAAGACAATACGGGGGCTGTTCTCTGTGACCCGGGTGTTTATTTGCAAACCCCCGACGATTGCGTGCCGCTTGGCCCCTCCGAGACCATGACCCAGATGGCACGTCTCGGTTTGCAAATGCCATTGCGCGCCCTTCAAGTTTCCAGCCCGCCGATGGATTTAAACATCCTGCCCTACAATTACTACCGCATCGACCCCGATACTGGAACCGCCTACTACCCTAATCTCGACGCGGCAATTGCCAAATCCGGCGCAACCCAGGTCATTGCCCCTGGAACCATCCTGTACTCGGTTTACCTGGAACGCATCGAAACCCAAAAGGGAACGTACTTCCTGTTGCCTTCCGGGCTGTACATGCCCGGTGACGGCTCCACCGCCCAGGCGGCCAGTTCCTTCCAGGGTGTGGAGGTGCATGCTACCCCCCGAAACGCCTTTGGCTGGGTGCTTTCAGATGCGCAGGTGCGCGCCCAACCCAATTATCTGAACAGCAACCAGCCTGTTCGCACCCTCAAGCGGTACGACATGGTGCAGATTTATTCCGTCCAAAACATTGAAGGCGTGGAATGGATGCTGGTTGGGCCAGACCAATGGGTCGAAAGCCAATGGATTGCAGGAATTTTCCCCAATACCACCCCGCCAGAGGGCGTCACCGGTGGGCGCTGGATTGATGTCAATCTGGATGAGCAGACCCTGGCGGTTTATGACAACTTCCAACTGGTTTTTGCTACCGTTGTAGCCACCGGGGTGGAACCTTTTTACACTCGCCCCGGTCTGTTCCAAATCTACAAGAAAAAAGAACTGGAAACCATGAGTGGCGCCTTCGAGGCCGATCGCTCCGATTATTACTACCTCGAAAACGTTCCCTGGACCATGTATTTTGACAAGGCGCGCGCACTGCATGGCGCTTATTGGCGCACCCTGTTTGGGTATAACGCCTCGCATGGCTGTGTCAACCTGTCGGTAGGCGATTCGCACTGGCTGTACAACTGGGCCGTAGAAGGCGACTGGGTATGGGTTCATGACCCATCCGGGCTGACACCCACCGATCCATCGTTTTATGGCGATGGCGGCGCATAAATAACAACCGGCTGCCGTTTTCGGCAGCCGGTTTCTTTTTCCCTAAAAAGTTACTTAAGCAAGTCGGCAAAGGCGGCTTCAAACTCTTCCTGTGAAACATACCCGGCCCAGCGCGTGACCGGGTTGCCGTCTTGATCGAGCAGGATGAAGTAAGGCTGGTACTGGAACCCGTATTCACGCTGGAATTCAAGCGTGGCAGGGTCATCGGCATCGAGAAAATAAAAATCGACCTGGCCAAAATAAGTTGCTTCAAGCCCATGAACCATGGGCGCCATGGCGCGGCAGGTACTTCAGGTAAATCGGAAAAATTCCACCAGCACTGGCCGCCCGGCCCCCACCATTACTGCGGCCGGGTCGCTGGCCACCAACGCATCGCCGCGCGAGGTGGCGACCGGCTCGGGTTGCGATGGCTGGGTTTCAGGGGGCTGGGCCGCTTCAATTGGGACATCCGTCGCCGCAGGCGCGGAGGTTGCCACTACCGCCGCCGGGGGCGCGGCCTGTTCCACTGGTTTGGCGGGAGCCGCCGGGGCGCAGGCCGAAACCAGGAAAACGAGCACCAGGATGAAGGTCAGGTTTCTTTTCATGTAATCTCCTTGGAAGAATTCTAGCAAATTGGACAATACCTGTCAACATACCGCAATGGATATTTATGATATTTATCTATAATATTGACAAGGAAAAACGGGACTGTTATACTCCAAAAATCGACAACCTTTCCCTTATGTCGTCATAAGGGAGGAGCCAAACATCATGAAAAGTACGCGCGATCGCATTTTGCAAACTTTGTTACGACATCCCCGCTCAACCATTAACGAACTGGCTGATGCAGTGGGCATTAACCCCATTTCTGTCCGCCATCACCTGACCAATTTACAGGTAGAAGGCCTGGTGACGGCAGAAGAAGAACGCCACGGAGTTGGTCGGCCGCGCCTGGTTTATTTCCTGACCGAAGACGGCATCGAACGCTTCCCCACCCGGTACCTGCGCCTGACAACGCGCCTGCTCTCGCACATGAAAGACAACCTGCCGCAACCGGTGGTCAGCGAAATGTTCAAGCAGGTAGCGTCTGAAATGGCCGACAAACACGAAGGCCAGCTCAAAAACATGAGCGTGGAACAGCGTCTCGACACCATGAAAGACCTGCTCGCTGAAGAAGGTTTTGTGGTTGAATGGGAAAAGAAAAACAACGAATACTATATTCACGAAATTACCTGCCCGTACCTGCAAGTGGGCCAGAGCCACCCCGAAGTTTGCACGGTGGACCAGACCCTGATTTCACGCATGCTGGCCGTCCCGGCCAATAAAATCCAGTGCATCCTTAGTGGTGCGGCACACTGCACCTACGTGGTGCAAGGTATCGGAGAGAAAAACTAATGAGCGATGAACTGAATATCATCAAATGGACCATCCACGAAACCCACCCCGAGATGGTCGAACCGGCCCGTGACAAACTGGCCGAAGTGGTTGACCCCGAAATTGGGATGAACATCATCCAGCTTGGCCTTGTCCGCGATATCACCATCGAAGAAAAGACTGCCCGGCTCAAGATGATCTTGACCACGCCCTTCTGCCCTTATGGCCCGGCCATGGTCGATATGACCCGCCAGAAGGCCCAGGAAGGGCTCAAGATGCCCGTTACTGTTGAAATGGGCATGGAAGTGTGGGATTTCTCCATGATGGAGGATCCTTCGGCGCTGGACTGGGGCCTGTACGCCTGAGTCCCCAGGCTTTTCGCAATAAAAAAACGGCCGCAGGTTCTCGCTGCAGCCGTTTTTCGTTTAAGGTACGCCATCCGCTTTTTCGTGGCGGAGTCCGTTTAAAATCCGCTCAACACATCCGCGATTGCATCCATCACATCTCCGGCCAGCACCGAAGCATCTGAACCGACCTTTTCGGCAGCATACAGGCCCGCCTGGGCATGCAGCCAGGCGCCAGCCACAGCCGCGTCGTAGGCCTCCACACCCTGTGCCCGCAGCCCGCCAATGATACCGGCCAGCACATCGCCCGTTCCGGCACGCGCCAGGGCCGGGGTAGCCACCGGGATGGTGGCTGAACGTCCATCGGGAGCAGCAACCACTGTAAAGGCACCCTTCAGCACCACCACATGCCCCCATTCGGCCGCGTATTTCAAGGCAATATTCAAGCGATCCGCCTGAATCGCATCTTTTTCAAGACCCGTCAGAACAGCCATCTCGCCAGGGTGCGGCGTCAGCACAGCCCCGGCCGGGAGCAGTTTAGCCCAGCCATCGATTTTGGCGATCAGCTTCAAACCATCGGCATCTACCACCATCGGCGGCAGGATGACCGTTTTGCCTTCTTTCATCTCGCTTTCGGCATGTACAAAACCGATCCGCACCGAGGATTTCCCGGCATTCAACTTGCCCTTGAGCACCGATTCCAAAAGGGATTTGGTGGCGTCTTCCGTGCCCAGGCCAGGACCCAGCAACAGGGCACTGGCGCGCTCAAAGTTTTTGGCCAGCACATCGGCTGCGGTTTCAGCAATAAAACCCATTTGGTGCGGCAGCTGAATCCAGGTGGCTTCAAGGAAATGCCCGGCCAGCGCTGTATACACCGGGCCAGGGACGGCCATCTGCACCAGCCCGGCCCCGCTGCGATACGCCGACTTACCCGCCAGCAACGCCGCACCAGTATAAGAAGTTGACCCGGCCAACACCAGCAGAGTGCCAAACGTGCCCTTGTGGGCATCGGCAGGACGCACGGGCAGCAACTCTTCTACCAGCTCATCATCAGCCACAAAGTGGTTTACTTTTTCCCACGACTTAATATCGTCGCTCAGGCCAATATCGACCACTCGCAGTTCACCCACCAGTTCAAAAGCCGGGAATTTAAGCAAGCCAGGCTTGACAGCCGCCATGCAGACCGTCAGGCTGGCCGGAACCGTCTCGGGAGCGGCCAGGCCGCTGTCACAGTCCACGCCGGAAGGGCAATCTACAGCCACAACATACGGGGGCCAGCTCAGGGCAGAGATAGCAACGTTGGCGGCTTCCAATACCCGGGCAACATCATCTTTAAGCGGCAGTTTGGTGCCAGTTCCCAGCACCCCATCCACCACGACATCGGCGGTTTCAATAAAAGCGGCCAACTGGGTAAACCCGGCATCCTTCTCGGCCGAAAGCACTTCGCCGCCCTCTTTTTTGAAGCGCTCGATCAGGGCATCGCCCTCGGCTTTGCGCTTGACCAGATAGGCGCGGGCGTGCCAACCGTCGGCGGCCAGGTGTGTAAGAGCCACCAGGGCGTCGCCGCCGTTATTGCCGGACCCGACCAGCGCCAGCACTTCGCGGTCATCGGTTTCACCATAAGCAAGCATCAGAATTTCATCAGCCAGGCCGCGGCCGGCGTTTTCCATCATCTGGGCATAGGTCAGGCCATTGGCATCAGCTTCCTGTTCAATGGCGCGCATTTCGGCAACAGTTACAAGTTTCATCAGATGTCTCCTGGTTGGCAATGAACAGGCTAAACCTGTTCAAGGGTAGGTAAATGAAAAGATAAAGTAATCCTAAATTCATCAGGATGAAAAGTCAACTCTTCATCCGCCAGTTCTTGCGATATTCCAATGAAAAATACATCTTTGGGAAGATTGGACAGCAAACCCCTATTAAAAGCCCCACCCTGCCGTCGGACGAGGGCTGCCGCAGGGGGTGTGGCTCTTCTCGTTTGACACGGGCAGGGTAGGAATATACACACAACGGCGCAGGATAATCCCGCGCGGTGCGCTATTATAAAACAATTATACAGTATTGACCACCCAACAGAGTCCAATTTGTTCAAGTTTTGTCCGATTTGGTACACCGGTTTCCAGATTCCAATCGCGGGCTGTGTAATAGGCATCCATCATCGCGTCAAAAGGAATGACAAAACCGGCAGCGCCGCCATCGGCATAAGCCTTCAACAAAGGTTTAGGCAGCACATCGTTGGCGCGGGTGACACCCAGGCGGTTGTTAATCAGGCGTTTCAACGTCCAGGCGCGTTCGCCACAGGTCATCAGGTCATCCAGGTTCCAGGAATAATCACAGGCGGCATTGACCAGTTCGACCATCGTTTCAGGCGGGACGTTGGCAAACATGCACAAAACCAGCGCATTGTTGACGGTGCGAAAATCCTGGTGACGGGCCACATTGGCAGCTTTCTCAGCCCCGGCATGCCGGTCATAAAACTCCAGGCCCAGGCTGGCATCCACTTGCCCAATATCGGCCAAAAAATAATCAGACTGGTTGTGACAGGCGCCGCGTGGCGAAGTAGCATAAACAATGGCCATCCCCGAAGCCCCGCGCGGATCGTGATAGGCCACTTCCAACCCATTCACCTGTACCGCTTCTTCGGGTGCGCCAAAGTGTTCAGCCATCTTTTTCGATCCCAGTGCAAGGATAGCGCCAAACCCCTCGCGCCTGGCTGCCAGGTGGATGCATTGCTCTGCCGCTGCGGCATTGCCCCACTGCAGATCAAGCCCACCCGTATCCTGCTGACCGATAACCCCCAGCTCGTACAACCTGAAAGCCAGGCCAATCGTCCCACTCATCGAGATGGAATCGACGCCATAGCGGTCGCACAGCTCCCCAAGCCGGGTGGCCGTAGCCGGGTCGGTCAGGCCCAGGTTGGGGCCAAACCCCACCAGGGTTTCGTATTCGGGACCTTTTCGTTTTTCACCATCTTCCAACCGCACCACACGCCCGCAAGCAATGACACAGGCATGACACGCCGCCTTGCCCACCAGGATGGTCTCGCTGACGCTGGCGCCGGAAATGTTGTCTGCCCCGTCGAGCACCCCGGCGCTGAAATACTTTTTGGGCTGCTCACCCAGGTAGTTGAAATAATCGGCAGCGCCCGCCGACCCCAGGCTGCTCAACACGCTGGTCATGGCATCGGCTTTGAGCGCCATATTGGCCGCCGACCGGCGCGGGGCATAGGCTTCAGCATCAAAAACCGGAACCTTGCCGCTTCCCTTCACCGCCAGGGCCTTAACGTTCTTGCTGCCCATCACCGCTCCCAGGCCGGTTCGCCCGGCGACGCGGCCGTGATCGCACAACAACAACGCATACGGAATCTGCGCTTCACCTGCCATGCCAATGCCAAGCACCCTGGCAGCGCTAACGCCTGTTTCCTGTTTGATAGCGGCCTGGACCTGGTAAGTATCCTGGCCCCAAAGCGCGGCCGCATCCCGGATCTCAACAACATGGTCTTGGACCCAGATATAAACCGGTGTTTCGGCTTTACCCGTCAGCCAGACCCCATCCCAACCGGCCATGCGCAACTCGGGACCGAAAAAACCGCCGCAATTTGACTCAGCCCACAGCCCGGTGAGTGGACTCTTGCCACAAACCACGAAACGCCCCACTGTAGGACCCGCCGTCCCAGAAAGGGGGCCATTCAGGACCAGGAGAGGCGCATCGGGTGAAAGCGGGTCCAACTCACGCGTCAAGACATCGTAGAGCAAACGCGCACCCAGCGAGGCGCCGCCCAAATATTCCCGCTCAAATTCGGCGGGGATGGTGAAGGATTCGATTGTACGCGTGGAGAGATCGATTTTGAGAATGGGCTGCATAAACTGAATTATACCTGCGCCACAGGCGATAAGGCGGACAGGGTTCAGGTGGTCATTAAGTGATCTACCGCCGCAGCCAGTTCGGCCAGGTTGCTGACCTTCAGGACGTTGTCACAGATTGGGGCGTATTTAGGCATGTCGCTGTCACCGTTCCACAGGGCGGGCGGCTCGGGATTGAGCCAAATGGTGCGGGCAGCACGACGCGCCATCCGCGAAAACAGGTCGAGGCGCGGATCGTTGTAATTATTCCGCCCATCGCCCACCAACAACAAAGTTGTTTGGCTGTTAAGCGTTTCAAGAAAATCGTCGTTAAAGTTTTGCAGTGACCAGCCCAGGTCGGTGTTGTAGGAACCGGATGGCATGCGCCACAACACGGAGGCAATCGCCTCGTCGGCATTGCTGCCGCTAAAATCGCCAGAGATATATTCAAGATGGTCGATAAAAGCAAAGGCGTGGGTTTTGTGAACCTGGCCCTGTAACGCAAACAGGAAGGTCAACATTAATTCGGAGCAAAACCGCATCGAGGTACTGATGTCGCAAATGACAACAATGCGCGGCTTACGCACCCGGTCACGGTGGCGAATTTCCATTGGCACGCCGTGATGCTTGAGATTGGCGCGGATGGTGGCTTTGGCATCTAACTGGCCGGTTTTGGCGCGTTTCTGACGCAAAGCGATGCGCGTGCGCAAAATGGCAGCGATGCGGCGCACTTCGCGCTGGACAGCCTTTTTATCGGTATCCGACAGGGCGCGGAAAGGTCGGTTCAGGATGTTGTCGGCGGTTTCACCGGGCGGCTGCTGGCTGAGATTTTCAGCGATCCGTTCCCCGGCGAATTGGTTCATCTGTTGTTCCAAACCCTGCAAGTTCTGTTGCACCAGGTCTCGCAACTGCTCAACCCGTTCACGGCTCATGCCCATCTGGGCCAGTTGCTCCATCAGTTCCTTGAGGGCTTCACGCACTTCAGGGAAAGCCAGGGCGCGCATCATGCGCTGCGCCATCCAGTTCTGGTAACGGAGATCGTCCGTGTTGTTCAGGCCAACCATCTGACCCAACTGTTGCAATTCTTCGCGGCTGAGCGGCTGGCCGTTCAGCAGGCGTTCCATGCGCTGGCGCAGTTGCTCGGCAAACTGGCGCAAGGCATCTGCCAGCATTTGCGCTTCATCAGGAGACAGGTGATCGTTGGGGCTGCCCCCCATCAACGGTGGCTGGCCCGAACCAAAAAAGAGCGGGAAGAGCTTTTCAAAAACTGGCAGGTCGCGCACATCCTTAATCAGCGTAGCGCGCAACGACAGCCGGAACTGCTCCCGGTCCTGGATACCCATCAAGTCAACCGCCAAAAAAGCCTCGGCGCTTTCGGCCAGGCTAACGCGCACACCGCTGGCGCGCAAGGCAGAAATTAGCTGTAAGATGCGGCTTTCCATGATTCACCGTTTTTGAAGGGGCGCTCCGATGGGTCGGTCGCCCCTTACTCGATTGATCAATTCCCTGAAAACCGCGCAAATTCATCCGGCTTTTGGCGCGGGGGTGGCGGGTTAATAAACTGGCGCTTGGCTTTTTGCAAATCGGTTTCGTGTTTGAGCAAAACCGATAGGGTGTCTTCGAGCGTCTCCTTGTCGAGATTGGCGGCATTCAAGGCCACCAACGCATTGGCCCAGTCGAGTGTCTCGCTGATCGATGGGGACTTGCGCATTTCGCTTTTTCGCAAGCGCTGGACAAAATCGACCGCCTGGCGAGCCAATTTGGGATTCAGGTCTGGGACTTTGAGCCGCACGACGGCCAGTTCAGCTTCCAGGTCAGGGTAGTCGATAAACAGGTACAGACAACGCCGCTTAAGGGCTTCGCTTAGCTCGCGGGTGTTGTTAGAAGTCAGGATGACAAAAGGCCGGTGGATAGCTGAAAGCGTTCCCAGTTCGGGCACCGAAACCTGGAAATCACTCAACACTTCCAGCAGGAACGCCTCGAATTCAGCATCCGCCCGATCGATCTCGTCAATCAATAAGACGGTTGGTTTTTCACTCAGGATGGCTTTGAGCAGCGGACGCTGGAGCAGGAAACGGGTAGAAAAGAAAACATCCTCTTCCGCCGCCAGCCGGTCTGCGGCTTCTGAAAGCGATTCAGCCTTGCCGAGCGTGTCGTTCAACTTATCCCTCAACAACTGGGTGTAGAGCAACTGTTTGGAATATTCCCATTCGTACAATGCCTTAGACTCGTCCAGCCCTTCGTAGCACTGCAAGCGGATTAGTTCGCGCCCGGTAGCCCCGGCAATGGCCTTGGCCAGTTCGGTTTTGCCCACCCCGGCCGGGCCTTCGGTGAGCAGCGGTTTGCCCAATTTTTGGGCCAGGTAGACAATCGTAGCAATTTCGTCTGAAGCGATGTATTTCTGGGCATTGAGCGCCAATTTGACCGTCTCTGTCGAGCCGAAGGGGTTTGTCATGGGTCACCTGTTTAGCCTGTGTCTGCCGAATGAGCGACTTGCATGCCATCCGGCGTATCAATCCGCGATAAACAATATTTAGATAAGTATACTCCGATTAAGGTCGCGTCCGCATTAGGCTAAATTAAGAATAATGCCCGGTCTCTCATTACAAATGACAGACCGGGCATCCTGGCAGCAACCAGCAATCTTATAAAATTTCCTGCGTCACTTCGCGTGCACAGCGGACAAAATCGAGCACGGTCGGCACGTTCCGCATCATGACCGCCATATTGCCTTTCACATCCAGCTTGCGGGTTAACATGGCCTGCATTGGGTCCAGGTCACCTTTGAGTACACGGGCAAAGTTAACATACCCGGCCTTAAGCGTGAATGCCGGGCTATGGCTGGCGATATCACTGACCATTTCAACCGAGCGGCATTTTCCGTGCCACAGATCGAGATACATCACCATCTGCGACTTGAGATTGCCATCCGGCTCAATCACAAAATACATATCGCCTTCCCACTTGCTGGCAATCTGGGCGTAGCGTTCATCAGTGTTCAACTTGTTCTCAAGGTCCTTAAGCCATTCGGCGGAGGGGAAAACAGCGGCCATGGAGTGCTCCTTTAGGTGGGTTGCTAAAATTGTACCACCGGCTAGGCCAACTTTAGCGGCAGCCTTCGCAAGCGCTGGCCGGTCAGGGCATAAACGGCATTCGCCACAGCCGGGGCCACTGGCCCAAGCGGCGGCTCGCCCAACCCAAACGGCTCATCGCCACTTTGCAGCAACTCCACCACAATCTCGGGCGCAGCAGATTGGTTCAGGAATTTGTAAGCGCCGAAGTTGGGCGGGGTCAGCATGCCATTTTTGACCAATGTCTCCTCAAACAGCGCCGAACTGAGCGCCATGTTCATCCCGCCTTCCATCTGTGCCGTTGCGCCATTGGGGTTGACCACCAACCCGGCATCGACCACACCCGTCAGCTTGTGCACACGAATGTCTTTGCCTGCCAGCGATACTTCAGCCACACAGGCCACAATCGTGCCGACATCAAAACTCAGCGCCAGGCCGCGCGCGCGGCCCTCTGGCGCAGGCGCATCCCAACCCGATTTTTCACGCGTCACTTCCAACACCTGTTTCATCCGCTCGCCGGTTTCATCCAGCGGCAGGTTCGCCATGCGGAATAAAAACGGGTCCATCCCAACTGAAACCGCCAGCTCGTCCATAAACGACTCAATCGCAAACAGGTTGGGCAGCAGCCCCAGCCCGCGCCACCAGCCGGTTTTGAAGGGTAAATCGGCCAGCCAGGCCTGCACGCGTTTGTTGGGAATCCCATAGCGGATTTGCGCGCCACGATAAGCGCCAAAATCGGCCCCCATAATCTTGCTAACAAACACCGGCAAGAAGGGGAACGCCACCTGCCCGCTGGCCTGCTTGTGCTCCATCGCTTCGATCAACCCGTTTGAATTGACACTCGCGCGCAGCAGCGAGCGCGAAGGCGGGCGGATAAAACCATTCTGGAAATCCTCGCTGCGCCGATACCCCAGGTGCACCGGCCGCCCGGCCGCTTTCGACAAGCGCGCAGCCTGCACGGCCGGAACACTGTTCACTTTTTGCCCAAAACCGCCGCCCAAAAAGGTCGGAATTGAGACCACCTGCTCTTCTTCCATTTCGATCGCCTTCGCCACGGCCCGGCGCACGCCCACGGCCGTTTGCGTCGAGGCCCACACCGTCGCGCCATCGGCGCGCACATCGGCGGCGGCGCTTTGCGGCTCCATGTGGGCATGGAAGACCATCGGCACAAAATACTCGGCCTCCACCACTGCACCGCGCAATTTGGCATCCACATCGCCTTCTTGTTGCACGGTCACACCGCGCCCGTTGCCAATCTGCACCAGCGCCTCAATATCGGCCTGCTCCCACACCTGCGTTTCATTCCACTCAATCTGGATTGCATCCAGCGCCTGCCAGGCCTGGTCGCGCCGCTCGGCCACCACACCCACAAAATCTTCCTCGATCACCACTTTAATGACGCCTGGCAGGCTGACCGCCTCGCCCGCGCTGGCGCTTTTAAGGGTCGCGCCAATCTTGGTGGGCATGGCTACCGCCCCATAGGCCATATTATCGACCCGCACATCAAAGCCGAACTGGGTTTTGCCGAGCACCTTGTCTAACAAGTCAACACGCGGCATCGCTTTGCCGATATATTTGAAATCGGAAGCTTTTTTCAACGCTGGCAACGGATCGGGGACAACCCACTCTTTCACGGCCCCAACAATCTCGCCGTAAGCTTTAGCCTGGGCCGCATCCTGTTTGGCCGTTACAAAACCGTTTTCGGCCACCACCTCTTCTGCCCCCAGCCCCAGCAGCTTCGCGCCTTCGAGGCGCAACATCTCACGCACGGTGGCTCCCGCCTGCCGCAAAATTGGGAAAAGCGAGGAGGTGGAATTGCTGGCCGAAGTCCCCACCGGGTCATCGAGCCCTTTGCCCGTGCCCACATTCATGACACGGATCGCCTCCCAGGGCAATTCCAATTCATCGGCGGCGGCTTGCGCCAGGGTGGTGTGAATCCCCTGCCCCATTTCAACCTTGGGAATGTAGATTTTGACCTTGTTATCCGTGCCAATCTCAAACCAGGCCAGCGGAACTGCCTCAATGTTGGAGGGCGGCCCCCCGGCCGAGTCTAAAAATTCGGCCAGTTTAAGCTGCGCAAACGGCAGCACGCCCAGGGTCACGCCCAGGTAAAGCCCGCCCGCCGCCCCGGCCACAATCAAGAAGTCGCGCCGGGTCAGTTTCCGTTTTACTTTCGATGTCTCTGCCATGCTAGCCTCCCGCCGCAATCTCGGCCGCGCGCGCTACCGCCTGCCGAATACGCGGGTACGCCCCACAACGGCACAGGTTACGATCCATCCCGGCAACAATCTCGGCTTCGCTCGGGTTGGGGTTCTCAGCGAGCAGGGCCGCCGCCTGCATCATCTGCCCGCTCATACAGTAGCCGCACTGATGCACCTGCAGCTCGATAAACGCCTCCTGAACAGGATGAAGTTTCAGGCTTCCGTCCGGGTTCTCAGTCGCCAGCCCTTCCAGGGTGCGAATCTCTTTTCCAACGACGGTCGAAACCGGCGTCAGGCACGAGCGCACGGCCGCACCATCGACATGCACCGTACACGAGCCACAAATCCCCACCCCGCAGCCAAACTTCGTTCCGGTCAGGCCAAGTTCATCGCGCAGCACCCACAACAGCATACGTTCTGGGCCATCGTCCACCGGGTAAATCTCTCCGTTGATACTTAATTCCATAATGGGTCTCGCTCTCCTTGTAATTTCATAAAGATTATCCAAAAATACCAGAAAACCCCTTGAAAATCCTCTCAAATTAGCCTATGCTTAAGCACTAGAAAAACGGGTTGTCATAGAAACGGCAAATTTGCCAAAACCAAAGGAGAGAGAAATGAAAAAACTGTTTTCCCTGTTAAGTGCATTGATGATTGCCAGCGTGTTGCTGGCAGCCTGCGGTGGTGGGGCCGCGGGCGGCGATACCGGCGGCGGCGAAGCTGCTGCGGGCATGCCCGACCTGGGCGGCAAAACCATTACGGTTGCAGTCGAAAACGCCTATCCCCCTTTCAACAATATTGACGAAGCTTCTGGACAGGCGGTGGGTTGGGATTATGACACTGTCGCCGAAATCTGCAAGCGCATCAACTGCAAGCCCGAATTCAAACAGGCCGCCTGGGATGGCATCTTCCCCGCCATGCAGGCCGGTGAATTCGACGTGCTCGCCGATGGCGTCACCCTCACGGCCGAACGCGAAGAGATCATCGATTTCTCGATGCCGTACGTCACCGTTGGTCAGGTCCTGCTCACTCGCGCCGACGAGACCCGCGACCTGGAAGCCTTCAAATCTGACCCCAACGCCAAAGTGGGCACCCAAATTGGCACCACCAACGAAATCGTCGCCAAAGAAACCTTCGCCGACAAAGAAATCCAGTCCTTCGAAGACTTCGGCGCAGCCGTCCTGGCCCTGATTGCCAATGACATCGACGCCGTTGTCGTCGACAACATCAGCGCCACCGGCTACATGAAGGCCAACGAAGGCAAACTCAAAGCCGCCGCCCAAATCACCTCAGACGAGCAGCTGGCCTTTGTCTTCCCGCCCGGCTCAGAACTCAAAGCCGCCTTTGATGCCGCCCTCGAGGCCATGAAAGCGGATGGAACCCTCGAGAGCCTCAACAAAAAGTGGGGCCTTTCGCAGTAAATCCCTTTCAGGCCGTTTCTGACACCCCGCCGGATGGGGGCGCTCGCCGCTCCCATCCGGCCATCCATATCTTTTGAGGGAGAGTTTTCGATGGAATCTTCGACTGAAATGCCCAAACGCCCCGGCTTGATCCCCGGCATCGACGCTTCGAAGTGGCCATGGTGGGGAATTTTCCTGGCCCTGGCCGGTATCGCCGTTACAACGCTCATCATTACCGACGGCAACTACCGTGACACGTTCATCTTCCTGAAAGATGGCGTCATCACCACCCTGCGCATCACCCTGTTCTCATTCTTGTTTGCCACATTATTGGGCCTGTTCACCGGCCTCGCGCGGGTTTCAAAAAACCCCATCCTGTTCAACATTTCCACCCTGTACGTTGAAACCATCCGCGGCATCCCACTGGTGGTCTTGTTGCTCTACATCGCTTTTGCGCTGGTACCGCTCTTCATCGAACTGATGGCCGCCCTCAACATTGCCATCTCCATCCGCGACGTCCCCATGGAAGCGCGCGCCATCGCCGCCCTGGCCATTGGGTACGGCGCCTATGAAGGCGAGGTCTTCCGCGCGGGTATCCAGTCGATTGGCAAGGGCCAGATGGAAGCCGCCAAAGCCCTGGGCCTGAGTTATGCCCAGGCCATGCGCTTTGTCATCCTGCCGCAGGCCATTCGGCGCGTGCTGCCGCCCCTGGGCAACGACTTCATTTCGCTGCTAAAAGACTCCTCGCTGGCCACCGTGCTGGCAGTAGACGAACTAACCCAATTGGGCCGCCTGCGCCGCGCCAGCACCTTCCGCGTACTCGAAACCTTCAACGTGGTGGCCTTCTTGTACCTGGTAATGACCCTGCTGCTCTCCAGCGCCGTTCGCTGGCTCGAAGAGAAAATGAGAATTGCAGAATAAATCGAAGCTTCACAGAATCAAAACGTCCTCGCCAAGTTCAGGCGAGGACGTTTTGATTCCGTTTTACTCCGCCCCAAGTCTGGGACGGGTGAGCCACAGGCTCAACGCTGCTACCATATACCCTAGCGCCGAAAAAGCATACAACCAGCGCGCGCCAATCACATCGAAAATCGCTCCCGCGACCGGCGAGGCAAAAATATTCACCAACCCGGCAATTGTGACAGTATAAAGCGCCAGGACCGTCCCGCGTTCGGCCAGGGAGGTCCGCTCACTAATCAAGCCGACAAACGATACCGTATACAGGCTAAAGCTAATCCCGCCGATGAAACGTACCACCATAATGGTGGCAATCGCCGGGAAACTCAACACAGCCAGGCGGAAAAAGATATTCATAAACAGGGCTGTAAACATCAACCGATGCGCGCCATAGCGGCGCATGATGCGGTCGGCAAACAGCAAGAAAGGCAGTTCTACGATCGCGCTCAAGGTGCCCGCAATGCTGATGAGACTCTTGGATGCGCCCAGCTGCGACAGGAACACATTCTCAAATTGGAGCACACCGCTGTTGAGAAACCCGACAAAAATCAACGCCACAGCAAAACCAATCAGGGTGCGGTCGCGCCCCACACGCTGCAGGGCCCTCCGCAGACCGCCGGGCTGTTCCCCACGCGCCTGGCTGACAAACTGCTGGGAGCGAATAAAAAACAACAACCCGGCGCCCAGGGCAAAGGCCACACCAATCCCATAAAACCCGGCCTGGAAACCAAAACGCTCAATCAACCAGCCCGAGGTCAGCACGGCAAAAATCCAGCCCAAAGACCCCCACATACGCACGCTGCCATAACCGGTCGAGGCAGATTGCGAGACCGTCACAGCCAGCGAGTCAGCCATCGGCAAAATGCCCGCACCCGAAAGCGACTGAAAAAACGCAATCACCAGGACCGGCAAGAAAGCTGTCTGACGACTGATAAGCACGTAACAAGTGGCCGACATGAGCATGGCAAGCTGCAAAAAGATACGCGGGTTAGAGCGCTTTTTGGTCTCGTTGGCCCATAGGGGTGCAGCCACCAAGCCCACAATCGCCCCGGTGGAAGCGATTGAACCAATTTGCGTGCCATTTAACCCCAGCCCAACGTAGAACAGGTTGATAAAGGGGAAAATAAATCCCCAGCCGCCCATAAAAGAAAAGTAATACAGGCGCGCCAGCCACAGATCGCGCTGCTCGGGGACCGAAAGGGTCTTAAAGACGGACATCTTGCAGCCTTTGTTCTCCCTGCCAGGTTTGGCCGGGCTTCAATGTAACCGGTTTCATCGCGGCCGCAGCTTCAACACAGACATAGCGCCGGTGACCCTCCACTTCGAGGTCGGCCAACTTTGCTCCCAGCACCGGGCCGGGGTTCCAGACAACACAATCGGGGAAACCACTGGCCGAAATCTCCAGCCGGTGGGTAGAATCTTTTAGCACCAGCGGAGAGGGCGCCTGGGGGTAGATGCGGTCGGTTTCAGCGTCAAACCGCAGCAGGTCTTCCGCTTGTACCCGTTCCACATTCAGGCCGCCAACCGTGTCGATGTAAGTCCGACCGCCTAACCCTTCCAGGGTGGCATGTGCCAGGTCATCGACGCGCAGGTAAGAGTGCAATGCCCCGGTGAAAGAAAAAGACTGTTTACCCGGATTTTGAATGCGAAGCGAGACAGATAACCACGGGCCGCCCACGCGAACGGTCAGCGAGGCCACAAACGGGTAATCCCACACCTGGTGGGTTACGGTAGAAGCGTGCAAGGTTAAGGTAGCCATCACCGCTTCACCCACCGGGGTGACCGACTCCAATTCCCAGGGCTGGTTGCGCGCAAAACCATGCTTGGGCAGGCTGCCCTGGCTGGCAAATTGTGGAAAGATGACCGGCACGCCACCTCGAATGGCTGCGCCGGGGCGAAATTCAGATGCCGCACTCAAGAACAGGCGCTCAACGCCGCCAGCAGGAACCCACGAGGTGACATGCGCACCATTCAGGTATATTTCAGCGCAAGCGCCATCGGGAGCGGTAATTTTGAATTTATCAAGGGCTGTCATGGGGAACCTCCAACAAAGAACCCCCGCGAATTGCGGGGGTTTTGTGCGCTGGAGAGGACTTGAACCTCCACGGCTCTCGCCACATGGCCCTCAACCATGCCTGTCTGCCAATTCCAGCACCAGCGCGGGCAAGGACGTATTATAATCACCTTCGCTTGCCTGTCAAGCAATCTGTCTAACAAACTAGAAGAAATATGCGCCTAAAACCACTCCCCATTTTACTCACCCTGGTTGTTGTCATTTTACTGGTCGCCATCCTGTTCGTCACAATCTCCTACTTCCGCTATACATCCGAAAGCGCCGTGCTAAATTACCTCGGAAGCCACTCCGGGGATGTGGCAATTGCCTGTATGGATCCGGCGGCCCCCGAAAATGGGTTCTACCACAATGCCGATGAACCCTACCCGCTGGCCTCGACCTTTAAACTGCTCCTGCTGGCCGCCTACGCTGACGAGGTGGCCGCCGGGCGGCTGGACCCGCAGGAGACCATCCAGGTCTCAGACCTGGCGGTATATTACTTGCCCAACACCGATGGCGGCGCCCACCCGCAATTCCTGCAATCGCTGGGAGAGGGGCAAACCACCCTCACGCTCGACCAGGCCGTGGATGGCATGATCGTTTACAGCTCCAATGCCGCCGCCGATTACATCCACGCGCGCCTGGGCGACTACGACTTCCCGGCCCTGTATCGCCGCCTGGGGTTGCAACAGACCGACGCGCCTTTCAGCTACCTGGGGCTATACCTGTTTATGTCGAACCATGATACCGGCCAATATGCCCAGGAAGACATCTCGCGTGAGCAGGCCTACGCCGAACAGGCGCGGCTGGCAGAACTCTTTACAAGCAATGCCGAGTGGCGCGCGGCGGAAGTGGCCTTTGTTGGGAAAATGGAGAACTTTGCCCCGGTCGACATCCAGACAGAGGTCGTCAATGCCTACGGGATGCGCGGCAGCGCCCGTGATATGGCCCGGGTGATGCTGGCCGCCTACGGGTACAATGCCGAAATCGCTCCAGCCACGCAGGCCATCCTGCGCCAGCACCTGGAGTGGCCGATGCGCCTGAACCCGGATAACGAAAAGGAATTCCGGGTATTGGCCACCAAAGGCGGCGCCTGGCCCGGAATCCTGACTTCTGCCTGGTATGCCGAACCCCTGCAAGGCAAGACGCCGCTCACGCTCTCAGTGTTGTATCGCAATATGCCCGATGATTTTTGGAGCGCCTGGCTGGTGAGCTTTAGCCAGCAAGTGCTCGAAGCCCGTGTGCTTGCCGAAGCAGATTGTTCCATCCTTTCAGACGCGGTGCGATGATTTTCTAGCCCATACGGAGATGAATTTGTGAAAACAATCGGCCTGATTGGCGGCATGAGTTGGGAATCTTCCATTGAATACTATCGCATCATCAATGAATGCGTCAAAGCCAAACTGGGCGGGCTGCATTCGGCCAAAAGCCTGATGGTCTCAGTCGATTTTGCCGAGGTTGAGGTGCTCCAGCACCAGGGCAAATGGACCGAAGCCGGGGAAATGTTGGTCGAAGCGGCCAGGCAGCTCCAGCGCGGTGGGGCCGATTTTGTCATCCTGTGCACCAACACCATGCACAAAGTCGCCGATGAAATCCAGGCAAACGTTTCATTGCCCTTCCTGCACATCGCCGATGCCACCGCGCAACAGGTCCAACAAGCCGGTATAGGCAAAATTGGGCTGTTAGGAACACGTTTCACCATGGAAGAAGGGTTTTACAAAGGCCGCCTGTCAGAAAAATTTGGGTTGGATGTGGTCATTCCGGACGCCCCGGAGCGAGAAATCATTCACCGCATCATTTATGAAGAATTGGTCCTGGGAATCATCCAGGAATCTTCAAAACAACAATATCTTGGTATCATCGAACAATTGGTTCGCCGTGGCGCACAGGGTGTAATTTTAGGCTGCACCGAGATTGGGCTGCTGGTTCAATCTGGCGATTGCCAGGTGCCACTCTTTGACACCACCCGCATCCATGCCGAAGCCGCCGTAGAGGCAGCCCTGGGCGAGACCCAAATTTTATCGACTGTTGCATAACATTTAGCGTTAGGAGGCAGAGTGAAAGACGAAAGCAAGATCCCCCAGAACATCGACGAATACATTGCCAATTTCCCGCCCACTGTGCAGGCGATTCTCGAAAAAATTCGCGCCACCATCCGTGAAGCTGCGCCGGAAGCCAGTGAAGCCATCAGCTATCAGATGCCCACCTTCAAACTGGCTGGCAACCTGGTACACTTTGCCGCATTTAAGAATCACATTGGCTTTTACCCCACCCCTTCGGGCATCGAACGCTTTGGCACAGAACTGGCCGCGTATCACAAATCCAAAGGCACCATCCAGTTCCCGCTAGACCAACCCATCCCTTACGAGTTGATCAGCGCCATTGTCCGGGCGCGGGTGGAAGAAACCCAGGCCAAAGCAGCCGCCAAAAAGAAAAAATAACCCCATTCGCACGGGAAAATCATCGTTCAAGGAGCCATCGTATGACAAAAATTGTTCTGGATGCCATGGGAAGCGACAACTACCCAACCCCCGATGTGGTTGGGGCAGTGATGGCAGCCCGCGAATACGGCGTGGAAATCATCCTGGTCGGCGACGAAGCCAAAATTCAGCCGGTGCTGGCAGCCCAAAACCCTGGCAGCCTGCCCATCCGCATCGTCCATGCCCCCGAAATGCTCACCATGGAAGACAAAGGCATGGCGCTGGCACTTAAAGCACGTCGCCCCAATGCCAAAAACTCGATGGCCGTTGGCATTGATATGGTCAAAAATGGTGAGGCAGATGCGTTTGTCACCGCCGGGAATACCGGCGCCGCACTGGCCACCGCCTACTTCAGGTTGGGAACTATCGAAGGCGTCGATCTCCCGGCGCTGGCTCCCGTATTCCCCACCGCCACCGGATCGTGCGTGGTGCTCGACATCGGCGCCAACCCCGATGTAAAACCCGAAAACCTGTACCAGTTTGCCATTATGGGCAGCATCTACGCTGAAAAAGTCCGCGGCATCAAAAACCCCAAAGTCGGCTTGCTGTCGAACGGTGAAGAAGAAGGCAAAGGCAACCATAACGTCAAAGAAGCCACGCCCATGCTCAAAAATGCCGGTCTGAACTACTTTGGCAACGTGGAAGGCAAGGAAGTCATCGGCGGGGCTGTCGATGTCGCCGTCACAGACGGGTTCACCGGCAATGTCATGCTCAAATCATCCGAGGCTGTTGCCAAGTTGATTGTCGATAAAATCAAAGAAGCCATCAAAGGCGGCGGGCCACTGGCCATGCTGGGCGGGATTTTGGTTAAACCAGCCCTGGGCAAGATTAAGAAACTGCTCGATCCGAGCGAAGAGGGCGCAGCCCCGCTGCTGGGCGTAAAGGGGCTGGTTTTTATCGGCCATGGCCGCTCAGACGAAATCGCCATTAAAAACGCCATTCGCGTGGCTAAAAACGCCGCTGAAGCCAATGTGGTGCAGGCCATGAAAACCGGCATTCAGGAACGCTTAAAGACTGCGACGGCCAGCCAATAAACCCCAACACCAAAACGAGTTGACCTTGTACGCGCTACACTGATATGATTGGTGTAGTGCGTATTTTTTGAAGCCGCTATTTTGGAGAAAGAGAGAGTTTTTATGAAAGGCTCACGCGTCGTCATCACCGGGATGGGCGTTGTCAGTGTCATTGGCACCGGGCTGCAAGCCTACTGGGAAGCCCTCAAGGCCGGGAAATCAGGCATTCGCCGCATTACACAGTTCGACGCCAGCAAGTTCCCCTGTCAAATTGCCGGAGAGATTCCCGATTTTGACCCCGCCCTTTATATGGATCGCAAGGAAGCCCGGCGTGTGCCGCGCTCGGCCCAGGTGGCTTTTGCCGCCGCCAAACTCGCGGTGGAAGATGCCGGGCTGCCCACTCCCCTGCCCGAACCAGATCGCGCCGGTGTAGCCTTTGGAACCGCCATCGGCGGTCTGGACCGCGCCAGTGAAGGCATCGATGTCATTCGCAACCAGGGGTACGACCGCATGAACCCGTTCATCGTGCCCACATCGCTGGTTAATATCTCGGCGTATCTCATCTCGCAGGGTTTCCAGGCGCTTGGCCCCACCATCACAGTTGGAACAGCCTGCGCCACCGGAACCCAGGCCGTCGGCGAAGGCATGGAAATGATCCGCCGCGGGGCTGCCGATGTGGTCCTGGCGGGTGGCACCGAAGGCCTGATTGCCGATTTTGCCATTGGCGGGTTCTGCGCCATGCGCGCCCTGCCGACCTCCTTCAACGACGAACCGCAAAAAGCTTCGCGCCCCTTTGACAAAGACCGCGAGGGCTTCATCTACTCCGAAGGCTCGGGGGTGCTGGTGCTCGAATCGCTGGAACATGCCCTGGCGCGCGGCGCACGTATTTACGCCGAACTGGCCGGGCAAGCCTCTTCCTCGGATGGGTTCCACATGGCCCAACCCGACCCCGAGGCCGCCGGACCGGCCCGCGCCATGAAATGGGCTATCGCCGATGCCGGGCTCAAACCCGAAAATGTCGACTATATCAACGCGCACGGTACCTCGACCCCGCTCAACGACCTGACCGAGACGCGCGCCATCAAAGCCGTCTTTGGCCCGCACGCCTACAAAGTGGCCATTAGTTCAATTAAATCGATGATCGGTCACGCCATGGGCGCTTCGGGCGCGTTGGAGGCCATCGCCTGCGCCATGACCCTGCACGAGGGTGTGATTGCCCCGACCATCAACTACACCACTCCCGACCCTGAACTTGACCTGGACTATGTGCCCAACCTGGCACGCAAGGCCGATGTGCGCGTAGCGCTCTCCAACTCCTTTGGGCTTGGCGGGCAAAATGCCTGCATTGTGCTAAAAAAGTTCGAGTAGCATAGGAAACAGGTTAGAGAATAAGCCAAACGCCCGGTTTTTTACAGCCGGGCGTTTATAATCAGCCTGCTTGGTACCCGGTGGCACAAATCACATTCCGCCGGGGTCCTACGCGGAATACAGAATTCATCCAACCGAGGCATCCATGAAAGTTATCACCAACCATAAAACCATTAAGCGCAATACCCGCATTGGCAATTACACCCTTCTCGCAGGCCTGGCGCTTTTTGCTGGCTCCATCTTCATCAACGTCACCGGCTTCCAGGATGTAAACAACATCCAGCAGTGGCAGGTGTGGGCCATGTATGGCTCTATGCTGGCCGGGTTCATCGTCCTGCAAGTTAGCGTTTACATGACCAACCGCTTCGGACGCAAACCGCGCATCGACGAACGAATCACCGCCGCGCTCAAGGGTCTGACCAAAGATTACACCCTGTACCACTACAGCACCCCGGTCAACCACTTGCTGGTTGGCCCGGCCGGCATCTGGATCATCGAACCGTATTACCAGCGCGGCACCATAGTCTACGAAGGCGGGCGCTGGAAACAAAAAGGCGGCGGATTCATGCTGGCCTATCTCAAGATTTTTGCCCAGGAAGGCCTGGGCCGCCCCGACCTGGAAGTAAAAGCGGACCTTGACTCGCTGACCGGGGCCCTTAAAAAGACCCTCGGCGACGACCTCCCTCCGGTAAACGCCGCGCTGGTGTTCTTCGACCCGCGCGCCGAAGTGCAAGCCGAAAATGCCCCCATCCCGACCTTAAAAATCGAGCAGTTTAAAGAACATTTGCGCAAATACGCAAAACAGAACCCTTTTACGCTCGAGCAGGTGAAACGCATCGCCGATACCCTGCCCAAAGAAGATGAGAACTAGAAAGATAGAAACAAGCCGTAGGGCGGGTTGACAACCCGCCCTATGTTTTTAAGCCTGAACCAAATCAAATTAGCGGGTAGAGCCCGGCCAGTGATTATCTTTTACGGCTCACATTCTCGAACACCTGTTTCATGGTAAACTTGCCCGCATGACTTCCATTGTTTCTATCGATATCGAAACCACCGGCCTGGATGCCAACAAAGACACCATCATCGAAATTGGCGCCATCAAATTTAACGGGCACCGCATCGAAGATGAATGGTCGACTTTCATCAACCCCAACCGCCACATCCCCGAGGCCATCACCGCTCTCACCGGCATCGACGATTCGATGGTGCGCAACGCCCCACGCATCCAGGATGTGGTTGAAGAACTGGCCGCTTTTGTGGGCGAATGCCCGGTATTGGGCCAAAATGTGCGTTTTGATCTCGGATTTTTACAACGCCAGCGCGTGTTGCTGTTTAACAGTGTCGTCGACACCTATGAGATGGCCTCGGTCCTGCTCCCCACGGCCAGCCGCTACAATTTAGGGGCCCTGGGCCAGCTATTGGGAATCCCGTTACCGGCCACCCATCGCGCCCTCGACGATGCGCGTGTCACCCATGCCGTCTACCTGCGCCTGATGGATATCGCGGTCGACCTGCCGCTGGAGCTGCTGGCCGAAATTGTCCGCAACGGCGAACCACTCGACTGGGATGGCAATTTTGCCTTCCAGCAGGCGCTGCGGCAGCGGGCGCGCGAACAGGCCAAGGCCAAAAAGGTCAAGCCCCAGGCAGATAACGGCCCCATGTTCAGCGATGAGGATGAGGTGAGTCCGCCTCCCACCCTGGGACCGGTCAAACAACCCATTCCACTCGACCCCGACGAGGCCGCCGCGGTGCTCGAATATGGCGGTCCCTTTTCACAATATTTTGGCACCTACGAATACCGCCCCGAGCAGGTAGAAATGCTGCGGGCCGTCACCAATGCACTCTCATACAGCGGCCACCTGATGGTTGAAGCCGGTACGGGCGTGGGCAAATCGTTTGCCTACCTGGTTCCGGCGGCCCTGTTTGCCATCCAGAACAAAACCAGGGTGGTGGTCAGCACCAACACCATCAACTTGCAAGACCAGCTCATTCAAAAAGACATTCCCAGCGTGCGTGAAGCGCTGGGGATTGACTTGCACGCCGCCGTGCTCAAGGGTCGCTCCAATTACCTGTGCCCGCGCCGCCTGGAAATCATTCGACACAACGGGCCGAACACCAACGACGAGATGCGCGTGCTGGCCAAGATCCTGGTGTGGAGTTGGAACGGGGCCAGTGGCGACAAAAACGATATTAACCTGAACCGCCCGGCCGAAAAGGATGTCTGGAACCGGCTCTCCGCCGAAGACGAAGCCTGCTCCACCGAGAACTGCGCCGGGCGCATGGGCGGCTCGTGCCCGTTTTTTAAAGCCAAACAGGCGGCACAAAGCTCGCACATCCTGATTGTCAACCACGCCCTGCTGCTTTCAGATGTCGCCACCGGCTCGAAGGTGCTGCCCGAATACCAGTATCTCATCATCGACGAAGCCCACCACCTCGAAAACGCCACCACCGGGGCCATGTCGTTCCGGCTCTCACAGCAAGACTTCGAGCGCATGCTCAAGGAAACCGGTGGAACCAGCAGCGGGGTATTGGGGCATCTGCTCAGTGCGGCGCGCGACCGCATCCGCCCGACCGACTTTGCCAAGCTGCTACAAACCGCCCAGCGCGCCAGTGACACCGCCTTCCGCCTCGACAGCTATAGCAAAGACTTTTTCTTTGCCCTGGGCCAGTTTATGGCCTACCAGCAAGAAGGCCGCGCCCAGAGCCAGTATTCCTTTTCCACGCGCATCCTGCCTGCCAGCCGCACCCAACCCGGCTGGGATAATGTTGAAATCACCTGGGGCACCGCCTCCGAAACCATGTCGCTGTTGGTGAAGGGCATTGGCGAGTTGTACCAGGCCGCCGCCGACTTGTATACAGACGGCATCGAAGAAGTGGAAGACTCAGTCGGCGCCCTCAGCAGCCTGTATCGTCGCATCAGCGAGGCCGAAATCGCCATCACCGGTATGATCCACAAACCCTCGGCCGAAACCATCTACTGGATCGAAGTCCAGCCCCAAAACAACCGCCTGACGCTCAACACCGCCCCCCTGCGCGTAGGACCGCTCATCGAGCAATATCTCTGGCACGAGAAAGAAGCCGTGATTCTGACCTCGGCCACCCTCACCGCGGCCGGGGATTTTACCTACCTGCGCGGGGTGCTGGCCGCCGACGAAGCCGATGAACTGACCCTCGGCTCGCCTTATGACTACGAAAGTTCCACGCTGCTCTTTATTGGCAAAGACATCCCTGAACCCAACCAGCCGGGTTACGAGCAGGCCATCAACCGCAGCATCATCCAAACCGCCATTGCCACCGGCGGGCGAATGCTGGTTCTTTTCACCAGCTATGCGCAACTCAAACGCGCTGCGCAGGCCATTGTGCGACCGCTCGGCCAAAACGAGATTCAGGTTTACGAACAAGGCGAAGGAGCCAGCCCGGCCGCCCTGCTCGAAGCCTTCCGGGCCAGCCCACAAGCCGTCTTGCTGGGAACGCGTTCTTTCTGGGAAGGGGTAGATGTTCCCGGCGATGCGCTTTCGGTGGTGGTGATCACCAAACTGCCTTTCGAAGTGCCCTCTGACCCCATTATTGCCGCCCGCTCTGAAACTTTTGACGAACCTTTCAGCGAGTACCAGGTTCCCGAAGCGATTCTCAAGTTCCGGCAGGGCTTTGGGCGTCTGATCCGAACCGCCTCCGACCGGGGCGTGGTCGCCATCCTAGACCGGCGCGTGCTCACCAAACAATACGGCCGTATGTTCATCGAAAGCCTGCCCACCTGCACCCTGCGGCAAGGGAACAGCACCGACCTGCCAAAAATGGCACAAAAATGGCTTGGGTTATAAGCCAAAACTCTAATCTTTAAAGAAGCCAGAGCCTATAGACTCTGGCTTCTTTTTTTGCTACCATATTCAGACAAGCTTGTCCGATTTGATAATGCCTGCTTATAGAGCTATTCAGGATTGATTAGGATGAGTATTACATTTGTCATCCCGCCTATGTGAGATTTGGTACAGCACGGATTGCAAAATTAAGGATATATTAATCATGTCAAATTGAGACAACTTTATCCAATTACACAAAGGAGGTGGTTCTTCACCACACAGGAGTTTAGCAAGAGAAATCACCCAACACTTACATGTAAGTAGAACGAAAAACCCAAAAAGGAGAATGCAACAATGTCTACGAAAAAACTACTTGTCTTACTCGGCACGCTCGTGCTCGCTGCCGCTCTCTTGTCTGCCTGTGGCGGACAGCCCGGACCTGCTGGCCCTGCCGGTCCTGCTGGCCCTGCCGGTCCTGCTGGCCCTGCCGGCCCTGCTGGCGCTGACGGCGCTGTTACCGACCTGACCTGCAAAGAATGCCACAATGACACCGCCATCATCACCGGCAAGAAGGCCCCCTGGCAGGCTTCCGGTCATGGTGCTGGCACTGCCTTCCTCGAAGAAGGTGGAAACAAGAGCTGCGCGTTCTGTCACTCTGGCGCGACCTTTAGCGCTGCCGTTGCTGCTGGCCAGAACTTCAGCCAGATCGAAGCTGGCGATGCCAACCCGACCCACCAGGATTGCCGCACCTGCCACCAGATCCACACCACCTACACCAGCGCCGACTGGGCTCTTGAGACCAACGCCGCAGTGAGCATGGTTACCAGCAAAGCCACCTTCGACGGCGGCTCCGGCAACCTGTGCGCCAACTGCCACCAGGCCCGCCGCTACCTGACCAACTTCGCCGCCAAGGATAGCGCTGGCGCGGTCATCCCCGGCAAATTCACCCCCACCGCCCGCTTCAACACCCACTACAGCGTCCAGGCTGATGTCCTGTTGGGTGCTGGCGATTTCGGCGTGGAAGGCAAACCCGGCGCGCACTACAGCATGGTCGAGAACACCTGCGTGGGCTGCCACATGGGCGATAGCGATGCTCACGGCTTCGAGCCCCAGCTCGCCACCTGTGTCAAGTGCCATGCCGATGCTGAAGACTTCAATGTCAATGGCTACCTGACCGCCTTTGAAGAAGATTTCAAGAAGCTCGAAGAAGGCTTGCTTGCCAAGGGCTTGATCTCGCAGAATGCCGATGGCACCTTCGCCAACGTCACCAAGAACGCCGATGGCTCCCCGGTTGTCCTCGATGCCCCCCAGGCCCAGGCTTTGTTCTTCTACCACCTGATCGAAGAAGATGGTTCTGAAGGCGTCCACAACCCGACCTACTTCAAAGCGCTGATGGAAATGGCCCTCAAGGCCCTGGAATAAGTCTACAGCGAAGAACTTTTGCAACACCAACAGGACTGCCTACCGGCAGTCCTGTTTTTATTCCCAGCACAAGCGTAATTTGCCCCGTTATTGTCTAATTTATGACATATGACACTTACAAACATTAATTAACTCTCCTAAAATACTTTTAGCCATCGGAGGTGTTGCCATGCAAAATTTGCTAAAACGCCTTAAGAACTTCCTCTATCCAGCACCCAATTCGCCGGGCTGGATGTATGTGTTGCCGATTGTTACCCTGGTAGTAATTGGCCTGCTAACCCTCAGTGTAGGCGTGTATGGCTGGGAATATACCAACTCGCCGGGTTTTTGTGGCACCACCTGTCACACCATGCCGCCCCAAAACACCGTCTATCTCAAATCCCCTCACGCCAACGTGACCTGCGAAGAATGTCATATTGGGCGCGCCTCGCTGCCAGATCAAATGATGCGCAAAACTCAGGGGATTAAAGAGACCTACTACACCATCTTCCATCTGTACGAATTTCCGATCCGGGCCTCGGCCTTACAACCGGCGCGTGACACCTGCGAAAAATGCCACCAGCCTGAAACCTTTTCAGGCGACAGCCTGCGCACTATTACCCATTTCGGCAACAATGTCGAAAACACCCCCGAAACCACCTATCTGCTGCTCAAAACAGGCGGAGGCGCAAAGCGTGAAGGGCTGGGGCGCGGAATCCACTGGCACATCGTAAACAAAGTCGAATACATCGCTACAGATGAATTGGACCAGAATATCCCCTTCATACGTGTCCACAATGAAGATGGAACCACGACAGATTACGTCGATGTCGAAGCTGGCTTTGACGCCAACGCAATCGACGAGACCCAACTGCAAGAAATGGATTGCGTCACCTGCCACAATCGCGTCACCCATGAGTTCAAGTACCCTGCAGATTCGATGGATGAAGCCCTGACGCGCAAAATTATCGACCCCAGCATCCCAAATATCCGCACCAAAGGCGTCGAAGTTTTGAGCGTTACCTACCAGAGCCAAGAAGAAGGCCTGAGTGCCATTGCCGGTCTGGAAAATTACTACAAAACATACCACGCCGATTTCTACAACAGCCATAGCGATGCAATTAACAATGCGATCGCCCAAATCCAGACCATTTACACAGAAACCGTTTTTATCGAGCAAAAAATTGACTGGACGACGCATCCCAACAACCTCGGGCACATCAACTCACCCGGCTGTTTCCGCTGTCATGATGGCAAACACCTGGATGCCAACGACCAGGCCATTCGCCTGGAGTGCAACCTGTGCCACGCCATCCCTACTGTTGCCGATGCAAACGACTTCATCACCAATATTGAAATCAGCCGTGGCATAGAGCCAGAAAACCATCGCAACCCCAACTGGATTAGCCTGCATAACCAGGTATTTGATACGACTTGCAGCAACTGCCACACGACCGAAGACGCAGGCGGCACCTCCAATACATCCTTCTGCTCAAACAGCGCTTGCCACGGCAGCGTTTATACCTATGCCGGTTTCGATGCCCCCAAACTGCGCGCTATCTTGCAGGCCCAACTGCCCACACCCGAACCAACCTCCGCCCCGGCCGCCATCAGCGGGAAACCGACCTTCGAGGCCAATGTCGGGCCGGTGTTTGCCTCGAAATGTACCCTGTGCCACGGCAGCGCGGCTTCAGCCGGGTTGAACCTGTCGACCTATGCCAGCGCCATGAAAGGCAGCGACAATGGTGCGGTAATTGTGGCCGGGAATAGCGCCGGTAGCAAATTATTCCAGGTTCAGAGCGGAAAGCATTTTGCCAATCTCTCACCCGCCGAGCTGGAATTGATCAAACAGTGGATTGACTCGGGTGCAACCGAGAAATAATCCGAACCATTGATATCGAGCAGAAAAAGAAAACGGCCGGGTGGTTTCAGGACCACTCCGGCCGTTTTTAGTGTTTTGTAGTGATTACTTCTTGGCCCAAATCGCCAGTTCGAGCGTCAGGCGGTCAAAATAGCTGCCATCAGGCAAAGCGCCTTGCCCATACTGCATATCGGCCACCGTAGCAACCATTTGCAGGGTCTGGGTCTCAAGCACCACCTGGCGATGCGGGACAATGTCAACCAGTTCGCCCTTGGCTTCCAGCTTGCCCCTAAAACCAGCGTCGGCAAAAGCATGGGTGCTCATCATCACCTTGGTCACGGTCTGGATGTCGTTCTTATCAAACATCCACACTTCGAAGGCGGTCACCTTCTTGGGGTCACCAACGCCAATGGTTTCAGAGATGCCCACCCCGCACTCGCCGAGGAATTCCCCTGAAGGAGAGTCGATGCTGAAGGAGTCATCAAATAAATCGTCACCCAGCACATACGTGGTGACATATTGAGCAACCGGCGGTTCCTGCCCGGTAGCCGAATAGTCCGTCCGCTCAACGGCGCGACTGGCCTCCACCGCTTGCTGGGCCGGGGTGAGCGGTCCGCTACGACGACCGCCACGCAACAGCCAGAACGCGGCAGCGGCAACACCCGCAATGGTCAATAAACCGCCAACAATAATGGCCGTTGTCACCGCCGAATTGCCCGCAGCCTCACCAGGAGCAGGCTGACCTTGATTTAGGGTGACGACCCCGTTTTTGTTCAATACCTGTTCAAAGACCAGGATGGCGTTGGGGTCGAGCTTGCCAGGCGCAGCCTTGATGGCCTGCAACAAGGCTGGGGCATTGGCCCCAATATCCTCGAAGCGCTTCTTGGCCAGCAATTCGTCGGCGTTGACCCGGAATGAATCAATCGACATGCGCAGGTACTCTTCCTGCAAGTCGAGACGGGTATACGTCATCGGCTGGTCGATTACTTCCAGCGGGTCAAGAACCCAGGCATAGGTCAAACCCAGCAAAAGCCCGATCACCAGGGCCACTGCGGCGGCAACGGCCGGTTTTTTGAGCATATCCATGATGGAATTCATCTAAGGCTCCTTTCAGCGAGAGCGAACATTTAATCTATTATACAAGAAAACATGGGACAAGATGCGACTTGTCCCATGCTTTTTTATTCAACTGCGGCTTCAGACAGTACATTATCGAGCAAAAAGGTCTCCTGACAGTTCATGCAGGCTGCCTCGCGCTTATTGGCAATGACCAGGGTACCTTTGCAATTCGGGCAAGGCGTGGCAATTGGGCGTTTCCAGGAGGTGAAATCACACTCGGGATAATGGTTGCAGCCATAGAAAACGCGCCCCTTGCGGGTTTTGCGCTCGACAATATCGCCGCCATCCTTGGGGCAGGTCACACCAATCTTTTCAAGCCAGGGCTCGGTATAGCGGCAATCGGGGAAACCTGAGCAGGAAATGAACTTGCCATAGCGGCCATAGCGGATGACCAGGTCTTTGCCGCAGGTGGGACAGGCGCGGCCCACCGGTTCGGGACCGGTCTTGGTGATGGGCATCTCCGACTGGGCTTTTTGCACTTTGGCGGCAAACGGCGCGTAGAACTCGGACATCACCTTGACCCAATCGGCCTCCCCGGCGGCGATTTTATCCAGGTCGTTTTCCATCTCGGCCGTAAAATTCAGGTCGACAATGTCGGGGAAATATTGCACCATCAGGTCATTCACCAGGGCCCCGGTTTCGGTCGGCTCGAGGCGTTTGTCGATGCGCGTCACGTAGCCGCGCTCCTGGATGGTGGAAATGGTCGGGGCATAAGTGGAAGGTCGTCCAATTCCATGCGCTTCGAGGGTTTGCACCAGCGAGGCCTCGGAGAAACGCGGCGGAGGCTGGGTAAAATGCTGTTCGGGGATGAGGCGCACCAGGTCCTGGAGCTGGCCTTCCGCCAGGTCGGCCGGAATGCGCAGGGCCAGTTCGTCATTCTCACCCGGTTTGGCGTCTTCATCGCGTGATTCTTCGTACACCACCAGGAAACCGGGGAATTTCACCGAAGAACCAGCCGCGCGGAACAGGTAAGCCTGGTCGCTTTGCCCGGCGACTTCCACCGAGAGTGTGTCATAAATTGCGCCTTCCATTTGCGAGGCCACAAAACGCTGCCAGATCAACTGGTAAAGCTTGAACATGGCCGGCTCAAGGAAAGGCTTGACCTTTTCAGGATCGCGATAAATGGAGCTGGGTCGAATGGCCTCGTGGGCTTCCTGAGCGCCCACGGCGCGGGTCTTGTATTCAGGCGCCTGGGCCGGTAAGAAATCATTCCCGTAACGATTGGCGATGTATTTGCGCGCATCATTCCGCGCCAGTTCAGAAATATTGGTCGAATCGGTACGCATGTAAGTGATCAGACCGGTCGTACCGCCTTCACCGACATCCTGGCCTTCGTAAAGGCCCTGGGCCAGGCCCATCGTACGCTTGGCCGTAAAGCCAAGCTTGCGTGAGGCCTCCTGCTGCAGGGTCGAGGTGATGAACGGCGCGGCCGGTTTGCGGCGTCGCTCACCACGCTTGATGCGGGTAACAGTGTAAACGGCCTTTTCCATGTCCATCAACAAAGGCCGCACGTCGGCTTCAGATTTCAGCTCAAAATCTTTATCGTTAATCTTAGACAGCTTGGCAGTAAAAATCGACTTGGCTTTCGCGCCCGCCGGTTTAAATTCAGCATCGATGGACCAGTACTCTTCGGGGACAAAATCTTCAATCTCTCGCTCGCGCTCCACGATCAGGCGCATCGCTACCGACTGCACGCGACCGGCCGAAAGCCGACCACGCACTTTTTCCCACAGGATTGGGCTGATGGAATACCCCACCAGGCGGTCGAGCACACGCCGGGCCTGCTGGGCATTGACCAGATCCATGTTGATCTCACGCGGATGGCTAAATGCCTCGTTGATGGCGGGTTCGGTAATCTCATGGAAAACCACCCGCCGGGCGCGTTTCTCATCGATGGCGGCCGCCTCCATCAGGTGCCACGAAATGGCCTCCCCTTCCCGGTCAGGGTCGGTAGCCAGGTAGATTTCGGCATGCTCTTTGGCGAGTTTCTTGAGCTCTTTGACCACGTCCTTTTTCTCTTTAGGGACACGGTACTTGGGCGCGAAGTTATTTTCCACATCCACCGAAAGCTGCGAACGCAACAGGTCGCGGATATGGCCCACGGAAGCGCGCACGGTGTAGCCCTTGCCGAGGAAACGGCCGACTGTCTTGGCTTTGGCAGGGGACTCAACAATGACCAGCTTGCCAGAGCGTTTTTCCTCGCGCTCAGGGGGAGTCATTCCGGCATGGGCCTCTGTCCGGCCTGTCCGAAAGAGCGAGGTTCCACACTCGGGGCATTTTCCACGCGTAACGGGCGCCCCGGCCGCGTTGAAGGTCGGCGTGGCTTCCAGCATTTCGCGCTTGGTCTTGCATTTCATGCAATAGGCTTCCATGAAACCTCCTTTGTGATCCTGGAAAGTGCTTTACAGCCCTTCACTACAGGTATCTCTCCTGGCGATGTTTTCTCAAATGTTCCACGACATCTTTCACTTTCTGTGCCTGGTCTGACTTGCAAACCAGGGTCACATCTCCCGAATCGACGATGACCATGTCATCGACGCCAATGGTGACGATTAAGCGCTCGCTGGCAGATGCGCCATAAACGAGGGTATTGTGTGTATCGAGGGCCAGGTGGCGGCCGTTGGTGGCAATGTTGCCGCTCATATCGGGCAGCAACACCTCGAAGAGGGAATTCCACGAACCGACATCGCTCCAGCCCAGGCCGCCCGCAGGGAGCACAGCCACCCGCTCGGCCTTTTCCATGATCCCGTAGTCGATGGTTTCGACCTTCAGGTCAGGCCACACCGTCTCGATCACGGTGGCAAGCTGCGGGGCGTCAGGGGCCGCGGAAATCTGTTCCAGGGCCGCCGAAAGCCCGGGCATCTGCTGGCGCATTTCAGCCAGGATGCGTTCCGTTTTCCAGATAAACATGCCGCTGTTCCACGAGTGGTCGCCGGTACGCAGCATGTGACCGGCGGTTTTTTCATCTGGCTTCTCTTTAAAGCGCATCACTGAATAGGTGGGATATTTAAACTCACCTTTGAGCGGCGCGCCCTGCTGGATGTACCCGTAAGCGGTGGACGGGAAGGTGGGCGTGATTCCCAACGTCACCAGGAAGTCTTGCCGAGCAACCTCGGTGGCGGCATGCAGCAGGTAATGGAACAGGTCGCGGTTGCGGATGAAATGGTCTGAGGGCAGCACGGCCATCACCGCTTGGGGGTCACGCTTGTGCAGGATGGCAGCTGCCAGCCCTACAACCGAGGCGGTGCCACGCGGGGCCGGTTCGATCAGGTAGTTTTCTTCGGGAATTTCCGGAACCTGGCCGCGCATCTCTTCGGCCTGTTCGGCTACGGTGACAACCAGGATGCGCTCAGGGGGTAACAACCCGTGCAAGCGATGAAAGGTGCTCTGGAAAAGGGTTTCATCACCCAGCAAGGGCAGCAGTTGTTTGGGTTTGTTCTTGCGTGAGAGCGGCCACAAACGGGTTCCCCCGCCTCCGGCCATGATGACTGCGTAAGTATGTTCCATAAGCTGATCTTCTGTCCTGTGAGAAAGCGTCACGGCTTAATTGGAGCCGGTGCGATATTCAGCCTGTCCATCCCTGACCGCCACATAGTTCATGCCGCCTACCTGGCGAACCATGCCTTTCAGCTCCATCATGGTCAGGGCCGCCGAGACTTTGTCGATGGGCAGGCCACAGCGGTTACGGATTTCGTCAACATGCAAAGGTTCGAGACCGACAAGGTCAAGCAATGCCGCTTCGGTGGCATCGCCCGGAATGGCTTTACGCACCTCGCGCCGCTCAACATTGCGGGTCAGGTCCAGTGCGGTCAGAACATCCTGGGGCGAGAGCAGGGGTTTAGCGCCGTTGGCAATCAGACGATTGGGGCCTTTAGACTGAGGCGCGTAGATGTTGCCAGGGACAGCAAAAACATCCCGCGCCTGTTCGATAGCAAATTCTGCCGTAATCAAAGCCCCGCTGGTATCCCCCGCTTCTACTATCACCACCGCCATCGAAAGCCCGCTGATGATGCGGTTGCGAGGTGGGAAATTACTGCTATCCGGCGGGGTGCCGGGGGCATAATCACTGACAATGGCACCCTGGGTGGCGATTTTCTCTGCCATGGTGCGATGTTCGGGGGGATAGATTTTATCGACGCCGGAGCCCAGCACCGCAAGGGTGCGCCCGCCCGCCTTGAGCGCCGCACTGTGAGCGACGGCATCCACCCCGCGCGCCAACCCGCTGACAACGGTTACGCCGTTATGAGCCAGGACGGTGGCTAACTCTTCGGCCACCTGCCGCCCATAGGGGGTCACGGCGCGTGTTCCCACAATCCCCACCGACCAGCTATCTTCGGCGGTAATTTCACCGCGCAGGTATAACACGGGCGGGGGCTGGTCAATTTCTTTAAGCTGCGCGGGATATTCAGGATCATCCCAGGTAAGGATGCGAATGTTGTTCCTGGCAGCCTGGGCCAGGTAGTCTTCCAGGTTCAGGCTGCTGCGGACTTGCACAACCCGCTCGGCCAGTTTTGGGCTAAGACCTGCAGCCACCAGTTCAAAAGGAGAAGCGCCCCAGGCGGTTTGCGCGTCGCCAAAATAGTCTAAAAGGGCTTGCAAGCGAACAGCCCCAATGCCTTTGACGAGTGTAAAGCCGACCCAGAAACGCTTATCGTCGTTCATTCCCGTTTTCTGTTGGTTGGGTATCAGGTTGTTTATTCTGCGCTGGCTTCGTCCAGCAGGCCGGGCAACAGGTGGACCTTCATCCGCTTTTCTTCCAGGTTGATCTCAAGCAGCACCTGTTTCAACGCTGGAAGCAGGACTTCGCGCCCCTCTTCGCCACGCACCACGTAAACGTCGTTTGCGCCGGTTTCGATAATCTCTACCACCACGCCCAGGTTGCGGCCATCTTCGTCGAAGACCGTCAGGCCGATGATCTGGTGATGGTAGTATTCGCCTTCGGGCAACGGGGGGCGACCCTCCGCCGGAACAAAGACGGTTTTCCCGGTAAAACGAGCAGCCTGTTCCGCGTTGGGAACGCCTTCGAGGCCGATCAGGATTCCATCGTTGTGCGGGCGGCGGCGGGTGATCTTGATCGCGCGTTTCTCGTCCCCAACATACAGCAAGGTGCCAGGGCGCAAACGCTCAGGGAAGTCAGTCATTACCGTCAGCAAGAGATCGCCGCGCACGCCGTGCGGGCGGCGCAACAAACCGACAGCTAAATAGACAGGCTCGCCAGCGGAGGGCGAGCCTGGGGTTCCTGCCTGGACTGGCGCTTTTTCGGTGGGCATCAGGGTTCCACCACATCCAGTGTGACTTGCTGTCCTTCGCGCTCCGCGGCAACCCGCAACAAGACGCGAATGGCATTGGCCACACGCCCATTTTTGCCAATCACCCGGCCCATATCGTCTTTAGCGACTTTCAGTTCGAGCAGTACGCGGCTGCCCTGGCGAGACTGGGTGACCTGGACTTCGGTGGGCTTTTCTACAAGCGCTTGAGCAATATATTCTGTGAGGGCCTTCATTTGCTCCTCGAATAACGCCCCTCTCCCTTGGGGGGAGAGGGGGCTATGGGTCGAAATTAGTTTTTGTTGGTGCGAACAGTGGTGACGCGCTTGGCGTCAGCAGCCTTGGCTTCTTCAACCAGGGCTTCGACAGATTCGCCCTTCTTGAGGCGGGCAAAGCGGTCGAGGGTACCGGAGGTCTTGAAGAGCGCAGCCACCGATTCAGTCGGCTGGGCACCTTTGGCCATCCACTCAAAGGCCTTGGCCTCGTCGATGTTCAGGGTGGCGGGTTCGGTGCGGGGGTTGTAGAAGCCGATAATCTCGATGAAACGCCCATCGCGGGGGGTTTCCTTGTCTTGAATGACAATGCGATAGGACGGTTGGTTCTTGAGACCGACACGGCGGAGACGAATGCGAACCATGGAAAAACTTACTCCTTCTTTTGAATGTGTTTGACTTGTGAGTATGGCTGAGGACAGATTGGCTGTCCGATGCGCATACCCTCCGATGGTTGGCGTCAGCTCCGGCGGGGAGGGGTGCGCGAAAGGGCGCGCCCGCAGGGCTGGTTTACCCATGAAGCGTTATTTTACCTGAAAAACAACATTATATGAAGGGAAAATACCACTCTCATCCAAACAGCTTTGGCAGGCCCTTCATGCCTGTTTTTTGCAGGGTCTTCATCAATTTTTGTGTTTCGCGGAATTGTTTGATCAGGCGGTTTACCGACTGGACTTCGTTGCCAGAACCGGCGGCAATGCGGCGGCGGCGCGAGGCATTCAGCAGGTCGGGGTCGCGGCGCTCGGCCGGTGTCATCGAATTGATGATGGCTTCCATCTGCTTGAAGTTTTTTTCGATGTCGCGCGGGTCAACCTGTTTGGCAGCCTGCCCCAATTGGCCGGGCAGCATCTCCAAGATTTGGGCCAGCGGGCCCATTTTTCGCATCTGGCGCATCTGTTCGAGCCAATCCTGCAGGTCGAACTGGCCTTTCATCATCTTTTCGGCCTGTTTCTGCGAGGTTTGGGCGTCGAAGGCAGCTTCGGCTTTTTCGATCAGGCCGATGACATCGCCCATTCCGAGGATGCGCGAGGCCAGGCGCGAGGGATCATAAACTTCGAGGGCATCCAGCTTTTCGCCGGTTCCCAGGTATTTAATCGGCACCCCGGTAACAGAGCGGATGGAGATGGCCGCGCCGCCGCGTGAATCGCCATCCATTTTGGTCATGATCAGGCCCGTGATGGAGACGTTATCGCGGAAACCTTCGGCCACATGCAAGGCTTCCTGACCAATCATCGAGTCGACCACCAGCAGCACTTCGCTGGGCGAGACTTTCTTTTCGATGGCCTTCAGTTCGGTCATCAGGGCTTCATCCAGTTGCGAGCGCCCGGCAGTATCGACGATCATGACCGAGTAGCCGCCTTTTTGAGCCTGTTCGAGCGCGTAAGCGGCCAATTCAGGGGGTTTCTTCTTCAAATCGGCAATCACCGGCACGTCAACGCGCTCACCCAACTGCTGGAGTTGTTGCACAGCCGCCGGGCGGTATGGGTCGCCCGCCACAAGCATCACCCGCTCGCCGCGCGAACGCAGCAATCGGGCCAGCTTGCCGGTATGAGTGGTTTTACCGGAGCCTTGTAAGCCAACCATCAGGATGACACGCGGCTTGGCGCCAGTTAGATTAAGGGGCGCAGGCTCGCCCAGCGTGGAGATCAATTCTTCATGAACAATCTTGATCACCTGCTGTCCCGGGTTGAGGGCCTTTGAAACTTCCACGCCCACCGCGCGGGTTTTGACACGGGTCACAAAGTCTTTGACGACGCTGTAATGAACATCGGCTTCAAGCAGGGCCAGGCGCACTTCGCGCATGGCCACATCCACATCGGCTTCGGTAAGCTTGCCGCGGCGGCGTAATTGGTCAAAGACCTGGTTTAGGCGGTTGGTCAGGTTTTCAAACATAGCGGGCAGATTGTAGCGGAGAAAAAGGGGATGGTCAAGGAAAGCGGCGAAAGAGTTGATGAAACAATAACATATCCTTAATCTATTCTTGAAACCCCTTTAATAGACAGGTTCTATACTTTCGGAAGTGAAACTATTCTCACCTTGTGCTGTCCAAATAAGTAGACAGAAAAGGAGTTTTGTATGGGTTACGCAGATTTACATGTTCATACCATTCACAGTGTCGATGGGACAGCGACAACGGCGGCTGTGCTTAAGTACGCAGCGCACCAAACCGACCTGGATGTGATTGCCATTACCGACCATGATACGGTGCGCGGCGGCCTGGAAGGGTTGGAGCTGGCGTCCAAATATGCCATTGAAGTTATTCCCGGCATCGAAATTACCTCCCGCGAGGGGCATGTGCTGGCCCTGTGGGTTGAGAAAGACATCCCCGCCGGGCTATCGCTTAAGGAAACCATCCATCGCATCGGAGAGTTGGGCGGGCTGGCTATCATCCCGCATCCCATGCATCGCACCGCTTACGGCGTCAGCGCCGAGGCTATTTTTGGCATCCTCGACCACCCACACCTAGCCCGCATCCTGGTCGGGATCGAAACATTCAATGCCGGGTTGATCCTGCAACGCAACATCAACCGCAAGGCCAGGCAGTTGGCCGATATGCTGCCCCTGGCGCAGGTCGCCAACAGTGACGCCCACACCCCCTGGATGGTGGGTGCAGCACGCTCCGAGTTCCGGGGTTTTACCGCCCGCGAGATGCGCAGCGCGCTCGAAAAACGCGCCACCTATCCCATCATCCAGAAAGACCTCCCCGGCGCCGCCATCCTGGCCGATTGGGGCCTGTTCTACACCCTGCGCCGGGCCGGATTCGCCATCGATAATCCCGCGCCTGAAACTTCGCTGCGGCTAAATCGCAGTGCCTACCCAATCCCCAGCTTTTGGGCGCTTTTCACCAACGGACTCGAAACCGCCTGACGTGAGTTTCTCCTCCAAATTTCACGTTCCTCCCAAACAAATCCCCTCCCCTGGCAGGGGATTTGTGATTCTTGTCGGTTTCAGACAAATTCTTGATAAGTTATTGTAATTAACAGACAGATGTTATACACTGTCATTCATGATTTCGCGGGAGGCGAAGTAGTTTTTGGTTTACGCCTGCATTTGCAGGCGTTTGTGCTATATCAACCCACTGGAGGAGAAGAACAATGAAATCCACCGCAAGAACCCTGTTTTCGGTGCTTGTCATCGCTACGCTGTTCATCAGCACCCTGGCGATGCTACCGGTCGGGGCACGCTCGGGAGCTCGCCCGGCGCCCATCTATATTCAAAGTGGGGCTTTTATTCCCCAGGCAGGCGTTTCTGAAAAAAGCATCAACGCCGCCCTCGCCAATGGCAGCAAATATTTCATCATCCAATTTTCTGGCCCGGTCCAACAGGAATGGAAAGATGCCCTGACCGCACAGGGAATCGAAATCCTGCACTATATCCCGGATTATGCCTTCAAGGTCCGCATGAACCCCACCGCCGCGGCGTTCCTGGCCCGGCAAGCTTATGTCTCCGCTGCAATTCCCTTCCAGGGGCGCTTCAAACTTGGCCCTTCAATGGTAGCGGATTCCTCCCCGCGCATCTACCGCATCCGCGTTGAAAATGGGGCCGATGCCGCTTCAACCCAAAAGTTGATCGCCCGGGCTGGCATTGAAATCCTCAGCGCCGATGGCGACTCCCTGTACATTGTCGCCGATTCGGCCCAGGTTAACAGCGTGGCCGACATCGAAGATGTGGCTTCCATCAACAACTTCTACCTGAACGAATCGCACAGCACCGGCGCCCGCCCGGCAGGCAATGAAGTCGGCGGCGGCTCCATCATTGGCGCCAATGTTGCCAACGCCCGCGGGTACGACGGCTCGACCCAGATTGTGGCCGTAGCCGACACCGGCCTGGGCGGCGGCACCGCTGCCAGCGCACACGCCGATATCCCTGCCGCGCGCGTAACGGGCATCTTCAACTGGGCCGGCACCGCGGGCGGTTGTTTCCAGACCATTACCAATGACGGCGCTATCGACGTCGATTCCGGGCACGGCACGCATACCGCCGGGTCGGTACTCAGCGATGGCAACGCCAGCGGAATTGGCAAAGGCTCGGCCCCGGCCGCTCGCCTGGTCTTCCAGTCGACCGAGAACTGGGTCAAAATCCTTAACCTGTGCAAGACCCTCTATGGCTACACAGACGGCTACTACCTGACCGGTCTGCCCAGCGACCTGAAACTGCTCTTCCAGGAAGCCTACAATGCTGGCGCACGCGTCCACAGCAACTCATGGGGCTCTGCCGTGGCCGGTGACTACACCGCCGACAGTGTCAACGTCGACTCGTTTGTGTGGACCAACCGTGACATGGTCATCACCTTCTCGGCCGGCAATGAAGGCACCGACGCCAATGCCGATGGCCTGATTGACAACGACTCAATCGGCTCGCCCGGCACCTCCAAAAACGTCATCACCGTCGGCGCTTCTGAAAACCAGCGCACCGATAACTACGCCTGCGACAGCAGCCTGACCTACCTGATTAACGGCACCAGTTGCGCAGCCCAGGGCGGCGTCAACAGCATCTTCACCTGGGGCTCTGCCTGGCCCGCCGATTACCCGGCCGCGCCCATCTCCACCGACCCCTCGGCCGGGAATGCCCAACAGATGGCCGCTTTCTCCAGCCGCGGCCCCACCGATGACAGCCGCATCAAACCCGATGTGGTCGCCCCCGGTTCGTGGATCCTGTCCACTTATTCCGACATGTACCAGCAAGGGTACGACGCTTCTGCCAACCCGCAAAACGGCGCTTTCCAGTATGATGGCTACGGCTTCCCCTATAGCCAGGGCTACAAGTACCTGAGCGGCACCTCCATGTCCAACCCGCTGGTCGCCGGTGGAGCAGCCGTTGTAAAAGATTACTACCAGGAAGCCTATGCCCTCAACGCCAGCGCCGCGCTGGTGAAGGCCACCATCATCAACTCTGCGGTCGATATGCTCGACGAAAACAACGATGGCGCCAACGACAACGACTTCGCCATCCCCAACAACCACGAAGGCTGGGGCCTCGTCAACCTCGATGCCGCCACCGATGGTTCCATCCAGTATGTCGAAGAAGGCACCGGCCTGACCACCGGCGCTTCGCAAAACTTCACCGTTGCCACCACCGGCGGCCCGCTCAAAGTGACCGTCGTCTGGTCTGACTACCCCTCCACCGACACCGCCACCGTCAACCTGGTCAACGACCTTGACGTGACCGTGACCGGCCCCAGCGGCACCTTCCGTGGCAACGTCTTCTCGGGCGGCTGGAGCATCACCGGCGGCACCGCGGATCGCCGCAACAACGTGGAAAATGTCTACATCCAGGCTCCCGCGGCTGGCACCTACACCATCACCGTCAACGGCTTCAACATCCCCAGCGGCCCGCAGAAATTCGCCCTGGTCGTAGATGGCGCCACCTTCAACACCGGCCCGACCGCCACCCCCACCAACACCTCGGTCCCGCCGACACCCACCAATACAGGCGTTCCGCCAACCCCCACCAATACCCCGCTGCCGCCCACGCCCACCAACACCCCGGCACCTTCCACCAGCACCGGCTACCTCGCGCCGAGCGCCAACGCGGCCGTCACCACCAGCTCGGGTGACAACAACGGCTACCAGACCAACCCCGCCAACGCGTACACCGACAACAGCGTCTTCGCCGTCGACACCAACAGCGGTTCTGGCACCAGCACCTCCTACACCAGCACCCAAAAAGACCGCCACCTGTATTACAACTACAACTTCAGCATCCCGGCCACAGCGGTTATCCAGGGCATCCAGGTTCGGCTTGATGCCCGTGCAGATGCCACCAACGGTGCGCCCAAGATCTACGTCCAGTTCTCCTGGAACGGCGGCACAACTTGGACCACCGCCCTAGCGACCACCAACCTGACCACCAGCGAAGTGACCTACACCCTGGGCGCGGCCAACAATACCTGGGGCCGCACCTGGAGCGCTGCAGACTTCTCCAATGCGAACTTCCGCGTGCGCGTCATCGACGTTGCCTCCAACACCTCGCGCGATTTCTCGCTCGACTACATCGCCGTCAACGTCACCTACCAGCCGTAACAAAACCCGTATTGCAAAAGATGGGCGCCGCGTGCGCCCATCTTTTATTTCTGGGCAAAAACACCCCCAACGCTGGGTATAATTGCACCATTCCACACCGGACCCGCCCATGAAACCCCTTACCTTCAGCATCCTGCCCGGCTTTTTCACCGTGCACCGCCTGCCGCCAGGTGCAAACCTGCCCACAGGCCTGCACGGCAGCTCGTTTTACAGCATCAGCGCCTCAGCCGAGGAACTTTCCCTCGTCGCCCCCCAAAATGTGCCCGTCGCAAGCGAAAAATCGGAACCGGGTTGGGTCTGTCTCAAAGTTCACGGCCCGCTCGACTTTGGAGAGATCGGCATCCTGGCCCACATCTCCACCCGGCTGGCAGCCGCCGGGATCAGCATCTTCGCCGTCTCCACCTTCGACACCGATTACATCCTCCTCAAAAAAGAACACCTGGAAACCGCGCAAAAAACACTCTCCAGCGAACATCGCTTTGTAGAGACCCAACCCAAATGACCTTTCCCACCCTGTTTGCCCTGTGGACCGCCCAGGGCCTGATTGCTTTTGCCTGGCTCTTCCTGCTGCCCAGCGACTCGGGCAGTTTTTCCCTCTCCAGGCTGGCACTTTTGGCCCTGACCCTCGGCCTGAGCGGAGTCTCAGCCTGGCTCTGGTTCCGGTCCCGCACGTGGACACACCCGCCCCGTATCCGTCCCGCCGCACTCCAAACCGGGCTCACCCTGTTGGCATTGCTCGCCGCCCTGGCCGCGCCAGTGACCCTGATCATCCTGCGCGCCCTCGGGCAAACGGTCAGCTTCACCTATACCGCCTACGCCCAGCGACTGGCCCCACTGGCTTTCTGGTTCACCTTCTCAGGCCTGGAATGGTTTCTCTGGCAAATCCGCGCCCAAAAGCCAGATTTTTCCCCCGCAAAACCGCTGCTGGCCCCCGCCCTTTACGCCTTGCTGGCCCTGCTGGCTGTAACTGCCTTCATCCTGGTCAGCGGCTATGGCATCACCCCCACCCGCGACGGGTCTTTTGGCTTCCCAACCACCCCACTGCTCGAATGGCAAATCGCCCTGGCGCTGCTCGCGGCCCTGGCAGCACCCGCGCTGCTGGCACGCTGGCAGCCCAAACGGATGGACTTGCTCGCTATTATCCTGTTGTACCTGTTCACCCTCACGCTGTGGCTTGCGACCCCGCTCATCCCCGGCTTTTTTGCCACCCCGCCGCGCGCGCCCAACTTTGAACCCTACCCGTTTTCAGACGCCCTCATCTACGCCCAGTACGCCCAATCGGCGCTGGTGGGTGAAGGCCTGTTGTGGCCCGATATCCCTACCCGCCCGCTGTATGTCTCATTGCTGGTCTGGATGCACGCCCTGGCCGGGCAAAACTACGAAAACGTCATCACCCTGCAAACCATCTTGCTGGCGGTTTTCCCGCCTACGCTCTACCTGCTGGGTAAAGAACTCGGCTCACGCCCACTGGGGCTCATGCTCGCCATCCTGGCGGCCCTGCGCGACCTGACCGCCAACCAGGCCGCACCGTTTGCGCTCAATTACAGCTATTCCAAGCTGTTCTTCTCCGAAATTCCCGCCGCGCTCTTATTGGCCGCTTTTACCATCGTGGCTATACGCTGGATTAAGTCACCCAAACCCGCCTGGTATGCCCTGCTGATGGGCGGCCTGCTCGGCACAGCCGCGCTGGTGCGGCTGCAAAGCGCCGTGCTGCTGGCCCCGCTGGCGCTATTGGCCCTGATCCCGTTGTGGAAAACGCGCCGCGTCGACTGGCTGCGCGGGCTGGCACTGATGACGCTGGGGGTCACGCTGGCGCTGACACCCTGGCTGGTGCGCAACTACTATGCAGCGGGCGGCCTGGTGGTCGATAACCCCATCTCACAATCGATGGTGCTGGCGCGGCGCTGGAGTGGCGATAACGGTAACGAACTCATCCCACAGCAACCCGGCGAAAGCACAGCGCAATACACCAGTCGCATGAGCGCCATTGCCCTCGAGCAGCTTAAACGCGAGCCGGGGCGTATCCTGGGCAGCGCGACAAATCACTTTTTCAACAACCTGGCCTCCAGCCTGTACGTTTTCCCTGTGCGCGACCAACTCAATGCCGCGTCAGAATTGTTGTGGCCTGCGCACGCCTTCTGGCAGACCGGCGCACGCTCGCTGCCGTTAACCTTCTTCTACCTGTTCCTGTTCGCCATTGGGCTTGCGGCAGCCTGGGCTACGCAGCGCTGGGCGGGTCTGCTACCGCTGGCGCTTAGTCTGGGGTATCATGCCTGGACCGCGCTTTTCTTGAGCTCAGGAGACCGCTTCCTGGTGCCCATCGACTGGTCGAGCTACCTGTACCTGGCCTGGGGGCTCCTGACGCTAGGGAAACTGGCCCTGGCCGGGGCCGGTAGCGGCAATTTGGGCTGGCAGTTCGCCCCGTTTAACGGCGAGACAGGCGCGGGGGCGTTAAAATCCGCTCCCTGGCAAGGGTTGTTGACCGTCGCCGCCATCCTGTTCATCGGGGCCTCCATCCCGCTCAGTGAGCTGGTTTTCCCCCAAAAATACCCCGCCGACGGGCCAACCTGCCCTTTTACGCTGCAAGCCAATGAAATTTGCCTGCATGGCCGCGCCGTGTACCCGCGCTACTACACAGCCGGGGATGGCGAACCAGGCACCGCCAAAGCCGGTTACGGCAAGAGCGACGAAGCGCGCCTGGTGTTCTGGCTGGTCGGCCCGCGTGCCGGGCTGGTGATGATCCCCCTGGAAACCGCTCCGGGCTTTTTCCCGCATGCATCGGATGTGTGGGTGGCCGGGAAGCTGGATGGCGATGTGCTGCGCGGGCAAGTTGTGGAAGTGGAAAAAGATGGAAAATCGGCCCGTTATGTGCCATAATACATAAAGTTCATCACCACAGAGGACACGACGGACATTAACCCGCTTCGTGTCCTTTGTGTCCTGCACGGCAAAGAATTTGAACGTTCCGCAAAAGGAGCCCTATGTCTGAAGAAAATAAAACCACCGAAAACAAAGATGAAAAGAAAGAAAAAACCGAAACCAGGGACAACCTGGTTGTAAGCCAGCATAGCATTACCCTCGGCGGCGAAGAAATTAAATACACCGTTACGACCGGCACCCTTGTGCTGAAAGAAGAAAACGACCGCGAAAAAGAATACGAAGGCGAGAAACCCAAGGCGCAGTTCTTTTTCGTCGCTTACACCCGCGATGATGTCTCTGACCCGGCCAGCCGCCCGTTGACCTTCTCGTTTAACGGTGGGCCAGGCTCGGCTTCAATTTGGCTGCACCTGGGCGTGCTCGGCCCGCGCCGGGTGGTGATGACCTACGAAGGCGACCTGCCCAAACCGCCTTACCAGCTGACCGATAACGAGTTTTCACTCCTCGACAAAACCGACCTGGTCTTTATCGACCCGATCAGCACCGGGTACAGTCGCCCGGCCAGCGGCGAAAAGGCCAAACAATTCCACGGCTTCAAGAAAGACATCGAAAGTGTCGGCGATTTTATTCGCCTGTACACCACGCGATACAACCGCTGGCTCTCACCCAAATTCCTGATTGGCGAAAGTTACGGCACCACCCGCGCCAGCGGTCTCTCCGGCTACCTGCAAGAGCGGCATGGCCTGTATCTCAACGGCATCATGCTCATCTCTACCGTGCTCGACTTTGGCACCATCGACTTCACCCCTGGCAACGAACTACCCTACGCATTGTTCCTGCCAACCTATGCCGCCACCGCCTGGTACCACCACGCCCTGCGGCTGCGCCGTCCGCTGCAAAAACTGCTCGACGAAGTCCGCGAATTTGCCATCAACGAATACGCCCCGGCGCTCATGAAAGGCGACGGACTCTCGAAGCGCGAGCGTAACGCCGTGCTCGAAAAACTGGCCCGCTACACCGGCCTGTCTAGCGATTACCTCGAACGCTCCAACCTGCGCGTCCCCGACCATCGCTTCTTTAAAGAATTACTGCGTTCACGCGGGCGCACCGTGGGCCGCCTCGACAGCCGCTTCCTGGGCATCGACCGCGACACCCTGGGCGAAAGCGCCGAAAACGACCCGTCCTACACCAACATCATCGGCCCTTACACCGCCGCCTTCTACGACTACATCCGCCGCGAGCTCAAATTCGAAACTGATGCCCCTTACGAAGTGCTCAACTTCCAGGTCTGGCCGTGGTCCTACGCCGAACATGAAAACCAGCACGTCTACGTGGCTGAAACCCTGCGCAAAGCCATGACCATCAACCCGCACCTGAAAGTCTTTGTCGCCAATGGCTATTACGACCTGGCTACACCCTTCTTCGGCACAGAATACGTCTTCAACCACCTCGGGCTCGACGAAACCCTGCGCGCCAACGTCAGCATGGCCTATTATGAAGCGGGCCACATGATGTACATCCACCTGCCCGCGCTGGAACAAATGAAACGCGACCTGGCCGAATTCATCGACAAGGCAAAATAAACATCGTCGTAAGTCGGATAAACGTCCGACTTACTTTTTAAGGAGGAAAAATGGGACTGGAACGCCGCCCGAACCCACTTCAACGTTGGCTGCAATGGATTCCCAGCTCCGGGTTTGGCCGCTGGGTTCTGCCCCGTATCCTGCATCTCGCAGACCGAGCCGTTTACCGGCTGACAGGAGAAAAGCACACCCTCACCAGCCTGATTGCAGGAGTGCCCGTACTCCTGCTCACCACCCGCGGCGCCAAAAGCGGCGCCCTGCGCACCGTGCCGCTGGTGGGCACCCCGCACGGGAAAAGCATCATCCTGATCGCCTCCAACTTTGGGCAACACCAAACCCCTGGCTGGTATTACAACCTGCGCGCTCACCCCGAAGCCACCATCACCGTGGAGGGCCACACCCAAAACTACCTGGCGCGCGAAATCCAGGATGAAAACGAATACCAACGCTACTGGGCCGCAGCCGTAAGCATCTACAAAGGATATGATGTTTACAAAGCAGTCGCCGGACGCTACATTCCCATGTTCATCCTGGAACCGCAATGAACGTTTACTATTCCGACGCGCACTTCCAACACCACCCGCCCTTCGAAATCTTCGATGGAGGCGAAAAAGTTGCCAACTTTGAAGTGCCGCAGCGCATGGAACGGATTCTCGAAGCCCTGCAAGCCGATGGCCGCTTCAACCTGCTTCCGCCCGAAGACTTCGGCCTTAACCCAATCCTGGCTGTCCACGACGCGGGCTACCTGGCCTTCCTAAAATCCGCCTTCGACGAGTGGCTGCAGGAACCAACCGGCTACGATAGAACCGCACTGCTGCCCGCCACCTTCCCCCCCGCCGGGTGGCGCGGACACATCCCACAATCACTGCTGGGCCGCGCCGGATATTACATGATGGACCTCTCAGCCCCCATCGTTGCCGGAACCTACCCGGCCGCGCTGGCTTCGGCGCACTGCGCCCTGAGCGGCGCAAAAGCCATTGCGGCATCCGTTTCTCCGCTTTCAAATCCGTTTTCCCATCCGTCGCCCGCTTCCGCTTTTGCTCTGTGCCGCCCCCCCGGACACCATGCCGGGCGCGCCAACTGCGGCGGATATTGCTACATCAACAATGCGGCCGTAGCCGCCCACTGGCTGAGTCAGTTTGGAAAGGTAGCCCTGCTCGATATCGATTACCACGGCGGGAACGGCACCCAAGACATCTTTTACGAACGCAACGACGTACTCAGCATCTCCATTCACGCCGACCCAAGCTTCGAGTACCCATATTACTGTGGCTACGCCGATGAAACCGGCGCAGGCGCCGGGCTCGGATTTCATCGCAACTTTCCACTCCCGCTTGGGGCCGATGATACGACCTATCTCGGCACCCTCAGCGAGGCGTGCGGGTTGATCGAAGCTTTCCAGCCACAGTCACTGGTCGTTTCAGCCGGGATGGATATCTACGGCGAAGACCCGCTTGGCAAAATCAGGGTCACAACCGCTGGCATCGGCCAAATCGGCGCACAAATCGCTGCATTGCATCTCCCCACCCTGATTGTCATGGAAGGCGGTTACAATAATGCTGCCCTGGGAACCAATATCGCCAGCTTTTTGCTGGCCTTCCATGAAAGGGAATAGCTTTTGGCAGGTAGCCAAAACGAGTTCCGTTGAGCACAGTGGTCCAGCAGGTTTGATATGACACTCTCAGACACATTGCTTCAGTTCATCCTTCTCATTGCAGTCGCTTTATTTATGTTGGCAACTGCATTCGTCTCTTTTGCCATAAAAATAATTCCCGAAAACAAACGCGTGGTTGTCATGCGCCTCGGGAAAATGATAGGCAGCCGGGGACCCGGGCTTGTGGTCTTGCTGCCAATCATTGACTTCGCGATTTGGGTTGACCTCAATAAAACCTATCGCCTTAAATATGGCAGCCTGGTTACACGCGATAACCGCGAGATTTCATGCGTTATTAGCCTGAATATACAGGTAACCGACCCAGAAAAAAGTGTCTTAAGCGTGCCAAACCTGGAAATTGCCCTTTCAAAAATCATCGAAACTGAGAGCCTGAGCCTTGTGGCCAGCAAAAACAGCAGCGAGATTACACAAAATCGCGATTGGCTTGAAGAGCAGCTCAAAGATGTGCTCCAACGCTCGGGCCGCTCCTGGGGAATTGCTGTGACCCGCCTGACGATCGACGAGATTGGGCTTGAATAACCGCCGATAGAGCCGGAAAGCAAAACCACACCTGGCAACATCTGCGCAGGAGGATTAATGTTCAGTTACAACATCGATGAAAACCTGTCGCTTCGATTGCTTGAAGAAAGGCACGCACCGCAAGTCTGTTCCCTGCTGGCGCAAAATCGAAGCCATTTGCAAGCAGAACTGACCTGGCTCACAGACGAAATCACAGTAGAGGACGCCAAAGCGTATATCCGCGCCGGGCTAGAGCGATTTGCAATCAACAATGGCTTGCGAGCCGGTATTTGGGTGCAAGACAACCTGGCAGGCATTGTAAGTTTGCACGGTCTGGTCTGGGCAGATCGAAAAGCAAGTCTCGGATACTGGCTGGGTGCTTCTTTTCAGGGACAGGGCCTTGTAACCAGGGCGTGCAAAGTTTTAATTCAGCACTCTTTTAACGAGCTAAAATTACATCGCCTGGAGATCCAGTGTGATGCTGAAAATACCCGCAGCCGCAAAGTAGCCGAACGCCTGGGGTTCACCCAGGAGGGCATTCTACGACATTCCTGGTGGTCGAAAGACCATTTTGCAGATTTAGTGGTTTATAGCCTGCTGGATAACGAGTGGCAGGGCATAAAATCGTGATCTTTTCGTGGGGACTTTTTCCCAAAAACTCCCACCACCACAAAGAGAACAGATGAATCAAACTCAAAGACCGTATTGGGAAGCAATCAAAATAGGCTTTTTGCTTTCTGCAGCCATTAGCATCCTGGCCTTCATTTTCTGGCCGGCCAGCTGGTCTTTCACAATCTTTAGCCTGAATGCCCCGTTGGCGGTAGCCCTGTTCGGTATTCTCGGTGCCCTGGCGGGCCAGCTATTCCTTAAAACGCAAAAAGGCGCCTGGATGGGCGCGGCAATCACACTGGTACTTTTGTTCTGGTGGCTGTACGCAATAGCCTCCACCGGGGCAGTCTAGCCAAACGTCATTTGCACAAAAGTAGACAACCTCCCTCTGGAGCAGCGCATGAAATGGGATATTAAAATTCATAACGAAGAAAAGTATTTGGAAGTAATCACAAGTGGCATTGCCGATAAAATTGGGTCACTTCACATGGCAAGCGTAGTGAAAGAAACAATGCAGAAATATCGCATGACCAAAGTCTTAATTGACCATCGTAACATCACGGATGTCTCCGGGGAAATTATTGATATCTACGATCGTCCCAAAATCCTCAGGCTTCTGGGGCTCGTTTTGGGTGTAAAAATAGCCGAAATTATTAAGCCAGAGCATGTAAAGCATTTTAGTTTTTTTGAGACCGTATGCTTAAATCAGGGTTTCAGGGTCGCGATTTTTCAAGAAGATTCGCCCGCACGGGAATGGCTCCTAAAATAAAAAGACATCCCTTTGAACGGGCTTGCCGCCGAGGTTTCGATGGACATAAAACTACTGATTGCCCTGTTACCCATTGTTTTTATGTTTCATGATTTTGAAGAAATCATCATGTTTAAACCCTGGCTGGTGAAAAATCGGGCTGAAATAAAGCACAGATTCCCCCGCCTCGATCAAACTCTCATTAAGAACCATGACCGCCTTTCAACCTCGGCCTTTGCGGTGGCGGTGCTGAATGAATTCGGCATCCTGACCTTCATCACCTGCGCTTCCCTTTACTTCGACTCGTATCAATGGTGGTTTGGGGCCTTGATGGCCTTCTCTATCCACCTGGTTGTTCACATTCTTCAGTGGCTTATCTACGGCAAGTATGTTCCCGTCATCATCACCTCCATCCTGGCCCTGCCCTACTGCATTTATACCTGCCTCGAATTCGTAAAATTTTCCGATATGACCACCGGACAGCTTTTTTTCTGGACCGGGATAGGAATCATCTTAACCCTTGCCAGCTTTATCCCCGCCTTTTTCTTCGCCGCCCGTTTTGAAGAGTGGAAAAATCAACACTACTTACAGTCGACCCACTGACGAACTGTCGAAACAGGCCAGCCAATAAAAAAGCGCCTGGCAGCGAATCTCAGGCGCTTTTGATACGACTCTCTTTAGATTGACTTAATCACGGCCGCTTTTGTAAACCAGCAAATAAACCAACGCACCAATGGAACCCGTTGCAAGCGTAAGCAAAAGCCAGGGGAATGGGTTACGCCCGGCGGCCCTGGCATCCTTCCACATCCAAACCAGGAACAGCGTCAGGGCAATCACCAGGTCAAAGAAGACCTGGATGCCAGCATAATTTTGAAACTGCTGGGTAAAAATTCCAGCATAGCCATGTTGCATGACCGCAACAGTGGTTAAAACGAGAAACGCAACCAGGGTAACAGACAAGATAACTCTTCGCATGGGTAACTCCGCACAGATTTATTGTAGCAGTTGCTACATATTTATTGTAATAGGTGCTACAATAAATGTCAAGGACATTCAAACATGGAAAAAACCGTACTAAAAAGACAACAAATCTTAAACCAAATCGCCGATCACTTGCTCGCCAATGGGATGAGGGATGCCAGCCTGCGCCACCTGGCGGCAGCCATTGGCACAAGTGACCGCATGCTATTGCACTATTTTTCCGACAAGGAAGAATTGATGAGCGCTGCCTTAAACCTGGTAGCGGCACGCCTCATCGCCCTGCTCGAAAACACACCAGAGCAAATGCCTTTTGAAACGCTCATGCCATACCTGGCCGGGATGATCCATGACCCTCGCATCCGCCCGCACTTAAAGCTCTGGCTTGAACTGGCAGCCATGTCAACGGCACATGAAACCTATCGCCTGATCGCCAGGCAGATCTGTGATAACTTTTACGAGTGGATTTTTTCGGTGCTAAAAACCGACAAGGCCGAAGAACGCGCCCCAATGGCTGCGCTGGCCTTTGCAACCATCGAAGGGTTTGTGCTGATGGATGCGCTCGATTATGGCTCCAAAGTTGCCAGCGCCCTGGAAGGGATTTCGAAACGATAACATCTAATACATAAAAACCAGCAACATTCGAGGCTGACACTTGGAACCAAGTGTCAGCCTCGAATGTTTTGGCGAAAACCCAACCAATCTCAGGGCCAAGGTTTCCCCGTTAAAAACTCCTGGCAAAAATAGGTTCAATTCGTGCCATAATATTTCTAAATCCGTCACGGCCCTTCCCACAAAGAGATCATCTGTTTGGGTGAGAAAGGCATCCAGGCAAACAGACAAACAAAATCTATGAAACTGCTGCACATTCTGGAAAAACAAAACAAATATTTGCTTTTTTTGACTGGCATACTTGTAATTGGGATAATTGGTATTCTAGATTACGTAACAGGGTCTGAATTTGCGTTTTCTTTGTTTTATGTTATCCCCATCGCCTACATTACCTGGCTCACCGACAAAAAGATTGGACTAATCGCCTGCGTAATTAGCGCTCTGGTCTGGTTATCTGCGGATATCAGCACCGGGAACCACTACACACATCATTTCGCCATTATTTGGAACACATTGATTCGCCTGCTCTTTTTCGTCATCATCTCGCTATTGTTATCCAGCTTGCTCGATGTTCTTAAACGCGAACAAGAACTGGCCCACACCGACCCACTGACCGGGGCAATGAATTCCCGCCGCTTCTATGCCCTCGCACAGATGGAGGTCGACCGCTGCCGTCGATACCAGCATCCATTCTCTTTGGCCTACCTGGATGTCGATAATTTCAAGAATATTAATGACCAGTTTGGGCATATCAAAGGGGACGAGGTTCTATGCGCCATCGCCCAAACTGCGACAAAGCACCTACGAGAAACCGACACCTTCGCTCGCGTTGGCGGGGACGAATTCACGATCCTGCTCCCTGAAACCGGGTCTGGTGGAGCCCGGATTGTGCTCGAGAAACTTCAGGGTGAGCTTTCAGAGCAATTGGCCCAAAACGGGTATCTGATCACTTTTAGCCTGGGAGTTCTGTCTTGCACCGTTGCCCCCGCCTCGGTATCAGACTTGATTCAGATGGCAGACAGACTCATGTACTCAGTAAAAAATCACGGGAAAAATTCAATCCTCTTTGCTACCTATCCCTAAGTTTCTTGCCCATGTTAGCGCCGGTCATATTCCCCCAACCGGCCCTTTGCGGAGCGTATTGACATACTCATGAAATTCACCATCACATACAATCCAACCAAAGATGTTATTGAAGCTTCGATACAAGGTGAAATCACCATGGATGATGTAAAAACTGTATTATTCGAAGCGTGCCAACTTATCAATACCCACGGGTGTTACCGCTGTATTACAGATTGCCGCGAAGCTCACCTGAAGTTGTCCACGCTGGAAATATACACCGTTCCCAGGCTGAGCCCAATAAAGATTGGGCCCGAAGAAATCCACCTAAACCGCCTCAAAAGGGCCATCCTTGTGTCACAAGACTCAGAAGACTTTCACTTTTATGAAACGGCAGCACTCAACACAGGCCAGCGGGTAAAAGTTTTTCGCGACCCAGAAGAAGCCTGGGACTGGCTCTTACCCAACCAGAACAAACCCAATTAAAGTTATCAGGAGGTTACTTTATGCGTCACACCCGCGAGGAAGTTATCGAACGCACAATCCGGGAGTTCAAACTCCTCGATGACTTGGTCTGTCATCTCACCGAGCAGGACTGGGATCGGCAACTCTCCAGACCTGAAACCAAAGACCCCTGGACGGTGAAAGATACGCTGGCCCATATTACTCATTTCAAGGCCGATGTGGTCAGAAAAATCAAAAAGCAACCCATCCCCAGGGATGTAAAAGGGTTAACTGAGACAGATGAAAACCATCTTATTTATATACGCTGGCGAGACTGCCCCCCACAACAGGTATTCGCCTGGCACAGGCAAGTTCAGGAGGATGTGCTGAAGGCGCTTCAAGCTGCGCCTGAAGAATGGTTTACCGGGAAAGAACGCCAGCCAGAATGGCCCTTCGATCTGGAGGCCCACTCTAGCTATCATCGAGTCAAAGACATCGAACAAGCGCTCAAAAGGCCAGCCGATTAAAACCACCTAACACGGGCTTATCCATTAACCGTATTTTCGACATTTCATTGAGCTGTAGCTCAACAACTTACCCTGGTTTCAAAGGCTCGTGCATGCAACATAAACCCGCCCTTAAATACATAACCGCCTTGCTATTGTTTGGTTCAAATGGAATTGTGGCGAGTCATATTGCCCTCAGCAGTTACGAAATCGTTTTTACGCGTACATTCATTGGCGCTTTATTTCTTGTGCTGATCTTCATCTTTACCAAACAAGATAAGAATTTTTGGAAAAACACAACACACTCGCTCTATTTACTCACTTCGGGCGTTGCTATGGGCGCAAGCTGGATGTTTTTATTTGAAGCCTACCAGCAAATTGGCGTTAGTGTTGCAACCCTGGCTTATTATTGCGGCCCTGTCCTCGTCATGGCTTTTTCGCAATTGCTCTTCAGGGAAAAAATCACCCTCATCAAGTTTATTGGGTTCTTTGCGGTGATTACAGGCATGCTCCTGGTAAACCGGCAAGCTTTTTTGCAGGGTCAATTCTCTTGGGGGCTGGGTTTTGGAATATTATCGGCGGTGATGTATGCTTTTATGGTGATTTTCAACAAAAAGGCTGCCAGCATTACAGGTCTCGAAAACCCAATGTGGCAACTAATTGCCAGTTTTGCAACGGTTGCGGTTTTCCTGGTCTTTCGCCAGGGTTTGTCGATTGAGATTGGGCCCCAAAATCTCGTGCCTGTTTTGTTGTTAGGGATTGTGAATACGGGCATTGGGTGCTATTTTTACTTTTCGTCGATTGGTGATCTGCCTGTGCAAACAGTGGCGATACTCGGTTATTTGGAACCGCTTTCGGCTTTGTTCTTTTCCGCGGCGCTTTTAGGAGAAACCCTCGGCTTTTTACAACTGATTGGGGCCATTTTAATTTTAGGCGGCGCGGCATTTGGCGAGTTGTTTCACCGAAAAGCTGTAAAATTCAATCAGGAGATTAAGACTTGAAAAGTCCATGGATGGAATTTAAATTAGAGGTACTCTCACAGTACCGCCAACAAAAAGAAATGGCAGATACAGCCCTAAGCCAAGCAGAGGATATTGCTTTCTTCACGCACTTAAAACAAAATGGCGATGAGCACACCAACAGCCTTGCTATTTTGGTAAAGCATCTCAGTGGCAACTTTCTCTCGCGCTGGACGGATTTCTTAACCACGGATGGTGAAAAAGCCAACCGTGAGCGGCCACGCGAGTTTACAGACGAGAGCGGGGATAGTCGCGCACAGATTATGCAGCGCTGGGAAGAAAGCTGGCAATGTCTCTTTACGGCAATCGAATCCCTTTCTGAAGAAGACTTTGCAAAAATCGTCTATATTCGTGGCGAGGCGCACAGTGTGGTCAAAGCTATTTTGCGAAACTTACTCCACGCCGCCCACCATATTGGTCAGATCGACTTACTGGTCAGTGCCTTGAAAGAAGAACACGGTGCGACCCCTGAAATCAAAAATCGAACGTCCTAAAAATTCGCAGGGCTATCAAGGAAATGTATGCAAAACTTTAAATACGAACCTGTCGGGAAATATCTCGCGCCAGAATGGTTTACCGAGCGTGTACACATAAAGGACAGCAAGATCGAAGATGTTCCACTGCTGACTGGAATCTTCAACGCCTGTCATTACGTTGAGCAATGGGATCCTACGTTTTATCTTGTAGAAGAGGCCGAAATCAAACAATTGGTCGAAAAAAGTCTCTCCGAAACAGGCGAAAATAAAGGCTTCCGGTTACAGTGCTTGGAAGTGAAAGAAAGCGACAAAATGATCGGTTACTTTCATCTACAGCATTATTCCCCGCGCCTGCCCCAACCCGCCACGGCTTTTATCTCAATGTTTGTGATCCATCCAGAATTTCAAGGCAAACGTTTTGCCCAGGAGATTGTGGCGGGCTTATCTGAGCAATTAGCTGGTCATGGCTACATGGCTATCTGGCTGTCGGTTTATCTAAAAAACTGGGCCGCCCTCCGCTTTTGGTTGCAGCAGGGTTTCAATAAAATTATTGAATATGACGGGGACAAGCTGTTCTCTGAGACAGCCCAGGCCTCCCTGACATTGGAAAAACGTCTCAAATAGGGTTACGCGCTAAAAAAGAAAGGGAATCCGTGACCAAACTTTACCCATCCTGGATAGAGATACCTGTAAATAATCTTGAACGTGCAATGGCGTTTTATCGCGCCGTCTTCAACCTGGATGAAATTCCCGTTTATGAAGATTACCCCCCGGCCCGAATAGCTGTCCTGCTCGCATCGGAAAAAAGTGTTCAAAACCCAGGGGTTTCTTTGGTGCAATCCCCTACCCATGTTCCATCCAGGCATGGGGCTTTGATCAATTTCCATGTCGGAGATCACGCTGCCCTGGAAAAAGCAGTCGAAACGGCGCTGGCCCATTCCGGGGCCATTTCGGAACCGCTGGTGGATACGGGTGACGGGGTGAAATATTTGGTCATTTTAGATTGTGAAGGCAATTCAATTGCGCTTTCATCGTATGAACCCTCAGGGGCAGAAGACCCAGAATAATGCATCCTGGGCACGAAGACCTGAAAAGTTCTTCAACCCAACCCGACCTACAAAGATGGTCACTGTTCATCTGGCCTTTCTCTGCTAAGACAGCTCTACACCCTAACCACCATTTGACACCTATTCACAGGAGTGTGGCATGAAAAAAGCACTGCTCATTATCGGTCAGGTCCTTCTTGCGGTCGGTGTCACCCTCACCCTCGGCGGGATAGCCAGTTTTTTCTTTGAGAAAGTTGAGCTTCGTTTCCTGGGCAACATTCTTGTGGATGAGGGCAGCAAAAAAATATGGGTGTTTGTTAATATGATCCTGGCGGGTGCCGGCTTTTTTCTTTTGCGCTCTTCGAAAGCCCAGGACAGCGCAAAGTGAACAACCGATAAAAAGGTCAGGCTGATGGGCAAACGGAATTATCTAATTGAAGGCGTCTCTGGCACAGGCAAAACCTCGGTGGCCGAAGAATTGCAGCGCCGTGGTTATCACGTCATCCATGGTGACCGCGAGCTGAAATATCGCGGAAACCCCAAGACTGGTGAGCCGGTAAAAGAACCCGTTCATCAAAGCGAGCAAGATAAAGCCGTTTGGCAACAGGAACACCACCTTTGGGACGTAAACAAAGTTAAAGCCATCCTCGCCGATCACAGCCAAAGCATCACATTCTTCTGCGGCGGCTCGAGGAATTTTCCAGAGTTTATAGATTTGTTGGACGGTGTTTTCATCCTGGAAGTTGCTGACCTTGAAACATTGTTTCGGCGGCTCGACGAGCGCGTAGCGCGAGACCCAACAGACTGGGGCGGGCAACCCGAAGAAAAAGAACTTGTTGCGCGATTGCACCGCACCAAAGAAGATATCCCCAGCAGTGGCATCGTCCTCGACGCAACCCAGCCCCTGGCCAGCGTCGTAGATGAGATTCTCCGCCGTATTTAGTCGCTAAAAAACTTTTTGCTCAGTGCCAATCTTGCTCCTAATCAGTGAGGAAGGCGCTGCCCCTGATCCTGCCCACAAGGCCGGTGCCGGGACTTGCGGCTACCAGCTTTCACCCTGGCCGCGAACGCTTACCGTTATATTCCAAAAGTTAAAGGCCCCTATGCAATTACCCATTTTTCAAGTTGACGCCTTCACCGATAAACTTTTCGGGGGCAACCCCGCGGCGGTTTGCCCGCTTGAACACTGGCTCCCCGATGAAGTGATGCAAAAAATCGCCCTGGAGAATGCGGTCGCAGAAACGGCTTTCTTCATTCCATCCGATGACGGGTTTGAAATTCGCTGGTTTACCCCAGAATTAGAGATGGATTTATGTGGGCACGCCACACTGGCCTCAGCCCATGTGATAGCAAGACATCTCAAGTTTCCCCGGGCACACATAAAATTCCAGTCAAAAAGCGGCGAACTGGCGGTGAGCGTTGAAGAGGAGTTATTGACGCTCGATTTTCCCTCCCGCAAACCCAAGCCAAGCGCCATTCCCCAGGTCATTTTAGACGCAATTCAGGTAAAACCCGTTGAAGTACTAAAAGCCAGAGACTACGTGCTTGTGTTTGAAAGCGAAGAAATCATTCGGCGCATTGAACCTGATCAAAGTATTATTAATCAAATTAACCTCGACCCTGGCGGTGTAATCATTACAGCCAAAGGTGATGAAGTTGACTTCGTTTCACGTTACTTCACGCCGCAAGCCAGTATTTTTGAAGACCCGGTCACAGGTTCGGCTCATTGCTCGCTCATTCCATATTGGAGCGAGAGACTTGGGAAAGAGTCTATGCTGGCGCTGCAATTATCGCCACGCATTGGGAAACTTTTCTGCAAAAACGCGGGTGAACGCGTCCTGATTTCAGGAAAAGCAGTAACCTACCTGGAAGGAAAAATCACAATTTAAGCGTCTGTTAGCAAACGCGGACTCGCAAGGCATGTGCCGAACCTGTTGACGGCTGGTCATCAGCCGCGCGTAATTCTGGAGACTTTGATCATGTCGCATCAACCAGAACCAACCATGTTAGAGCTCTTTCTATACAATCATTGGGCCAACCAGGAACTTATGACCCTCTGCCTGGGCTTAAGCGACGAACTGGTAACAGCCAGTATCCCGGGTACATATGGCTCTATTCGCGATACGTTTGCTCACCTCCTACAGGCAGAGGTCAGCTTTTTGAAACGAATTCACGGAATTTATCCGCAACCAGGGTTCAAATGGGAAGAAAATCCGGGTCTATCTCAGATGCTGGCCTACGAAACCGTCTTGCATGAAACCCTCCTCGAAACCCTACAGCGGGTTCCAGCAACCCAAAATGTGCACGAGGAAAGTGACAGTTGGACGTTCGATTATCAAGCACGCTTAATCTTCATGTCGGTGATTTATCATGGCATTGCCCATCGAACCGACATCACGACCCTGCTTAACAATCAAGGTATCAAACTACCCGAACTTGATGTTTGGGGCTATGAAGCTGCACACCCGGAACGGTTTCAGGCCAGAATGGTCAAAATTGGGTAGTGATTTTTCCCAAACCAAGCGTGAACTACAGGCGAAGGACTCCCCTCACCCACGCGCCGGTATCATCTCAGTAGAAACAAGAGTAAATATCTTATGACGATCACCCAACGTTCCTTTTCAAGCCAACAAGACAAATATCAAATGGCTGCCCTGGCGCGCCAATCCCCAGAAAACAACCTCCATGTCGTAGATTTGCCCTATCGATTGAGTTCGTGGGCACTCGATGACCCTGAAAATGTTCGTTTGTGGTTTGACGAAAACCAACAACTTGTCGGCTGGGCGGCACTCCAGTCTCCTTTTTGGACCATTGATTACGTATGCCATCCTGAACACGAGTCGCACCTGCACCGTGAGATGCTCTCATGGGCAGACCAGCGCGCCCAAATCGCCCGGCATTCGCCTTACGCCCGTCCCGCATGGTTTGCCATGGTTTTCTCTGGCCAAACAGACCGAATTCGTGATTTGGAAAATGCGGGTTTCAAATGCCAATCAGATGTAGGCGAAGATTCCTGGTCCAAAGTGCTCATGCGTCGTTCCGCACCAATACCCGTAAAAGTATACAGACCTCGTTCAGCGGGTTTTATCGTTCGTTCACTGGCCGGTGAAAAAGAAGTGCAGAGTTATGTTGACCTTCACCAATCTGTTTTTGAAAGTAAAAATATGACAACAGATTGGCGCATGCGCACCCTGCAACACCCCAATTACAGGCCAGAGCTGGATATTGTTGTTGAGGCGCCGGATAAACGCCTGGCTGCCTTTTGCATCTGTTGGTTCGATGAAAACTCCAAGACGGGTCATGTTGAGCCATTGGGCAGTCATAAAGATTTTCGTCCGTATGGTTTAGGGCGAGTGGCCCTTTCGGAAGGCTTGAGCCGCCTCCAGTCTCTCGGGGCACAAAGCATTTTTGTCGAAACAGATAACTATCGCAATACGGCTTTTCGGCTCTACAAGTCATTCGATTTCCAGACGATTCAAGAGGTTCAAGTCTATAGAAAAGATTATGAAACCGAATAAAGCCTTTGCAAACCCGCTGCCCAGCACAACACATTCCTGAGCGTTGTTCTGGGCAGCGGAGTGCTCGCTTCAAGTTTTCCTGCGCCCAGAACAATTCCACACCCAACCACCTCGTAAAATGGAACTCAAAATCTTATGCCGACTGACCCTACTTTTCGTATGACGATCCAGGATGTTTTTTCAATCAAAGGACGAGGCAGTGTCGTCACCGGCCAAATTGAAAGTGGAACAATCTCTGCCGGGGATACAATCCAAATTCAGGGGAGAAATTCTGCCAAAACCACGACAGTATCCAGCCTTGAGATACAGCGCAAGGTGACCACACAGGCCCAGCGTGGCGATCATGTTGGCATCTTGCTAAAAAACATCGCCCAAGAAGATGTGCAGCCAGGCGATATTCTCACAGGCGCTGAGTCTGATTTCACCTGGAAACCATAAAATCGGCGCCCAACAAGCGCTGCTACACTCACCCGCAAGGGACACAATCTGCGAGAAAGCACCGCAAAACAAGATGGAAGAACAAACCATACTGGGGTACGCTGTATTGCTGTACTTCGATGATAAAACCGAACAAAGCCTCCTGGACCTGGGCCAGGCGCTCACCGACTGGGGAGTTGCGTCTAGCCCTGAACTTAAGAACAATCGGCCGCATGTCAGTTTGGCAGGGTTTTCAAAAGACATTGATTGCGACAGGCTCATTTCACTCGTTCAAGAATATGCCAATCACATCCAGCCCTTTGAGGTTGTCCTGAGTTCAATAGGCATCTTCCCAAGCGCAGAAAATGTTTTGTTTGTGTCGCCCATGCCCACGTTACAGCTTCTAACCCACCACAAAGAACTTCATCTCAAGCTCGCAGAAGGCGAGTTTGTTTCATCCCACCATTACCTTCCAAACCAATGGATGCCTCATTGCACCGTGAAAATCAAAATTCCCAACCACCAGGTACCTACGGCCGTTGAGTATTGTCACAAGAATTTCAAACCGATCCACGGTCAATTCCAGGAAATGGGTGTGATTGAGTATTTTCCAATCAAACCGTTGATGCAATGGAACCTGCCCGTAAAGCGATGAATCCTTTTTAGGCCGGGCTGCCAGCCACAGGCAGGTCTGGCAATCAATTGGGATTGTACTGGTAAAAATACCAACAGGAGTCCAAAAGCTAACTTTTGGACTCCTGTTGGTAAAAAGATTCCCCTGAGCACTTGCTCAGGGGTTTAAAATTCTAGATAAATATGACTGCCTGGGTAGCGGTTGGGTCCAGGGCTACGCCATCCAGGTCGGCGGTTGCCATAATCTCGAAAGAGCGCTGTCCATTGGATGAACCCGTGACGGTTAGCGTTCCGCCAAACATCTGGACAGACACCGAATCGCCCAGGTCCACCGACAATTTAAAGGGGATGGTGCGGGTCTCATCCTTCTTGATGCCAAAGGGTTCCTTTAGGTAGAACGTTTGGATGTCTTTTCTCACATCCCGTGTTTCATTATTGATCGTGGTAACAGATTTTTCAACCAATGCCACCTTGATGGACTTCACCTTTTGGTCGCTTTGGGCAGTAATGGTTACTTTCCCATCCACTTCCTTTGTTCCCCTGGCAATTTGCGCGGGAACTTCCAGGGTAACTTTGGCAGTTCCAATTCCTAAACCTTGTTTGATTTTATTGAAAAGACCCATTTTCTGCTCCTTTATATGATCTAGTGAATTATTACTATGCTGACCGCAAGGATCGTGTTCGGATACGGCATTATACTAAAGCCATCTTTTATGGCAAATTTCAATCCCTTAACGTTCCAAGGGTAGAAAAACAATGAATAGGATTAAGAATCCCCAAGGTAGAATTCCAGTAGAAAACACAACCTACGCTTGACCCTGGGAATCAAACGCATTTAACTGGCATTTTCCCTACATCAACCTTATCCGCTTAAACGGCATGCCACTATCCATTGTCTATGAAATACATCACGCCCTACAATCCTGATTGGGTAAGTCAATTCGAACGCATTGCTTCTTGGTTGCGAGAGAAACTTCCTCGGCATTCTCAAGTTCACCACGTCGGTTCGACCTCCATCCCGGGTATGCCTGCTAAAAACATCATCGATATTGATATAGAGTGCCCAATCGGGAGCATGGACACAATAATTACAGCGTTAAACCATGCAGGCTACCAACACGAAGGCGATAAGGGGATCCCGGGGCGTGAAGCATTTCGTCCAAAAGAAGGATCAGAAGCATCCTTTCTTTATCACCACCATCTTTACGCCTGTGAGTCAAATTCAAGCGAATTACACAAACATCTGGCTTTTAGAAATTACCTTTGCGCAAATCCTGAAAAGCAAAAATGGCTTGCAGAGCATAAAATTGAATGTGATCGCATCGCGCAGAGTAGAAGCGAATATATCGAGCGAAAAGCGCCTTTTTATGAAGTCATCACAGCAGATTCTTTAAAGTGGGCTAAAAAGTAAATCTCCCGGCAAAAGCCTGCCAGTGTGGCCTCCCATGAACAATGATTCGGACGGCTAACTCAATCTACCGAATCGCACGGGTCATGATATCCTTTCGTTATCAAGTTCACGTTCAAAAGGAAGGAATTAAAGGTAAACCTATGTCATTCCAAGCCTATCTGGATAAAGTTGAAGAAATCACGGGAAAAGCACCCAAAGAATTTGTTGCCGAAGCAAAACAGAAAAACCTGACCAAGCACAAAGAGATTCTTGACTGGCTTAAGGCAGATTACGGCTTAGGCACAGGGCATGCACGTGCAATTGCCCATGTAATCCTGCATGGCGCAGAATTTACCGTAAAACAAACCAGCGGTACTCACCGAGACACGTCCGGCACGCTCAACCTGGAAGGCAATAAGGCAACTCAAAAGAAATCTTCAGCATAGAAGTACTTTTTAAACGGAAAACCCGGCGCAAAATCAAAGTATCGTCCCCCCAGCCGCCGGTAAACCCGGCCGTAAAGCAGCATCCCCCCAGAGATACATCTATGATCATCATTATCAACGGTTCGTTGGGTGTCGGCAAGTCTAGTGTTGCGGAACAATTACACTATAAATTCGATAAATCGGTCCATCTCGATGGCGATTGTATCGGGGATGTTCAGCCGTTCAACATCTATGACGAGCAACGGCTCAAGCATCTCTACCGCACGATGGAACTCCTGATTGGCTTTCACCAGAAAAACGGCTATCATAACTTCGTGATCAATTACGTTTTTGAGTCAGCCGAATCCCTGCAAGAGTTGCTTGACCTCCTCCACCCGCTCGATCCGGCCATCCACTGCTTCTGGTTGACTTGCGCTGAAGAAGAACAAGCGAAACGCATCCGAAATCGGAATCGTGAAGATTTACAGTGGGAACTGGGCAGATTTATCGAGCTGCGACGCATTCAACGGGAAGCCTCGCAACAGGGATTTATTGGGAAAGAAGTCGATACCACCCATTTGACTGCCAGCCAGATCGCCGAAACCATTTGGAAGGAAGTCTCTCGGTGACGAACTACCGAACACTCGATGTAAAGGATGGCAGGGACTTTATGGTAGTTTCAAGATTGAAGGAGCTTGGTCATGAGAAAAATCATTGTGCTTGAACATATTTCCCTTGATGGCATCATACAAGCCCCAGGCGGGCCAAAAGAAGATACCAGTGGCGGTTTTGAACAGGGCGGGTGGATAAGTTCTTATTCCGACGAGATTCTTGGAACGTTATTGCGAAAGCAGATGAACTCGCCGTTCGACCTGTTGCTAGGACGCACAACCTTTGAAATTTGGGAACCCTACTGGCCTCAACATGCAGATGTTTGGGCGAACGTCAACACAGCCACCAAATATGTTGCATCCAATACCAGAACTTCTAGCAATTGGCAGACATCCATATTTTTAAGTGGAAACATTGCAGAAAAAATCGCCAGCATCAAGCAACAACCGGGTGCAGATTTGCACGTTTGGGGAAGTGGTAACCTGATTCAGACGCTTATCAAGCATGATTTGGTTGATGCGTTCTGGCTGATGATCTATCCAATAACATTGGGCGATGGAAAGCGGTTATTTGCCAAGAGTACAATCCCGATGTCGTTTAAGGTGACAGAAAGCACAGTCACCCCGAGTGGCGTTATTGTCATAAACTACGAGCGCGTAACAGCTCTCAACAGCCAGTAAAGTCCATGCCAACCCACAGGTCATCATGAGCATCGAATCACTGATTCAAAACATTGTTGGTGAAATCCAAACAGTACCGGGTGTTAAAGCAATTGTGCTCGGGGGTTCCCGCGCCAGGGGAACACATCACGCCTCATCTGATATTGATTTGGGAATTTATTACGACTCGCGCAGTCCATTGGATTTAACAGAACTGGCAAAAGTCGCGACAAAACTAGACGATGAACATCGAACAGACCTGATCACTGCAATCGGTGGGTGGGGACCCTGGATTAACGGCGGCGGTTGGCTGCGCATCGGGTCATATCCTGTAGATTTCCTATACAGGGATTTGGACAAGATCAACGCGGTGATTAATTCTTGTCTCGCAGGGAAAGTGGAAATTTTTTACCAGCCGGGACACCCGAATGGGTTTGTTTCATCCATCTATCTTGCAGAAACAGCCGTCTGCCAGCCACTTTGGGACCCTGAAGGGATCATTGCCCGACTGAAAAGCAGCGTTTCACCCTACCCCATCGCTTTACAAAAGGCCATCATTCAAAATTTTGCATGGGAAATAGATTTTTCGATAGGCATTGCGCAAAAAAGCATCGCCAAGGCCGATGTTGCTTACGCAGCAGGCTGTTGCTTTAGAAGTGTGATGTGTATGCTTCAGGTCCTTTTTGCGATCAATAAAGTCCACTGGCTCAATGAAAAAGGGGCTGTGGCGATTGCCAATCATTTTGAGATAAAACCCGCTAACTTTCAAAATAGAGTGGGCCAAATTTTCACCCTGCTCGGCGCCACGCCTGAATCCATCAATCAGTCGATAGGCATGTTGAAAGAACTGAATGCAGACCTTAATATTTTGTTGAAAAGTAGCGCCTTGATATAAAAGCTACCCAGGCCAAACCTGGTTTTTGGCATTTTACCGGCCTGGGCTGGGTGCCCAGGGTCTCCTGGTCGACGGTGGCGATGCGACATACCTGTGCCATTGGGTAGGAGTGAATGCCGGAAGCATGGCAATGACGCCCCGGATCGGGGCAGACTTCGTCGAATGGCCGTCTGCACCGGATGAGCGCAGCTTAGGGCTTGTCGACTTCTCGATCTTCCCGCACCTGGACGCTTTCCCGAAAACCACCCTGGCTGATGAGCCGCCGACACGGGTCGGGCTGTTGGCGAACGATAGTGACACGACTTGATTTCATCGGAGGTTTAAATGTACATCAACGTTGGAGACGCAAAGATTTATGCTACCTCGTTTGGCTCAACGGCATCGCCTGTTATTGTGGGCATTGGCGGATGGATTGGAAGTTGGGAATTATGGGCTGAGCCATTCTCCATCCTGAGTCAAAGTTGGCATACCATCGCCTATGACCATCGTGGGGCTGGCGCAACCGTCGCCCCGACGGAGTCGATCACCTTCAACAGATTAGTCGAAGATGTCTTCGCGGTACTTGATGCCTACAACGTTGAGAATTGCATACTGGCAGCCGAATCTGCCGGGGCGCTCAGCGCCTTGGGAGCCGCGCTCAAATATCCAAAACGAATCACGGGATTGGTGATTGTAGATGGGATGTATTTCCGTGAAACACCCCCAGATGATGACATGTTTCTTTTGGGCTTGCGCAACAATTACGCCACCACGCTGGACCGTTTTGTTGAAACCTGCGTACCTGAGCCTGATAGTAACCATATTAAGCGTTGGGGGCGACAAATTATTGGCCGCGCTTCACAAGAAGCCGCAATTGCCCTGTATCTTTCGGCAGGCGAAGTCGATTTGCGGAATGAGTTAAGCCAGGTTGCTCAACCCACGCTCATCATCCATGGGGAAGCGGATCATGTCGTTCCCGTCCAGGATGCCCACCAGCTTTCCAAAATTCTTTCTAAGGCCAAATTATCCGTGCTTCCAGGGGCAGGACATGTTCCAACGATGACACGCCCGCAGGAAATTGCGCGTGAAATCATGAACTTCTTCGGACCAGTTTCTTGATGATTGAAAGACAGCCCAACACAACACGCACCCGACGGGAAGGACCCTGCGCGTTTCCACGCAATTGATGTGGCAAAAATGAGATCCACTGCAATTAGCGTTATCTTTTCCCGCCCGCCAACCCGCACAAATCTTTCACAAAAGGGAATTATGAAACAGTCAATTGTACACATCGCATTAGTTGTAAGGGATTATGACGAAGCGATTGCTTTTTATACCGAAAAACTGCACTTTACCCTTGTCGAAGATACATACCAGCCAGAACAAGACAAACGCTGGGTGGTGGTTTCTCCCCCT
>CAZLSP010000018.1:0-90209 GCA_964562145.1 uncultured Anaerolinea sp. | reverse complement strand
GGGCAGAAACCAGTGATGGCCTGCCTAACCCGGTCGTTAGCATGCTCGAGGATGCCCATATCATTCGTGGAGAAAAGCGTGCTGGAAAAACATGGTATGAACTGTCGCATGACCGACTCATCCAGCCAGTGCGTACCAATAACGCCGCCTGGTTTGCCGCCAACCTGAGTCTCTTCCAGCAGCAGGCCATCTTGTGGAGCCAGCAGGGTCGCCCGGAAGGCATGCTATTGCGCGGCAAGCCCTTTGAAGATGCCGAACGGCAGGCCGCCGCGATATCCCTGACTGTGGATGAAAAATCTTTTCTGGAAGCTTGCCGTAAATTGAACCAGGCAGAACGCCGCGAAAAGTTGCGTACCCGAATCATTCAGGGATTAGCGTTTGCAGCGCTCTTAGCCATGGTTGCTGCGATTGCATTTGGTATTCGCGCTGGCAATTCAGAACGACAGGCCCAGGAGGCGCGTATTGCGGCCAATGCGGGGGCCACCCAAGCCTCGCAAAATGCGGCGACTGCAGTTTCGGCCCAGGCAACTGCGCTTTCCAATGAAAAGCTGGCTCAAGAAAATTCTGTTCTTGCCAAAGCCCGCGAGCTTTCAGCACAATCAATTTTGCGCAAGGAAGATTTTTTCCAGCCAGAATTGAGTTTTCTACTGGCTGCTGAAGCATATCAGCATATGGATCGCCCCGAGACGCGCAACGCTTTGCTAACCACCCTGCAAGCTCCGCAATATAGCCCTCTCAGCGGTTTCTTGACCCTGCCATCAGGTATCTCCCTTCCCGATGGTTCGATTATGCAGCGCAGTATTAATCAGGCCTTGGCTCTTGGTCCCGATGGGAAGACTCTGTTTGTCGGGCGGCAGGACGGCACGATCTTGCTCTGGGATCTTCAGACACGTGCCCCTCTCCAAAGCCTGGTGGCACATCCCCCATCACAGCCCAGCACTACGCTGCTTTTCAATAACTATGAAACGACGAAGGTTTTCCCCATTATCCCCAACCAGGGGGTGCGGGGGTTGGCTTTTCACCCCAATGGCAAAACCTTTGTTTCGAGCGGCTCCGATGGAAAGTTGATTTTATGGGATGCGGCCAGCCTGGAGCAATTTAAAAACATCAGCACTCCTAAAGTAACCTATACGGGCCTGGTCACTGATAATGAAACTCGGCTTGCCAGCCCTGCTGTGCCAGGTGCTTTGCTCTTCAGCCCGGATGGAAAATCATTGTATGTGGCGCTAGATGCCTGTCCGCGCAATCCGGCTCCCAAAGATGGTATTTGCCCCATTCTCGATGGCGTGGTCATCCTGGATGCTGATACTCTGGATTTGCAGACCACGCTGCAAACAGATGGCCCGGTCTACGGATTGTCTGTTAGCCCTGACGGGCGCACCCTGGCTGTCACCAGCCAGATGGACATTCGCTTATGGGATACCCAAACCTGGAAGCAAAGCGCCAAACTCAGCGGTCATACGGACGAGGTGCTCACGGTGGCCTTTAACCCGAATGGAAAGACCCTGGTTTCGGGCAGCTATGATGGAACAATGCGTCTTTGGAATCTGAATACGAATACCCAGATTGGTGAACCGCTCTTGAGTAGCAAGTTTGATTCTCAGTTCCCGAACCGTAAATACCCGGTGACTCATCTGTCATTCAGCCCGGATGGACGATTTTTTAGCAGTTTATCCGTTACGCATGTCACTGTGGATAGCGGCCTGGCCGCTCTTACGCTCTGGGATGCAAAAACGTATGAAAAGGTGAAATTCTATAATTACGACGTGCCCTGGCGCGGGCATTTTTATGAAGTCTACCAGGTGATTTTTACCCCGGATGGCAACAACGCTTATTCGGGTGGCGTCGATGAAGCCATTCGTATTTGGGATGTAACCTATTTGCCACAATATGGTACCGGCCAAATGCGCTTAGGTCACATCTTACCGGGGCATCAAGGACCCGTCACCATGGTGGGTTTTAGCCCAGATAGCGAAATCTTGGCCTCGGTATCCGATGATGGCACAATGCGACTATGGGATGTCAATAAATCAACCCAAATAGGTGGGGTATGGACCAGCCGTGACGTGCCGATTAGTACTTTTGCCTTTAGCCCTGATGGAGTTACCCTGGTTACAGGTGCATGGGATGGGGCTATTCGTTTTTGGGATATTCATAGCGGGAAGGAGCTTGGCGACCCCATTACCAAAACGGCCGATATTGTGCTAGGGCTGGTTTTTAGCCCGGATGGAAAAACGTTATACAGTATTGGTTACAAACAAGATGGCAGTGAAAAAGTTGTTCGCATTTGGGATGTAGAAAGTCGCAAACAGGTGGGCAAGCTTGCTGGCAGCAGTCAGGTGATCGTTGTGATAGCCATCAGCCCCGATGGGAAAACCCTGGCAACCAGCGCGTATGGCGAAAAAGCGATTCGGTTTTGGGATTTGGAAACCCGCAAACAGGTGGGCGAGCCCATCAAATCAAGCGCAACCATTGTCAGCCTGGCCTTTAGCCCGGATAGTAAAAAGCTGGTCTCTGCGCACTATCAAGACAGGATTTTGCTAATGTGGGATGTCGAAACTCACCAGCAGGTTGGGGCAGCTTTCACCAATACCCTGTCTAATATCAATGCGGTTGCCTACAGCCCCGATGGAACCATGCTGGCCTCGGGTGCATGGGATTTCTTTGTGCGCTTGTGGAATACTGAAACACATAACCAATTGGGTGAAGTGCTGGACACGAGTTCAGGACACCAGGAAGGCGTTCTCGCTGTCGCCTTTAGCCCGGATGGAAAGTGGCTCGCCTCTGGTAGTCAAGATACAACGATCCGTTTGTGGTCTGTCGATCCAGGAGATTGGCTCCAAAGTGTTTGCCAACTCGCCAGCCGCAACTTTACACCCGAGGAATGGCAAGAGTGGTTCTCCAACGAACCCTATCACGCTACTTGCCCTCAATGGCCAGCAAGCCAGCCATGAGAACGGCCTGCCCGGACATCTTTCTGACCCAGTTTGTTGGGGGGCCAGAATGGGGTTTGTTACATCTTCCATCTTTAAGTTCGGCTTTCGCTGGATGTGGAAGATGATACATAAAGCCTAAGCCAGGAATATGCAGAAGTCCCGTCAAAAGACGGGACTTCTGCATTAGAAGTAATTTTCGGCTCGTAATTGAGCGTACCGACCGGCGCACAAGCGGAATATGCCTGTATCCTGCTTGCGGATGGAACGCTGGTCGCTACGCCAGAATTACCAGCCGTGACTTTGTTATTTATCATCACCATCCCTGAAATTTCGCTAGATGCAGAGATGGCTCAAGAAAATGAACCAGGCGAGTTAGTGCTCCCCGTTGGAACTTCGTTTTAGGAGGAATAGCGAAGCCGCTATTTATGCATCCCGGCCAGGTGGAAGAACGCTTCCAAGCGCAAGGCGGTTCAAGGGAGAGTTACCATGATTTTTTCTGGTCTCTCTCCTGAACCGCCTTGTTTATCTCCTGTCACCCAATTGCCAGGTCCGAAAATCCGTTTCCCCAGGTGGAACGACAGCCGGTGGTTATTTGAGCCTGTATGAGACAAAGGCGATGGTGCGGTTATCGGGAGCCCAGGAATTGACGTTGATCGTACCCTGGCCGCCAAACAACCGAGCAATCGTTTTCGATTCGCCACCCTGGGCCGGAATCAGGCGCAATTCGACATTTTTATTGGCCGGATGATCGCCCGGCGCGACATCCCCTTTTGGGTAGGCAATGTAGACAACCCACTGCCCATTGGGCGAAACGTGCGGGAACCAGCCATTGGCCTCTTCTTGTACCATGTGGCTAGGGTTCGAACCATCTGTTTCCATGCGCCAAACCTGCATGAGTCCGCTGCGTACTGAATTGAACCAGAGATACTTTCCATCCGGGGAATACTCTGGGCCGTCATCCAGTCCGGGGAGATTGGTCAGCTGCGTTTCGGGGCCGCCATCCACTGCAATGGTGTAGATGTCATATTGCCCGTTGCGTTCGGCGCAGTAGGCCAGGCGCTTGCCATCTGGCGACCAGCCGTGCAGGTAGCTGGGACCTTTTTCGGTCACCAGGCGCGGCGCGCCGCCAGCCAGGGGCAGGATATAAATCCGCGAGATGGCGTCCTCGTTGGTAAAGTGGCTAACTGCCAGTTGGGTGTTATCTGGCGAGAGCACATGATCGTTGTTGCAGTCGATGGCGAGGCCGGTGTCGATCTCCTTGATATTCCCGGTTGCCAGTTCGTAGGTGTATATGCGCCCGCCGCTGTTATAAACCAGTGAGCGGCCATCCTGGGTCCAGTTGGGCGCTTCGATGACGTGGTCGAACTCTTTCAGGACCGTTCTTTCGCCCGTAAAGACGTCCATTGTTTCCAAAATACTGAACGAATCGCGCTCGGCGATCCACTTGCGCAGGGTGTTGATATCCATATTTTCTCCAATTTTTATTTCAATTCACGAAAGGGTTCAACCGTCCCGGTTAGCAAGCCTTGGAACAATTGACTGTAACCAGCCAGGGTGTTGACGCTCAGTTCCAGGCCAAACCGCTCTCTGGCATCGACATAACTGTATGAACTGCCTGGGATATTTGTGATGTTCAACAGGATAAAGCCTGGAAGTTTTATATCATTAAGCGTGGCTCAATGTTTTTTTGAGATTAAACATAGGTAGTGAAAACTTTCCAAGTGTTAACCCAATCGTAAACATCGATTAACAAAGCGCACTTTTAGAAAATGTAAAATGAAATTGGTGGTTAGAATGGCGACTTATTCGTTAAATTTATTTCTTATGCAAGTACTTATATCACTTTGGTTACCGGCGAGCATGGTCTTAATAATAAAGCATACGAGGGACTACGCCTGAAATACGCGAAGTCCCCATTTCTGGGACCCTGAAACAGCCTCCGTTGGCGCACCTAACGGCCTGGTAGGAACCTTGCCCGCTATTTTTCCCGCACCCAAATGTACTCCATCCATGCCAGCGGGGATGTGTTTACTTTCTCCGAAATGGACCCGCGCCTTGACCTGCACAACCCTGAAAACCTGTCGCGCCGTGTCAATCATGCGCTCGAGATTTTCCACCTGTTTCAGAAAGGCTGAACAGGCTAACGCCTCCCGGGTGTGTTAAGGTCTGGTAAACGGATTGCCCGCCTTTGAACCAAAACCGCTGCCAGACGTAGATCTATGTGAAAGGAGACATTCACTATGCCTCGCAAACTTTTCACTGCAATCCTCGTCTGTCTGCTGCTGGCAGCCTGCGGCACCACTGCCGCGCTGGCGGGCAAAACCTACCACGCCGAACGCTTTGATGTCCAACTCGACCTCCAGCCGGGCGGCGAGATGCTCGTCACCGAAACAGTCACCTTTCGCTTCGATGGCGGCCCGTTCACCTACGCCTTCCGCGAAATCTCGGCCGACGGCACCGACGGCTTGACCTTCCTGGATGCCAGCCTGGATGGCGTTGCCATGCCGCAAGGCACCGGCGCGGGCCAGGTCGAAGTCGAAACCGGCGACCCACTCAAAGTCACCTGGCACTTTGCCCCCACCAGCGACGCGGCGCACGTTTTTGTCGTCCGCTACCGGGTGGCGGGCGTGGTCAGCACCGGCGCGGCAGATGCGCTGCGCTGGTACGCCATCCCACCCGACCACGGCTATTCCATCGACAAAATCACCATTCTTTTGAATTATCCAGAAGGTGTCCAGCCGCTCGAAGCCCCCGCGCTCGACCGGGAATTTGACTCGACCCCCACCGATAGCGGGGTCAAACTCACCGCAGCCGGTGTCGCCGATGATGAGAGCGTGATCCTGACTGCCAAATTCCCCGCCAATAGCCTGGTGACAATGCCCCCAGCGTGGCAGGCGCATGAGCAGGCTACCGCCGCCGCGGCCGCGCGCGTGTTGCCGGTTGGCTTGCTGAGTGGCTTGGCAACCCTGCTGTTGGGTGGCTTGGGGCTGGTCACCTATATTCGCGCCAACCAGCGTGATTTGAACCTGCCTGAGAGCGCCTTGCTCCCCAACCCGCCCGCCGATTTGCCGCCCGCCGTGGTCGGCAAATTAACCGGCGCATCCGGTATTTTCATGGGCACGATCTTTGACCTGGCGCAGCGCGGCTTGCTCGAAGTGCGCGAGGAAAAAGGCTCCTGGGGGGCGACAAATCACATTCTGGAGCGCAAGGTGGTGGAAATTCCGCTCGCTCCTCATGAACAGGCCCTGTTCGAGGCAATTTTCAAACCCGGCGAAACCCAGGTCAGCCTGTCCGAAGTCGGCACGCGGCTGGCCTACAAAACCTCGCAGGTTGACGGGCCGCTTGAACAGGAACTTATCCAGCGCGGCTGGCTCGACCCTGAGCGCAAACAAAAGCGGATTGCGCTAGTGGCTGTCGGGCTGCTGGTGATGTTTACAGGGTTGGGATTGTTGATTGGCGCGGCGGTCGCAACCGGCGTGTTCCTGACCGGCAACCAGGCTCTCGCCTGGATCACGGTCGCTTTGGCGGGATTCGGCGGCGGGGCGTTCGTGCTCTCCATCCCGCTGGTGATTTATGCCGCGGCGTATTCCCCGCTCACCCCGGCGGGCGAGGAGCAGAAAATCCGCTGGAATGGCTTCCACACTTATCTCGACCAGGTCAGCCACGGGCGCGAACCAGCCATCCGCCCCGATACCTTCGAGCGTTACCTGGCGTTTGCGGCGGTCTTTGGGCTGGGCGCGGCCTGGGCCAAATCTTTCCAGAAACTGGGCGGAGTGCCGCTCCCGGCCTGGTTCCAGGCGATGGCGGGCAGCGACGGCGACTTCGGCGCAATGGTGGCCGTGATGACCGCCTCCGATACAGCCACGTATTCTGGCGGGGCCGACGGCGGTGGCGGCGCTTCGGGCGGCGGCTCAAGCGGGGCCGGGTAAGAATGAGCAGCGTAGCCAGTCTTTTAATTCCGCTATTGCTACTCCCTTCCGCTAGCTTTGTTTTCCGGTTCGCTTCCAGCAAATTCGGAAAAGAAAAGGGCTACCTGGTTGGTTTTGGCTTTTACTGGTTTTTCTGGTGTCTCGCAATCCCCTGGCTGCTCACGGGAAAGGATTTTCCCAGCCTGTTAACCGACCGGCTTCCACTTTTTAGCCAATCGAACTGGCCCGCCGCCCTGCTCTGGCTCATTGTTACGGTTGTATCGTTGCTGATGTATGTGAAAAGTTTTGTCAAGGCGCCGCTGACCCTGATCCTGCTTGCCATCCCGCTGGCAACACTCAATGGTTTTGGCGAGGAAATCTTGTGGCGCGGGCTGTTTGTTTGGGCTTTTCCCGGCAACCCCTGCTTGGGGATACTCTACCCGGCAGTGGGCTTTGCCCTCTGGCATTTTGCCCCGCAAAGCATCTTTCCCGCCGAAAACAAACCGGCTTTTATCCTTTCCACCCTTTTCCTGGGATTGGCCTATGGCTTTATCGCCGCCAGCACCGGTTCGGCGTTTTGGACAGCCATTTCGCACAGCCTGGGTGGTATCCTGGCTGTGGGCGGGTTGCTGGCGCCAACCATGCTCAAGCTTATTGGGCCGCAGGCAACATGAACAAAAGCCTTGTGCCCGGGTAGCAATCGATTCGATTTCCGTGCCACGCTTCGACCGCCTAAGGCTCCAACGTCACGCAAAATTGGAGGAACGTTGGGGAATGTTGTCATCACGCTGAAAGGAACGACTGAATATGACCATCCTTGTTATTTACGACTCGGTTTTCGGCCACACCGAAAAAATTGCCCAATCTATTGCAGCCGCGTTGGGTACACAGGCCATTCCTGTCAACCAGGCGAACGCGGAGCAACTGCGCGGCCTTGACTTGCTGGTAGTCGGCTCGCCCACACGTGGCTTTCGCCCGACCGAAGGCATCAGCAAACTGCTCAATGGACTGCCTAAAAATCACCTGGTTGGTGTGCGCGTGGCGGCCTTCGATACGCGCATCGTGTTGGAGACGATTGACTCCAAAGCCCTGCGTTTCCTGGTGGATAAAGGCGGGTATGCTGCCAGCACGATTGCCAAAATGCTCGAAAAGAAAGGCGGGCAGTTGGCCGCGCCGGGCGAAGGCTTCTACGTCACCGGTGAGCAGGGCCCGCTCAAAGATGGCGAGTTGCAACGCGCCGCGGATTGGATCGGGAAAGCTATATAGACGGAAATGTGCCGGGAGCAGAATTGTGAAAACAATTCACCCCAATCCCTGATGGCCTACATGCTGGCCCTCTGTAAGGGCATTGGCCCGCGCCTCCACTTTTGAAAAAGTGGAGGCGCGGATTACGCTGAAGCGACCCACATCAATGGGGTGTCACCGAATTCCAGCCGTATATCGAGGCGCAAACAGTAAGTGTTTAACTCATCAGCTCAATTCTTCGATTTTTGGATGGTTTCCGCTTCCTTTTTGAGATCGGCGGCAAACTGTTCGAACGATTTATCGAAAGATGGGATCATCCCGGCAAATAACGGGAAAAGCGGACCACCGATCTTTTCCGACATCGTAAAGCGGACTTCGCTTCCGGCTTTCTCGAGGCTGTAAACGCGGTTCCCCATTGCGTCTCCCCAGACGAGGCGCTTTTCTGGCAGGAACTCTTTGATCTTCAGTTTGAAAACCCGTTTCTCATCCAGGGTGGATTTGAGTTCGATGGTTTTATCAGGCAGGATCTCACCTTTGATCGAAACAACGGTCGAATTCCAGCGCGGAAAATCTGACGCGTTTGTCAGCAGCGCCCATACGATGGAGGGGGCCGCCTCGATATTGATCGTAATGCTTGTTTCACGACTAAAGGGTGATCTTTTGGTGATAGCTTTCCCGGCCTGCGATTTTAAATTTGCCTGTATGTTTACCATTTTTTATCTCCTTTTCTTTATTAGACGATTACGGGTTAAAAAATGATAGGCGCTTATTTCGTATCATCCAAATAATCTTCCATCACCCGCCGGTTGTGCTCCAGATGATGAAGTTGAAGCTCCGCCGCTCCTGATTCGAATGGATCGAGTTCACGCAGGATCTTCAGCCTCAGATCGAACAACCTCTTTTTGTCCTGGTTCTCCGCTTCCTGCACCATCTCAATCTTGACCAGTTCCTCCTGAGCCTTTTGTTTGGGATTGAAAATACCGTTCAATTCTGTGCATTGATGGCAAATGCCCTGTTTGTTGATTAACGCACAGCGCCGGTCGAAGACCTCGATCATCTTACTGCGTCCCACATGCAAGTAATATTTCACCATCGCATCGGACTGGTCAAGAATGGCAGCAATCTCTTTCACCTTGAAACCATATACATCTTTGAGCAATAATGTGAGTTGCTGCTCCAGTGGCAGCGACCTGGAAACGCAGGTCAGGCAGAAGGCGATATGCTCCTTGATCTCGAAATTGCCCTGTGGTGAAGTTTGCCGGATGTGCATGGCTTCCTGAAAGAACTGCGGGGAATTCAGCGCGGCATCTTTACAAATATCGGTCACATTTTCAGGCCAGCGCTTTTTTGACCGCAGTAAATCCCTGGCCAGGTTGGATGCGATGCTGAACACCCATGTCTTTAATGAAGACTCCCCCCGAAACAAATTAATTTTGGCGCGCGCCCTGATGTATGTTTCCTGGACAATATCTTCGGCGTCTTGTACGCTCGCAGTCATGCGAAGCAGGAAGGATTTCAGTTCACCCTGTAAGGTTTCGAATTGGGTCGTGAATTCGTCGGATGTCATTGAATAATTCTAGTGTATTTTGGAGTCAAAAACATGGCGAAAGTACCCGGTTGCCGCCCGCATAACCCTGGTTCACGGGGCTATACCTGCTGTGCGCCGAGGTAGACACTTCGGAATACGTGCCGCACTGGCGGCGGGGACGGTGCTGGCGATGGTCAATGCCCCTTACATCTTGTTCCACAGCGGAAAGCTGGCGGACCCGGATTTGCGTGACCAGATGGTGGAGGAAGTGTTTGCGGTGGCGATGTTGTTTCTTAAAAAGCATTGATTGGCCAGGCAAGCGGTGAGAAGGGTTGCGCTATTTTCAGCAGATCTTATGCGATGAACCGGCCAAATTGCGCAAAGAACAGGTTGAAATACTGAACGCGATCTTGCCTGGGCCGGGTTGTTTACAGACAAAAGGGGCTGTCCAAAAAACTTTTTTGGACAGCCCCTTGATGGAACCTGCTCAGGAAATTTTATTTCCCTTTGGGAATACGAATGGCCAGCAATTGCCCATCTTCGATCAGTTCGGCATCTGCCAGGCGATAGTGGGTTTGTTGGACGAACAGAAACCAACCATCCTCAATGATTTCGGCTGCATCGATGATCCCCGAAGATTCTTCATCCTGGGTCAAGAAACCGGGCATGCCAACGGTAAACAGAGCCGGGTCGTGTCGGGCGATCTCGGTCAACTGGTCGCGGGCAATATCATAGCGCCAGATGCGAGCAAGGTGAGATTGGTTGCCGGGGTCTTCCTGGATAATAATTTGGCCGTGTTCATTCATTGCCAGGTTGTCCATCATCTTTTGGCCTTCAGTGCCATCCAAAAGCATTTCAATCGTGCCACCGGCAGACGGATCGGCAGCGTCATTGAAGCGGATGCGCCACAGGCGGCTGTTGCCCGTAAAACTGGCGGTGGTAACAAAGTAGAAATCGTTTGGGTGACGGGGGTCCCAGGCGCCATCTTCAGGGCGCTGGAAGGAGGTCACACGGTAGGCGCCGCTGGCATCCTTGCTCTCAGCTTCCAGCATCGCGCCGCTCCAACTGGACACATCGCCAAAGTTGTAAGCGGTGAAAGGAACCGGACCACTCAAAGTGGTGGCATTGGTCTCAGCGTCCAGGCCAGCGACCTTGATGCTGAACAGCTCGCCATTGGTCAGGCCGGCTGCTTCAACAGGGTTTTCTGAATCGGTTTTCGTGCCTACGTAAAAATAAACCTGGCCGCCGGTGCCGTCATCTGTGCCAGCCACTACGGTCTTGATCCCGGTTTCGGAGTTCGCAATCGCGTTTTCCCAGCTAAACTTGCCCAGGTGTGGCAATTCATAGCTGGTGCCGTTGAGCAAATGAGCAAAAGCACGTCCTTCGGTGCCGGATTCTTCGCCATTCATGTAGATGCGGCCCTTGTATCCCAGGCCATCATCATAGAATGCCGATTTAGCGGGCAAATCGCCAGAACAAAACCGTGAAAAAGTCTTCTGGGCAACCGTGGCCGCTTCAAACTGGCCCGTCGCGGCGTTCCAAACCATTACGTCCTGAATCAGGTCCTCCCCTGACAGAACGCGCAGGTTTTTCTTGCTGATGACCCATTTGGAAACAAAAGCGCCGGTTGCGCCATGTGCGCGCACAATGCCGCTGGTGGCAGGGAGTTCATGGTTCATCAGGACGATAAACGTATCGTCTTCGCCGTCCTCGTTTTCGTATGCGCCCAGTCCGTCAGGAATCCCAACCATGCGGTAGGGGGTTCCATCTGGTTTGGCATTGACCGAATCTCCCACAGTCAAGATCGACTTTACAACAACCCCTTTTTTGCTGGGGATGATGTAGGGGGCTTTTGAACTGCTTGGGCCAATAAGCGAACTGGCAAAGGCCGAACCGACCAGCAGCACAAGCAAGGCCAGCATTAACGCAAGTGGGTAGAGCTTCTTACTTTTCTGGTGCATCATTATTTTCTCCTCTGGTTTTTGGATAAAGCGGGTCTGAATTGGGTCTAAAGAATATTCTATAGAGTCTTGTTGAACGGGGATTTAAGGATCGATTAACAATCGGATAATATTTGAAGAACAAAAAACGCTCCCGCAGGAGCGTTCTGTTTGTTTTTAGCGTTTATTTTGGGCCAAAATCCCAATCACCCAGGGTGGGGATGGAAGCGTACATGGTCAGGTCGAGTTGGATGGGTGTGATGGAAACATACCCGGCTGAAAGCGCACCCACATCGGTTCCTTCTTCGGGTGTGCCGGTCGGCGAGTCGCCGCCAATCCAATAGTAGGGCCGACCCCGCGGGTCGATGCGTTTATCGAGTTTGTCGCGGTAGACGCGCAAACCCTGGCGGGTAATACGGGTGCCCTTAATCTCTCCGCCCGGCAGGTAGGGGATGTTTACATTGAGCAGCATCCCGGCCGGGAAGCGATGCTGTTTGACTGCCGCCACAATCCGCCCGGCAATTTGTGCGGCGGCGGTGTAGTCCAGGGCGCACAGGTGGTTTTCCAGGGACCCCAGCGAAAAAGCAATGCCGGGAGTCTCCCAGATGATTGCTTCCATCGCGGCGGTAACGGTTCCAGAATAGGTGACATCGTGCCCCAGGTTGGGCATCGGGTTGATTCCCGAGACTACCAGGTCTATCTTTTCTTCAAAGAAACCCAGCAGGGCCAGCGCCACGCAATCGGAGGGTGCGCCATCGCTGGCATATGCCACGCTCCCATCTAGAAGGGTAACTTCCTTCACACGCAGGGGACGCTCCAGGGTTTTGACATGCCCGCCACCGGACCAGTTGCGGTCGGGGGCCAGGATGCTGACCTTTGTTTCGGGGATGGCGCGCACGGCCTGGGCCAGCGCCAGCAAACCGGGGGCGGTCACCCCATCGTCATTTGTCACCAAAATATGCATCGGGTTGTTATTCCTTTTCAGCCGAAAGGTCGTTATAGAATTGGTATTGCTTTTCGTCGATAAAGACGATCAGCAGGGCGGTAATCAGGGCCAGGACGACGAACAGAATGAACTCTAGCATGGTTAAACTCCTTCGCAAACCACTTTGCCTGCACCCGCCAGGGCCAGGCTATCGAAAAAAAATGTACCGGGGGCAAAATCTGTGCTGCCAGGAAGTTGTGCAGACTTACGCATGAGAACTGCCACAATCCGGTTTGCAAAAGCCTGGGCGGTTTCCTTTTCAGCCATCGTAAAGGCGCTGCTGATGTTGCGTCCCAACGATAACATTCCCAGCGGCTGGTCATCCTGGATTAGCGGAATCCCCAGCCAGGCCAGGGGCTGCCCCAGGGCTTCCATTCCCTGCCAGCCAGCGCCAAGGCAGGCTTCGGGCAGGTAAATTGCCTGGCGGTGGGAGTGCATCAAGGTGTAAACCTGGTTGGTGCGGATCGAGTTGATATTCGCCGTGTCATCCCGTGCAAATCCTGCCGTCGCGGCAAAATGCATCGACCCCTTCTCGCGCAAGACAATGGCTGCCTGGTGATAGGGAACCACCTGTCCAAGAAGCGCCAACATCTGGTTAAAAATGGCCTCGCGTTCGCGCTCCAGGTAGATGAGTGTGTCAATCTGTTGCAGTTTGGCAACCACGTTGCTCAGGTTCGAAACCGTCCGCGACTGGGCCAGGAGCAGCACATTGATTTCCAGCATCGAAAACAGCTGTGTGTCTATTTGAACCACAATGGGGTCATAAATATCCGCTGCGGGGCGGCCCAGTGCGTACTGAACAGCCTCGTCGACTCGCATCGGGCCGGGCAAGGTTTGAACCTTGAGGCCAATGACGTTACCCAGTTCATAGATCGGTTTGCGCAAGAACAGCTCGACCCCATAGCGATGACCCAGGCGTTCAAACAGCTTTAAGCGCGTTAATAGCCCTAGCAAGCGGTGATGCCGATCTACAATCAGCACCCCGGGTAATTCGGGCCGGGTTTCCAATTCTGTTACCACCGTCTCGGTCAGGGTGGCCGGTGAAACGATATATTGATGGGACGGCAGGTCGGAAATACAGACCGGGATTTTGAAATCGTTTTCTTCAGGGTACTTCAGCATAAGGCCTCGAGAAACCGGCCGCGATAATGTTTGAGAAGCGCCGTGTTTGCTCAGCATAGTCAGTGTAATCTGGCACAATTAAAGTTCTGGGAAAGACAGGTTAACGTCTTGAAAACATCTCCCCTTTTTACTAAACCTTAATCGATTGTTCTACCAGGGTTAACATCGCGTGACTACAATGCCATCTTATGAGCCAAAACATTCTCTTCATTTGCGGTTCCCTTAATCAGACAACCCAGATGCACCAGATCGCCCGGCAAATGGGAGAATACAACTGTTACTTCACGCCTTATTACGCCGACGGTCTTGAAAACCTGGCGGCGCAAGCCGGTCTGCTCAATTTCACCGTCCTGGGTGGACGCCACCAGCGTGACACCCGTCAGTACCTGGCAGACCACCATTTACCAGTTGACCTTAAAGGGCAGGGAATGGAATATGACATGGTGGTTACCTGCTCAGACCTGCTTGTGCAAAAGAATATTCGCCGCAAACGAACGGTATTGGTGCAGGAAGGGATTACCGAGCCCGAAGGGCGTTTGTACCACTTGTACAAAGCCCTGCCTTTTTTACCCCGCTACATTGCAAACACCGCTACCAATGGCCTGTCAAACGCCTACGATATCTTCTGTGTTGCCTCGCAAGGATACGGCGAACTTTTCATCCGCAAGGGGGTGCGCCCCGAAAAGATTGCCGTCACCGGCATCCCCAATTTTGATAACCTGCAAAATAACCTGGAAAACGACTTTCCGCACCAAAATTTTGTGCTGGTAGCAACCACTCCCTACCGTGAAACCTTCCGCGGCGATGACCGCATGGCTTTTTTGCGTAAGTGCGGGCAAATTGCTGCCGGTCGGCCGCTGATCTTCAAATTGCACCCCACAGAAAACGCCCCGCGCGCAACCCGCGAAATCAAAAGCCTGTTCCCCGGTGCGCAAGTGCTGACGCACGGCAACGTCAACCACATGATTGCCAATGCCCAGGTTGTCATCACCCAGCAATCCACTTGCACTTTTGTGGCAGTGGCGCTGGGCAAAGAAACCCATACCTATCTCGACCTGAACGAGCTGCGCCGCCTGATGCCGCTTCAAAATGCGGGATCATCTGCCCGCCAGATTGCCAACCTGGCCCGCCGTTTGCTCCACACGCCCATGCCCGTGCTCGAACAAATCCGTAAAGGCTATCGCGCTCGCCCGCGTTGGGAAACTGACCAGGCCTGACTTCCGTTTCAAAACCCCTTAAGAACATGCGTGTTTTTGTTGTAAGACCAGGATGGAGATTAACCGCCGCGTATTCATTGGATACTACAAAATTAGCCCTGCAAAGGTTAGGCTGACCATCGCGCTATTTCAACACGATGTTGGAATATTCTTGCCTTGTCAGCTTGACATAAGTTTGATATGTTTATAGGCATGAGAAAGTCACAGATTATCTTGGGTGTTTTGCTCCTGGTTCCGCTGGGTTTGCTAATTGCCAATTTTTTGCGGCCAGGGGTTCCGGGGGATCGACATGATTTATTGGAGATGTTTTTCTTGCTTTTGGGCTTGCCGATCTTCATTTTGAATTTATGGGGCTGGCTGGCACCAGAACAACTGGAAGACTTGTTTAAAGTAACCTGGTCGACGCCCGGCCCGGCCGAAGCTGTGAGCGGGCGTCTGGCCTGGCCGGGACTACCTCCGTTCCTGGCGCAACTGGCCTGGCCAGCGCGCGCCGGTTTACTGGCAGGTGGTTTGTTGCTCATCCTGGCACTGAGCCTGTTGTTAAACCGGGTGGACCCGGCTGCGCCGCCCGCGCCAACGGTGACCGGCGGGGTTGATGCGACTCCAAAGGGTGAAGAAACCGTTATCGCAGGCGGCGAGACCCCCACCGCTATGGGTGAAATCCCGTTGATCGAGGCAACGCCTACCCTGGCTGTCCTTCCCGCTGCCACCGAGCCCGCCCTGGTCCTTGAGCCAACCCTGACTGCGACAGCCACCTCGTCCGGGCTGGTGCAGGTGACTACGGCAACTCCTACCGCGGCCCAGACACAATTTGTTGGGTTGTGCGCGCCAGCGGGTGAGCAGCAGTTGCTCCTGATCAATACAGGCATCCAGAGCATCAACCCCAACTATGCCACCAATGATGCCTGGGTGGTGAAATCGGATGAGCTGGAAGGGGTTTGGTTTGTGGCGGCGCGAATGTATGATACCGTTAGCGGGCAGCCCCTGCCTTTGCCTGGCCTGTGGGCTTTCCTCGGCAGCCTGGAAGTGCCCGAACTGGTTTTCTCGGTCAATGATACGGCGCTTCAATTCTCTTTTTATGGTGATAGCCAGTCGAACGATCCGCCTATTACTATTAATGTTGCCGGGGCCCTGGATGCTTATGATTGTGCGATGGCAAACAGCCCTACCCCCTGAGCCTTGAGAAAAAAGCACGCTCTCAGTAACCTGAGAGCGTGCTTTTTGATTCTGTTTCCCTGGGTTAGTGTTTAGTTGCCGCAGGGAGCGACATTACGCCAGTTGGAGATGACATCGTTGACGGTCATGACCCCGGTGGTTCCGTACGTCAGGGTCAGGGTGCGGTTGGCAATTTCGCCGCAAGCGACATCTTTTTCGACAAAGTCCCACGACCCAAGCGTGTATTTGTACTCAATCTGGACGTTTTCTTTGCCGGTGAATGTGATGGTCCAGTGGGTGGCACCGACGCGCGTCAGGCTGACCCCGCCCGGATTCCACTGCGGCAAGCCGCCATCCAGCCGGTCCAGGAACCCGGCGATATAGACGTTGTTGCCGGTCGCATCTGTGGTGGCCGGGACGGTGACATTGAAGGTCAGGGTCACCGTGCGCAGGACGGCTTCAGCCTGTACCTCGGCCGAATTCCCCGAGCGGTTGAAGGAGTTGTCGAGCGCGCGTACGGCATAGAAGTAGATGCCACTTTCAGCCACATTGCTGTCGGTGAAGAAGGCGTCAGTGGTGCGGCCAATTTGGGTATAGGGGCCGCCGCTGGTGGCGCTGCGTAATACTTCGTAGCCATACAGCGACGTGTCGCCGTTGACTGCATCCCAGGCCAGTGAAATGGCAACCGGTGAGGCCGAGGTGACCTGCAGGTTGGCCGGGACGGCCGGGGCGGTTGTGTCGCCGCTGGAGTTGACGGTCAGCACGCCGGGGTTGGCAGGCAGGTTCCCGGCTGCAATCGGGCCATTTTGGTCGGCGTACAACCAGTCGCGGCCATTGGTGGTGGAGTAACGGTACAAGTAGTGGAAGTTTCCAACGCTTTCGGGCAGCATGCTGGCAACAAACTCATCGTTGTTCCCGGCGTTGCCATTGAACCCGGCGTCGATCCAGGTCCAGTCGGTGTTCCCGTCGGGATTGCTGCCCGCGGGTCCAAAGCCCAGTTGTGCCATCAGGCCGGGGGTGGCACCGGGCGCGCTGGTAGCGCCATCGATCCAAATTTGGCCGTAAACGTTATCGGTGCGGGTGGTGACGCTGATGGTGTGATTGAGGCTTGGCGGCCATTGCAGGTTGGCCCAGCCAATTGGCAGGTGCGGCAGCCCCAAGGCTTCATTGGAATACGCACTTTCGTTTCCGGCGCTATCAAGTGCGGTGGCAACATAGAAGTAGTTCTGTCCGTTGCGCAGGCCGGTGTCGGTGTAGATGGTTGCGGTGAGCGGGGCTGCGTTAACCTTAACCCATCCGCCGCCGGTAACCGGGCTGCGGTACAGGTTGTAGCTGGCGGCACCGGTCACGGTTCCCCAACTGAGGGACAGTTCGGCGTTGCCTTCGCTGGTGATGGTCAGGCCAGCGGGGGCGCTGGTTGCGCGCAGGTCGATGCGGCGGGTGGCCAGGATCCAGGCGCTCTTGGGATTCAGGCTAACGCTGATGCTACCGGCGCTTACCTGGGCATTGATGACGCCCGAGTTGCCCACGCCATACAGCGAGGTGAAGCGCACTCCGTCGGGCAGGTATCCGGCGACCGGGATTTGCACGGTCTGGGCCTGGGTGCCGCGATTGATGATGACCAGCGCCGCCTGGCTGGTGGTTTTGCGGCCGTAAGCGACGGTTTCGGCGGCGTCATCGGCCAGCAACATCTTGAGATCGCCGTTGATAAGCGCATCATTCTGCTGGCGCAGCCTGGCCAGGGTCTGGTAATGGCGGAACAGGCTCATGTCGGGAACGCCACCCAGGTCCGGCCACGGGAAGGTGCGGCGGTCGTCCGGGTCGTCGTCACCGGTCAGGCCCACTTCGTCACCGTAATAGATGGTGGGTGCGCCAGGCATGGTGAACTGAATGGTGGAGGCCAGGCGCAGGCGCTGTTTGCCATCTGCCAGGTTGGCGGCGTTGAACTCTTTTTCGGCGCGGGTCTCGCTGCCAGGGGTCAGAGTCCACAGCATGCGCTCGGTGTCGTGGCTGTCGGCCAGGTTCATCAGGCTGTAGAAGGCCGCATCCGGGTAGTCTTCGCGGATGGCGCTCAGGCGCGAGGCAAATTCAGAGGGGGAGATCTGTCGGCCGCTATCACCAAAGCCCTTGGAGTCGAAATTGGCCGGGGTAAGCAGGCCCAGGACGGCGTCGCGCAGGCGGTAGTTCATGGTGGTATCGGCACGGTCACCGCGCAGGAAGCGCAGCAGGGTGCTGTCTTTTTGCCAAAGCTCGCCAATGATGATTGCGTTGGGTTCTTCGGTCTTGACGGTCTGGCGGAAGCCTTCCCAGTAACCAGCGGGGAAGGAGGCATCGCCCATCACGTCCAGACGCCAGCCAGCCGCGCCCTCGTCGAGCCATTCGCGGGCCACGCTGTCTTCATCGTAGATGAAGTATTCTTGCACCTGCGGGTTAGATTTGTTGAGCACCGGGATGCTGTCGAACCCGAACCAGCCGTCGTAGGCGGCCGAGTTAGGTCCGGCGCTGCCCGCGCAGGTACCGGTTCCGGCGGCGACATCGCGGAAGTTGAACCAGCTGCGATAGGGCGAGTTTACGCTTTCGCAGGCGCCAACCGTCTGGTAATGCCCGTAGCGGTCAAAGAACGGGCTGTCGGAGGACATGTGATTGAAGACGCCATCCAGCACAATGCGGATGCCCAGCCGGTCGGCATGCTTGACCAGGTTTTCCCAATCTTTTTCGGTGCCGAAGTACGGGTCGATCTTGTAGTAGTCCTGGGTGTCGTAGGAGTGATTCGAACCGGCATCGAAGATGGGGTTGAAGTAAATGGTATTGACGCCCAGTGATTTCAGGTAATCCAGCTTTTGGTCGACACCTTTCAGGTCGCCGCCCATGTAATCGCGGCCGCGCGGACCTTCTTTGGTGGGGCTCCAAGGCGGCGGGGTGGTGTCGAAACGCCACGGACAGTTGGTTGCGCCGTCGGCGTAGTTGCGGCAGAAGCCCTCGGGCAGGGTGTTCCAGCGCAGCGAGAGCACCGGGTCGTCATAGCGTACGTCGCCGGTGCGGGGGTTGTTGCTGTGTCGGCCGTCGCGGAAGCGGTCTGGGAAGATCTGGTAGATAACCGCTTTGCGCGCCCAGGCGGGAGCCGCAAAGGACGGGTCATATACCATCAGGGCATAGCTGTTGTCGATGATGTTATCGCTCGGGCTGCCCAGGCCGCCATCGAGCGCGGCGGTGTTGTCGGCATAGTAGACGGTTTTGGTCCCGTCGGTGATGATGAAGCGATACCACAGGTTGTTGGGCTCGGGATTGTCGAGGGTGTAAGCCCAGTAATCGCAAGTGCTGTTTTCCAGCCCGGCCTGGTAGCAAGAGACGGCGCTGGCGGCCAGGGTCATATTCTCGATGCGCTGACCGTTGGCATTGATGTCGTAAAAGCGCACTTTGACCTGGTTGACATCATTGTGGAAGGTGCGGAAGCGTAACGTGACCGGGGTTCCAGAAGGAACTGCGCCGCCGGGGGTGCGGTACAGCGAGTCGCGCGAATCGTGCCGCAGGCCGTCCCACTCAACATTGTTGTCGAGCTGGGGTCCAGGCGATTTAACGGCGATATCCAGCACATGGCTGGTTCCGTTATAGGTGAAGGTGACCGTCGAGTCGGGGGCGACCACGCTAAAGGCCAGGTTGGCCCCGCCGGGGTTGCCACCCGCGCCGTAGTTTTCGTTCCAGCTTTCGTTAATGGCTACCTTGCCCTCATAGCTGCCCACCGGCAGGGCGGTGGTGACGAAGGTAAAGATGCCGTCGCCATCAGGGTCTTGCAGCCAGGAGCGCAGGCAGTCGGGCTGCCAATCGCCCGGGCAGCCCAGTTCACTCTGGAAGTTGCCGGGCGCGGTGGCGATGATGGTGTTTTTGTTGTCTACAATCCAGTGGGATTTGTGGTCATAGTAGAACTTGACACTGCCATCGGCAGGCAAGTTTAGCGCGATATTTGCGCCACCCGGCTGGGCGTTGGCGCCGTAATTTTCATTCCAGCTGCTGTTGAGCGCGGCTTTGAATTCATAGTTGCCGGTTGGGAAGCTGAAAGTGCCTTGCCAGACATCGTCGTCGGCATCGTAACCGAGGAACGAGTTTGTACAGGCAGGGTCCCAGTCTCCGGCGCAGCCAACTTCACTTTGGAGTGACCCGACCAGTGTAACGCTGGTCGGATCGGGGGTATTGGCCCTGACGAAACTGGTCGGTCTGATCGAAGCCAGGGTGCTGATCAGAATTGCCAGAATTCCGATGATATGCAAAGACCTTTGCGGTGCTTTGATATGCATTAGTTAACTCCTTGAATTATGTTTTGGGTGAAAAAAGCGGGGTGCGGCCAAAATCTTCCGGGATTTGTCTTTCCTTTGCGCCTCCTATCCAAAAATTCCTTACAATATATTAACAAAATAAAGAGAGTCTGTCAATTAAGTTTTGAAAATTAACAAACTCTCCGGGCTGTTCTGTAAGATTTTGGGTGTTTTTACAGTATTTTGGGGCTTTAAACGGCTCTTTGTCAGGGATCGATGCTGATTTCCTGCCAGCCACGCACCGAGTTGATCAGGAAAAGGCGGCTGGCCCTCGACAGGTCGGCGGGTTGCAAGATTCTCTCGTCAATTTGACCCTTTTCTAGCAATTCGGCGCGCAGGGTGCCAGGCAGCAGGCCGCAAGTTACCGGCGGGGTGAAAAATTGTCCGTCAATTTCTGCCACCAGGTTGCCGATTGTGAACTCGGTCAGTTCGCCGCGCTCGTTGAACAACAGGGTTTCGTCTGTTTCGGGGTGGGTGGCGCGGGCCTGCTCGTAGACATCCCGCTGGGTGGTCTTGTGATACAGGAAAACGTCGCTGCTGTGAACCGGTTGCGCAGCCAGTTGCGCGCGCCACAGGCGCGGTGGTGTTGGCGGCAGGGGCGTTGCCTGGGGGTTGATGGCGCCATCTGGGTGCAACAGCAGCCGAACCCGATGTGGGGTGCCGCTGAAGCTTGCGACCAGTTCGTCGAGCAGGCGCAGGATAGGAGCTTCGTCGTATGGGAAGCCAAAATAAAGGGCTGAGTCGCGCAGGCGTGAGAGATGCCTTTCGCGCAAGAAAAAGCCCTCGTCACGCGTCCAGCGCAGGGTTTCGAGCAGGTCAAAGGGTGGATGTTTGCGGGTGATTACCCGCGCTTTGAGCAGGGCTTCGTCATATTCGTCCGCTGCGGTTGAATCCCAGACGATGCCGCCGCCCACGCCATATTGGGCCTGGCCCGTAGCGGCATCGATGCTAACGGTGCGAATGGCAACATTAAACTGGGCTTTGCGCCCCGGGGATAGGTAGCCGATACAGCCGGTATAGACTCCGCGCGGGGAGTTTTCCAACTGCGCGATGATGTTCATGGTGCTTACCTTGGGCGCGCCGGTGATCGAAGCGCAGGGGAACAAGGCCGTCAGCAGGTCGGTTAGGGATGTGTCTGTTTGGGCCGTGACTGTGGAGGTCATTTGCCAGAGCGTGCGATACCGTTCCGTGGTGAACAGGGCCGGGACGCGCACCGTTCCGATTTTGGCGATGCGCCCCAGGTCGTTGCGGATCATGTCCACAATCATCACGTTTTCGGCGCGGTTCTTCTCTGAAGCGCGCAGCCAGGCAGCCTGGGCCTCGTCTTCGGCCAGGGTGCGGCCGCGCCTGACGGTCCCTTTCATGGGGCGGCAGGTTATGTTTTGCCCCTGGCGCTGGAAGAATAACTCGGGTGAGGCGCAACACAGGATATGGTGTCCGGTGTTGACGTAAGCGGGGTAGCCTACCGGCTGGGCCTGGAGCATGTCCCTGAACAGGGCCAGCGGAGAACCCGTCAGCCGACTCTTGAAGCGAAAAGTGAAATTGACCTGGTAGGTGTCGCCGTGTGCGATATGGGTTTTAATCGTTTCGATGGCGTGTTCGTACTCTGGCCGTGAAATGCCAGCGGTCCAATTATTCAGCGTGTAGTCACTAAGGGAAGCGTGAAGTTGCGGGAAGGCGGCCGAACGCAGCGGCTCAGGGTAGAGTCCAAACCAAATGAGCGGTAAGCCGCTGGCAGGGCGGACGCGAAAGGCCTGGTCAAAGGCGGGGGCTGCCTCGTAGGAGATGAATCCTGCTGCGTGCCACCCGTTCTTTTCCACCAGGCCTTCAATTTTGTTCAAAAGGGGGATGACTTCATCCAACTGTGAAGTTGTTTCCACCTGATAGGGATTCTCGAACTGTAACCATTCTGCGCCCTGGGCGTCGCGGAGCAAGACCAGTTTGTTTTCCATGCCGCGCATTATAGCCGAGAAAAAATCCCCGCTTGTGGGCGGGGATTTTTAGGTGTTAGTTTTCGCGGGCGTTCAGGTCGATCTCGTAGAGCGCGTTCAGCCCGATGGAAACACCCTGCAAAACGATGAAGAGGGCGATACCGGTGAAGAGCGGGGTGCTGAGATTCGAGATGAGGAAGGACAACGCCGAAGGCTGGCTGAAGAGGGTGGCGTCGAAGCCAAGACCCTGCTGGGTGAGGGTGTCGCGGATGTTGATAAACTGCGCAATCACATCGCCCAGGAAGGCCACCAGTGTGACCCACGAGAAGATGTTGGCCAGGCTGGCAATCAGGGTGAGCATGTTGGGTTTGTAGAAGATCGGCTCGCTGGTTTCTACCACTTCTTTTTCTGTGCTTACGTTTTCGCTTTCCATTATTCACTCCTTTTGGATTGGTAACGCACCTGTTCTTTGAACAATCGCGTTATTGACGGGGGTAATTTAACAGGTTTTCGACAATACGTTCAGAGGCGTGACCGTCTCCATAAGGGTTGACTGCCTGGGCCATCTTGGCGTGTTCTGAAGGGTTGTCGAGCAAGTTGCGGGTTTCACGCAGGATGTTTTCGGTTTGGGTGCCAACGAGCTTAACCGTTCCGGCGGCGATTCCTTCGGGGCGCTCGGTGGCGGCCCGCATGACCAAAACCGGGACACCGAAACCGGGGGCTTCCTCCTGAATTCCGCCCGAATCGGTTAAGACCAGGGCGGAATACTTCATCAAGTGTACCATAGGGAGGTAATCGAGCGGAGGGAGTAATGTGATGTTGGGTTGGCCCGACAGGCGCGGGTAGACGGTGTTCTGCACATTGGGGTTGAGGTGCACCGGGTAGAGGATGTGCACCTGGTTGCCATAGGTGCGAGCCAGGTCTTCCAGGGCGGCGCAAATGTTCTCGAGCGGTTGCCCAAAATTCTCGCGCCGGTGGGCGGTCACCAACACCAGGCGGCTGTGACCAATTTTTTGCAGGATGTCGGCCGCCTCGCGCGGGGCGGGTTTTTCGGCCACCTGTTGCAACGCATCGATCACCGGGTTGCCAGTGACAATGATTTTTTCGGCCGGGATGTTCTCTTTAAGCAGGTTTTGCTTCGACCACTCGGTGGGCGCAAAGTGCAGGTCGGCGGCAACGCCCGCCACCATGCGGTTGACTTCCTCAGGAAAGGGCTGGAACTTGTCGCCGGTGCGCAGCCCGGCTTCGATGTGCCCAAACCGCACCCGGTTATAGTACGCCAGCAGCGCAGTGGCCATCACCGTGGTCGTGTCGCCCTGCGAAAGGATCCAGTCGGGTTGAATGTCTTTGATGACCGGGTCCAGTGTGTTGAAAATGGCCGCGGTAATTTGCGCCAGCGATTGGTCCGGTTTCATCAGGTCCAGGTCCACTTCCGGCACGATGTCGAACAGGTTGAGCACCTGGTCGAGCATCTCACGGTGCTGGGCGGTAACGCACAAGACCGACTCGATTCCGGGGGTATGGCGCAGTCGCTGCACCACCGGAGCCATCTTCACGGCTTCGGGGCGGGTACCAACGACAGAAAGTACGCGAATCGGTTTCATGCATTGTCCTGTAGGGGGCCAGGTTGGACCTGCCCCGGTATTAAACGAATTTCAACCGGAAGGCCGCGATGGCTACCATCCGAAAAAGCAACATCCCATGCCGCCAGCGGTCGATATTGGTCTGGCCGTAAGTGCGATCCTGGTAACGGATAGGCAGGTCCACAATTTTGCGGTTTTGCTTGGCTGCGCCAAAGATCAGGTCATAATCGCCAAACGGGTCAAACTCTCCAAAATAGGCGCGATTAGCCACAATCCGGTCATAGTCTTTGCGGTAGAGCACTTTTGTGCCGCAAAGCGTGTCTTTGATCGACTGCCCGAGCAGCCACGAAAAGGCCATGCTGAAGAATTTATTCCCCAGCAGGTTCAAAAAGCGCATGGCCTGTTCTTGCATCGGGTAAACCAGCCGCACACCATTGATAAATTCACCCTTTCCGCTCACCAGGGCTTCGTAAAAACGCGGCAACTCCTCCGGGCGCACAGTCAGGTCAGCATCCAGAATCATCAAAACATCGCCGCTGGCCTTCTCAAAACCCAGGCGCACCGCATCTGCTTTGCCTTTGCCACCCTGCCGGAACAACTTTGCATCCCATTCCGGGTGGTTGGCGATAGCTCTCTCAATGGCAGCATAGGTATCGTCTTTCGAGTGACCCTCGACAAAGATGAGCTCGGTATGTTTACCCATTTTGGGGACACGCGCGAAGGCGGCTTCAATATTCCCGGCCTCGTTCCGCGCGGGAATCACAACACTGACCGAAGGCCTGTCTCCTGTTTCAACGGGAATGGGCCTGGCTGTGAGCACATTGCTCCACGCCAGCGGGCTAAACGGCCATACCTTTACCAGCACTTTGTTAAATAAGTCGCGCACCAGCGGAATGGGAAGCGGCAGCAGAATCTCCTTTTGGCGGCGGATGATTTCGAATCCGGCCAGGTGGAGCAAGTTTTCAGTATCTTCGGGGGCTAGCCAGTTTTGTGGCAACAGGTTTGTAGCCAAACCAAGCGACCTGGCCAGCGAAAGCAGGGGTTGGTAAAAGCGGCTGTAGGTATTCAGGATGATGCGCGTATCGGGACGGCATAGCGGGCGCAGTTGTTCAAGGATTTTTTGCACATCCCAGGCATCATTGACCAGGTCGGAGAGAATCACTACATCAAAGGTTTCGGCCAATTCCAGGGAGTGGGCATCTGCTTCTATGAAACTCAGCTGCGGGTGGCGCTGGCGGGCCAGTTGCAGCATCTCGGCTGAGAAATCGACGCCTACCCCGCGGGCCGGGTTTACGGAAGCCAGCAGGTCGCCGCGCCCGCAGCCGATTTCGAGCACGGCCAGTCCGGGAGAGATCAAGAGCCGGTAAATTTCCATTAAACGACGATGGTATTCGCGGCTAAAAAAGGTTTCAGCCGGGCGGGTTCGCGCAATCCCATCCCAGTGACTCTTGCGCAGGGTATTATATTCAGCGAGGGTACTAATTCTTGGGGTGGGCATAGGTCAGTTCCTTTGGGGGATTTTTAGCAGAACAAAAGCTGAACCGGCAGTAAGCAGGGCAAAGAGCAGGTTCAGGCTAAAACCGGCGCTGATGCCAAGCCAATCGCTGGCCAAACCCAGGGTCCAGGGCCCCACCATGCCTCCGAACCCGGCGAAAGTGAACAACAGGCCCAGGATGGTATTTGTGTTTTCGTGATGGCCTTCAGATGCGGCGGCTGTAATGGTGGGGAAGATAATCGACAGGAAAAAGCCTGAAGCGGGCAGGGCAAAGGCCAGCCAGGTAGGCCCAAATAACCCGGCGGCAACGCTTGCGCTGGCTGCCAGGGCTGCGAACAGGATCGACTTGAGATAGCCAAGGCGTTCGACAACGAAGCTGCCCAGGAAACGCCCAATCATCATCAGCCCGAAGAATAAAGAGAGTGCTTGCGTGCTCTGGGTTACACTCTGCCCACGGATTTTTTGCAGGAATTCAACAATCCACGAGGCAATGCCCAACTCGGCGGCAACATAGAGCGTAATGGCGGCATAAAACCACAGCATGCGGGTTGAAAAAGCGGTCTTGCCGAGGTGTTTGAAGTCGATTTTGTCGCTCTGGCTGTTGTTGACGCGCGGATAACGGGCCAGGGTAAAGTAAACAATCAGCAGAAAAATGGGCAGGAAATCCCAGCGGTAGACGGTGCGCCAAGAAACACTGGTTGAGAGCAGCCAGCCAGCAAACAGAGGTGCCAGCATGGAGCCCATGCCGTGCATGACCGACATCAGGTTGAGATACCGGCCCTTGTCGGCAGGGTGAAGTTCGACGATCAGGGCATTGCAGCCCAATTCGAGCGCACCCAGGCCAAAGCCGAGCACCGTCATTGAAAGGGTTAGCGCTATCGGCGAGGTAAAAGTGCTATAGCCACCCACGCCCAGGGCCAGGCAGCCCCCGGCCATCAGCAAGACCACTTTTTTACCTACTGCATCGGCGATGAAACCGGTGAGCAGGGTGGCGATCATAAAACCGATGTAAGCGCCCAGCAGGATGGTTCCGCCGAGCGAGTAGTTAAGTTGCAAATCTTGCAACAAGGCCGGGAGCGTGGCGCCTTTGAGATTATCGGAGAAGCCAAAGACAAGGAACGCAAAAAATGCGCCAATGGTCCACAGCCAAACGGAGTTTTTATTCATGAATGGATTCGCAGTTCTCGCATTAGGCAAATCGCGCGTTAACAAACTTGAGCTTTTCGAGGCCCTGGTAGTTTTCGCCGCCTTCGTGGTTGTTGTACTGCCAAATGCGGATGTCTTTAGGACCGGCATAATGGTTATAAGCCGCAAAAACGGTTGAAGGCGGGCAAATTGTATCCATCATGCCGACCGAGAAGAGCGTTTCTGCCTGGGCGCGTGCGGCAAAGTTCATGCCATCGAAATAGGCCAGGGTGTTGAAGACGGTTTCGATTTTTGTGCGGTGGTTTTTGCAGAAGCGCGCAATCTCATGATAAGGATCGGTGTCGACGATCTCTGTAGCGCGCCGATAGTGGCACAGGAAAGGCACATCGGGCATAGCCAGCGCCACATCGGGGATGAGGCCAGCCGCGGCCAGGGTGATGCCGCCGCCCTGCGAGCCGCCCGTCACGGCTACGCGTGCAGCATCGACCATCGGGTGCGAGCGAGCTGCTTCCACAGCGCGGACAGCGTCGGTGAAAACACGCCGGTAGTAATAGGTTGCGGGGCTGAGAATCCCGCGAGTCATAAAACCGGGAATCTGGGGGTTGCCGCCCTCCAACTCGGGGTCGGGAGTGTCGCCGGTGCGCCAGGTGGAACCTTGCCCGCGCGTATCCATGATGAAGTGCGCATACCCGGCCACTGCCCAACCCAGCCAATCGTTGGCCAAGCCGCGCCCGCCGCCATACCCGATGTATTCGACAATGACCGGTAGCGGGTTTTTGGCTTCTCTGGGCAGGATAAACCAGCCCTTAATGGGCTGGCCGCCGTAGCCATTGAAGGTCACATCGAAGGCATTTACCAATCTCAGGCCGGTTTCCACCGGCTCAAAGCGGGCGGCCAGCGGATGGCGGCGCGCCTCGGCCAGGGTGGCCTGCCAGAAAGAGTCGAAATCGGCGGGTTCGTTGCGCTCAGGTTTGTAGGTCTTGAGTTGTTCGAGTGGCAGATCGAAGAGCATTTGGGCCTCCTGTTAGTCTTCATTCCGTCTGAGAATTTTTTCAATCGCCCAGGCCACGCCGTCATTGTCGTTAGAAGGGGCGATCCACTTGGCCATATTTTTAAGTTCGGGTACTGCGTTAGACATAGCAATGGGCAGCCCGGCAAATTGCAACATTTTTAGGTCGATGGCCTGATCGCCGATGGCCGCAATATCTTGCGGTCGCAGCTCGAAGCGCTCGGCCAGGGTCGCCAGGGCTGCGCCTTTGTTGACACCGTTGAGCGTCATGTCGATGTAGTTCACGCCGGAGGTAATGTGGTGCAGTGAAGGGCATTTCAGGCGCACCAATGCATTGAAGTGGCGCAAAATCTCGGGGTCGGCAGCAATGGTCAACTTAAGCAGCGGGCGGTCGAAGTCTTTTTCTGGGTCCAGGCTGCGGCGGCTTTTGTAGGCTTCGTTGGCGGTTAAAGGGTCCATCACATCATTCAAGGAGTCGGGTCCAAACCACAGCGCCGAGCCGTCGGGGGTTTCAGCAATCAGGCCGCTGGATGGGTGGGCACGGCACAACTCAATGACCGGCAGCACTTCGTTGTGAACATGAAAGGTCCAGGCGTGCCAGGTTTCGCCTGTGGTTCCGGGACGGACCAGCGCTCCGGCCGAACAAATATAAGGGATGTCGATCCCAAGCAATCCGAGGGCGTGTTCGGCGCCGCGTCGTCCGCGCCCGGTGACAACCACGGGCTGCAAACCGGCATCTTTCGCTTTTCGAACGGCCTCGCGGCCGCGGGGGGGCAATTGGTGGTCGGAGTTGTAGAGAGTTCCGTCCAGGTCGATGGCAATGAGTTTAATCAAGCAAGCCTCTAGCAAAAATGAAATCGGTCAATCATACCACTGCTTTAGATTTTACATTCTTCACTAAAGCCGGCTGGCGGAATGCCCAACGCCTGGATCAGGCGCGCCCAGTAGTTCACCTGTGCGGCCGTGCTGGCGAGTACCACCATTTCGCGTTCGGTAAAATTGGAGGTCATTTCGGCGATGAGTTCGGGCGGGAAGCGTAGCGGAGTCTGCGACACGAGCCGGGTATAGCGGATGGCGAGTTTTTCGCGCGCTGAAAACGTTGTCACCGTTTCGAGGCTGTTTTCGTCGCGCAGGGCGTCGGCTTCGGCGTCGCTGATGCCGGTTTCGCGATACTCAAACGAGTTCATGTCGATGCAAAACGGGCAGGCAGCGGCGAAGGAGGCTGTCATCCGCACGAGTTTTAGCATGCGCGCATCGATGCGTCCATCATGGTGGGCTACCAGCCCTTCCATGACCCCCGAACCGAGGGCAGCCTTGGGGTACCAAGCCAGGAGGCGCGCCGGGAGCATGGTGCGGCCGGTGGTTTTTTCGGCAAACCAGATGCCGAGGCGCAGCAGGAACGGGATGTGTTGAGGGGGTGCAATAAAGGCGGGCATGGCTTATCCTGTAATCAGATGGTCGGGCAGGTGGTCGGTGCGGTTCAGGTAAGAGATAATTATCTCGTTCGAGCGGATATCGAAGCGGCTGATTGAACAATTGCTGAGCAGGAACCATGATTCCATATTGTGGGCAGCTTGCCGCCAGGGCAGTTTAAGCATGGCGCACATCAGATGCATAAAAAACCCACCATGGCTGACAATCGCGACCCGGTGTTCAGGGCGGCCTTCCTGGTCGCCGTGACGGGCCAGCAGGTCGGCCAGGAATTTGCGCGCACGAGCCGGGCGTTGCTCCTCCTCTTCAAAGGGACGATTCCACCAGCCCGATTCATCCAGCCAGTCGGGCAACTTCAGCGTGGGGGTATGTTTTGTAAAATAAGCGCGCGGTTTCCCGGGCAGGCCACGGATTTCAGCCTGGGGGTCGCGGGTAAAAATCCCGCCACCCTCGTGGATTTCAGGCCAGGCAATAAAAGGCACATCCAACACCATGGCGGTCGGTGTGGCGGTTTGTACGGCGCGTTCCATCAGGCTGGTATACAGGTGGGTCAGCCCAAACCCATAGCGATTTTGCACATTCCAGCCACGGTGTGGGGTGATGGGGTTGTTTTTGTGCAGGTATTCAGCCAGGGCCCGGGCCTGTTCAACCCCGGTGGCGGTGAGCGCCGGATCGGGACTTTCCTGGTATTGGGGGTCGTTCCAATTGGCGTTATTTTGCGATTGCCCGTGACGAATGAAATAGAGTTCCATAAACAACCACTCCAGTATTATTGAAATATTCCGCCTTGTGCGGTATAGATGGTAATGTAAGCTTGGCTGATTATAGTCTTTGCCACTCTGTTCGTGTAAAAGCGTAGATACAGTGGCAGCAAGAACATCCACATCTTGTTGCATTTTCTGCACAAATTCTGCATATCTTTTGAGTATGCTAGCTATGTTTCAAAAAACGTCAGGAGGTTGTTTATGAATTTTTCAGGCCCCCAAAAGTCTGGCAAGCAATACTGGTGGTTTCTTGCGGTAGCGGTGGTCCTGCTTGCGGCAGGTTTATTCGTTTACTTTAATCAGGCTGCCAAAAACACTGTCAGCGAATACGAAACTATCCCGGCTGTGCGGGGCGAGCTGACCACTTCGGTCGGTGCCACCGGTACCGTGCGGGCGCGTCAATCGGCTACCCTGGTCTGGCAGACCAGTGGCCGGGTTGAAACCGTTTCAGCGGCCATTGGCGATGCGGTTCAGGCGGAGATGGTTCTGGCAAACCTGGCAGAGTCATCCGTTTCGCAGGCTATTTTGCTGGCCAAGGTGGAACTGGTAGCGGCCGAGCAAAACCTGGATGGCCTGGTTTCTTCCAATCTCAATCTGGCACAGGCTCAACAGAACCTGGCCTCGGCCAAGCAGGCTGTGGAAGATGCCCAGGACAAATATGATACGCTGGCGCGCACGCGCGTTTCACAGGAGTTGATTGACCAGACTGCCGATGAGATCGAAGCCGCGCAAGACCAGTTAAAGTTTGTTACGTGGATCTATAATCGTTTTTACGATTATGACGGCATGGACCCTGACCGCCCGGCCAAGGCCGAAATGACCATTCAGCTGACCAATATTGAGCAGAATCTCAATAATTTAATTGCCCGCTATAACTGGTATACCAGTAAAGCCAGCGAACTTGACCTGGAAAAAGCCATGGCCGCTCTTAACCTGGCGAAGGCAAAGATGGATGATGCCCAACGTGAGTTGGATCGGTACGTGGATGGCAAAATTGCGGACGATATTGTGGCTGCTGAAGCGCGTGTGGCGGCGGCCCAGGCGACCCTGAACTATTCCAAGATTATCATCCCGTTCGATGGAGTTATCACCCAGCTCGATGCGCAGCCCGGTGACATGGTTTCGGCCGGGACTGTGGCGGTACAGGTTGAAGACCTGACCGGCCTGTTTGTAGACTTGCAAGTTTCGGAAGTGGATATCAACAGTGTGGCGGTTGGTCAGCCGGTGGAAGTTGTTTTCGACGCGATTCAGGGCAAGATCTATAATGGGGTTGTCGCCGATATCAATCTGGTTGGCGATGTAACCCAGGGAGCAGTCACTTTCCCGGTTACGGTTGAGCTGATCGATTTCGATGCGGAAGTGAAGCCCGGGATGACTGCCGCAGTCACCGTCATGGTCAAAGACTTGAAAGATGTCTTGTTGGTTGAAAACCGTGCGGTGAGGGTGGAAAATGGTCAGCGCGTGGTGTATGTGCTGCGCAATGACGTTGCCTTGCCGGTTGAGGTTCGCCTGGGGGCCACAGATGGGCTGTATAGCGAGGTGGTGGGCGGCGGTCTTAACGAAGGCGATCAGGTGGTCTTGAACCCGCCAGCGCCCAACCTGGCTCCGTAGCCATTGTTTTCTGGTTTGCCATATAGCCGCAAAGCAGCCTTCCTGGTGCTTTGCGGTTTTCTTTTCTCTCTCTCAATATCTCAACAAATCCCCATTGGGTATGCACAAATTCTGCATATTTGGCCGGTATCCTGTAGGCAGTACAACCAAAAACTACCTGGAGGTCAATTATGTTTAGTAAAACCAATCGCACAATTTGGATCGTTCTCGCTGTTGCCGTGGTTGCGGTGGCGGCGTTCTTCTTTTTCCAAAACCAGACCCAGGCCGCAGATGGCAGCCTGTACCAGACTGAACCCGCTGCCAAGGGCACTTTAACCGCCAGCGTCGGTGCAACGGGGACGGTACGGGCCGGGCAGTCGGCTGTTTTGACGTGGCAGGCCAGCGGCCGGGTAGAGTCGGTGGAGGTGGTCATCGGGCAAGAAGTGGCCCAGGATGACATCATCGCTTCCCTGGCGCAGACATCCCTGCCCCAGAGCATTATCCTGGCGGAAGCGGACCTTGTCTCGGCGCAGAAGAGTCTCGATTCGTTGCTTGAGTCGTCCCTGTCGATGGCGCAGGCCCAACAGAGCCTGGCCAATGCCAAGCAGGCTGTGGAAGATGCCCAGGAAAAGGTCGATAGCCTGACTTTCCCGCGCGCTTCAGACAACCTGATTGAGCAAACCGAAGCGAATATTGACCTGGCCAAGAAGCAGGTAGCGCTGGCCGAGGATGCTTATAAGGTCTACAAGAATCGCCCGGATGGCGACTCGCAGAAAGCCCAGGCCTTGCTCAACCTGACCAACGCTCGCCAGAACCTGACCGATCAGACCACTAAGCTGAACTGGTATACCGGCTCGGCCACCGACCTGGATGCTGAGAAATATCGCGCCGCCCTGGCGGTAGCCCAGGCGCAGCTTGCCGATGCCCAGCGCGAAGTGGAACGTTTAAAGGATGGCCCGACCGTAGAAGATGTTGCCGCTGCCAAGGCGCGGGTTGCCGCAGCCCAGGCTACCCTGAACCAGGCCAAGGTGATTGCGCCTTTCGGTGGGATAATCACCGCGGTTGATGCGCAGGTGGGCGACATGGTCACGACGGGTCGCACCGCTTTCCGGGTCGATGATCTTTCGCAGTTGCTGGTAGACCTGGAGATTTCGGAAGTGGATATTAACAGCGTGGAAGTGGGTCAGAGGGTGACCCTTTCTTTTGACGCCATCCAGTCGAAGACGTATACTGGTGAGGTGGTCAAGGTCAATCGTGCTGGGAACACAACCGGCGGGGCGGTCAACTTTACCGTCACTGTGCAACTGACCGATGCCGATGAACTCGTCAAACCGGGGATGACCGCTGCGGTGACGATTACGGTCAAGGAGATTACCGATGCCCTGCTGATCCCGAATCGCGCAGTGCGGGTCGTGGATGGACAGCGTGTGGTGTACGTGCTTGTCGAGGGTCAGTTGGTTGCGGTTGAAGTGCGTTTGGGCTCCACTTCCGATACAATGAGCGAGGTGGTGGGCGGCGACCTGAAAGAAGGCGACCTGGTGGTGTTGAATCCCCCGGCCTCGGGGACGCTTCCCGGCCCTGGCAGCAGCGGGGGCCCAATGCGCCTGGGAGGAGGATAATCTCATGGCTGACACAGTCATTACTGCCCGCGACCTGACCAAAGTGTATAAAATGGGCGAGATGGAAGTGCATGCCCTGCGAGGTTTGACCATGGAAGTGCAACGTGGCGAAGTGGTGGCCATCATGGGGCCGTCTGGTTCGGGTAAATCGACGTTGATGAATATCCTCGGCTGTCTCGACCGCCCAACCGATGGCGCTTACAGCCTCGACGGCGTGGAAGTTTCCAAAATGGATGATGACCAACTGGCCAATGTTCGCAACCACAAGATTGGCTTTGTGTTCCAGTCTTTCAATCTGTTATCCCGTTCTTCGGCGTTGTCTAATGTTGAACTGCCGCTGCGTTACTCCGGTTCGACCAGTGGCCGCAAAGAACGCGCCCGCGCCGCGCTGGAAGCGGTGGGGCTGGGCAACCGGGTCTCGCATAAGCCCTACGAACTTTCGGGCGGGCAGCAGCAGCGTGTGGCTATTGCTCGCGCCCTGGTAAACGAACCGGCCATGATTATGGCCGATGAACCGACCGGTAACCTCGATTCAAAGGTTGGGCAAGAAATTATGGATTTGTTGCTGTCGCTCAACCATGAGCGCGGCACAACCCTGGTCATTGTGACCCATGACCCACGCGTGGCAGCCCAGGCCGGGCGCACCATTCGTGTGCGTGATGGTGTGGTAGAGGAGCAAGGTGCATGAACATTACCCAGATCTTTTTTGAAGCACTCGAGAGCCTGAGCGCCAATAAAATGCGCTCCGGGCTGACCATCCTGGGCATTGTCATTGGCGTGGCGGCTGTCATTGCCATGCTGGGGGTTGGGAATGGGGCGCAAAACTCCATCACCGGCTCGATCAATGACATCGGCACCAACATCCTGTTTGTGTTCTCGGGCAATGACCAGGCCGATGTGCGCAACCCGCGTCCGCTAACCCTAAAAGATGCCGAAGCCCTGGCTGACCCGTTTGCGGCTCCCTCGATTGCAGCGGTGGCCCCGGTCATCCAGGGGCAGAATGAAGTGGCGGCGGGCGGCGAGAAAACCATGGCGGCGGTCAATGGTGTTGTGCCGGTACACGAGCAGGTGCGCAACGAGGTCCTGACTGAAGGCGAGTTCATCACCGAATCGCAGCTCCTGGGACGCGCCTCCGTAGCGGTGATTGGCCCCGAAACGGCTGACCTGCTGTTTGGGCGCCGCACCGGGCTGGTGGGCGAAAGTATTCGCATCAACGGCCAGCCTTTCCGTGTGATTGGCGTGCTGGAGGCCAAAGGCGGCGGCATGGCGGGCAGCAGCGATAATCGCGTGCTGGTTCCGTTTACCACCGCCCAGAGTCGCTTGCAGGGTGGCGAGAACATTGACAGCGTGGATATGATCTTCGTGCAGGCGGTTAGCGCTGAGGCAGTCACCTCCGCTTCTGAAGAGATTTCCCAGATCCTGCGCACCCGCCATCGCACCGAAATCGGCGCGGATGACTTTACCGTCTTCACCCAGCAAGATATGCTTAGTACGGCATCCTCCATCACCGGTGTGTTGACCATCTTCCTGGGTGGCATTGCCGCCATCTCCTTGCTGGTGGGTGGAATCGGCATCATGAATATTATGCTGGTGTCGGTGGCCGAACGCACCCGCGAAATTGGCCTGCGCAAGGCCCTGGGCGCGCGCAAAAGGGATATCCTGATCCAATTCCTGGCGGAGTCTTCCCTGCTCAGTTTGTTGGGCGGCATCATCGGCATCCTGCTCGGCTGGTTGATAGCGGTCGTCATTTACCAGGTTTCGCTGAGTATGGGCACACCCTTCGAGCCAACCATCAGCACCGATTCGATTGTGTTGGCAACTGTCTTCTCGGCAGCGGTGGGCCTGTTCTTTGGCATCTATCCTGCCAATCGGGCGGCCAGCCTGCAGCCCGTAGAAGCCTTGCGCTACGAGTAACCTGCGCCGGGCAGGGACAACTTGCCCGGCATGCCCTATAATTTAATTATGGCTAAAAAAATTCTCATCGTTGATGATGAACCCAAGATTGTCGAAATCTGCCAGGATTACCTGAAAGCTTCCGGTTTTGATGTAGTTGCGGCGGGTGATGGACTGAAAGGCCTGGCCACCGCCCGCCGCGAAAAACCGGACCTGGTGGTGCTCGACTTGATGCTGCCCGGTATGGACGGTCTCGATGTATGCCGCACCTTGCGCCGCGAGAGCGATGTTCCCATTATCATGCTCACCGCGCGCGTTGAAGAAACCGATAAACTGGTTGGGATCGAACTGGGCGCCGATGATTACATCACCAAGCCTTTTAGTCCTCGTGAACTGGTGGCGCGAGTGCGTATGGTGTTGCGCCGCGCCGGGGGAGACCCGGCCAGCGAGGTGCTGCGTGTCGGGGAAGTCACCCTCGACCGCTCACGCTACGAAGCTCACCTGCCCGAGAAGGTCATTGCCCTCACACCAACTGAATTTGAGATTTTAGCCACCCTGATGAGCCAATCTGGGCGTATCTTCTCACGCGCCCAACTGCTGACCGCTGCGCGCGGTGTGGCCTTTGAAAGCTACGAGCGCTCGATCGATTCGCACATTCGCAACCTGCGCCGTAAGCTGGAAAGCGATGACGGCCAGGCCCGCTACATCGTCACCGTGCACGGTGTTGGGTATAAATTCGAGCCATGAAAACCGACTCCACCGTTCGTTCTATCCAGATCCGGCTATTCCTGTTGCTTTTACGGGGCTTTGTCGCGGCCGTGGTCTTAACCCTGATTTTTGTCCTGGCAGCGACCGCCATTGTCTTAAGTTCCCCCACCGATGCCGGTATCCTTGACCGCCTGCCTATTGTCACGCGCCTTGAAACTTACTATTACATTAATGGCTCGTGGGATGGCCTGGCCGAAGATATGACCGCGGTCCTGGCCGCAGGAGACCAGGAAGGCCTGCTCAGTCGTTCCATCCTGGTAGATTCAAACAACACCATTATTTTTTACAAAGGCCAGTTTGGAACCCCGCAAATTGGGCAGGTCTTTGAACCCGCCTCCCGCGACACCGTGATACCACTTGTTGTTCGCAATCAAACAGTGGGCCAGCTCATCGTCTTGGCCTCGCTTATGCCTATCCAGGGCCAGATGGCCCTCGGGCTGCTGGTTCCGGTATTTTTTATTTCCATCTTCCTGGCAGTCCTCACCATTATTATTGGATTATTGCTCCTGCGCCGGGTGGTCAATCCGCTCGCCGAGGTGATTGCCGCCGCCCGAACCCTGGCGCGCGGGGACCTTTCGACCCGTGTCAATGTCACCGGCCCCGACGACCTGCGTGCCCTCTCTGATAGCTTTAACCATATGGCCGACGCCCTTGAGCGGAGCGACCGTGAACGACGCAATATGCTGGCCGATATTGCCCACGAACTGCGCACCCCGCTAACGGTCATCCGTGGCCGGTTAGAAGGCATTGTCGATGGCATTTACCCGGCCGACACCGGTCACGTGGCCCCCGCCCTCGAAGAATCGTACCTGTTGGAGCGCCTGGTCGACGACCTGCGCCTGTTGACCCTGGCAGAGACGCGCCAGTTGCCGTTTGAACATCGCGACACCGACTTGAACGCCCTGGCCAGTCACGCAGTCACCCTGTTTCGTGCCGAAGCCGAAGAGAAGGGCATCCGGCTTTTCCTGGCGGCTGCCGCACAGCCGGTGATACTCTCGCTTGACCCGCAACGTACCGAGCAGGTGGTCAGCAACCTGGTAGGGAATGCCCTGCGTTACACCCCCGAGGGGGGCAGCGTTTGGGTAACCGTCACGCACGCATTGGGCGCGGTTGAATTAACCGTTTCTGATAACGGCCCCGGCCTGGCAGAATCTGACCTCCCGCACATCTTCGACCGCTTCTGGCGCGCCGAAAAATCCCGTTCGCGCGCCTCCGGCGGCGCCGGGCTGGGGCTGGCGATTGCCAAACAACTGGTCGAAGCCCAAAACGGGACCATCCAGGCGCGCAACCGCCTCGGCGGCGGGCTCGAAGTCAGCATCTCTTTTCCCGAAGCATAAGGTTTGAAACAAAAAGAGCGCTATCCACAACGGATAGCGCTCTTTTATTTGTGCCGTGATCTGGTTAAGTCCACTCGCTCGACATGGAGATGAAGATGGTGATAAGCTGCGGGTCGAAGTGCTTGCCAGCCTGTTGGTGAATATAGTTGAGCGCCTGTGCTTTTGACCAGGCTGCCCGGTATGGCCGGTCAGAAGTCAGGGCGTCGAACACATCCACAATTGAAAAGATGCGCGCCGCCAGGGGAATTTTTTCGCCCTTAAGGCCATAGGGGTAGCCGCTGCCGTCCCAACGTTCGTGATGATAGAGCGGGATGTCGATGGCAGGCCGCAGGTAAGAAATTTGCGCCAGGATGTTATAGGCGTATAGCGGGTGCTGTTTCATCACTTCCCATTCTTGTGGCGAGAGGCTGCCAGGTTTAAGCAGGATTGCGTCGGGGATGCCCATTTTGCCTATGTCGTGCAAGATGGCCCCACGCTGGATTTGCAGCCGCGCTTCGGGCGCAATCCCCATTCGCTCTGCCAGCCGGTTGGTCATCATTGCCACGCGCCGGGTGTGGCCCTGGGTTTCGCGGTCGCGCAGTTCCAGCGCGCGTGATAGCCCTTCGATGGTGGCGTTATAGGCCTGGGTAAGTTCTGCGTTTTGTTTATCCAGGTTTTTGATTAGCAGGTAGATATCAACGGCAACGGCCACCTGCTCGGCGACGTGTTCCAGCATCTTGAGCGTGTTTTCCCGGTCAGAGTGGTGCTGGCGGAAGTAGAACTCCAGGACCCCGTGCGTGTCGTTGCGCGTGATCAGCGGGATTGCCACGTACTCGAAAATGCTGTCCCGCTCCAGGTCCCTGGAAAAGAAAGTGTTGTTTTCCTGTGGCGTGCCGCGCAGGAAAACCGTGGTTTGGGTCTGGGCCGCCTGGTTGGCGTTGACCTCGTCAATAATCCGTAATTTGGGCTTGTGTTTGACCCCGGTACCGGTCAAATATTCCAGGCGTTTGGTTTTTTTGTTCAACAACAGCAGGTTCATTACATCGGGCTTGAGGTAATCTCTTATGCGCGTCAGGGTCTGCTCGAGTGAAGCGTGCGGGTCAGAGGATGAAAAATTTGTTACCCCAATTTTTCGCAAGGCTTCAACCTGGTCGAGCGATTTTTGGGCCAGGAGCACCCGCCGTGATTGGTATAGGGCGCGGGCCATCCAGGCGGTGTGCCCGCGTAGCAAGGTCAGGCGTTCATCAGACAAAAAGAAATCTGCTTTATCGTGCCCCAGGTAGGCCAGGCCTAAAATTGCGCTTTCGTAAATCAAAGGAAACAACCCGTTCGCTTGAGCCGAACGGGTTTTATTCCTGAAAATGAACTCTTTGTTTGTTTCGATGACCTGCCGGATAATCAGCTGTGTAATTCGGGGAGGTTTGACCTCGGGCGGCAGAGCATTAATCCACTCCAGCTTTTCGTTGTGGAAAAGCCCAATCCGAACCTTAGGGATACCAAACATCTCTTTATAGGAGTGGACCATTTCATCGACCAATGTTGAAAGGGTTTCGTCCAGGAAAGAGATGGATCCCAGGTTTGAGAGTTGAAAAATATCTAGAAACCGCCCCGTCTTAATCATCGCTATTTTTCGTTTTGGGTTTGTCGGCACTCCGTTACAACTTGTATCTTTCGGGCAAGTTGGCAAGCAATTGCTGCGTAAAGTCGGTCAGGGTCTTGGCTTTAATAGAGCAAATTACATCTTGAATTGGGTGTGAGATAGAGAAGGTTTCGCCGCCATAACCAGCCAGGATCGCTTTCTCAGGATCGCGGAGTAAAAGCTCACAGAACCGTTTGTTAATGACCGCTGCCGCCAGCAATCGGTTGATAGACCCTTTTTCAGTATGAATATCCAGGAACGGATAGCCAGTTTTAATCTGTGATTCGCTGAGCATAAACTCTCCTATAAAGTTTTTGTGCCAGGCGGTGTTACCAGGAACCAAAACACACCCGCCGCAATCAGAACATCTCCCAGGCTAAAAACAAAACGTGTCGGAAAGAAGAGTGGCGACGCAAAGCGATCTGCCAGCCACGGGAGCTTAATATGGTCAGGAAGCAGCAAGATATCCTTGCTGCTTGTCCCTAACCGTTTCCCAAGTGTATATTGTTCAATTTCATCGGGCCGCAAGACGCGGGTTGCTGCATCCAGCGAGAGCGGCATAAAACCGCCGTTTGCCAGAATAACAACCAGGTTTGCTAAAATGCCAATCCCCAATACCAGTATGCCCGGTACGCGCCAATTCAAAAGACAAAAAAGGGTCAAGATGGCCTGAGAAGAAATCAGGCATACAGACACTGCCCAATCGGGCATAAACTCGCGTGTCGCTGGAAGGTAGAAGGCTAAAAATTGTGGCAGAAAACCGACCGGAATGAGCCAGCCCCACCTTACGTTTGGGAGCTGCCAGGGGGTGCCTGTCCTTTTGGCGTTCAGGTATCCGAGCGTTGCCCCAGCGACAACGGCTGTCAGCAAAATCACTACCGGCTGCCCCCGCCGAAATCTTCCAAAGCGCCGCCGCCCAGAACGAGCATGGTCAACGAAACGAGCAGGAAGAAGATCTGGATGTGGGTCTTGTTAATGCCAGCGGCGAAAATCTTGAGAGTGGAGAGGCTTTTGTTCATGGGGTTACCATCCTTTGTAAGTTAGTTTGAATTTGTTGTCCTAACTTTACCAAGTGGTGGTATACAAAAGTGGCCTCAAAGTTGATTTAATAAATTTTCGTACAACGAAATCGTCTCGCGCGATGGTCTGATTCCCAATTCATTCTGCAAGAAATCCTGGCATTGTTTGTATTGCCGGGCCAGCCCCACCCGGTCTTTGCGCACCGCATAGGCGCGCATTGAAATACGGTATGCATCCTCCAGCAAGGGGTCTACTTTAAGCGCTTTCTGGCAGGTTTCCAGGCTGTTTTCAATCTTTTGATTTTCAAGGTAAATCTCTGCCAGGCGCGTCAGGATCGAAAGATAAAGCGACTCGATTTGGGCGCGCTCTTCTAGCACCCAATCCGCGTCGATATCGGCCATATACGGGCCATTAACCATATCCACTGCCGCCTGGAGCATTTCCATCAGGCGGGCCACCTCGGTCTCCTGTTCGATGGCTGCAAGGAGCGATTCAAAGGCAATCCGGTCCCAGGTGTAATCGATGGCCGGGTTGAACTGGTAGCGGTCATCCGCAAACTGAACAACATCCTGCCCAACAGCGTGCCGCAGCCGGTAAATATTGGTCTTGAAACGCATTTTCAAACGTTCGGGGGAGATATCGGGCCAGAAAATATTGGCAATCTCCTCTTTGGTGTGCGGCGGCGAACACAACAAAAACAGGAACAGGTCGCGGGTTTCACGCGTCTGCCAATCTGCGATAGTCACCTGCTCCCCGTTGCGCAGCACGCGCACCGTTCCGAGCGTGTAAATCTGCAAGGAGGGTGGCGAGATCGCAATACTGCGCAGTTCGTTGCGAAGTTTTCGCCGCAGCGCCGCAAAACTGCCGGTAAAATCATCCACCTTTTGGAAAAACTGTTGGAAAACCGGGTCCTTGCTTTGCAGGATTTTCCCCAACCAGGGCCGTGCCAGGTTAATGTTGGTGAGCAAACGTCCCGGAGCCTGTATCCCGTTAATCGTAGCGATCAACCTCCCAAACTCCTCCACCGCGGCTGGCAGGTCAGTTTGGGCCAGCGCCGCGGTTTGCCAAATTTGGGCTGTCGCGGCATCGATCTTTGAGCCGCTGGTCTCCAGCCACTCGCGGGCGATGACTAGCATCTCGCAGGCTTCGCGGGCCTGGCCTGTAGCCAGCAGCGTGCAGCCCTTTTCAATATCCAACAGGGCGCGCAAGTGAATCGAATAATTGGACTGGTCCGATTCCATCTCGGCAATAATCTGGCGCGCCAGGTCAAATTGCTGTGACTGCCGCGCCAGTTTGATTTTGGCGAGCTTGATGTGATTGACAATAAAAGTGTCATTCATCTTGCGTGCCAGTTCCAGCGAAGACTCAAAGTAAGCCCCCGATTGTTCCAGGTCTTGCAGGTCGTCGAGCACTTCGCCCAGGCCATGATAAGCCAGCGCCTGCGTTCGGCGGTCGCCGCTGCGTTCGGCCTTGCCAATCGAATCCTCGAGCGTCAGCACCGATTGTTCGATCTGCCCGGTGGCATGCAGCAAGGCCCCCATGTTGTTCAGCAACAGTGCCAGCCAGCTATGGTTGCCGCTTTTTTCCCAGCGCTCGCGCGCCCGGTCGTAATAATAAATGGCGTTTTGAATATCCCCCAGCGAGCGATAAATCATGCCCATCTCCATCTCAAGGATAGGGATGGTGTTTTCCTCATGGTGGTGGCTGAAAATTTTGATGGCGTCTTCCAGCAGGTTAAGCGCTTCGTGGGGCTGCCCCAACCGAAAGAGCGCCTGGCCTTTCAGGCGCTCAGCCTCGGCATAGGTCAGCATTTGCTCACGTTCGTGGCTGAGACGGGTGAGCGAGAGCGCCGCTTCGACATCGTTCAAACAGTTTTGGTAATCACCCTGCCGCCGATAAGCGAAGGCGCGCCGCGCAAAGGTTAGCGCCAGGTTTTTGGTATCCCCGTTTTCACGGAACAGGGCTTCTGCCTGGCTGAGCAGCGAAATCGCCATCTGCGTATCACCCTGGGTGGCATACACAATGCCTTGCAGTGAGAGCAGGGTCGGGTATTCCTGGAAGATGGTAATGGGCAGCCGGTCTAACCAGGCCGCCAGGGTTAAAACGCGCCCGCCTTGTAGGAATTTGGTTCCAATGGCGCTGAAAATGCGGTGAATGCTTTCGCGGTCGTTGAGATTGATGTTAAGTTGCAGGGCATCTTCCCAGGCTTGTTTTTGCTCGTAGTAGCGTGCCAGTTCGCGCTGCAGGTGCCAGGCGCGAGCAGGCTCCTCGAATTGCAACTGGGATTGCAAGAAATGCCGAAAGAGTTGGTGATAACGGATAAACTGCCCCTCTTCGCCTACCGAGACAGTAAACAGGATGTTCCTGCGGGCTGTATTGAGCAGGGTCTGCCAGTCGTGGGTTTCTTTGAGCACCGACTCGAGCACCGCTTTACAGATTTCGACATCAATCACATCGAAAACTGAGCTGTGCAAAAGGAAGTCGCGCACCTCGCGGGGTTGTTGGGCCAGGATTTCCTGGTTGAAGAAGTCGAACAGGTTGCCGCCATGTCCAGCGGTTTGTCCAATGGGCAGGTAACGGTTGCCGCTGCGCGACAGGTGGATGGCGGCGATCCAGCCTTCTGTTTCCAGGGCCAGTTTTTCCGCATCCTGGTAGGTAATATTAGGCTGGGTCTTTCTGAACAGGTTTTGGATTTCAGCGGGTTGGAAGGCCAACTCTTCGAAGCTGATCCCGGCAATTTGGTCGCGGGCAATCAGTAACGGGATACCAGGCATATCGGGCAGGCTGCGCGAGGCCAGGATGACATGCACATTTTCCCCGGAAATCTGGAAAAAGCGGTTGAGCATATTCTGGATGACATCCACTGCGTTGACATGGTGAAAGTCATCCAGCACAATCACAAAATGTTCGTGGATTTTGGCCTGGATTTCGTTGGTGAGCGCCACGATCATCTGCTCGCTGTCTTGTTCGATGCTCACCAGGTTATGAAGCGCAGCCAGCGAATCGTCGCCGAAGGTTGGGAAAGCGCGGGTAATGCACGCGATCAGGTAAGAGAGAAACCGCTGGGGTTCCTGGTCCAGCCCATCCAGCCAGAGCCAGCAGGTGGGAATGTCGATGTAGTGTGCCAGGTCCACCAGTAGCGATGTCTTGCCGTACCCCGCCGGGGCTGTAACCAGGACGACTTTTTTATCGAGCTGGTCGCTTAACAGGTCGAGTAAACGCTGCCGCGCAATGTTCTCCGGGCGTTGGGCTGGAATGCTGATTTTTGTTTTGCTGATGGGGATGGGCGCGGAGAATTGCATAGTGAGATTCTAATTCATTCGCGGATAACATCGAGTGAAAATGCCAACTTTGCCTTTATAATAACACTTATGGAAGAGCGATTGCAAAAAATTATGGCACAGTCGGGGCTGGGTTCACGCCGCGACTGTGAAGAGTTAATACTTGCTGGCCGTGTGCGCGTAAACAATACGGTGGCCATTATTGGCCAAAAAGCGGATCCGGTCAAGGACCGAATTTCTGTCGATGGACGGGTGATTCAGCCGCCGGAGCAGAAGATTTATGTGGCCTTGAACAAGCCGCGCTATGTCCTTTCAACGGTTGAGAATGAACCGGGAGACACGCGCCAGACGGTGCGCGATCTTGTGCCGCTCAGCGAGCGCCTTTACCCGGTAGGGCGGCTGGATTTTGAAAGCGAAGGCCTGGTGCTGATGACCAATGACGGCGACCTGGCCCAAAGGCTGACCCACCCGTCGCATGGACACTCCAAAGTCTACCGGGTGCTGCTGGGACGCCACCCAGACCAGGAGCAGTTGGGCATTTGGCGGCGTGGGATCGTCCTTGAAGACGGGTATAAGACCCAGCCAGCCGATGTCTACATTGAAGGCCTGGCCGGAAAGGGCGCCTGGGTGCGTGTGACGATGAAAGAAGGTCGCAAGCGCCAGATCCGCGAAACCGGGGCGCTGTTGGGGTTGCCTGTTGTGCGAATTGTGCGCATTGCAATCGGTTCGCTACGGTTGGGCACGCTCAAGCTGGGCGAGTGGCGTCACCTGACCGCCCAGGAAGTGGAAGCGTTGAAGACCGAGCCCGCCGCGGTTGCGCCGCGTCCACGCCCGCGCGTTTTTCGGCGCGGCCCCGTTGACTCGCGCAAACCCGATAATGCTCCGCCAGATTCGCGCCGTAAACCACCTCCTTCCAACCGTCCGCAAGTTCGGAAAAACAACAAAAAAACGACCTCGTAAGAGGTCGTTTTTTTGTTGTTAAGAAGTTTTACGAGCGGATGTCGAGGATTTCTTTGACGACCGGGTCAATGGCTTTCTGGACATCTTCCTGGCTCATGCCCTTAACTTTGAACGTCAACACTTTATTGCTGGGGTTTTCTCCGGTGAACTGCCCAAAGGCCACAAAGTTGCCCTTTTTCTCGGCGATTGCTTCGGTGATGCGGGCCAGCTCGCCCGGTTCGTCGGGGACCAGGGCCGTGACGCGTACACCGGTTTCGCGTGCACCGAGTAGTTCGAGGAAGACCTTGAACAAATCGGTTTCGGTGATGATGCCAACCACGTGCCCGTCGCGCATCACCGGCAGCCCGCCGATTTTGTTATCGGCCATAATGCGGGCGGCCTGTTCGATGGGGGTGTCTTCGGAGACGCTCAGGACGTTGCGGGTCATGACTTCGGAAACCGTCACTTTGCTAAGCAGGTAGTTCATTTCCCAAATGCTAAGGGTGGTCACCGGGGAGGGGGAGGCGTTCAGCAGGTCTTTATCAGAGATAATCCCGGCCAGCTTGCCATCCTTTACAACCGGCGCGCGGCGGATGTGCTCCTTTTTCATCAGCGCCAGGGCGTCTGTGATGGGCATATCCGGGGGGATGGTGATAACAGGTTTCGACATTCTTTCACCGACGAGCATAGGGGTCTCCTTGAATAGATTGGAAGGATGGAAGTCATCACTTGAAATGATTATAAGCCTAAATAGGCCGCCCGGATATGCTCATCATGAATCAGCTGGCGGGCGTTACCTTCTCTTTCCACGCGGCCTTCAGAAAAGACGTAGCCGTAGTCGCTCACAGCCAGGGCCATTTGCACGTTTTGTTCCACCAGCAAAATGGTCAGGCCCTGGCGGCGTAGCTCCCGCAGGCTTTCGAAAAGCTGCAAGGTTAGAACCGGGGCCAGGCCCAGGGAAAGCTCATCAATCATCAAGATTCGTGGGTCAGCCATCAGGCCGCGCCCGACTGCCACCATTTGTTGTTCGCCGCCCGAAAGCGTCCCCGATTTTTGGCCGGCGCGTTCTTTCAGGCGCGGGAACATGGTGTAGACACGCTCCAGGTTGGCGCTAAATTTGCCGCGAGCATGGCTGTTGGTGGCGCCCATTTCCAGGTTTTCGTAAACGGTCATATCGGTGAACAACTGGCGGCCTTCAGGAACCAGCACAATGCCCAGGTCGGCTTTGGTATAAGCCGGGGTGCGGCTAATCTCTTTCCCGTCAAAAAGGATCGAGCCTTTCCAGGTTTTGTTCAGGCCCATAATGGTGCGCAGCATGGTGGTTTTGCCCACGCCGTTCCCGCCCACCAGGCAGGTCAGTTCGCCTTCTTTGGGGGCCATGCTTGCGCCCCATAAAATCTGCACTTCGCCGTAGCCGGAATGTACATCTTTAACTTCCAGGATTGCCATTTCAGGCCTCCTCCATCAGTCTGCGAGCCAGGTTGGGGTCGCCCAGGTAGGCTTCGATCACGCGCTCGTTGTGGACCACTTCTTCGGGCGAGCCTTCAGCAATTTGCTGGCCGTAGTCGAGCACAAGCAGGCGGTCAGAGACATTCATGATTGCCTTCATGACGTGTTCAATCATGATGATGGTCACGCCCTGGTTGCGGATACCCAGGATGGTTTTGATCATCCCGTCGATTTCAGAGGGGTTCAACCCTGCCAGGACTTCATCGAGCAACAGGAGTTTGGGCCGGGCTGCCAGCGCGCGGGCCATTTCGAGACGCTTTTTCTGCGCGACGTTAAGACTCCCGGCCAGTTGACCGGCGCGGGCAGCCAGGCCGACAAAATCCAGCACCTCGTCGGCGATCCGGCCGCCGGTACGCAGGTCGTGATTTTCATGCCCGTAGCAGGCCCCGACAATGACATTTTCACGCACGGTCAGTTCTTTGAGCGGGCGCACGATCTGGTGTGTGCGGGCCATGCCCATGCGCGCCAGGTCGTAGGGTTTTGCGCCGGTTACATCTTTGCCCAGGAAGCGGATGCGGCCTTCTTCGGGAGTGTAGACTCCGTTGAGCACGTTGAAGAGGGTCGTTTTACCCGCCCCGTTGGGGCCGATCAGGCCCAGGATTTGCCCCTTCGAAAGGTCGAAGGTGACGCGGGTCAGGGCTTGTAACCCGCCAAAGCGTTTGATAATCCCTTCGGCTTGCAAGATCAGGGTCATACCAGTACCCTCCTTAGCCACGCAGACCGCTGGCGCAGCCAACCGACCAGCCCGGCAGGGATAAACAGGATGATTAAAAGCATCAGGATGCCCGAGATGACCAACTGGAAGTCTTTGAGCAGGAAGGGGCCAATGGCCAGGCTGCTGGTCAGCAGGGTTCCGCGCAGGCGCTGGTAGCCCAGGGCCCCAATCACGGGCCCGAGCACTGTGCCCTGGCCGCCGAGCATGATCATGACCAGCGATTCGATCGAGAAACCAAGGCGGAAGGCGTCGCCGGGTTCCACATTCCCGTTCTTGAAGAAGAATAGTGTGCCAAGCATGCCGGGCAGCAGGGCCGAAAGCACAAAAGCGATGGTTTTTGTGCGCGGGGTGACGATACCAATCACTTCGGCGGCATCTTCATCTTCGCGAATGGTCATGAGCGCCAGGCCGAATTTGCTGTTCTTGATAAGGAAGCTGAACAGCACGCCGAAAATGGCGATGGCGACGACGCCGTAGTAGGTGTACCATAGCGCCTGGGCTGCCCCGCCGTAATCTTTGTAGATGGCGAAGTTAAGCTCGATGCCGGTTGCGGCGCCAAAGGGGGTGAAATTGGCGACAAAGGTGCGCATGGCCTCGTTGATGCCGATGGTTGCCAGGGCAAAGTACGCGCCGCGCAAGCGCAGGATGGCTGTCCCGAGCAGCAGCGCCAGCAGCGCCGAAGCCAGCCCTCCGGCCAGCACGGCCAGCGGCAGCGGCACTCCCAGGCTGTCGAGCAGGTACATGCCCACGTATCCACCCAGGCCGTAGAAGACCACGTGGCCGAAGCTGACGTAGCCGGTATAGCCCATGACAATGTTCAAGCTGCTCGCCATGACGACGGCCAGCAGGATGGTAAAGCCGGTTTCGCGGGCGGCGGCATCCTGGCGCAGGATGGGCAAAAAGCCCAGCGCAACGACGATGAGCAACACAATCCACAGGCCGGGATTATTCCAGCGGTTCATTGTCTACCTCCCAGCAGGCCGCTGGGTTTAACCAGCAGGATCAGGATGAACAACAGGAATTCGATCACCGGGACCCAGGTGTTGGGCATGGCGAGCGGCAGGATACCTTCCAACACCCCCAGGATCAACCCGCCCAGCAGGGCGCCCAGCGGGTTTCCCAGGCCGCCCAGCACACCGATGACAAAGCTCTTTTGCTGGTAGACCTCGCCAGAAAGGATGGTGAACGAGAAAAAAGTGGCGATTAAGCCGCCAGCGATGGCGGCCAGCATGGTTCCCAGCCCAAAACTGAGCGCCAGGATGCGCGAAGCGGGGATGCCCATCAGCTCGGCGGCGGCGCGGTTGTTGGCTACGGCGCGCACATATTTTCCGGGCCGGGTGCGGTACAGGAAGTAGTACAAAGCGCCGGTGACCAGTAAGGTGACCAGGGCGGCCACCAGGCGCGTGCCTTGCAGCGAGATTGTGCCCAGTTCGATGCTGCCGAGGGTAAACCCGGAGTCGCGCGGGGTGGTGGTGAACGCTGCCGTGCCAAGGCCCAGGATAATCATGTTAATGGAGAAGGTTGCCAGCAGGGTGGAAAGATAGGGGGCGTTGATGACACGTTCGATGGCGATGAAATAAATCAATACTCCCAGCAAAAGCCCCAGCAGGGCAACCAGGGCCAGGGCCAGGTAGGGATTGATCCCCAGGACAGTGAAAAAAAGGTAAACGCCAAACATGCCCAGGGCTATGATGACACCATGCGCCAGGTTGATGACGCGCATAACCCCCCAGATCAGGTTTAACCCCATGGCAGAGATCCCATACACGACGCCGAGGAGCAATCCGTCGATGAGAGACGTGATGATACTGCTCAAGTTCATCCGAGTTCTCCTTTGGAAGATGGTTAATGGATAAAACTCGTGCAGGCTAAAACATTGCCTGCACGAGTTGGTTGGGGGATTTTACCGGATGGGGTAGGCCAGGTCGGCGGTTTTGCCAGCTAGCGGCCAGACCACCTGTTTGAGCAGCGCGCCAGCCGAGTCTTTTTGCCACTGGATGAAGACCATCTCGTGGCCGATTTGCAGGCCGTGGGCTTCGGCGCTGGTGTCGAACTTGATGCGCCCGAAGAAGGTCATCATATCGGTGGCGTCAAGCGCGGCTTTTACGGCGGCGGTATCGAGCGACCCGGCCGCTTCGATGGCTTTTTGCAAAATTAGCCCGGCTACGTAGCCGCCCGCGGCATGGTAGGATGGTTCTTCGCCATAGGCGGCTTTATAGGCGCTTACAAAATCGGCGCCGGTGGGGCCAAAATCGGGGGCAAAGGCGGCCAGCGGTTCCCACTGGCTGGGGCCAACTACGCCCAGGGCCGCATCGCCGATTTCGGCAAAGGTTGGTTCGGGCGGAGCGACCAGCAGGGACAGGAATTTGACCGCCAAGCCCTTCTCATAGAGCGACTTGGCAAATTGCTGGCCGTCGGTGAAGTGCCCGCCGCCCATAACAGCATCTGGGGCGGCCGCTTCTACCTTGTTGATGATCGGGGCAAAATCGGTGGTGCCGCTGTCGTAGCCTTCGTTGAGTACGATTTCATAGCCTTTGTCTTTGGCATAGGCTTCCAGGGCCACCGCTACATCGGTAGAGAACTTGTCATTCTCGTGCACAATGGCGATTTTCTTGGCGCTGGCGTCAGTGTTCATCATGGCATCCAGCGCGCCGGTTAAGTAGCGGCTGGCGGGAGTGTAAGCCTGGTAGACCAGGGTGTAACCTTTCTGGTAGGTTCCGTCCGATGCGGCCCCGGTGGTAATCATCACTTTGCCGTACTGTTCGGCGATGACGGCCGAGGCATCGGCCAGGCCCGAAGAATAGGGGCTGATGAGGAAATCGGCCTTGTCTTCGGTGACCAGCTTGGTATACAACTCCTGCACACGGTCTTTGTTCGACTCATCGTCATAAAACTTGGATTCAAACTTAACCATGCTGCCATCGGCCAGTTTCAGGCCACCGGCGGCATTGACCTGGTCCATCCACAACTTGAAGCCGTTGTTCTGGCGGGTGGATTCGACGTTGAGTTTGCCGGTCAGCGAGGCTGTAAAGCCCACGATGGCGGTTTTTGCGGCGGCCTGGGCCGCTGGTTCTTCGGCGGCAGGAGCCGGGGCTCCTCCACAGGCCGCAAGCGCCAGGCTGGCCAGTACCAACAGGGACAAGAGCGCAAACAACTTCTTTTTCATGGCTTAACTCCTTTGGGCAAATCGTGAAACTTTATTTGTTTCGGCCAGGGTCTCCCTCCCCGGCAGAGGTGCTTGCCACCTCCAATTTCATTTTAGAAATGGCCTGCAAAAATCATCTAAAAATAAGCGAAGGTTATATAAAAACTTCGTAAAGATGAGCAGAAGTTATGACATCTGTCAGGCCCGCCCTGTGACAATTGGCAACAAAAACCGGGGCAAGTGCCCCGGTCGGTTTATGCCTCAAATTTGTACCCGATGCCGCGCTCGGTGTGGATGTAGCGCGGGTGGAGCGGGTCAGGTTCCACTTTTTGACGCAATTTGCCCATATAAACACGCAGGTATTCCGATTCATCGCTGTATTCTGGCCCCCAAACATTTTGCAGGATAATTTTATGCGGCAGCACCTTGCCGGGGTTTTTCATCAGGTAAACCAGCAGGTTGAATTCGGTGGGGGTCAGTTCGATGGGCTGGTTGCGGACTGTCACCTGGTGCCGTACCAGGTCGGCGGTAATCTCGCCCCGGGTAATCCCATCCTGGTCTGGGATGGTGTCCATCCAGCGTGAGCGGCGCAGCACCGCCTTGACACGCCCCAGCAGTTCACCGGTGCCAAAAGGTTTGGTCAGGTAGTCGTCCGCGCCCAGGTCAAAGGCCTTGACCTTGTCGCTTTCCTCGCCCATGGCGGTCAGGATGATAATCGGCACGGTGGAAGTTTGCCGGATGCGGCGCACGGTTTCCAGCCCGTCGAGATGCGGCATCATGATGTCGAGAATGACCAGGTCGATGTTGGTGCCCGAAAAGGCCGCCAGTGCCTCCAGCCCGTTCGAGGCAATCAAAACATGGAATCCGCGCACCTCCAGGTTGCGGCGCACAAAATCGCGTAAAGATTTTTCATCGTCAACAACCAGCACAATCGGGGTCAGGCTCATGGCATTTGTCCGTTGTGGAGTGGGATGGTGAAAGCAATGCAGGTTCCTGTGGGGGTTGGTTCAACCCAAATCTGGCCGCCGTGGGCGCGTACAAACCCTTCGCTAATGGCGAGCCCCAGTCCAGCCCCGCCTGCTTCGCGTGCCAGCCGGTCATCCAGCCGATAAAACGATTCGAAGATGCGGTTGCGCTGCCCCGGCGGGATGCCCGGCCCATCATCCTGGACCTGGAACAGGGCTTGCCCATCCTGGTGCCTGACTCGCACCTGGATGAATGCGTTTTCACCCGAATATTTGACAGCGTTCTCGATCAGGTTGCGCAAAATTGCCTCCAGTCGCGGCGGGTCGGCCAGCAGCACCGGTAAGGCCGGGTCGATTTCAACGGTAAAGCGGTTGGTGGTTTGCAGGTGCCCGCGCCGGGCGGCGCGCGCCACCAATTCATCTACTTTACATTCTTGCTGCTCAATTTTCAGGCTACCGGCTTCGATGCGTGACAGGTCAAGCAGGTTGTTGACCAGTTCGCTCAGGCGGTCCGATTCGCCAGAGATGATTTGCAGGAATTCTTTTTGCGAAGCGCGGTCCCATTCTACGTCTTCGGCCAGCAGGGTGGTGGCGTAGCCTTTAATGGCAGCCAGCGGGGTGCGCAGCTCGTGGCTGACGGTGGAGACCAGGCTCGATTTCATGCGATCCAGCTCCCGGTCAGCGGTGGTGTCTTTGAGAATTAAACCCTGACCGATCGAAATCCCCTCGGGGTCGGTCACATCAAAGGCCTGCAGGCGCAGGTCCACTTTTTGGCCTGCGACAGTGACCTGTAGTTCTTTTTCTTGCTGGTTCTTTTGCTCCAGAAGCAGTTCGAGATCTTGTTGGGCCTTGTGACGGTCGGCGCTGTGGGCCAGGATGTGTTCGAGAACCTGGCGCAGTTCCATTCCCTGCAAGGTTTCGGCAGCCAGCCCGGCCAGGTCATGGACGCGCCGGTTGGCATAGACCACGCGCCCATACAGGTCACCCATAATCAACCCATCCTGCATCGACTGGATCAGCGCTTCGATGCGGCGGGTCTGTTCCTTCAGGCGTGTGTCGCTGCGCGTGTACAGGGCTGCATTTTCAATAGCCATGGTGGCATGGTTGGCAAAATTGACCAACAGGCGCACTTCTTGGGGGGTAAATTCGTGCGGGTCGGGGCGGTAGACCAGCAGCGCCGAGGCCGGGGTGTGGTGAGTCTTAAGCGGTACAGCCAGCATAGAGCGGTAGCCCTCGGCGCGGGCGCGCGGACGCAGTGCGGTAAAGGTGGGGTCTTGTTCTGTGTCGCTGATTTGGATGGGTTCGCCCGAGCGGATAGCGCGCATGGTAACCGAGAGCGGCTCGCTGGGCTGGATGGCGAGCTGTTCGGCATAACGCTGCGAGAGGCCGCGGCTGGCGCGGGCGCGGAACAAACCGGCGTCTTCATCCAGCGCCACCAGGGCAATCTTCTCGACATTCATCAGCCGCCCGACCTGTTCCAGGATGCGGTTGAGCACGGTTTGGGTGTCGAGCGACGAGACGACCGCTTTGCTGGTTTCGAGCAGGGTCGCCTGTTCGTTGATGCGGGCGCGAATGGAGGCTTCCATGCGGATCAGGCTGGCAATCAGGTGGCCCATCTGGTCTGGGCGGTGCGACAATGCTGCCAGCCGGGCGCGCTCCTGCGGGCTGATTTCCAATCCTTCGCCAATGGCCTGGCTGGTGGCGGCCAACTGTTCGATGGGGGTGATTACCCGGCGGGCCAGGACCAGCCAGAACAGGGCGCCAATGACCACAAAGGCTCCGAAGGCGGTCAACGTGATTTGGTGAAAAGTGATCGATTGGGCAAAAGCTGCCGCTGTGGGGCGGCTGATGATGACGGCCCAGCGCGCGCTGGGAATGGGCGCGTAAGTATAAAGATGTTCTTCGCCATCCAGGCTGTAGGTCACCTGGCTGCCGGTTTCACCGGCCAGCGGGCGCTTGTACAACCCGGGGAGCAGGTCACTGGCGTTGACAAGCAGGTTTTTGGGGTTGGGGTGGGCAATAACATGCGCGGTGTGGTCGATGATGAAGATTTGGAAGCCTTCTGCTTCGGGGTGTTCTGCCAGGATTTCGCGCAGGGTCTGGCTGAGGCTTTCCAGGCGGATATTCATGCCCGCCAGGCCGATAAACTCCCCATCGGTATCGCGCAGCGGGGTGACAGCCGTTGCCACTGGCTGCTCGGTGGTGGGGGAGATGCGGCCCTCCGAAAGCAGCGGCGCATTGCCCGCCTGGGCGCGGATGAAGTAGTCGCGGAAGGAGAAATCGGTGCCCACCGTGGAGCCAGGCCCGACCGGGTGATGGTAAAGCATCACGCCCTGCGCGTCTAACCGGTAGACCAGGTTGACGTCAGGGCGTGTGGTGTTGACGATAGAAAAAACGGTCTCCATCCCGGCCGGGTCGGCATTGATCACGGCCGGGTATTTGCCCAGCTCGGCGACGGCGTCGAGCGTGTTTTGCATGGTGACGTCGGTTTCCTTGGCAATGGCGCGCGCCAGCGAAAGGTCGCTGGTGGTCACCTCGCTGCGGATGCGGTTCCCGGCCAGGCTGTCGAAGATGAAAACAGCCGTCAGGACCGGGATGACCAGCAGCAGGTAAAGCGCCAGTAACTGGATGCCGAGGTCGCGCTGGGGGGAAATCAGGCGTCGCATGAATAGATTTACCGGGCAAACTCTCCGATGACGCGCGCCATGTGGCGAGCATGTTTCAGGTACAGGTCGATGCGAATGTTTTCATTGGGGGCATGGGCGCGGGTTTCAGGGTAGCCCAGCCCGGCAGTCGCCACCGGCAGCCCCAGGTCGTGAATAAAGGGGTAGTTTGGCCCAGACCCACCGGTGAGCGGGATTCTACGCATCGGCACCCCGTAAACATCCTGCGCCGTTTCGACAACAATCTGTACGAAGGGGTGATCGGGGTCGGTGCGCCCCGAGGGTTCGCCCGCCAGGACCTGAACCTGGATGTCGCTGAAGCCGTTGGCGTCGAGGTGGGCGCGCAGCAGCTCGAGACATTTTTTCGGCGACTGGTGCGGCACCAGTCGGAAATCGACTTTGGCCGACGCGCGCGCAGGCAAAACGGTTTTGGTGCCGGGGCCCTGGTAGCCGCTGGTCAGGCCGCAGATGGTGCAGGTAGGCTCAAAAACTTCGGCCAGTTTCAATTCCACGCCGCCGGTGAGACCCTTAAGGAACTCACGCACCCCATACATTTTCTGATATTCGGCGGCGGTTTCGGGCAGGGCGGCCATTAACTCGCGGTCGCGCGGGGTGGGCGGAACGACATCGTCGTACCAGCCGGGGATGCGGATGCGTTCATCGAGGCCTTTCAGGGTCGATAAAGCCCAGGTGAGCCGCCAGGCAGCGTTGGGGAAGATGGATCCGCCCACGCCGGAGTGAACGTCAATGTTGGCAGTTTCCACCGAGAGTTCTACATAGAAGATGCCGCGTAATCCCAGGTATTGGAGCGGGACTTCAAGATGGTCTACGCCGCCAAATTCCCAAACGCAGGCATCGGCGGCCAGCTTTTCTTTGTTCCCGGCAATGAACTCATGCAGGTGTTCGCTGGAGGTCTCTTCCTCGCCTTCGATGATGAATTTGATGTTGCAGGGCAGTTCGCCGTGGGTGGCGAGCAGGGCATCGATGGCGTGCAGGCGCGAGGTGATGTGGCCCTTGTCATCGCTGACCCCGCGCCCGTACAGTTTGCCGTCACGCAGGGCCGGTTCAAAGGGCGGGGTGTCCCATAATTCGAGCGGTTCGGGCGGCTGAACGTCGTAGTGGTTATAAAACAGCAGGGTTTTCTCGGTGTTGCGGCCTTTGCGCTGCGCAAAGACCACCGGCGCGCCGCCCGATGGGATGATTTCAACCTCGAAGCCGCGTTTTTGGAGCAAGTCGCCAACCAGCGCGGCACATTCAATCAGTCCCAGGTTTTGTGCGCCGACGCTGGGTTGGGCCACCAGGCGGGAAAGTTCGGTGATGCTGTGATCGAGGTTGTTTTCCAAAAAGGCATCGATTTTGGTGTAGTCCATGGTTTTTCCTGTGCGAAGGTTATTGGAACAGCCAGTTGAGCGAGAGCGAGCCGGCCAGGGCAAAAAGCAGCATCTTGACGATTTGCGCGGCCCAGACAGCCAGCAGGAATTTCCAGAAAGGCATTTTGAGCGCCCCGGCGGCGATCCCGGCGATATCGAAGGTGGGGTTGGGGATGGCGCCTAGGACAAAAATGGCCCACGGGCCATACTTCATGATTTGGGGCTTAACGCGCTGGTAAATATCCATGCGTTCGATGACAGCCCGTCCACTGAGCCCGGCCAGGTAGCCAGAAATCTCACCGATTGCGGCTCCTGTCCCGGCGGCCAGGGCGACCCCAATTGGGTGTAAGATGCTGCCCATGGTGAAGACAATTGCCAGGCCCGGCGCGGGGATCAAAACGGTGGCGCTAGAGAGCAAGGCGGCCAGGAATATGCCGGGATAACCGAGTCCGGCCAATTCCTGGATGCGGTCGCGCAGGCTCAATAGCGAAACGCTGACCAGGATGACTAGTGCCAGCGCCAGAAAACGCAGCAGGTTGATGCGCCAGCTGGCAGGTTTTTCGACGGGTGTTTGTTCAATTTTTTCGGGTTCGTGGGTCACGTTGAAGGCTACCTGTAAAGCAAGGCGCGAGAGCCAGTCTCGCGCCTTGGATGTTTACTTTTCTTCGATAGTGATGGCGTTGATTTTGACGCCGGGATATTGCGGGCGCATCGGGTCGCGCGGCGGGATGGAGAGCAGCACATCCATGCCAGAAATGATTTGTCCGAAGACGCTGTGTTTGTTGTCGAGATGCGGGGTGGGCACATGCGTGATGAAAAACTGCGAGCCGTTGGTGCCGGGACCGGCATTGGCCATGGAGAGGATGCCGGGTTTGTTGTGGCGCAGCGTGGGGTGGAATTCATCGGCAAATTTGTAACCGGGGCCGCCGCGGCCGGTTCCGGTGGGGTCGCCGCCCTGGGCCATAAAGTCGCTAATTACACGGTGGAAGATCGAGCCATCGTAATAGCCTTCGCGGGCCAAAAAGACAAAGTTGTTGACGGTTACGGGGGTTTTATCGGCAAAAAGCTCCAGCACCATGTCGCCTTTTTCGGTTGAAATGGTGGCGGTGTACTTTTTCTTGGGGTCGATCACCATCTGGGGTGGGTTATTCCACTGTTTCATATGTCTCCTGTTTGGGGTGGGCCGAAAATCTCCAGCTTCCCGGGCCGTGTGGGGTGTTTTTGGCGTCTGGAGACGCCGGAGGCTGGCTAGCCGAGCATCTTTTCGATGCGCGCAACAACCATCTCGACCGCTGCGGTGTTAAAACCGCCTTCCGGGATGATGACATCCGCGTAGCGTTTAGACGGTTCAACAAATTCCAGGTGCATTGGGCGGACAGTTTTTATGTATTGCTTGACCACCGATTCGGGAGTGCGCCCGCGTTCGGTGATATCTCGTTGCAGGCGGCGGATAAAGCGCAGGTCCGAGTCGGTATCCACAAAGATGCGCAGGTCAAACAGCTTGCAAAGCTCGGGTTCAGCGTAAATCAGGATGCCTTCGACGACGATCACGCGCCTGGGGGCGATGAGAACGGTTCGCCCGGTGCGCCGGTCGGTGGCAAAGTCGTAAACGGGTAGCTCCACCGCTTCGTAGTTTTTTAATTTTTGGACGTGCTGGATAAGCAGGTCTGTTTCCAGCATGTTGGGGTGGTCAAAGTTGACTTCAGCACGCTGCATGGGCGGCAGGCCGCTCAAATCTTTGTAATACGCATCGTGCGGCAGGTAAGCAATCCGTGACGGCCCAACCCGGTTCAGGATTTCCTGGGCTACGGTGGTTTTGCCAGAACCGGAGCCGCCTGCAATGCCAACGATCAATGGAACGGGCTGGGAGGACATGTTCAGATTATACCCGTTGCCTGAAAATTTCACATTCCCGTCAGGTAGCCAAGCGCGACGGTACCGGGCCCGACATGGGTTCCGATGACCGGGCTGAGTTCGCACACCATGGTTTCCACCGGTTTCAGCAAGGCCGAGGCTTTTTCCAGCATTGCCCTGGCTTCTTCGGGGGCATTGGCGTGGGCAGCCGCCAGGCGCAGTGGGCTTTTGCCGTGACATTCTTCGGCAACGATCTCAATCATACGCTCCAGGGCCTTGCCTTTGGCGCGCACCCGTTCCTGGGCCTCGATTTTGCCATCGCGCAGGGTCAGGATCGGTTTCATATTAAGCGCGGTCCCCAGCAGGCGCTGCGCCCCGCCAATTCGTCCGCCACGATGCAGGAATTCGAGCGTATCGACGACGAAGTAAACGCCGCTCTGGGTGCGGGCTTTTGCGGCCACGGCCAGGCAGTCCTCCAGCGATGCACCTTGTTCGGCGGCGCGGGCGGCAGCCAATACTTGCAGCCCCATGGCCACGGTCGTGCTGGCGCTATCGGCAATGGCGATGTGTTCCTTGGCGGACGGGAGCAGTTCGCGGGCCTGCATGGCCGATTGCACTGTGCCGGAAATTTTCGAGGAGATGAAGATTCCCAAAACATCCATGTCTTTTTCCAACAGACGCGCAAAGGCCTGTTGGAAGACGCCCACCGAAGGCTGGGAGGTGCTTGGCATGCTTTTGGAGCTTTGCAGCCGCGAGTAAAACGCCTCGGGCTGGATCGTGACGCCATCTTCAAAGGTTTCGTTGCCCCAGATCACGGCCAGGGGCACGCTGGAAATGGCAAGGCTTGAAACCAGCTCTTTGGGAAGATAGGCGGTGCTGTCGGTCAGAATAACAACGGGTCTCATAAATTCACCTGTGGGCCTGAATTTGGAACTGCCAGATTATAAACGACCGACCCGCCTGAATCAAAAACGGCGGGAAGGAAATTCCCGCCGTTTGTCGTTTTGGGGCTATTTACATGCCAGCCATGTAGGCGAGGCCAATGGTTCCGGGGCCGGTGTGTGAACCGACCACCGGGCTGACGCTGGTAAAGATTGCTTCCACAGCGTTGACGCGCTTGGCGGCGGTATCCAGTACAGCTCGCGCTTCTTCGGGCACGTTGGCATGCAGGGTGGCGACCCGCACCGGGGTCTTCCCGGCGGTTTGTTCGGCAATAATCTCGATCAGGCGCTCGGTGGCTTTGGCTTTGGTGCGAATTCGTTCCATGGCTTCCACTTTGCCGTCTTGCAGGGCCAGGATTGGTTTCAGGTTGAGGGCGGTCCCCAGCAGGCGCTGCGCCCCGCCGATCCGTCCACCACGGTGCAGGAATTCGAGCGTATCGACGACAAAGTAGATACCAGTATGGTTGCGGGCTTTTTCGGCGATGGCTTTGCACTCGGCCATGCTGGCGCCTTCAGCGGCGGCGCGGGCCGCGGCCAGCACCTGGAAGCCCATGGCCATGGCGGTGGCATTGCTATCGAGAACGGTAACCTTTTCCATGCCTTTTTCGAGTGCTTCGCGACCCTGAATGGCAGATTGCATTGTGCCCGAGAGCTTGGATGAAATGAAAATACCGAGAACATCGTTGCCCTGCTCCAACTGGGTGTTGAAGGCTTTCTTCATATTGATAACGGACACCTGTGAAGTGGTGGGCATGGTTTTGGCGGTTTTGAGCCGCGCATAAAATTCATCCGGCTGGATGTCGATCCCGTCTTCGTAAGTCTTCTCGCCCCAAATGAGGACCTGGGGAACCACGGTGATTCCATAACGGTCAAGATATTCTTTTGGAATATAAGAAGTGCTGTCGGTGACAATCGCAACTTTACCCATGATTCTTCTCTCCTCTGTTAGATGGTGTTGGATGTAATAACCCGTTTGCGACTTTGGGGTTGCGATGGAATCAACCGAACAACCAACATGGTATAATATTTTGAGGGATTTCCAGCACTTATCGCTTTTTCATCGAGGAGCACACCTTGGCGTTTAACCCCATTAATTGGCTTCTTGGGTTGTTTTCTCTGGATATTGGCATCGACCTGGGGACGGCCAATACCTTAGTCTATGTAAAGAACAAAGGAATCGTCATCAACGAGCCATCGTGGGTGACGATCGATAAACGTTCCCGTGAGCCGCTGGCCGTGGGTCAGAAGGCCAAAGAAATGATGGGCCGCATCGCCGGGAATCTGGTGGCGGTTCGCCCGGTGCGCGATGGCGTCATCTCTGAGTTCGATGTGACGCAGGTCATGTTGACCTACTTCATCGGCCAGGTCCACGAGCAAAGCGTAGTTCCGCTCCCGCGCCCGCGCGTGGTGATCGGTATCCCGGCCGGTGTGACCGAGGTCGAAAAACGCGCTGTGTACGATGCCGCCATGTCGGCGGGAGCCCGTGAAGCCTATTTGGTTGAAGAACCCGTAGCGGCTGCGCTTGGCGCCGGTTTGCCAGTAGGCGAGGTTAAAGGCTCGATGGTGGTCGATATCGGCGGCGGCACCACTGAAGTGGCTGTCATGTCGATGGGCGGCGTGGTGGTTGCCCGTTCCCTGCGCGTCGCGGGCGACGAGATGGATCAGGATGTTGTGCAATACATCCGCAATAAGTACAATCTCCTGATCGGTGAAGGCGTGGCCGAACAGGTCAAAATGAAAATCGGTTCGGCTTATCCGCTGCCGCAGGAAAAGACCATGGAAGTGCGTGGTCGCAACCTGGTGAATGGCTTGCCCGAGTCAATGGAAGTTTCGTCGGTTGAAGTGCGTGATGCGCTCTCGGGTTCGGTGCAGGTAATTGTGGATACCATCCGCGATGCGTTGGATGAAGTCCCCCCGGAAGTGATTGCTGACCTGATGGATACCGGGATCTGCCTTGCGGGCGGCGGCGCGCTGCTCCAGGGGCTGGCCGATCGCCTGGCAGACGAGTTAAACCTGCGGGTCTGGCAGGCTGAAGATCCGCTCACATGTGTAGCGCGCGGGACCGGTGTGGTTTTAAGTGATTTTGATAATATGAGGCATTATTTGGTCAGCCTTGAGCGTGGTTCCACCCGCCATCGCGCCTGATTGTGCTCTGGCCGTCGTTCAACGGTCATAAAAATTGGTACTCTGAATGAGATATTTTCTATCGCGCTCTGTCCAGACGACCATCCTGTTCCTTGTGGTGGCCGGAATTTTGGCCCTGGCGCTGAGTGGTTCCCTCGGTTTTATCTCCAGCAACTTTAATGTGTACCTGGTCACGGCTCAGTCCTGGGTGTCCACGCGTTTTGTGGCCATCCAAGACTTTTTGACCGTGCCTCGTGATGTAGTCGCCCTGCGCCAGCGCAACGCCGAGTTAGAAGCCGAAGTCTCGCGCTTGCAGGCCCAGGTGGTGCAGTTGCAAAGCCAGGTTTCGGATACCGATGCGCTGGCGGCGCTGGTAAACTTTTCCCGTTCTAACCCTGGCAATGCTTATACTGCCGCATCGGTGATCGGGCGCGACCCCAGCCCCTTCTTGCGCTACATCATTATTGACAAAGGCTCCAACGACGGCCTGCGGCGCGGGATGCCGGTTGTAACCGACCAGGGCCTGGTGGGACGTGTCGATGCGGTCATCAGCACCGCTGCCCGTGTCCAGCTGATTACCGACCCGGCTTCGGCCGTTAATGTGCGTCTGGAAAATGCCGACAAGGAAGCGATCCTCACCGGGAGCATCTCCGGCGACCTGACCCTGGAATTGCTGCCCCAGGAACTGACCATCATCATCGGGGATGTTGTCCTGACCTCCGGGCTGGGTGGTGGATATCCTCCCGATTTGATTGTGGGCCAGGTCTTGAGCGTTCGCAAGCGGGACGCCGACCTGTTCCAGCAGGCGGTTGTCCAGTCCATTGTCGATTTTACCCAGCTCAAAATTGTGCTAATCATCACCGATTTCCGCCCGGTGAATATTGGCCCCCTCATCCCCGTTCCATAATAAAAATGAAGAACCTGGTAGCCATCCCGGTCCTGGCACTTGCCCTGATTCTGCAAACCGCCATCCTGAGCCGTGTCACGCTGCTCTCGGGTGCGGCAGATTTGGTATTATTAATCCTGGTCGCCTGGTCGTTGCAAGACCAGGTTGAATCTTCTTTCCATTGGGCCGGGCTGGCCGGGTTGCTGGCAGCTTTTGTCAGCGGGCTGCCGCCATACGTGCCGGTGGTTGTGTATCTTTTCGCGGTAGGAATGGCGCGCTTACTGTTGCGCCAGATCTGGCAAACACCGCTGCTGGCCCTGTTTAGCGTAACATTTTTTGCTACCCTGGTCTCGCACCTGGTCACGTACGTAGCGTTCTTTATTAATGGTACAACTTTGCCAATTGGAGATGTGCTGGCGCTAATTACGCTCCCGAGCGTATTTTTGAACCTGCTGCTGGCGCTCCCCGTGCACTCTATGATCCGTGACCTGGCTTTATGGGTTTATCCTGTGGAGGATATTGTATGACTTCCCCTTCAGTTCCGCGTTCCAATATCGAACCGTGGCGCGCCCTGGTCTTTTATGTGGTCCTTGGGGCTGCGTTTGCGGCGGTAGTATTACGCCTTTTTGTCTTGCAAGTGATCGAATACCCCGAGTGGTTTGCACAGGCCGAAGAAAACCGCACGCGCAGCATCAGTATCCCGCCTCAGCGCGGCATTATCTATGACCGCAATGGTTCTATCCTGGCTAGCAATGTTGCTTCCTATAATATTGTGATTACACCGGCAAACCTGCCTGACGACCAGGCAGATATTCAGGAGATTTATCGCCAGCTTTCAACCCTAACAGGGATCCCGGTCAACAATGGAACCGTCGATGACGCCAAACTTGTCTCGGCCTGTGTGCCTGGTCCGGGGATTGCGCAACTGGTTGAGCTCCAGGATACCAACGCGCCTTATAGCGCGGTCAAGATTCAGTGTAATATCACCGAGGAGCGGGCGCGCATTGTGCGTGAAAAAGCTGTCGATTGGCCGGGTGTTAGTGTTGAAATTGAGCCAATCCGAAATTACCCTACCGGCTCCTTGACCTCCAACATCATCGGCTTCCTGGGGCCGATCCCGGCTTCTCTGGAAGAAGTCTACCGCAGCCAGGGCTTTTTACCTAATCGTGATAAAGTTGGTTATTCGGGCGTAGAGTCCTATTTCCAGGATTTGATTGCCGGAACCCCGGGCAGCCGCGTTGTGGAAGTGGACGTTGCCGGTCAGGAGATTCGCAACCTGCAGCCGCCGGTGGCCCCTGAACCGGGAAATAACCTGGTGCTGACAATTGACACCCGCCTGCAAAAAGCTGCCGAGGCGGCGCTGGTTGGCGAAATTAACGGCTGGAACGCATATTACGGTCGCATCCGCATTTCCAGCGGGGCGGCGATTGCCATCAACCCCAAAACAGGTGAAATCCTGGCGATGGTTTCGTACCCGACCTATGAAAATAACCGCATGGCGCGTATTATCCCGGCCTATTACTATAACCAGTTATCCGAGGACCCTCGCAAGCCCTTATTAAATCACGCCATTGCCGATGAGCACCCGCCTGGGTCGGTGTTCAAGCTCTCTACCGCCACAGGGTCGCTCAACGAAGGCGTTGTCTCGTTGAACCAGGTGATTGACGCTCCTGGCGAGCTTGTTTTGTTGGAATCTTTCTCCCCCAATGACCCGGGCCGCGAACAACGCTTTGTCGACTGGAACGAGGCCGGGTTTGGAACCATTACCTTCCTGCGCTGTATCGCTTATTCCAGTAACGTATGTTTTTACAAGCTGGGGGGCGGCTATCGCACCGAAGTTCCGCAGGGATTGGGAATTGAACGCTTGCGAGAGTATGCACGCGCCCTGGGGTACGACCGGCCCTCAGGGGTGGAACTCCTGGGGGAAGGGGATGGCTTGATCCCGTATCCACAGTGGAAACGCATTAATCGTGGTGAGAACTGGTCCACTGGGGATACTTATATTGCCAGCGTGGGGCAGGGCTACGTCACCAGTACTCCGCTCCAGGTGCTGTTATCGGCGGCTACCCTGTCTAACGACGGGGTGCAAATGCAGCCAACCATCATCCGCGAGGTAGCGGATAGTTCTGGCAAGACAGTTACATTGTGGCGCGATATTGTCGGGAATTTCTATCGTCCCTGTACCATCCCCGGCGTGCAGGGTGGCGGACAATCGGGTTGGTGTGATGTCAACCCGGCGGCGGCCAATGTCTATTTCCGCATTTGTGAAGGGCCTGACCCGAATAACGAAGGCCGCATTATTCCGGGTTTTTGCAGCGCGGATGACCTGGCTGGCGAGGATTTCCGCGCCGGGGCCTGGCAGGTTTCACCTTTTACGGGCAACGTTCGCTGGGACATTACCCGCGACTTGCTGATTACCGATTACCAGTGCGATGGGCCCTTCTGTGTCTCAACGGATACCAAGAAGAATGTCCGTCCCGACGTGGTTCAGCGCATCCAGGAAGGAATGCGCCTGGCAATCACCGATGACCGTGGGACGCTGCATGATATTTTCAATGGCAATACCCAGCAATTCACCACGCCCTTCCCAATTGCCGTAGCCGGGAAAACCGGCACGGCAGAATATTGCGACAATGTGGCCCAGGCCCAAAATTTGTGTAACTTTGGTTCCTGGCCGACGCATTCCTGGACAACCGCCTTTGCGCCGTATGACGATCCCGAAATTGCGGTGGTGGCATTCGCTTATAACGGCGGTGAAGGCGCGAGCGTGGCAGGTCCAATTGTCCGTTTGATTATGGAAGCCTATTTTGAGCTCAAGGCCATCGACGCTGCCCAAACTGCGCCGGTAACGCCTTAGTAATCCTTTCGGATAGTCACAAAATAGCATTGATTCGCAAGAATTCAAATTTGACCTGTGTGCTATAATTTTGCCACACATGATTATGAGCGAATCGACCCTTGTCCAAATTAAAGGTATTCGTGAAGGGTTATTAATTACCCTTTCAGGCGCGGCATGGACGGTGTTGCAGCGTGCCTTGTTCGAGCGTATCGAAAAGCAAGAGGCTTTCTTTCAGGGTGCGCGCCTAGTGCTGGATGTCGGTGACCTGGCGTTGAAGTCTGCTGAGTTGACAACTTTTAGAGACCAGTTGTCTGATCGGGGCATTACGCTCTGGGCAATTTTGAGTAGTTCCCCTGTTACAGAAAACACGGCGCAGTTACTGGGGCTTGCAACTCGCATCCATAAACCTCGCCCGCAAGAAGAGCTGCAAGCGGCGAAGGGTATCGATGACGAGACGGCATTATGGGTCAACAAGACTTTGCGCAGTGGCACACGTATTGAATATGCCGGGCATGTTGTCATTTTTGGAGACGTTAACCCGGGCGCAGAAGTGATTGCTGGCGGTAGTGTCATTGTGTGGGGTCGTTTGCGTGGTGTGGTGCACGCCGGTTCGCAAGGTAATCTTGAAGCTGTTGTTTGTGCGTTAGATTTATCACCGACTCAGGTGCGTGTAGCGGGAGAGATTGCTGTGGCTCCCGAGCGACGTGGGAAAGCCCAACCCGAAATTGTGCGTTTGAAGAACGGCCGCCTCCAGGCGGAGCCATGGACACCAGGTTGATGGAGTAGAGATGACCGCTAAAGTAATCACTGTGACTTCTGGTAAAGGTGGGGTTGGAAAAACCACCACAGTCGCCAACCTCGCTGTAGCCCTGGCTGCGGATGGGAAAAAGGTGGTCTGTATCGATGGCGATATTGGCCTGCGCAACCTGGACGTTGTGATGGGCCTTGAAAATCGCATTGTTTATGACATTGTTGATATTATCGAGGGCCGCTGCCGCACCCGCCAGGCCATGATCCGCGACAAACGCCTACCCGAACTGTTCCTGATCCCGGCTGCCCAGACGCGCGATAAAAACGCCGTCTCGCCCAGCGACATGATTCGGCTGTGCGATGAACTGCGCGAAGAAGTGGATTGGGTCATCATCGACTCCCCGGCGGGGATCGAGCGTGGGTTCAAGAATGCGGTAGCCCCATCCGATGTCGTGCTGATTGTCACCAATCCCGAGATGTCGGCGGTTCGCGACGCCGATCGCGTGATTGGTTTATTGGAAGCGGAAGAGAAGCCAGCCCCATCTCTTATCATCAATCGCTTAAACCCCAATATGGTCAAACGGGGTGACATGCTCTCAGTAGACGATGTCTATGATCTCCTGCGCATTAACGTCATTGGGATTGTGCCCGAAGACGAAAATGTAATCGTTGCCTCGAACCGGGGCGCCCCGCTTGCCATGGATGGCAAAACCAGAGCGGGTCAGGCATTTCGCAATATTGCGCGCCGTTTGTACGGTGAACAAGTGCCTTTCCTAGATTTGGAATCCCACAGCCTGTGGGATCGCCTTTCCAGACTGGCGGGGAGGAAGTAAGATGAACTTCTTTGAGCGCCTCACCGGAAAGAAAAGCGCCAAAAGTGCCAAGGAACGGCTCCAGCTGGTTCTCATACACGACCGGATTGACCTGACCCCTGCTTCGCTTGAAGCGTTGAAAGATGACTTAATAGCTGCCATCTCCAAGTATGTCGACATCGACCCGGCCAATGTCCGCATCGATGTTGAAAATGAAGGTCGCGCCCAGCGCCTGGTGGCAGACATTCCTTTGCGTGTTGGGCGTCGCCGCGCCGGATAATCTCGAAAACCCATATGCGTGGAGGCTTTTGGCGATATTTTGATTTTTGGCTCCTGGGCGCGGTAACAGTCCTGGTCATCATTGGTATTACCATGATTCGTTCGGCCCTGGCCGGGAATATCGAGCTGACCACAACCACCCCATTGGTGAACCGGCAAATCATCTTTTCGGTTATCGCTTTTGTGATCATGCTGGCGACTGCCGCGATAGACTATCGGATGTGGGCCAGCCTGAGTCAGCCGTTGTATATCGGGATTATCGTTGTCTTGTTTGCGCTGAACATCATCGGTGGTGCCCTGTTTGGTTCAGCGCGCTGGTTTCAAACCGCCCTCGTCAATATCCAGCCATCCGAATTTGCAAAACTGGTGCTCATCCTGGTCATGGCGAACTATTTTGTTCAGCACATGCATGAGATGAACGACCCCAAATGGACCATTCGTAGTTTGTTGATGGCCATGGGCATCATCATCTGGGTTATCCTGCAACCCAACCTGAGCACGTCCATTGTGCTGTTTGTCTTGTGGTTTGTCTTGTTATGGATGGCGGGAATCCCTGTGAAGCACCTCGTGGTCTATGGAATAGCCGGGGCGCTTGCGCTGGCGATTACTTTCCCAATCCTGGTGCAGTTCGAGATTATTCAGGAATACCAGTTGCGGCGCGTCTTAAACTTTGTCGCGCCTGACCCCAATGCCCGCTATGGCGATACCTATAACATTGAGCAAGCCCTGATTTCGATTGGGTCGGGCGGGCTTTTTGGCCAGGGGTATGGACATGGCTCGCAGGTGCAGTTGCGCTTCTTAAAAGTGCGCTGGTCCGACTTTATCTTCTCCACTATTAGCCACGAACTCGGTTTTGTTGGCGCTGTGGTTGTGGTAGGCCTGGTGGTTTTTGTCGTCGTACGCTGCTTGTGGGCTGCGCGGGTCTCGCGCGATACCTACGGCGCGCTTATTTCTTATGGTGTGGCTACTTTGTTGGCTTTCCAGGCGCTTGTCAATGTTGGCGTCAACCTTAAATTGATGCCAGCTACAGGTTTAACCCTTCCCTTTGTGAGTTATGGAGGTAGTTCGCTTGTAGCCAATATGATTGCGATTGGCCTGGTTGAGAGTGTGATCATGCGCCACAAGGCGTTGGAATTGTAATTCTGGAGGATATTTTGGATTCATCGACCCCCGTCCGGGTGCGGTTTGCACCCTCCCCAACCGGGCGCATGCATCTTGGCAGCGCCCGTACTGCTCTTTACTGCTACCTGCTGGCCCGCCGCACTGGCGGGACGTTTATCCTGCGCATTGAGGACACCGACCGCAAACGTTTCGTCGAAGGCGCCGAACAGGAACTGATCGATGGCCTGCGCTGGCTCGGCATCAATTTTGACGAAGGCCCCGATATCGGCGGCCCTTACGGCCCGTATCGACAGACCGAGCGCCGCGAAATCTACCAGAAGTGGGCGACCGTCCTGGTGGAGCGTGGACATGCCTATCCCTGCTTTTGCACTCCCGAGCGGCTCGAAAAGGTTCGCCAGGAACAAAAACAGAACAAACAAACCCCGCGTTATGATGGCCTGTGCCGCCACCTTGACCCTGCAGAGGCCCAGCGTCGGATTGCCGCCGGGGAAAAACACGTTATTCGCTTTAAAATGCCCACTGAAGGCCAAACCACGGCTGTCGACTTAATGCGCGGTGAAATCACCTGGGACAATACACAGCTCGATGACGCCATCCTGGTTAAATCGGATGGGCTGCCGACCTATCACATGGCAGCCATGGTTGATGATTTTGAAATGAAGATCACGCATGTCATTCGTGGTTCCGAATGGCTCTCCACCTTCCCCTTGCACGTCAACGTTATTCGCGCCATGGGGTGGCCCGAACCGGTTTGGATGCACTTGTCCATCTTCCTGAAACCAAGCGGCAAGGGCAAACTCTCCAAACGCGACTCGGCTGCAGCGGGCCAGGATGGTTATTCCGTCTTTGTGACCGACCTGAAAGAACTTGGCTATATCCCCGAAGGTGTGCTGAACTGGATTGTGCTGATGGGGTGGGGCGTTGCCGAAGATGATGTGATGACCCTGGGGCAGATGGTCCAACGCTTTGATATTAAGCACCTGACAGCCTCTCCCGCTGCGGTCAACTTTGCCAAGCTCGACCATTTCAACGGCACCCACATCCGTTTGTTGGGAACCGAGGACCTGGCTGTCCGTCTCAAGCCTTTTTTGGTCGCTGCCAATTACGAAGTGGATAATGACAAGCTGCTAAAAATTGTCCCGCTGATTCGTGAGCGTCTTGTCACGCTGGATGATTGCATCGCCTTTGCTGGCTGGTTTTTTGAAGAAACGGTTTCCCCTGCGCCTGAGAATTTGGTCGCCAAAGGTCTCACCCCGGCCGAATCTGCCAGCCTGGCCCGCAAAATTTACGATATCCTGGCAGCCCTGCCCGAGATTACTCACGCAACGGCCGAGCCGCGATTGCGCGAACTGGTCGAAAGCCTGGGGCTGAACGCCAACCAGGTCTTTGGCATTTTGCGTGTCGCTGTGACCGGGCAAACTGTCAGCCCGCCACTGTTCGAAAGCATGGAACTCCTTGATCGCCAAACCATCCTGGATCGGGTTCAGAATGCCGTCGAACTTCTGGAAAAAATGAATTAATCAATGCGGGTGCTGAACAAAACAGCACCCGCATTGATTTTAGAAAACTCATTGCCCAAATTCCTTGACACCCACATAGGCACATGATAAACTACTGGCCGCTCGACAAACAGAAACATAGTAACGAGCAACTGGTCCCGTGGTGTAGCGGCTAACATGCGGCCCTGTCAAGGCCGAGATCGCGGGTTCGAACCCCGTCGGGGCCGCCAATGGTAAAAAATAGGCGGTTTGTCTTAGCAGAGATGCTGAGGCATGAAAAAACACTCTGACCATAGAGTTATGTAAGGTACGAAACTGCTATGAAATCGCTCCTGGTGACGACAGGGGCGATTTCGTTTAATTTACTATGATTTGGCGTAGGGGTCAAGCAAATCATAAGCAAAATCGCTAAAAATGCTTTCCTTCAAGTAGCCCCCCGGTGCATCAACAGTAGTTTGAGTCCGCTTTTTATTTTAGCGGGCGGTGTTGAGATTTGTCGATTGCATACCGAATAAAAACGGATAATCCCCTCGCTGGCGCAGGAGTTTGGGTTGGCCGAAAAGAGTGTTTGGGGGATTTGTACGAGAATTAGGAAGATACAGCTATCTGATGATGAAGTCCGGTAAATATTTTGTCTTACACTCATTGCAAAATCACTCGGATCCTGATTCTAGCACCTCATACACTTGAACCGGTTCATATCTGCCGCGCAAGGTCACATCTCCCAAGATCTTGGTCTTGATTTTCCCAGCCACGAGTTGCTGAGTTGCTGAAGTTAATAATACTTGCCCAGCCTTCGCAACACCCGATAGCCGCGCGGTCACATTGATCAGATCGCCAATAGCAGTATATTCCAAGCGTTGCTCATAACCCAGGTAGCCGACCACTGCCCACCCTGAATTGATCCCTACGCCAAAATCAAAAACAAAGGGCATCCCCAGGCGAGGTTCTTTGTATAGATCTCGCAAGGTTTTCTGGATCTCCAGCCCAGCCAGGGTTGCCTGATGGGCATGATCCGGCTGTTCATTGGGCGCATTAAAAATGGCCAGGATCGAATCCCCGGCAAAGTTGGTAATTACGCCGCCATAGCTACTGAGCACACGCCCTAACAAATCAAAATGTTGGTTAAGCATGTCCAACATCATTTCAGGGGAGGACACTTCGCTGAGCTGGGTGAACCCGCGCATATCGGCAAATAGGGCGGTGATAAAACGCTTTTCCCCACCTACTTCCACTTTTCTGGGTTGTAGAACAATTTGATCCGCCACTGGGCTGGGAACAAATCGGTGCAACAGATCATCCAGTTCTGCGCGCGAGCGTGCCAGTTGACCACTGAGCAAATCAAGTTCGTTGCGTTGCTGGGTTACTCTCTGTTCGAGAACCGCTTCATCGGTCACATCGACCAACAAGACTAACAGGCCTGACTGGAAAGGATAGATTCTCAGGCTGAAATAGTTTTCCGCCTGGTCACCTGGCGAATTATGAATTTTTTCAATCGCCAACCGGGGAAGTTTGCCCTGGATCACTTGATCCAAATCGCTACCCATACCGCTCAATAGGTCGAACAGGCGCTCCAACGGTTGTCCACGCAGGGGTCCAGAAATGCGTTGAGCATACCGAATTACGCCAGCGCTATATTCAGCCACCCGCCGAGAAGAATCACAAACCACATAATCGATTTTTTGTCGTTTAAAAATTTCCTGAAACAATGACAGGCTCGACATCCCAGCCTCGCTTACTTCCCGTTGTCCATAAAAACACAAATGCGGTTTTTACCCTCCCGCTTGGCCTGGTAAAGCGCATCATCCGCTTGTTTGAGTAAATTGGCCGCCGTGAACGTGGCTTCTTTTGCAGAAGAACTTGCCACTCCAATTGACATGGTAAATTTGATCGGCGAATGGCTGGTTTTCAAGATTAGGTTGGATTGAATCCGCCGGGCCAGGGCGGCAGCCTGGACAGTATCGGCCATAGGCAAGAAGATACAGAATTCCTCGCCTCCATACCGGGCCGCAAAGTCGGTCACGCGCATTGAATCTCGGATGGCGGCCGCTAGAATCCGCAGACACTGATCACCTTCGGGATGGCCATAGGTATCGTTCAAGAGTTTAAAATTGTCGAGATCCAGCATGATGGCTGCCAGCGGAGTGCCATGTCGATGAGCAAATTCGACATACCTCTGAAGTTCATCATCCAGGTAGCGCCGGTTAGGCAAACCCGTCAGCGCATCAAAAAGCGCCTGGCGCTGGAGTTCTGCGTTGGCACGGTCCAATTCCAGGCGCATCAGTTGTAATTCATTCCGCGTCTGGACAGCCCGCTGTTCAAGATATCCAACTGAAGTCACATCTTCTGCGATCAGCAAAAAACCGGATTGTCCATCAGGCCGGGAATGTTTCCAGACATTGAGCGTAATGTAGCCCAAAAAGTCGCCCTGCTCATAATTGATATATTCCAGGCGGTACTCAGGCAAGAGGCCCTGGAAAACCTGTTCCAATACCTGTTCGGCACCTGCCAGGGCATCAAAGACCTCGTTCAACGGCTTGCCTTCGAGAGGTTCGGCAAAATGTAGAAAATTCTGAAAATTAGGGGAGACTTCCTGAATGCGCAAATTCTCATCTACCAACGCATAGGCTAGCTTGCCCTGTGCAAGCAAGATTTGCAGAATCTCCAGTGCCAGCTCCGCCTGCTCTGCCAATCGATTATCCCCTGGTTTCGATTTGTTCCGCCAAGCGCTCAAAAACAGTTTCAACATTCTCACCAGTTTTGGCGCTGCTGACAAAATAGGGCGCGCCAAACTGTTGGGCAATAGCCGCCAGTTCCACCTCGCTGATCGCCCGAGATTCGGGTAGATCCACCTTGTTGCCCACAAAAACCATGGGAATGGATAGCCCGACCGCCTGGATCTGGTCGACATAGCGCTGGAACCCGCTCAAGGTTTCGGCACGCGTCAGGTCGCAGACGATTAATGCCCCGGCAGCACCGCGCAAGTAATTGGCGCGGATCTGTCCGTTAAACTCATCGCTCCCGGCCAGATCCCACAAAAGGAGGTTGAGTTTTCCATAGGGACGTATCAACTGGCGGCGGCTGATCTTGACTCCAATTGTACTTAAATACCGGTCATCAAAGCGTCCTTCAATGAAACGCCGCACCAGGCTGGTCTTTCCAACGGCAAACTCCCCTAGCAGGCAGACTTTCTTTTGAATTGCAGCAAGAGATACATCAGACGAAGTCGGTTCCATGTTTTATTTCCTGTTCAAGGGGTTGGCGGTGGTGTCGGGGTAGAAAGCCAGATGGAGGGAATCCAGCCTTTAATTGTCTGCCCGTCCGGTAATTGCCAGGCAATTAGCGTCCAAACACCCTTTACCTCCAAGACCTGAATAGGAGTCTGGCTTGTCACTGCTGTAAAGGGTTGGACGGCATCTTCTGGGAGGCTGCGTACCCAGACATCACCTCGCGCAAAAACAAATTGCACTTCAGGAGTGGCGGAAGGAGATGGGCTGGGAGTTACTGTAAATGTCGACGTAGGGGTTGGGGTAAAGGTTGAAGTGGAGGTTGCAGTCGGTGTTCTGGTAGCCGTCGCTGAGGGGGTAATGGTAGCAGTAATAGTGGCGGTCGGCGGAAAAGCCACCGGTAATAATGCCATGGTAAATTGGAAATAAAAACAACTCAGGGCCAGGCAGGCTATGCTACCTAAAATTGCCGCCGCGAGAATCCACTTTTGAAAGCGGCTGAGTGGGCGAGGCGCTTGAACCTCGGATTCCGATTGGCTCAGGGCATACAACTGGGGTTTAAAATTGGGGATTTGTGCAGGATCGCCATTATATTCGCGCAGGGCACGACCATGGCGAACGTGCAATTCAGTCAAATAGTCACGCAGCTTAGCGCGGAAACCTTCAGGTTCGATTCCGGTAATGACTACCGCCAAGTAGGCTGTCAGGCCAGTGACCAGGATGATGCGCTGGGTTCCATATTGGATTTCATCCAGCTCTCCACCTTCCTGGCCTTTCCCATAAGAGTCGCGCACAAAATCGCGAATAGCAGTGAGCATACTGCTGACCAAATCTGCATCAGTAGCTTCTGCTGTCTCAAGATGACTGTGGGCCACGAGCAAACCGGATTCGCGTTGAACCAAAAAGATTTCTTTGATTGCAAAGGGCAGGGCTTGCCGAAGCGTTAATTGGGCCGAAGAAACCCCTCGTATTCTAGCTATGAGCATTCCGAATGTCTCGCGAAACCCGAAGGTGGATTTCAGGCGGGCATCAATATTTTGCTGGAGTTCGCGAGCAAATTCGGCCAACGATTTTTGAACGGTTTCCCCAATCACCGGGTAAAGCGCATCGACCATCTCTTTGCGGGAATCGCGGATCTGGACCCGAATGGCTTCACCCATGATTGGACCCAGGGCTTCAGCCATGACATCCCGCGAATCGCGGATGGAATGGCCGATCATTTCACCGATCGTTGGCGTCAGGCGTTCAACCAATCCATCCAGGTCATTTTGGGCCTGGCGCAGAGTCTCGACCTGACCACCCAGATCGGCCTGCGCCTGCTGCAACTCCCCGCTCAAAGCCCGGGATTGGTTTTGTAAGTTTTCCAGTTGTGCCAGAGCCTCCTGGCGAAAAGCCTCGGCACGCTCTTCAAGAACACGAATCCGCTCTCGTTCCTGTGAAAACAGGATGGCCTGAATCGATTCCAGTTCTTCCCGGGGTGCGTTATTCGGCTCTGATTTTTCCAAAGAATCATCCATGCGAGGCTTTACTCAGGCTGACCAGAGCTCGTCCATTCGTTGCCCAAAACCGTCACCATCTGGCCGATCTTTTCACGCCAGGCCCGGATTTCATTTTTGAGATTTTCGGTATCCTGGTGAAGCGCAGCGCGGGCTTCATCCAGGGCTTTGGTCTGGCTGGCAGATTGTTCATCCAGCCGGGTACTCAGGTTTTCCACATTGCTCTTCAGGCTGGCGGTTTGTTGAGTCTGCAGAGCCAGCAGGCGCTCATCAAAACGCTTGTTCATCGAGTCGAGACGTTTGCCCAGTTCTTCAAGATCGTGGTCAATTCGTCGGTTAATCTCGGTGGTATTGCGTCCAATCCGCTGGTCAATCTCATCCAGGCGGTCTTCAATCGAACGGACCCGCTCGCCGTACAAGATGTCGCGCAGGCGTTCCAGTTCGTTTGCTTCTGTTTTGGGAGAAGGTTGATTTGCCATGCTTAACTCCTGACTACGCAATCTGATACTGCAAATATTTATTATTATACAGCGCTTCCACTTACTACAACGCCAATCAAGACTTAGGGATTTCGTAGCAGTACGCCAAACCGCATGCCCGCCACCAGTGGGGGATGAGAGTTTTCTGCCCCTTGCTAGTGGGGGGGTCTTTGGGGTTGATTTTAATGTTGACAGTGTCAACCCAGATAGAAACCAAAATACCGCCACATATAGCCATGTTTTCGTGGGGTTGACGGCATAGGTGGTGCTGCGCATAACGTACTGCTACGAAGACCCACTTAGCTCAGAAAAAAAAGCATTGACTTCTGGTGAGAACAGCGGCCGCGTGAATCAATCCTACTGTGCATTAGGATATAATGAATTCTGGATATTTTTTGTTAAACAAAGAAGATACTTGTGTGGCTTTTTTGCCCGATCTGGTTCAAAAACAGAAAGGGTTGATAAAATCTTGAATTTACCGATCGCAATGTAGATGTAAAAGAGTGATTATGTTGCTCAATCAGCTTTCACTGGAGGCTCTGATGTCGCGGGCTTGGGGATTTTTAGGCCACGAGCATCTGCTTACATTGGCGGTCTTGTCCCCGGATTTAATCGTAGTTCGGGCTTCTGAAAAGTTTAGGGAATATCAAGAAGAGCCAACGCTTTCGCCAATTGGAAAACATGCAAGCGAGGTATTGTGGGAATTGGTGGGTGCCGAGGAGGCTTTGCTGGAGGTTCTTTCTGGAAAATCCGAGGTCTTCAGTGTCGAAAATATCAACCGGGACAGCGCAAACGGTGCGACCACTTACTTAACGATCAGGGCAATTGCATTATCCGGGGAAGAGCCTGGAAATGGGCTTTTGCTAGTTATTGAAGATACAACCGCCACGAGCAAGTTTGAACAGGAACTTGTGCATGAGCGCAATCAACTACGCCTGACTAAAAAGAGCCTTTCTCTGGCCAACGAAGAACTACAGAAACTTAATCGTTTGAAATCGCTCTTCCTATCCATTGCCGCTCACGATTTACGTTCTCCGCTGGCCACGATCATGGGGTATACCGAATTGGTTTTAAGAGATACTCCACCGGATAATGAAAATGCGAGGGAATACCTCTCAACCATCTTATCACTTGTGGATACGATGAACCGCCTAGTGGCTGATTTTCTTGATTTGGGCACGCTTGAACGCGGTAATTTAAAAATTCACCCCAAGCCTTGCGATCTAAACCGGATGGTGTTTAATACGGCTGAGATCATGCGCGGCAGCATCAGTGATAAGAAAGTCCTGATTGAGATAAAAGCAGGTAGGGAAAATCCCGAGATTTATGCTGATCCTGATCGGATCCAGCAGATACTCTTCAACTTGATTAGCAATGCCATCAAATATACTGGCGAAGGAGGCCAGATACGCATTAAAACGGGCACAAACGGGAGCTATGGGTATTTTTCCGTTGCTGATAATGGCCCGGGTATTCCAAAATCAGAGCTTCCCCGGCTTTTTGAGCTTTATCATCGCACAGAGGCTGCCCAACAAAGCATAATCAAGGGTCTTGGATTGGGGTTATTTATTGTGAAAGCGCTGGTTGATTTGCACAATGGTCAAATATCTGTGCATAGCGAGCTAGGCAAAGGTACTGAATTCACAGTGAGTATTCCGCTTTGTGCTGATGGCGCTGGATGAAAAAGAGGCTGGAAAGAACTCATGGTACTCAACAAACATTCATCTAGTGCTTGGCAATTGAGGGCCTGGGATTACCTCAGTCAGGATCGTTCAGTCGAACTGGCAGTTTTGTCTCCAGATTTGATTGTCTTGGAGACTTCGGAAAAATTCAGAGAATTCCAATGCGATCCAGTGCTTGAACCTGTTGGGAAACAGATCAGTGAATTGATTTGGGAATTAGTAGGGAGCGAAGCCGCCCTGCAGAACATCCTCAACGGCAGGAACGAGACTTTTCGTCTTGACAATGTCAATCGAGTTGTTTCGAACGATTCGCTCAAGTATTTATCCATTAAAGCCATCCCATTATCGAAGGATGAGCCTGGAAAGGGGATATTGTTGATCGTCGAGGATACAACCTACACGAGCAGTCTGGAACATGAACTCGTGCAGGAAAGAAATGAATTAAGGCTGACGAAAAGCAATCTCTCACTGGCGAACGAAGAGCTACGCAAACTTAATCGTTTAAAATCCATCTTTCTTTCTATCGCCGCCCATGATTTACGCTCGCCGCTTACTGCAATCCGCGGATATACCGATCTATCTATCAACTTTCTTCCTGAAGATGCCAATGAAGTCAGAGAGTTTCTTTCAACCGTTTTATCATTGGTAGACACCCTGAACCGATTGATTTCTGATTTTCTTGATCTGGATACCATCGAGCAAGGAAATCTAAAAATCCGTCCCAAAGCTTGCGCCCTAGAAACAATCGTGCTTGAAGTTTCTGACGCGATGGGCGGGATTGCCAAACGCAAGAAGATCTCGATCGATACCAAGGTAAAAGAAGATCTTCCCGCAATTTATGCCGATCCTGATCGAATGCGTCAGGTGTTGTTCAATCTGATCGGGAACGCCATCAAGTATACTAATGAGGGGGATCAGATCCAAATCGAAACAGGCAAAAAAGACGACTACGTGTATTTCAGCGTTGCGGATCATGGCCCGGGTGTTCCGGAATCTGACATTCCCCGGCTTTTTGAGTTGTATCACCGTACCGAAGATGCCCGGAAAAGCATGACCAAAGGTTTAGGTCTGGGGCTTTTCATTGTCAAGGCCATCGTTGATTTGCATCATGGGCGGATTTTTGTTCGAAGCGAATTAGGCCAGGGTACGGAATTTTTGGTGTATATTCCTGTTTATCATAAAGGAACAGAGGCAACAGTATGATCGGAAAGAAAATCCTGGTTGTAGAAGATGACCCGGAAGTACGGCAGTTGCTCGAAAAGATCTTTCAGAAAGCTGGAGCGGATGTCCATCTGGCAGTAGACGGCTCTGCTGGAGTCCGAAAATTTTTTCTTGAAAAACCGGAGCTTGTCCTTCTGGATGTGATGATGCCCGAAATGGATGGTTTTGAAGCATGCAAACGCATTCGTCAGGTTTCAAACGTTCCAGTCATAATGTTAACTTCTTTAGATAGTGATGATGAAATTATCCGTGGCCTGGAAAGCGGAGCCGATGATTTTATCACCAAACCTTTTAGTTCCAATGTCCTGGTAGCCCGGGTCAAATCCCTCATCCGCCGTCTTGAATTGCCACAAGAGGACAGAGCTGGCTTACTCTACAGCGACGAGCGTTTAACCATCGACCTGGAAAAACGTGTTGTGGAAGTACAAGGCAGGCCTATTAAGCTAACCCGGACCGAATACAATTTGCTTGCCTACCTGGTGCAAAATGCCGGATGGATCCGAACTTTTGAGCAAATTCTGGAAACTGTTTGGGGGCCTGAATACCAGGGAAGTATGGATTACATCCATGTTTACATTTCGAATTTGCGTAGGAAAATCGAGATCAACCCCAAGAAACCGCAATATCTGGAATCTGAGCATGGAGTAGGTTACCGGTTCAACGCGAAAACGTAACCCTTTATCTTCCCCCGAAGTACAACCTGACAGCCGTGAGGCTGTTTTTTTTGTTTTATCAGGGAACGTCAACTTTCTGAAATCTTTAGGAAGTCTTAAGAAAATTTGAGGCGTTTTTTAAGACCCGCAAGCTAAACTAATCATTGTCATTTGAGACAAGTCACAAAAAATTATCAGCCCAACGCATAAAAGGAGAAATAAAAATGGACGAACTTGTAAATATGGTTTCAAAGAAAACCGGTCTCACCCCCGAAATGTCTAAAACCGTTGTTACCATGGTGTTGGATTACGTTAAGAAGAAACTTCCCGCCCCGATTGCGGGCCAGATCGACTCTGTGCTCGGTGGTGGTTCAGCAGCGGGCGTTGCCAATGCGCTCGGTGGCCTGTTTGGCAAGAAATAACCAACCATAATCAACTATGGAGTGTCTCGCGTTGGATTGGGCACTCCATAGGTAAAAGGATAAATCGAAATGTCTAAAATTATGGATATTGAAGGTGTGGGTCCCGCCTCTGCCCAGAAACTCGGTGCGGCAGGCATTCACTCAACCCAAGATCTGTTGGAACAAGCTGCAACGCCAAAAGGCCGAAGCTCCATTGCAGAAAAAAGTGGGCTGAGCCAGGAACAGATTTTAAAATGGGTCAACCACGCGGACTTCTTTCGCATCAAGGGCGTGGCCGGGCAATATTCTGATTTATTGGAGAGCACCGGTGTTGATACGGTTCCCGAACTGGCCAGTCGAAAAGCTGAAAATTTGCGCCAGAAAATGGTGGAGGTGAACCAGCAAAAACAGCTGGTCAGGAACCTGCCGAGTCTCAAGCAAGTTGAAGCCTGGATTACACAGGCAAAGCAACTTCCCCGCGTAGTGACTTATTAGCTTTCCGCTTTAGTTTAGCCACAACCCTGCGAAACCGGCCTGAAATGGCCGGTATTTTCTTAAGAAAGGTTTAAGAAGATCTTCGGAATAGTTTAAGCCCAAGCCGATAGAATTCATTCAAATGCGAGATATAAGAGCCTAAAAGAATTATTTCAAGATCGCCATGATCTCAATTCAGAAAATTATTTCTCTGGCAAACGACACCGCAATCAGGAATAGCTTTTTGGGGTATGCGGAAACCAGGAAAAGCCATCAGAGGCTTTATGGAATGTTGGCTAACATGGGCTTGCGTAACCCGTATTTGCTGGATCATTCCATCGGGGTTGCCAGTTTTGCCATGAGACTCTCGCGGCGCTTGGGATTTCCTCATCACCAAGTGAATTTGATTATCAAAGCCAGCTTGCTGCACGATATTGGCAAATTGAGCCTCCCCGGCACTCTTCTTTCGAAACCCACATTCCTGACCGCAGCGGAATATGAAATGGTCAAAATGCATCCAGAGGTGGGAGCGGCTCTTTTAACCGAACATCCCGATACGCATGCACTCACTCGCATTGTCCGTCATCATCATGAGCGTTTCGATGGCCAGGGTTATCCAGATCAAATTGCCGGGGATCAGATCGAAATCGAAACGCGCGTGATTTCGATCGCAGATACAGTTGATGCGATGCGTACTAATCGTCCTTATCGTCGAGCGCTTTCTCTGGAACAGATCATCGTTGAGTTACATGGGCACGCTAACACACAATTTGATCCATATCTGGTTGAACCGGCGATTCTGATTTTGAAGGAAATGGCTCTACTTTAGTAGGATAGATGATATCGTTGACTGGAATTTTTAGCGCATTTGACGATCGTGCCAGGCACGATAAAAGACAAAAGATTTGAAAAGATTTACTCACAATGCATAGGTTGAACAGGATCCAAAAGACCAATGCATGCCGGCGCGCTGCTTATCACTCTGAAAAAGATCAGTCCAATGGTAGTTGGTGCACAAGCGAATTCTTTGCGTTGCGCTATTATGCAGCGATTTTTAGCCAACGTACGGTTGTATGAGGTTACGATTTATGGACAAACATAGAAACTTTGCAGAACTCCAACAGAAGGAACCATCAAATAGTTATTCGGTTTTTCTTAGAAGTAAATCATCAAGGGTGGCAATTATCGCGCCACACGGCGGTGGAATTGAGCCGGGAACACTTGAAATAGCTAACCATATTGCTGGATCTGACCTTTCTTTTTACGCTTTTGATGGTCATAAATCCCGTGGTAACGGCGATTTACATATTACAAGCACGCATTTTGACGAACCTCAGTGCCTTGCGATCTTACGCGAAAGCAACATTGTAGTTGCCATTCATGGATGTGAAGGTGATCAGGGAAATACATATATAGGCGGCAGGGATGAAGTTACACGGGAAAAGATCTCATATAGTTTGCAATCTTACGGTTTTAATACTTATATACATCCCGACATCAACTTGCAAGGCTTATATCCAGACAATATTTGTAATCGCGGAGCAACTGGTTGTGGTGTACAATTAGAATTAGATCGAGCGCTACGGCAAAAGATGTTCATTGGGTTGAGCAGAGAACAAAGAAATAGAACTACGGAAGTATTTAAGATATTTGCAAAAGCAATTCAACAGGCTTTGCGTGATAAATAGGATCGCAGTGTTATGATAAGCACTGCTTGCATCTTGCGAATGGCAATATCATTTTTACGCAGATTATTACTACAGCAACGCCAACTCTGGCGAAAGGATGGTAGTCATCTTTTTACGAGGCTGCCTTGATTGAACAGGAAACTTGACTTTGAAAGACTCGCTGATTGCCTTAAGCGTACTACAAACTTTCATGTCGCGTGACAGGCTGGCATATGCCTTACTGGATGCTGATCTCAAACTGGCGAGAATTTCCCCTAACTTGAAAGGTCTTTTGCATAATCCTGGGATTTACCTCGGGCAGCCTGTGACTGAAGTGTTTGAAGCTTTGATAGGAGCCGAGTCAATATTGGAAGAGGTCATGATCGGGAGACTGCCAGAATACCGGCTTGAATATATCAATTATGTTTATGAAGATTTCATTGTTTATATTACGTTAAATTTATGGCTCTTTGAGCCTGAACCCGGAATGTCTGGTTTTTTGCTGGTGGTGGAAGATGTGACCTCAGTTGCACAAACTGAGCAACGCCTGATTCAGGCCAGGAATGAATTGCATTTGTTGCGGATCGAGCTTGAACGCGATATCTCTGCCAGAAAACAAACCGAAAAAAACCTACAAGTCGCCCAAGAACGATTGCAAAAAGAGATCGATGTCGCGGTCGAAATCCAGAACAGTATGACGCCCAAATGGCTGCCGGAATTAGATGGATTTGAATTCGCAGCCAGAAGTATTCCCGCTCGTTACCTCAGCGGCGATTTTTACGATTTCATCAGCATCGATGAGAAAACCTGCGAGATCGTCTTGGGCGATATTGCCGGAAAAGGAATCCCGGCAGCGTTACTGACTTTATCCTTGCGGACGCTCATTCGGGATGAATCCACTCCCTTCCCCTTTGTGGTCACCGTTCCGGAAATCCTCAACGAAGTCAATGTTGAAAAATATGCAGAGTTCTCCCAAATGGAATTGTTTGTGACCCTCTTTCTGGCACAGATCCATCAGGAAACGGGCAGATTTTCATATGCCAGTGCCGGACATGGCGAAGCCCTGTTATGGCGGAGCGCGAATCAGCAACTGCAACATCTGCCAGCCACCGGCCTGCCCATTGGCATTTCAGTGGATGAACACTACGACAGTGAAACCTTTCTGCTGCGGCCTGGCGATCTGGTCATTGTGTTTTCAGATGGGATTACCGAAGCCATCAACAAAAGCGAAGAGCAATTTGGGCTTGAGCGGTTGCAAACGGTGATCCTTGAAAATGCCACTCTTTCAGCCACGGAAATGGTAAGCAAAATCGAAGCGGCTGTTTTGGAGTTCAGCCAGGGGCGCGAACAAGAAGATGATATCAGTGTCATCATTCTCAAAACCCTGCCGCGAACCATTCCATTTAGCTTTCCTGGAACATTGGAACAGCTTGGAGAAATCCTGGTCAGGATCAGGGAGCATGCCCTGGCCTATTCCGAAGAATTTGCTTACGAATTTGAACTGGCCAGCTCGGAGATCGTTACCAACATTATTAAATTTGCACGCACGCCGGAAGAGCAGGATTTGTTGCTTGATATTATTCTCCGCCAGGATGGCTTGCAAGTGGATATCTTTGATCAAGGCCAACCCTTTGATCTGGCTGAAGTTCCAGCCCCTGATTTCGACCATCTGCATGAATCAGGTTACGGGCTCTCCATTGCCAGCCAATTATTGGATGAACTCGTTTGTCAACCCAGTTCTTTAGGTGGAAATCACTGGAAACTGATCAAGTTTTTTATAAAGGAAAGTAATGATGGAGCCACAACATGTTTTCTAAATCCAATTTAATGCGATCTTTCTGCTTGGGGATAGCCGTACTCCTCGTTTTTCTTGCCCTTCCACCTGTGGCGGCTGCCCAAACGGCAGCTACACAGGTAACGTGGAATCTCCCTTCACTTTTTGGCGGGGCATCCATTCGATTGGAAGGATATAGACCTGTAGCTGCGGTTAATTTGACCATCCCCTCGGGTTGGCAGCCTTCCACAGATGGCGCGCTTACTCTGGATTACCGCCTCAGCGATCTGGTTGTTCAAGGGGCAACACTCACGGTTCGTTTGAACGGCCACCCCATCACTTCTGCTGGTTTTGAATCAAAAGCCGGGCTGTTCAAGATTAATATTCCTGGTGATTATTTCTTAGGCGGGGAAAATGTCTTGGAATTGGCGGCACTGTTGCCCTTGGAAGAAGATATAACCTGTATCATCCCTAATCATCCAGGGCGATGGTTGGAGTTTGGACCAGACAGCGCCCTTAGCCTGGCCTTGGAACCGACAAATGACCCGCTTGTTCTTTCCGAATTCCCTGGGCAATTTGAATTATTGGGCGACATTACCTCCACACCGATCACTTTTGTGGTTTCTGCTACCCCATCCCGGGATGAATATCAAGCTTTATCCGTGGTTGGATCGGCGCTGGCCCAGAGCAGTAAGACTGCGCCTCGCTGGCAAACTGTCTTTGCCAGTGAGTTTGACACAAGGCAGGTATCCGGACCGGTTATTTTGGTGAGTCAAAATGGAAATATGCCCCAGCTCGATGCGCTCATGCCCTCCAATGGCGCTAAATCTGGCTGGCTGAGCCTGACCCGCCCTGATTGGTCAGGAGGCTATCCGGTTTTGGCGGTAGGCGGTCCGAATGGCGAGACCTTATTGCAAGCCGCCAGGGCGTTGTCAGATCCATTGGCTGTTGCTCAAATGGGAACCGATATCGCGATTGTCGATAGCCTTCCAGCACTTGAGCCTTATTTTTTGGCAGAGCAATTTACCCTGGCTGACCTGGGGTATGGGGAACGGGTGCTAAAGGGTACAGGTGAATTATCGTTAATCTATTCCTTTGATGTCCCAATTGCCTGGTCGCCAGAAGATGGTCAATTGATCTTGAACTTCACCCATTCGGCAAATCTCAATCCTGAAACGGCGACCCTTACAGTATTGTTGAACGGACATACTGCGGTTGGTCTTCGCTTGGATGCCCCGGAAATTTCCACTAACGCTGTCAAAGTTTCCATCCCCAAGGATTTTATTCGACCTGGGCGTAATTTCCTGCGTTTAGCCTTCGATTTTGGACCACCGATCGATTCATGCTTTCATAGCACTGGACAGCAATCTTGGGCGTCTGTTCGCCCCGAAACCTCCCTGTCTCTTCCCCATGGAAACCAGGGAGGGCGACTAGACCTGCGAGACTTTCCCTTTACCTTTGCCAGCGAAACGGACATGGCGGAGCTTTCCATTATCCTTCCTGAAAATGCCACCCCCGCCGACTTCAATCTGGCGCTGGATCTGGTTCGCAATCTGAGCGCGACAGGTAATCGCTTTGCGCCCCGTTTCGCGCCAGCCGGCGACCTTGACCCAAAAAACAAAGCCGGACACATCATCGTGATCGGTACCTATGATGGGCAGCCATTATTGAGCAATCTGGAAGCTTACCTTCCGGTATCCTCAAAAAACAACCCGCTAACTACCTATGGTATTCGATTACCCACCGATGCCCCTGATCTGGGTTTCATTCAAGTTTTTCGTTCACCGTGGGCTGAGAACCGGGCGATCTTGGTAGTCAGTGGCAAAACAAAAGCTGGTTATGAGCAAGCCATGCAAGTGCTCGTGAACCCTCTCTTGCAAGCAGAATTAGCCGATCAATTGGTCTTTGTCTGGCGTGGCAGCAAGCCAGATTCTCCCCATGTCTATGTTCAACGTCTCCCCGAACTTGCCACCGTACCCGGTGTTGGATTAATTGACCGCCTGTTTGGACAATATTTTGAGCCTGGAAGCCCATGGCCAATCATTATCCTTGTTGCAGTTTTGCTGCTTGTGTTGGCAATTGCAAGCGCTTTTATTCTAAAATGGATGCGTCGTCGCCAGGAAGCCCAGTCGGGCGGGCATTAGCCGAGGTTTATTCCCTTGAGAAGCAGCATTGGCGCGACAATTCGTAAGTTTATTGGTGTTATAGCTGTCAGTTTGATTTTGCTGGCCGTTTTGGTGAGTTTACCTGCGCTAAAGAGCTATCAGCCAAACATTCCGAAACCCACACCGACCACCGTGATTTCTGCTTTTACAATTGGCGGTGAGGTAAGCACTCCTGTTCAATCCAGCCAGGATGCATTTTTTATCGGTCGTGTGATCAATCTGGCTGGCGAACCGGTTCAAGGGGCAAAGGTTTATACCTCAGACGCAGAAACCAAGTCAGATACCAAAGGACAGTTTCGATTACCGGCTGGTCTGGTTGCGCAATGGGTCACCGTTCAACATCCTGATTACATTTCAAGGACACGGGCTTCCGCGCCGAATTTTCCTGTGCTCATCCGCTTGACTCCTGATGATGGGCAGACCATCGCCATCCATTTTGTTGGAGATACCATGTTTGGGCGCCGCTTCTATGACCCCAACGAAGATGGAGATACTTCTGATGGATTATTACCCCTGAATGCCGGAGCCAGCGAACATCTTGCATTACTAAGCTATGTTCAGCCACTACTCGAGAATGCCGATCTGACCATTATTAACCTGGAAACCGCCCTTAGCGATCAACCCTATGTGGATCCCACCGGTCCGCGCCCGGCCCGCTTCCACCCCACCAAAGAATTTATTTTTGCCAGCCATATCAGCGCTCCGGTTGCGCTAAAACAGGCGGGCGTTGACATTATTGATATTGGGAATAACCATCTGTATGATTTGCTCGATCAGGGGGTGGTCGACACGTTTTCCGCTCTGGAAAGCGCCGGCTTTCAACCCGGAGCCGGTTTCTTTGGGGCGGGGCTAACCGAAGCCCAGGCCTGGCAACCGGCGGTGGCCGAGTTCAAAGGGCATACCGTGGCAGTTTTAGGCTGCACTTCGATCACCTATCCCTTTGTCAACAACGCACTTGATAAAACTGCAATCAGCTATGTGGTGTCTGACGCTGAGGGCAAAGGCGGGGCAGCCCGTTGCGAAGAAGAGACTATTCGACGCCAGGTGGCAAACGCAAAGTCAAAATATGACACAGTCATTTTTATGGTCCACGGCGGAAGTGAATACGAACGGGCTCCCTCAGAGTTTGTAGTGCGCATGACAAGCGCCGCGCGTGAATCTGGCGCCACACTGGTGATCAACCATACGCCTCATGTTGTTGGCGGTTTTGATTGGAATGATTCCTCGCTCGTGGCCTGGACAATGGGCAATTTCCTTTTTGACCAGACGGTTTGGTCAACCTTCGAGTCCTATGTTCTGGCCGTCCATTTGAGGGACGGAAAAGTTATCCAGGCTTACATTGAACCGCTGATGATCGAAGGCTTCCAACCCAAGGGCGTCACCCTGGATTTAGCTGAATATGTTGCCCGGCGAGCTGCAGGTCGCGAACCAGGGCCTTTTGTAGTTGAAAATGGCGCCATGAATATTGATGTCGCTCACTTGGCCAAGCACTATGATCTCACCCTGCCCCTTGATCAAAACATGTCTACAGATGCAATTTATAAGCTTGCGGAAGGCTGGCGAGTTTCAGATTTCTCGAATTGGGCTGATCTTCAATTAGGACAGGATATTCTGTGGGTGGGATCGTTCGAGGATCAAGACGTGGATGAGCAGCCTCAAGATGGCGCGCTCTGGGATTTGGAAGGGGCCAATAAATATATCGGTCCAGATTTTGCTTACGAAGGAACCGCGGGAGTCCGAATTCAGCGCGGCACCCAAGACGAAGGGGATGTAGTCCTGGCACCCATTCATCGGCTGCCAGTCACTTCTGGCACCCAGTTATCAATCATCGGAAAAGTACGTACTGGCCGATTAGCCCAGTTGAATATTCAACTGAGCTGGTATCCGGATACTCGAGGCGGATCTGCTAGCCAAACGATTTTTCCGATCAAGATAGATGCAGACGGCACTTGGGCTTTGTTCCGCTACGATATTACAGTTCCGGTTGATACAGTTGCCATGGGATTTTTTATCAAGCTTAGTCCGCCGGTTTCAGGTTTGATGAGCGCCGATTTTGATAATCTCCGGATCATCGAATGGCAAAACGCTCCATCCACAAACAATCTTTTATCCAATTACATCTTGGTTAAAAATGGGAACGAGATCACAGTCAGCAAAGATGTGTTGCCAGGCGGCGAACTTGGTGAGCTTGACAGTGTGCTGCAACAGGTGAAATAATTTGAATAACAGAGAAAAGGTTATGACAGATAAAAACAGTCAGGCAACTCGCGCAGAAAGATACCTTTGGGAGTTATATTGGCTTATCGGCGGCGTCATCGCCCTTACGGCGCTCGTGTTGCTTGGCAATTTACCGCGCCTGGCAGCCTGGTTATTGGCGTTGCTTGCCTTAGGAATTGGCCAGGCTTTGATTTTTCCAAGCCACATCAGTTTCCTGGGTGGAATATTGGCGGTCGTCTTATGGGTAATCCTCCGCCAGGTCACCGGGATTTGGACTCCTGAATCCATGCTGCAAAATTTATTGGAGATGGTCGGTTTGAGCCTGAATATTTTCCTGGCAATTCGTTTTCGGCTGGTTTGGCAAAACCAGCAAGATGAGTTGCAAGAGCTGCGCGCCCTAAAACAAGTCATGGTTGCGGAGGATGCGGGAGCTGGTTTATTGCCTTCCAAAATTGCTGATTTGCGTATCATGGAGGAACTTGATCGGGCAAGACAATTCCACAGGCCCTTGGGCCTGCTGCTTATCGAAATCTCGCCGTTAGCAGAAGCAACAATGAATGAGAAGGAGTTTGAACAAATTTTCACGGCTGTTGCCAGACAGGTTGCCAGCGCCTCGCTTGTTCACGATATTCCATTTCGACAAAGCGCGACAAGAGTCGGGTTAATTCTGCCAGAACGCAAGTGGGAAGAATTATACAGGGATGCGGATTTGATTGCCACCTCCTTAAGTCAGGTTACTTATATGGATCAAGAAGAACATCCACAGTCGATCCGCGACTATGTGGCGCTTAGTTTTGGATTAGGTACCTATCAGGGCGAAACTACCGGAGAGGTCAACCTGGTTCAAGCTGCGGAAGATTCGCTGGCGATCAGTCACGATTTGGCCGAGATGGGTGCAGCACCAGTATCCGCTTATGCGATGCCCGCCACACCGATCATTGAATCAAAGCAAACCCTTGAGGAAGAATAGATGATTGGTTTTTTCATCGCCTTGGCAACGCTGGTTGTTTTGATGTGGCGTTGGTCTCGGGTACAGCAGCAACATAATAAACGCATCCAACAAATGCGGTTGCGGGTTCACGTCAATGGAATTCGCGGCAAATCCACAGTCACGCGCTTGGTGGCAGGCGTCTTGCGGGAAGGTGGATTCAATACCATCGGAAAGACCACCGGAAGCGCAACGTGTGTCATCCATGAGGATGGGAATGAATCCCCGATTAAACGGAAAGGTGCGGCCACTATTGTCGAGCAAATTGATATTATTCGAAATTACTGCACCCCAAAAACAGAAGCCCTGGTTATTGAGTGCATGGCGGTCAATCCACTATATCAAAAAGTGTCCCAGGATGAAATTGTAAAGGGAAACATTACAGTCATTACGAATATCCGCGAAGACCATCAAGATGTGATGGGGCATACATTACCCGAGATCGCTGATTCCCTTTCCAACACCATCCCTTATAACGGGCTTCTCATCACGGCTGAAGATCGCCCTGAGTTGCGAGAGCAGCTCGAACGCAATGCCAGGGCGCGCGGCTCGAAATTCCTGTATGCGGATCCTGCCCAGGTAACGGATGATGACTTGAAAGGGTTTGACTATCTAAGCTTTAAAGAAAACCTGGCGATTGGCCTGGCGATTGCACAGATGCTGGATATTCCCAGGGAAGTTGCCATGCGTGGGATGAGAAAATGCTTGCCCGATATCGGAGTGGTTTTTGTGCAAAGGGTAATGATTCAGGGTAAAGAGATTGTCTGGGCGCCCATGTTTGCTGTCAACGATCGAGAGAGCACTATCCTTGGGATAGAAGCCCTGCGCCCCTATCACCGGGCCGATGCCACCCGAATCGGGGTGCTCAATAATCGTTATGACCGGGCGGTTCGAGCTACAAAATTTGCGGAGATTGCGGCAAAAGATCTTGACCTGGATTACTATATTACTTTTGGGGCATACGAAGAACAAGTTACAGAGCAAATGGTGGAATTGGGTTGTCCTCGCGAGCGGATCATAAACCTGGGTTTTAGCAAAAACCCGACCCTGGAAGAGATCCTCGATCAAATTGTGTCCTTGATCAAGGGCGAGCAAGGTTTCTTGATCGGGATGGTCAATATTCATACCCCCCAGGCTGAGTTACTGATGGAATTTTTCCATCAACTAAAGGGGGAGATGATGGAAACTGGCAAACTAACTTCTGATCTAGGTCATGTCTCAGATAATGCGATTCGGCGCCGTTATCTAATCAGCCATATGCTGAAACAAAGGCAAGTGGAGTAGACCCTGTGCATGAATACGCGTTTGATACCGAATTAGTCCGTTTAGCCATTCTCCTGGGCGTTGTGGTCAGTATGCTTTTTTATGAAAGGTATGGTGTAACGACTGGGGGCTCGATTGTGCCTGGCTATTTGGCTTTATTTATTACTCGCCCAACCCAAATTGTGGTTACCTACGGCATTGCCATGTTAGTCTACTGGATTGTACAAAAATACTTGCGGCCCAGGTGGATGCTTTGGGGACGGCGGCTCTTCGAGTCAGAAATCCTAGTTTCATTGGTTCTGCAAATCCTCTGGATTGGATTGCTTTTTACTTTCGTCGTTTTTGCGCCCCAACTAGGGTTGCTTTTTGGTATTGGGTTTTTATTGCCGGGAATCATTGCTCATGATATGGGAAGGCAAGGGGTAAAAACTACCATCCAAGCTTCCCTGGTGTGCACATTGATCGTATTTGGGATTGTTATTCTGATTGGCGCGGTACGGGACTTTTTTGTTTTCCCAATACAAATGGGCGATGCCGAATATCGTTCATTGGTGAATGCATATGCCTATCCGGTTGACTGGTTGTTGATTGCGATTTTCATCAGTGTTTTAACCAGCATTGTGTTATATCATAGCGGCTTTTTTCAGCGTACCCTGCTCCCCGATGCGCTACGCACCGGCGGTTTTGTAACCGCCGGTTACCTGGCTTTGTTTGTAACCCGGCCAATGGATCTGTTATTCGTGCTATTTTGCAGCACACTGACCTATTTGATTGTGACCCAATTCCTCATGAAAAAAGCCATCCTGTTTGGCCGTAGCAAGATGGCGATCATGGTACTCACCGGCATGACAGTCACCTGGCTGGTTGAGATCATGATTGGCTTTAGCGGCTCACCATACGTTCCCTGGCTGGGATTTAGCGCCATTACCCCCACGGTTGTGGCGTTATTTGCCAATGATGCCCAACGACAGGGCCCATTACGAACTTTGCTGGGAACTGGCGCGTCAACGCTGATAGTATTTGCTCTGACTTCCTTGCTATATTATCTTTACTCACTATTTGTTTTGTAAACTTATACCAATAATGCAAAGAAATAGGGCAAGAAAATTTTTACGGTTTGTGGCCGGGGTAACAAAATTTATTATTCTTTCAATCATTATTTCCATTATTTCTGGCTGTCATCAATACACAGAAATAGGAACAACACCTGTTCAAACACCAACCACAGCACTTGTTCAAACACCTCCTACCTCAGTTTTTCATCCCATGACCGGTGATTTGGTTGCTCAGATTGCCGATCTAACCGCATTTATGCCTGTCTCGGGGAGTGAAGACTTTGTGGAACCGGAGAGCAGTGAAATGTTGGCCTTTAGTCAATTGATAGAAGAAATTCAAAAAGGCAATCTCGAAAAATCTGTCATACAGAGCAGTGACCTGAACTACGAGTTGATCGAATTTGTCGATCGGGGCGATGAAAATGCCAGCAGTTATCTGCTTCGGGAAGAAAAACCCATTCAAAAAGGGTGGGGGCTATATCTCATCAGAAAAGCTTCTCCCAACAAGCTGATTATCGAAGCGCCTCATCCAACCTTCGACCGCTATACGCCGCAGATTGCTTTGGAAATTTTTCGCGCCCTAAATGCGTATGCACTGCTCATCGCTGGATCTCATCGGAGAGCTAACGCTGACCTTTCTGCGGATGTAGCCCACAATCCGCAAACCATTTTCCAGACAGTTCATGAAACCCTGATCAAATCCGAAGAGGGTTATGTGATCTTGCAAATCCACGGTTTTGAATCGAGTAAGTATCCTGGTTATCCACAAGTCGTGCTTAGCAGCAACCAAGTTAAAACATCTGACCTGCTGGGCAACCTGACTGCCGCATTCGTTGACCATAACATATCTGTGGGTGTTTGTGATGGCACATCCTGGAAAAGCCTGTGTGCTCAAACAAACGTCCAATTAATATCAACAACCGAAGACACTTTTATTCATCTTGAACTCAATGAAATTATTCGGGACAATCCCCAAACAGTTACTGATTTAATTGAGCAGGTTTTTAATCAGTAAATATCTTTCGGGGATGTTATAACTAGGTATCCTTTTAGCGATTATTTGGGTGGCTGTATAAAACCACCTGACAACTGGTCTCCTGCTCCACCTTCATTTCTTTCCCAATGGCTGCGGCAGAAGCAATAATACACAACACATCAAGGAGTTGATATCATGGAACTTACAATAACAGAAGAACGACACAACGAAGGCGTTATGGTTTTGAACATAGTAGGACGTCTGAATGCAGTTACTGCGGGCGAATTGAAAGACAGGGTCAAATCACTTATCGAAGAATCATTCATTCATATTATATTTGTGCTTACAGAAACATCTTTTATTGACAGTTCCGGGCTATCGGCGATTGTCTCAACCCTCAAGAGAGTCCGGGAAAAGAACGGCTCGCTCAAGCTGGTAGGGGTAAGCTCCAATGTTAGGAAGGTCTTTGAGCTGACGCATTTGGAACGTATCTTCGAATTTTACGAAGATGTGGAGCAGGCACTTAAGTAGAGTGCTGTATACCCCAAAGTTTCTCCAATTTATTCATTAAAAAGCCAAATCAGGTAATGTGCTTGGAGTTATACTGCGCAGCGCCTAATCACACATGCTTGATCAAATCGAAGCTTTCATTCAGGATGCCCGGCGCTTAAATCAGATGATTAATGAGCTGCTGGAAGTTGATCGCACCGCATCGCAGATGGATCATCTACCCTCTCAAGAGTCCAACACATAATTGATACGCGGCTGCTTGGGGGCACAAAATGGTACCGCCATTCTCCGTGGTGGATAACTAAGCCGCACCGATTTGGCGCGGTTTTCGCGTAAAAATGGGCGGGGCTGGGCAAAACCTGGTGGAGTCGGGGCAGGCTTTCCCCGTCAATCGGCTAATTGTAGGCTAGTTTTCGCCCTATGGCAGCGGATAGCTAATCAACTCCAAACACGTCCAGCGCCTGGTTGTGAGTATTTCGACTAATAATTTACTATTGGTGGGCGCGTATCCAAAACTTTGGATGCACCAATAGTAAAAGACTGGTCGGCGCAGGGTAAGAAATAACAAAAAAACGCACCAAAAGGCGCGCTTTTCGAGCAAAAAGTGAGTATTTGTGATGGCTATGGGGGGGTTGAAAATTTTACTATTGGTGATCGCGGGTTCGAACCCCGTCGGGGCCGCCAATGGTAAAAAATAGGCGGTTTGTCTTAGCAGAGA